>JANPHB010000393.1:0-28114 GCA_031424235.1 Pirellula sp.
CACGGTCAACGTCACCAACGCCAACGAAGGCCCGGTCGCAGTGCTTGATACGGCCACGGCAGTTGAAGCCGGTGGAACAGCTAACGGCACGGCAGGAACCAATCCGACTGGGAATGTTCTAACCAATGATACTGATGTCGACGCGGGTGATACCAAGACAGTAACCGGTGTCCTAGCAGGAGTCCAAGCGTCAGCCGCTGTCAACGTGGGTTCGGCCGTCACCGGTTCCTTCGGGTCGATCACCATCGCCGCCAATGGTGCTTATACCTATGCGGTTGACAACAACAACGCCACGGTCCAAGCTCTGCGTACCAGTGCCAATACGATCGATGACGTCTTTACCTACACGATGCGTGATACGGCTGGCTTGACGAGCACCACGCAAATCACCGTCACGATCCAAGGTGCCAACGATACACCGACGGACATTACCGCTGGTACACTCAATATTGCTGAGAACTCCGCTAACGGTTCTGCCATTGGAAGTGCCGCAGGCGTCGATATCGATTCAGGAGAATCGTTTGCTTATTCCCTCACCGACACCGCGGGCGGCAGATTCGCAATCAATAGCTCGACGGGAGCCATTACGGTTGCCAATAGTGCGTTGCTCAACTACGAAGTTGCCAGCTCGCACTCGATCACCGTTCGAGTCGCTGACGTCGGTGGCTTAGTCGTCGACAAAGCGTTCACAATCAATGTGACGGATGTCAACGAATTCGCTGTGACTGCTCCATCGGACAGCAACTTGACTGCCAATGCTGTTGACGAAAACGCGTCCAACGGAACTATTGTTGGCATTACAGCGTCGGCCAGTGACGCAGACGGAACCACCAATGGGATCAGCTATTCGCTCTTCGACAATGCTGGCGGCCGATTTGCAATCAACAGCACCACCGGGGTCGTCACCGTCGCCGACGGAACACTGCTTAATCGTGAAGCCGCCGCTTCGCACAACATCACGGTCCGAGCAATTTCAACCGACGGTTCGACCGCCGATACCGTCTTTACAGTCAATCTCAACGACGTTGACGAATTCGATGTCGGGGCGGTGACCGACGCCAACGCTACCACCAATGCCGTCAACGAGAACGCGACGAACGGCACGATCGTCGGTATTACTGGCTTTGCAACGGACGCGGATGCGACCACCAACGGGATCACTTATACCCTCGATGACAATGCCGGTGGGCGATTTGCAATCGACAGCACGACCGGAGTCGTCACGGTTGCCGATGGGTTGCTGCTCGATCGCGAATCGGCTGCCTCGCACGATATCACCATCCGAGCAACTTCTGCAGATACTTCGTTCTCGACTCAAACTTTTACCATCAATATCAACGACGTCGATGAATTTGATGTCACCGCTCCAGTCGATGTAAACGCCTCAAGCAACAACGTAAACGAAAACGTTGCGATTGGAACAGTTGTCAATATCACGGTTTCGGCTAGCGATTCGGATGCGACTACGAACACAGTCACCTACAGCCTCTTTGATAGCGATGGTGGCAACTTCGCCATCGACACAGCGACCGGCGTTGTCACAACGGCCAAGGCAATCGACCGTGAAGCATTAGGAGCATCACGCAGCGTCACCGTCCGAGCCGCCTCGGCAGACGGATCGACTTCCGATGCGGTATTTACAATTGCCATCAACGATCTGGATGAGTTCGATGTCGGAACCATCACCGATAGCAATGCGATTGCAAATACGATTGCTGAGAATTCCGCCAACGGCACCGTCGTCAACATTACTGGTTTGGCAAGCGATGCCGATGCAACGACGAACGCGATTACGTATAGTCTTGATGACAACGCCGGCGGTCGATTTGCGATCAATAGTTCCACTGGGGTTGTGACAGTCGCCGATGGTAGCTTGCTGAACTTCGAAGCCGCAACGTCGCACGGTATTACCATTCGAGCCACATCAGGCGATTTGTCGTACTCGACGCAATCATTCACGATCAATCTTACGGACGTCAATGAATCTACGGTTTCGTCGATTAGCGACACAAATGTAGCAAGCGACTTTGTACTTGAGAACGTCTCAGTTGGCACGGTAGTCGGAGTTACCGCGTTTGCCTCGGACGCAGACGGAACGGATGTTGTAAGCTATACGCTGGATGACAACGATGGTGGGCGTTTTGCCATCAACAGCACAACCGGCGTAGTTACCGTCGCAGGAGCCATCAATCGCGAAGCGGACGGGCCAACACGGACAATCACCGTCAAAGCAACTTCGACCGACGGCTCCACCTCGACGAAGATTTTCACAGTTGCGATTGGCGACGTAGATGAGTTCGATGTGGGCTTGGTTACGGATACCAATGGCGGCACGAATACGATTGCCGAAAACGCTTCCAACGGAACTGTCGTCGGAATCACTGCGTTCGCAGCGGATAGCGACGCGACCATTAATGCAATTACTTACAGCCTGTTTAACGACGATGGCGGCCGGTTTGCGATCAACGGTACGACAGGCATTGTCACGGTTGCAGGGGCAATCGACCGCGAAGCAGACGGAGCGTCGCGAAACATCACCGTTCGAGCAACCTCAGCTGACGGTGCGTTTACCGATCAAGTGTTCACGATCAATGTTTCCGACGTTGATGAGTTTGATACAACAGCGATTTCGGATGCCAACGCTGCACTCAATAGTGTTGCTGAGAATGTAGTCAATGGGGCCGTAGTCGGCATAACAGCATTCGCTAGCGATGCCGATGCGACCACGAATGCGATTACTTACACACTGGATAACAGCGCAGGCGGTCGGTTTGCGATCAACGCGACGACCGGCGTTGTAACCGTCGCCGACGGAACGTTGCTCAACTACGAAGCAGCTACGTCACACGGTATCGCCGTTCGAGCCACCTCGGCCGACGGGTCGTTCTCGACGCAAAACTACACGATTAACTTGACCGATACCAATGAATTTGGCATCTCGGCAGTTAGCGATACGAACAACGCTGCGAACTTTGTGCTTGAGAATTCGAGCGTTGGGACCGTGGTTGGAGTTACGGCACTTGCAACCGACGCTGACGGAACCGATACGGTCACTTACTCGCTCGATGACAATGCGGGTGGACGATTCGCAATCAATGCCACGACGGGCGTTGTTACCGTTGCGGGAGCGATCGATCGAGAGGCGGCAGCGTCCTACGATATTACTATTCGAGCCACGTCAACCGATGCGAGCTCAAGCACAAGTACGAGAACGATCACGATTGGCGACGTCGATGAATTCGACGTGACCAATCCTGTCGATTCCAATAACAGCGTCAACCAAGCGGCTGAAAATTCGGCGAATGGCACGGTTGTAGGCATTACAGCGTTGTCAATCGATGCCGACGCGACAAACAACACAGTCACTTACTCGCTTGACGACTGCGCGGGTGGTCGATTCGCGATCAATGCCAGCACTGGCGTGGTAACGGTTGCGGATGGTTCAATTCTTGACTACGACACTACTCCGTCGCACGACATCACCATTCGTGCCAATAGCATCGATGGCTCGACCGCCACTCAAGTTATGACGATCCAGCTGACCAACGTCAACGAAGGCCCGGTTGCAGTTAGCGATACCGCGATTGCCGTCGAAGCTGGAGGCGTTGCGAATAGCGTCTCAGGTACCAACCCGACCGGCAACGTCTTAACCAACGACACGGACGTTGACGCGGGTGACACCAAGACGGTTGTTGGCGTAGTCACTGGAGTCCAGTTCTCTGCTGCCGGAAGTGTCGCCTCAGGTGTTTTGGGCAGCTACGGTTCCATCAACATTGCAGCCGATGGTTCCTACACGTATACAGTTGATAACACCAACGCGGCCGTCCAAGCCCTCCGTCTATCCAGCCAGTCTCTCACCGACGTCTACACTTACACGGTAGTAGATGCGGCAGGTCTCAGCAGCACCGCTCAAATCACTATCACCATCACCGGTGCCAACGATGCTCCGGTAGCGACCACCGACAATGTTTCCGCCATCGAAGCGGGTGGCTACGCCAACGGAAACGTCGGGACCGACTCAACAGCTAACGTTTTAACGAATGACAGCGATGTCGACAGTGGCGATACCAAGACCGTCACAGGCGTAGCCGTTGGTGTCCAGGCTTCAGCCGCTGGTTTGGTCGGCTCGGCCGTCTCCGGCAGTTACGGTACAGTAACGATCGGTTCCACTGGTGCACTTAGCTATGTCATAGACAACTCAAACTCAGCCGTCCAATCGTTGCGCAATACCAGCGATGTCCTCTACGACGTGTTCAGCTACACGGTCACTGACACCGCGGGTGCAACCTCCACGACGCAAGTCACCGTCACAGTTCGCGGCGCGAACGACGCACCAACCTCCTTCAACGACGGAGCCACGGCAGTCGAAGCAGGCGGCATTAGCAATGGTACCGCAGGCTCCAACTCAACCGGCAATGTCCTAACCAACGACACCGACGTCGACGCAGGTGATACCAAGACCGTAACTGGGGTCGTGTCTGGGGCAGCGGCTAGCGCTGCAGGCTCAGTTGGTTCGCTAATCACTGGCCAATATGGATCCATCACCGTCGCCAGCAATGGCACCTACACCTTCACTGTCGACAATACCAACGCAGTCGTCCAAGAACTCCGGACCAGCGCTCAATCACTCAGCGAAGTCTTTACGTATACCATGACGGATACGGACGGTTTGAGCTCAACCGCTACGCTAACGATCACTATTCAAGGACAAAACGACGCGCCGGTTAGCAGCAATGATATCGGCAACGCTTACGAAGCAGGCGGAGTTGCCAATGCAACGGTTGGCTCGAATGCAACCGGCAATGTTCTAACCAACGACACCGACGTCGACTCGGTAGCCAATGGTGAAACGAAAACAGTCACAGGGATCGCTGCTGGTTACTCGGGCTCGGATGTAATTGGTTCGCTGAATACGACGGTAACCGGTAGCTACGGCACTCTCGTTCTGCAAGCGGACGGTAGCTACGATTACGCTGTCGACGACTCGAACGTGTTGGTTCAGGCTCTTCGATTGAACGGCCAAACATTGAACGACGTCTTCACATATACTCAGACTGACGCAGGCGGGCTGACGAGCACGACGCAACTGACAATTACGATCCATGGTCGCAATGACGCACCGGTTGGCGTTGATGATACGGTAACGGCGGTCGAGTCCAGTGGCTATTCCGATGCCACGCCCGGCTCGGACCCAGCTGGAAATGTTCTTACTAACGATATGGACGCGGATAGTTCGATCAATGGCGAAACGAAGAACGTCTCAGGCGTCGTCGCTGGATCGGCAGGTAGTGCAAGTGGCAATCTTGGTACGCCGGTAGGTGGTGCTTACGGCTCACTCACCATGCAAGCCAATGGCGGTTACGCTTATTCGGTGAACAATAGCAACACAGCAGTTCAAGCATTACGCACATCTAGCGATACGCTGCAAGATATTTTCACTTATTCGGTAGTCGATGCGAGCGGGGCAACGAGTCTAGCGACGTTGACAGTGACCATCGAAGGCCGCAACGACGCACCGTTTGACCTCACAGCTCCAGCCTTGGCAGTCGATGAAAACGCATCAAATGGCCAAACAATCGGTACAGTTGTGACATCGGATCGAGACAGCAACGACACGTTTACCTTTCAGTTGACCGACGACGCAGCCGGACGATTCTTGATCGATGTCAATACTGGAGAAATTAGCGTGGCCGATGGATCGCTTTTGGATCGAGAGTCGGATGCAAGTCATACGGTCGTGGTACTTGTCACCGACGCGGGCGGACTGACTTTTAGCAAATCGTTCACGATTCAAGTCAACGACCTCAACGAATACAGCGTATCGGCCGTCACGGACAGTAACTTGGCCGCAAATACCGTCAATGAAAACGCAGCGATTGGGACAGTCGTTGGCATCGAAGCTTCAGCCGCCGATGCTGACGCCACCAACAACACCATCTCCTATTCTCTAACCAACAACGACAGCGGACGCTTCGCCATCAACGCAAGCACCGGCATCGTGACCGTCGCAGGAGCAATCGATCGCGAAGCAGACGGGGCAACCCGCAACATTACCGTGCGAGCCACTTCGGTCGACGGTTCGCACACCGACCAAGTCTTTACGATCGACATTAACGATGTCGACGAATACAACGTCGGTTCAGTAACCGACTCAGATTCTCAAACGAACGCAGTCGACGAAAACGCAGCTGTTGGATCAGTCGTTGGTGTGCAGGCATCTGCCGCCGACGCGGACTCAACGAACAACACGATCACCTACAGCCTAGCCAATAGTGATGGTGGACGCTTCTCCATCGACTCCAGCACTGGTATTGTAACCGTTGCTGACACAATTGATCGCGAATCCGATGGCCCAAGCCGAAACATTACTGTACGAGCGACCTCGGCGGACGGTTCGTTCACCGACCAAGTGTTCACGATCGGAGTCAACGATGTCGACGAGTACGACGTCGGATCAGTAACCGATTCGAATGCGACTTCAAACTCAGTCAATGAAAACACAGCCATTGGGACCGTCGTGGGTGTCCAGGCTTCAGCCGCCGATTCAGACGCCACCAACAACACCGTCACCTACAGCTTAACCAACGACGACGGCGGCCGCTTCGCCATCGACACAAGTACTGGGATCGTCACCGTAGCAGGAGCCATCGATCGCGAATCCGACGGTGCTTCGCGAACCATCACGGTCCGCGCTACGTCAACCGACGGCTCGTTTACCGATCAGAATTTTACGATTGGGATCAACGATCTCGATGAGTTCAACGTAACAACGCCGATCGATTCCAATTCGACCGTTAACGGTGTCAATGAAAACGCAGCGATTGGAACGAGTGTTGGTGTGCAGGCTTTGGCCGCTGACGCTGACTCCACCAGCAGCACGATCACGTACAGTATGGCCGATAGCGACGGTGGCCGATTCGCGGTCGATCCTGTCACTGGGCTTGTAATGGTCGCAGGTGCGATCGACCGCGAAGCAGACGGCGCTAGCCGAATTGTACGGGTTCGGGCGACAAGTGCCGATGGCTCGGTTAGCGAACAATCGTTCTTAATCAATATCTACGATGTGAACGAGTTTGGGGTTGGTCCGATTAGCGATTTGTCCGCAGGAGCGAATGCGGTTGCTGAGAATTCGGCGGTGGGTACAGTGGTCAGCTACCATGCATCTGCTTCCGATCAAGATGCTACGACGAATGGAGTGGTTTATTCGCTGGATGACAATGCGGGCGGACGATTCGCGATCGATAGCACAACGGGCATTGTGACGGTTGCCAATGGTTCCGGGTTAGACTACGAGTCGAATCGAAGCCATAGCATCGTGGTGCGAGCATCGAGCGAAGACGGCTCGTTCTCGATTTCGACGGTCGATATCGCCATGCTCAATGTCAACGAACGGCCGATAGGTGGTGCAGATAGTTATTCGACAAGCTTCATCGATGTGCTGCGAGTCATCGGTAATGGCGTGCTCGGCAACGACATGGATCCCGAAGGGGATGCGCTGAGTATCCATCTGTTGAGTGCACCTGGCAGCGGCGTATTGGTTTTGTCGGCCAGTGGCACGTTTGAGTACACACCGACATCGGGTTTCGTAGGCCAAGTTTCGTTCGCTTACAGTTTGCGTGACGGGGCGTTGGAATCGGATCCAATCGTGGTTACGATCAACGTTCTCTTGCCAACCACACTACCTGGTGGTGGCGGTTCGGGAAGTGGCGGTTCAGGTAGTGTCGGTTCAGGCAGCGGCGACTCCGGAAGCGGTACAGAAGGGACAGGAACGAGCGGTACATCAGGCAGTGGCGAAACAAATACGGTTCCAGCGGTTCCTGGTGTATTACCCGGCGCTCCGGTTGGGACGGCGAATGCGCGAGCTGTAGCGACGATTCAACCATCGGCGCTAGCAAGCGTAGACACGGCATCGAAGGATCTCAGTCTCGCGGCGTTACTGGAGTCGCGAGAGAGCAGTCGCGTTGGGGATTTATCAGCGACGCTGTCGCAGCGGGTACTAAGGCTCAATTCCGATTCATGGTCTGCGATTCGCGATTCTGAGAAAGTAGAATTGCTGCGGACGAGGGAAGAGCTTGTGTTTCATGGAGCGATCCTTTCGGACGACTCGCGTCGACGCGAATCGCAGTCCGAGGAGTCCGCGATATCGTTCGACACAGGCACGGTCGTATCGACGGTGATCAGCACAGGAGCGATCCTCTGGGTGGTCCAAGCGACCCAGTTGGCAGCAACATTCATAACAGCAACCGCGCCGACATGGTTCCAAGTCGACATCGCGTCAACCATCAACAATTTGGCAAAAGAAAAAACAGCGAGCGACGAAGCGACTGCAAAGATCTTTGAGTAGAGCGACTTTTCGGGTTGGCGAGCTTTTGACGAATTTCCGAATTGTACTAAGTCCAATTCGGATTTCTTTCATTGATTGTTTCTTCGACACTCAGGTAGGGAAAGGTAGTCGATGTGGGGGGGCACATACCAATGGGATATCCCCCGTATGGTTTGTATGGAAAAACAACAGTGCAGGCAGTGCAAAATGCGTTTTCATGGCGAAAATGAGGAGAGGTAGCAGTTGTGACGAATGCACGGGTCGATTTGAACGTTTTGTGATCATGATCTCGTTAGTAACGATAATTCCGTTGCGTCCCAAGTTGCTTCTTGGGAGATCGGTTTTCCGGACATTCCTACAACTACCAGCAATCTTTATTTGGAGTCCACTTGAATGACTGTCAATTCTGCACGCCGCCTAACTCTCCAGCTTCTCACATTAAGCATTGCGACCAATCTTGCGTGGGCAGAACCACCCAGGATGGGAGTTACGATTGGAGTCGAAGACGTCGTCGTCGTATCGGAAAACGAAATGGTCGAATCCGATCCCACTAATATCATTGAGGTTGCTGGAGAAATTGAAACAGTTCGTGAACGTTTTAAGAATGGCAAGGTTTGGATCGAGAAGAATGTAACATTGGACGCGGACGGAAACTTCGTAACGCACGGCATGTTCACGGAATGGAACGAGAAAGGTGAATTGGTTCAGACAGGAACATACAAAAACGGAAAGCGCGATGGTGCTTGGATCAAGATTTGCCAAGCAACCCAAGCTAAACTATTTGACAGTTTTCCATATAACAAATTCAAAGCTCCCTTTGAGTCTACTGTCGAGTTCGTGGACGGAGAGATGAACGGAGTGTGGTCCATCACCGACGCGAATGATCGTGTCGTTAGCCATATTTCGATCGAGAAGGGATTGCGTAATGGCAGGGCGATTTGGAATCTACCCTCTGGCATGTCTGCTTATGAGGCCGACTACGAAAACGGTGTTTTGAGTGGACAATTCGTAGAGAAGGACGCAACTGGAAAAGTGGTCAAACAGCTGGACTACGACAAGGGTTCCGTAAGACAACTCGATAGGGAGACGTTTTCCAACAAGCAGCCTAAATCCGAAGTCAACGTTTTGTCAGGAAAAGCCAAATTGGTTTCGAAAGACGACTATGAAGCGCTCACTTTAGCTACCTATGAGCCAGATGGGGAACCCATTCGCGATGGCGCTTTTGTCTACTACCACGAGAATGGCACGGTTCGGACACGCGGTACGTTTAAGCGAGGCGAAGTGCATGGTAGCTTCGAAGTTTGGCACTCCAATGGCGAACGTGAATGTGTAGGGACTTTCCAAAGTGGCAAGCAAGTTGGGAAATGGACTTGGTGGCATGCCAACGGAATGAGGAAATCGTCAGGGGAGTATGCAAATGACGTGCTACAAGGAGAGATGTTAGCGTGGGACGAAAAGGGGAAGCGAGTTACATATACGAAATTGGAGCCACCGATTGAACTTGCAAAAAGCAAGCCCGAGTCGTCCGAACGAGCTCCGCGTACCTCCGGAAGAATTCGGTCGGCGTCTGTCTTGGTTAAGTAATGAACAACTGGCAATAGCACTCGTCCCCTGGCTCCGCCTGGGGACGCAATGCACGGGAGGCTCCTTAGGGAGGGCGAGGCTCCTGCCGAGCCACTGACGCAATGGTTCGGCAGGAACCTCACCCTCCCTAGCAATGAATTGCATGAGTAAACTTATGTAAAACTTGTTTGCAACGGAGTACGCCAAGCCCTTCGCGATCTTGCCAATCAGTTGGACATGATCTCATGCAGATAAAAATGGTGCTTGCCTAACTTTCCACCATAATGCCCGCCGGTTATCTTTCGGACGCCACAGGACGGGCCAACTTCGCAGGCAGCTCGAATTCCAACTCGCATGGCTTGGGCAACGACCTCGGGCGATAGGCCGTCAATCACGAGTTCGAGCGCGGCGCTAGTGTGATCTAGGACATACGATTTTGTCTGTTCCCGAAGCGTTGGACAGAATGCGTCGTTGGTGGACGCGTTTAGCATTTTGTATTTAGAACCGACTTTGGAGCCGCTTCGAGCGACACCACCAGGAAAAGGTGTGATGCAATCTCGCAGTCGCTTGATCGCGCTGACCGCATAATCGCACGCATGCAGGGCACCGTGGATGGTATCGGCCAACACCAAGAAATTGCCACCACCGACTGCTCCTTGTCGACATACGGTGTCTTGGCAAACAAACTCGCCGTCCATGACTGGAATCCGCCAAAAACGTTCTTTGCCAATCTTTTTAGAAATTTGGTGACCATCGCCGAAATACCTCAAATGCGACCCCATTGCAATGCGTTTTTCGCTGTAGAGGCCCGCAAAAACAGAGGTGCTCGGACAAGTCAAGACGCACTGCCCCACCCGACGAACGAGCTGTTTTTCCAACTCACTTCCCGACACGCTGAATAGGAGAATGGACACTCCAGGCCGCCCGTCTGGCGTTTCGTCGGATTCCAAGAAGCGTTCGATACCCGCTTCTACCCCGCATCCGATCACGCTCGTGGCGAAGCCGGTCATCGCCTCAGCTGCCCGCCTCGCCCAAGTCGGTTCGGCTGCAGTTATGATGATCCGGGTGCCCGTCATATCAAAGGCCTCGGCGAATGTATCCTCGACTTCAATCCCGTTTATTTGCATCCCAAGCCCAAGTTCATAGAGATTCCTTAAAAAACTGGCCATCCCGTCTGGCCAACGCCCATTGGATTCGACCATAATGATAACCGATTCAGTTCACGCACCGGCACCCTTTGCTGAATCTACCGTATCATCTCAAACTCCAAAAGCGACCTATCATGGGCCGAATTGAACTTGGTTTTCAATATCCATGGTTTCTTTTGTTGCTTTTGATCATTCCAGTTATATGGTGGCTCGGACTGAAATCGCTCGCGGGACTCGGTCCGTGGCGTCGCGGGATTGCTTTAGCTCTGCGAACTGCCGTGATGCTTCTCATCATCTTGGCAATCGCTGGAGTTCAGTGGATCTGGTCTAGCGAAAAGCTGACTGTCATCTACTTGCTTGACCAGAGTGATTCGATTCCTGTTGCCAAGCGGCAGTTGATGTTCGAATACGCCATTCAAAGTGTCAAAGCTCACCGGCACGCCGAACGTCAAGATCGAGCTGGTCTTATCGTCTTCGGCCGTGAAGCTGCAATTGAAATCCCTCCGTTCGATGAGGCCTTGCCGAACATCAATCGAGCGGAATCGTTCTTTGGCAAATCCGATGCGACGAATTTGGAAAGCGCACTGAAACTCGCGCAAGCAAGCTTCCTTGAGGACTCGGCCAAACGCATCGTCGTTTTGACTGACGGTAACCAAACACTTGGCTCCGCAGAAGCGACCGCCCAACGACTCAGCGAAACAGGTATCGGAATAGACGTTGTTCCTGTCCGTCTTGACTCCAAGACGGAGGTTCTCGTTGAGAAGATCGACGTGCCTGGCTTCGTTCGACAAGGACAAACTGTCGACGCGCGTGTCGTTATCAATCGTTACTGCGAACCAGGAAATGAAAAAGACATCCCTGGCAAATTGAGAGTCATTCGCCGCATCGGCAATCAATCGGAGACGCTTGCCTCCGGCGACTACACGCTCGATCGCGATATCAATGTCATCCCGATTCCTCACAAGATCGAGGAGACCGCCGGTTACACTTACGAAGCTGAGTTTACTACCGACAGCGAAGCCGACGATACGATTACACAAAACAATCGAGCCACCGCGTTTTCGTACGCTCGCGGCAAAGGCAAAGTCATGATGATTGAGGATGGTTCTAACCCGGGAAACTATCAGCAATTTGTCGATGCCCTGCGTCGGAACGATATCGATGTCGAAGTTCGCGATACACGAAATCTTTTTTCTAGCCTCGTTGAGCTCCAGTCCTATGACTCTGTGATCTTGGCGGGAGCTCCTCGAACAACCGGAGATGATACAACTCAAATCGTGTCCTTTTCCGATGAGCAAATCGATATGCTGGTCCAAAGTGCCCAGCAGTTTGGCATGGGGATTTTGATGCTGGGTGGGCCTGAGGCCTTTGGAGCCGGTGGATGGACCAATACGAAATTGGAAAAAGCCATGCCGGTCAACTTTGCCATTAAGAACAGCAAAGTCGAAGCGGTTGGTGCTTTGGCAATGGTGATGCATGCTTGCGAAATCCCGGAAGGAAACCACTGGCAGAAGATGATCGGCAAAGCTGCCTTGGAAGCTCTTGGACCAAGCGATTATTGCGGTGTTGTTCAATACGATATGTCGGGTGATAAATGGTTGTGGGGAGGATCGGCTGGGCTGCTGCCCGTCGGACCTAACAAATCCATGATGAAATCTCGAATGAATGCGATGACTCCAGGCGACATGCCGGACTTCGACTCGGCACTCACTATGTCGATGCGTGGACTGAAGACCGTTCCTGCTTCGCTCAAACATATGATCGTGATTAGCGATGGAGACCCCACTCCCGCTTCGTCTGGGATCCTTGCTCAGTATACGAGCGCGAAGATCAAGATTTCGACGGTGGCTGTTGGATCGCACGGACCAGCGGGCAGCAACGAACTAAAACGTATCGCAAACAAAACGGGTGGCAATTACTACGTTGTGCAGAACGCATCCGCATTGCCAAAGATTTTCATGCGTGAGGCTCGCAGAGTTGCGAGGCCTTTGGTTTTCGAGCCAGAGGGGGGCGTTCAAGCGGTCATCACGCAGCCGCACGAAATCCTCTCTGGAATCACTGGAGAGCTCCCCAACATTCGCGGCTTCGTGCTCACCGAACGCAAAGACAGTCCTTTGGTCGAGGTTCCGTTGCGATCGACGAAGCCAACGGAAACCGATACCGCATCGCTGCTCGCGACCTGGACCTACGGCCTTGGCCGAACCGCCGTTTTCACTACCGACGCTGGTCACCGTTGGGCGGATGGTTGGGTCAATGCACCCTTTTACGATCAGTTCTTTTCGCAGATGGTGCGATGGACCATGCGTCCATCCAACGACGATTCGAAATACAACATCGCTACCAATATCAAAGATGGACGCGTTCAAATTGTGGTGACCGCATTGAACGCCGACGACAATTTTGTAAACTTCCTTGATATGAATGCAATCGCAGTAGGCCCAGATCTCAAACCGATCAGTGTTGCCATGAAGCAGCAAGCGTCGGGGCGTTATGTTGGTGAATTGACTCCAGAGCAGGCCGGTAGCTACATGTTGAGCATTGTCCCTGGCGGAGGAAAACCTCCGATCACAACCGGCGTGACCATGCCATTCTCGGATGAATACCGAGTCCGACAAGCGAACATGCCCTTGCTGGAATCGCTGGCAGCAAGAACCCCTGCGGGCGGCGCTGCTGGGACCATTTCCACATCGCTTGAAAAGGATTCATTGAAGGAAATCCTCGGTGTAGATACGTA
The DNA here is from genome assembly GCA_031424235.1 of Pirellula sp. Classification (GTDB taxonomy): domain Bacteria; phylum Planctomycetota; class Planctomycetia; order Pirellulales; family Pirellulaceae; genus JBKCUI01. The sequence continues at coordinate 13,769 of JANPHB010000393.1, forward strand.
TCGCAAAGGGCTTCCGCCCGCAAAGAGCCTTAAGGATGTATGGCCGTTAGCGGTTCTCATCGGCGCAACTTTGTTTTTTGCCGATGTTTTCGTTCGCCGCGTTGCCTTGGATGTTGGCTTGCCGCTCAGAATGATCGCGGCTCGATTGAGAAGTCGCAGCGACAGCGCCAAAGCTTTGGAAGCAGAGCAAAAGAGCAGGCTAGATCGGCTTAGGAGCAGCAAGACTACGATCGGCGACGATCTCGAGAAGCAACGTGCAAGCACACAGTTCGAACCCAATCCAGATATTGTGGCTTCGGTCACAGCCGCCGAAGACGCATTTGGAGCGGGCGAATCGAAAACGACTCGACCAGATTCGTTACCGAAAAAGCCAAGTATGGGTATTGAAGACGAGAAAAGCTACACATCTAGATTGCTGGATGCAAAGCGAAAAGCCAATAAAAATAATTAGCACTTCATTATAGGGAATCTACATGAGTAACGTCGCAGAATCGATGCAACAACAAGCTGAAACGTTTCGCAATCGATACGCAGCAGTTCGGGAACAAATTGGGCGAGTCATCGTCGGTCACGACGAAATCGTCAACGGCGTACTGACCGCTGTCTTCGTAGGCGGCCACTGCTTGCTGGAAGGTGTTCCTGGGCTTGGGAAAACCATGCTGATCAAGACGCTATCGGAAACCCTTTCACTCGATTTCAATCGCGTTCAGTTTACACCAGACTTGATGCCATCCGATATTCTCGGTACGAACATGATCGTGGAGAACGAGGGGAAACGCGAGTTCCAGTTCCAGAAAGGTCCTATCTTTACCCAAATCTGCTTGGCGGACGAAATCAATCGTGCCACTCCTAAGACTCAGTCTGCTCTTTTGGAAACCATGCAGGAAGGGACCGTTACTGTCTCTGGCAACCGCTACGAACTAAAGAAGCCATTCTTCGTCCTCGCAACGCAGAACCCAATCGAGCAAGAAGGAACGTATCCGCTTCCCGAAGCCCAGTTGGACCGGTTCATGTTCAAACTGGTAGTAGGGTATTCGTCACGTGAAGAGCTGAACACGATCATCGATCGCACAACGCGCGGTACTATCATTACTCCTGAGAAAGTCATGGATGGTGAGGAGATCAAGCATTGGCAGCAATTGGTGCGACAAGTCGTACTAGCGAAGCACGTGCAAGACTACATCGCCCGATTGGTGCTTGCAACACATCCAGGGGGAAGCCTAGCACCCGATGTAACCAACCAATACATCCGATGGGGAGCCAGCCCCCGTGGAGCGCAAACCATTGCTTTGGCCTCGAAGGTCCGTGCTCTGTTGGACGGACGCTACAACGTCAGCTTCGAAGATATTCGCCGAGTGTTCCTGCCAGCCATGCGTCACCGTGTGTTGCTCAATTTCGAAGCCCAAGCCGAAGGCATCGAATGCGATCGAGTTCTCTTGGATATTCTCGAGAAGGTGACTGAACGAGCCGACGATTTGGTTGCTGCTTAGGTTCGCCAAAGCAAGTTCGGATGAGGCTTGTTGATTTTATCGTTTAACGGTCAGCCGTAGGCGTACCGAATTCTATTGAAAGTACGCCTACGGCTGACTGTTAAACGAAGTCCCTTAACCCAATGGGAATGTTCAAGAAACAAAGCGTATGGATGCGATCGAGATTCGAGCGGCAGCTGTAAAGAGTGCTTTGTTGTGCTCTGGGGCTGGGTTTGCGCTGATTGGAAAAGGGCGGTTCGCCATCGCTACTTTCATTTCGACATTATCTTTGCTGCCTGCCGTGGCAACACTCGCTTTTTGGCCAACAGCATGGTCCCTGGCGACGGCATTAACCGTGTTTCTTGTCGCAGCGGGCTTGGGTATCTACGAACATGTTGCGATTCAGAGGTCAAGCCTTCGCTCGCCATCACCATTTTTCCTCCGAAAATGGCTTATTGGATCCGCGACCGTATTATGGATTTCCCTGTTGATTTGCCTGGGATTGACTGTGACCGTTTTTGGTTCCACTCGAATGGCAGGAACTGGAATGGTACCAACGCTCGTTCCTGGAGAGCGATTGATGTTTCACAAATATGTTGACTTTCGATTGTTGAAACCCGGGGCGATCATTATCTACAAAAACGCCAACAACTCCGCCTGGGGAAAACCGGGTTGGATCATGATATCGCGCATCCTGGCTGGTCCAGGCGACGAGATTTCTTTCCAAAATAACCGGTACGTCGTCAATGGCATTGAAGGACCTGTCCTAAGCAACTTAGGCGAATCTGTGACGCGTATTGAGGTTCCATCTTTCCCGAAAACACTGACTGTTCCTGAGAAGTGTTACTTTGTTACTCAAGATTCAAGTGGATACGATAGTCGAGTGCTATCGTGGGCGCGATTGGAAAACATTGTTAGTACCAAGCTTTGGTACTTGAGCAGTCGCGGTATTTTCAAAACCGTTGAATAGAATCCTTTGAGTTGATTTGCGCTCATACTACCCCAATTTGGAATAGCGGCTAAGCAGTTGGCTCGACTTAATCAGTGAAATGAACAGATTAAAGGACTTTTATGAGTTGCGTAGGCCGTATTTTGTTGCGGTTAGATAATCGGTCTTGCCGCACGCTACCTTCGCGCAGCGACGAGCGACATTGTCGCTCGTCGCTCCGCGACGAATGCGTACACGCGACCGGAATTCTAGAGCGTCAAGGAGACCACGTAAACCAAATGCTCGTTCCAAGCTTTTATCATTTTTCAAGATCCTCTAGCGGCACGGCCTTGGCCGTGGTTCTCGACGATTGTCGAGCACTAGGAAACCGGGGCTAGCTAGCGCCCGTAGGCTAATGGGCCAATAAAACACATGGCAATGTGCTTGGAGCTACTTCCCTCTACCCTTCGGAATCGTCAATAATCGCGGCTTGGTTTTTTCATCCGGTATGGCGTCTGAGATCATCGAGCCATCTACCGTTTTGTCCCAGTCGCTTTGCATGAGCAAATCGAAGCCTGGATTCTGCTCCTTGACTTGGCATGAACATGGCCCGGATATGAATTTGCAAGCGGTATCGATGGTTTCTGGCATGATGCCTTCGCCCACGAGACCATACAGAACCCGTCCACGTCCGAAAACAGGAAACGCCATCGGCTCGGAATCATCGAGGTCCGGTTCACTTCGCTGCAATGCGGCCAACAGAAACGTCTCTTTCGGATCGTTTCGATCGACGGATACCATTGAGAATTCGATTCTTAACGGAATTTTGTTTTTCGCCAGGACTGCGGGATCGATTTCTAGTTCGGATGCAGTCGGGACGGTGAGTCGCTCCTGGTTCACCGCAATTCGCTCTCGCAACAAGTTTAGTGCGGCCGTATTCTTCTTCTCGTTGTCACATGGAACAAATATCCAAACGGCCGAATGGCCATCGCTCAGTTGCTCTGCAATCTTCGCACGCACCGGTGATGAGATAACTTTTGCCACGTTTTCTTCCGTTAACGGGGCCGATGAAAGAATGCGACTAGGAACTTCCGAGGCCGACTTGGGATAGAGAACCACCATCAACGGCTTAGGGGCATCTCCCTGAGCGGTCCACAACTCGAGCAACTCGCTATCTCGAAGAGATTCAACCTTAACGCTTTGCACCCCCATGTTCGCAGCATGACCCATCGGGCTTGATTTCAGTTTGTCGAATGCGGCTTGGGTGGATGGATCGAATGCTTCGTCATGAATAACCAGCACGTCGTATTTGTCTGCATTCCATCGTTCGAGCGCGTAGCGGAAGATGGGCACTTGGCAAGCGAACGCAGAGGCTGCCAGCAGAGCAACGATTAGGAATGTCCAATGAAGGCGATTTGCAATTTGCATGTCAATTATGGATCCCTATTGATCAACTCGATTCCAGCCAACGACGCCTGTCCCTTCTTCGGTACAAAGCGTAGCCGGAGCTTGTCTGTAATGGAAACGTTTTCGAGCAATTGCGTAGAAAATCGTTGCTTCGTCTTGCTAGAAGGATCGAAAGTGACATCCTTGCACACCAGTTCGCCTTGTGCAACCACATCGAAAACTCGCTCTCCACCTTGATCGAGCGGTGAGGCTGCGAAGTGCAAGCGGACATCATAGCGGCTCGCAGGAGACGGGCTAGCAAGCTCATCCATGTCAACCGAATCCGCATCGATGACCAGTTTCGGGGCATCTGCGGTCGGACCTTTCGAAGCCGTCGCGACCCTTTTTCCAGTGCCGTGGATCAGGAAGACCACTGAGTTGCCAGGCCTCCATCCCGGCTGGTCGACAACCGATTGAATCAAAGGGGCCAAATCGGGGCTACGCTGTGTTTCCGTCGCATCCTTTGCCGTCTTCCACTCCGCAGGCTGCCACGCAACGGATATTTTCGACATGGTTCGCTTACTGAGATCATGCTTCGAATTGCTAAAGGGTTTCGGGGTTACTGAATCTTCCACCCTGAAGACTAAGTGTGCTTCATCCTTGGATGCTTTTTCGCACGTGAATTGAAGATGTGCGCCACGAATCTTAGTGCCGCGAGCAACGTTGATGTTGTTGAATCGGATCCCAACGATTTGGGCGCCTTTGTCTTCAACCAATTTTAAGTCGCTGCTCGTCTGGTCGACTTTTCCGTCCACATTCTCCTCTGCGTCGTCGTCGGCATGCTCTACCGGTTGCCCGGTCTTGAGCGTATACGGTTTCACGACCTGGAGCTTGATATCGAGTTCGGTAAGGTTGTCGACACCAGAAGACAATACCCACGGTCGCTCCGTATCGGAGAGAAGGGACGAGTGATTCTGAAAATACTTGGCATCGGCGTTAACTCGTATCTTTACAGTCGCCGAATCTCCAGCCATCGACGGATACTCCATCCAAAGTTGACCGTCGCGCTCTCGACGATCACCGGCTGCTCCAAAATTGATGGCTAGACGTTCGATCAACGAATCGGGAGTTGCCTGCGCAGTGCTCGCATCGACCGTCCATACATCGATCTCGGGCATGTGGACCAACGCCAGCGAAGTTTGATTTTGATAAGAGCAACTGCAGGTGCGCGTGTAGTCGGGCGCATTCAAGACCCCATTTGCGACCACTAAATTCGATGTGCAGCCCGACTTAAAGCCACCTAAATTGCCGGTTCCACCATCGTTCAAAAGATCGTAAAAGGCTGCGGAGCCAGAGCGGAACGTCAACATGTTTTCGCTTGCAATAATGCTGTTGCAGCCATACGCTCGCGTGATCTTCCACGGCTGCATCTGTCCCGTTAAAGGATTTTTGACCATTTTGGGATTGCCGTTCCGAATATAAAAAGCTCCGGCGGATTCACTGTACGCGTTTGCATTAGTGATGATCAAGTCATTGTGGAGGATGCACGGGCCTGAGTACACAAGCGACTCATTCTTCCACTGAACACTGCCATCAATAGCCTGAAAGACGGTCATGCCACGACCGGTTTCCGTCGTAAGCCGATCGCTAGCTTGTGCGCCAGCATGGAGCAGGAGATCATGCTTCTCTGAGTATCCCAACCAAGTGCCAAAAATCCCATCTGCAACTTCCCACTGGGTTTCCCCTGTGCGACAATCCAAAGCGACAATGCGATAGCTCGATGGCAACGCCTTGCCTCGCCGTCGCAGGGCTTCTTCGACATGGCTTGGGTTCTTGTCCAAACAGAACACCTTCCCCGCTCCGGCCACAATTCCGTTATGCCAGAAGCTATGTTTCGCAGCGGTGGTCCAGAGCTGTTTGCCGGTGAAGCGATCGAAGGCAACCAACCCGACACTCGCCGCGCGATCGAGACTTTTCGAGCCAAAGCCAGCATTGGTTATGGCCAGTCCCCTGTCTGCCTCAAATTCCAATTGATGCCGATCGCGATACTTGGCGAACCCTAGTCCGCCGATCAGCACGTCCTGGTAGACACCGATGTAACCCCATTCGGGCTGTTGACCATCCGGATCCTTGGGCAGTTGGATCTCAGTAAGCGTTTCGCCTGTTTTTGGATCTAGGACAAGGCAAACATTGGCGACAAGGATGTAGGCACGATCTTCCGTGACGACGTAGTTTGTGCCTCTTCCATTTGCGCCCGGAATGTGTACTTGATTGTATTTGGGATCCAACGGTGTGTCTTCGTAAGTAGCATCGAAGTAGACATCGAACGTGCCCAAGTCTTCGAATTGCCGCTTCCATATCACTCGTCCGGTGTAGACATCTCGGCAACTGAGGGTGTTCATCCCTTGGATGTACAAACGTCCCGCGACCACTTGCTCAGGTGGCCCGTGACCGTGCCGCGGTAAGACGTCCAAATTGCTGCTGCCGCCGAACCAAAGGACACCGAGCGGAAGCTTCACACGAGAGTCGTTGGACTTGAGAGAATTCGCAACGTCGCCGTACTGATGTGTCCAGTCCGAAGTACCCGGCAGTGGTCCAACACGACGCACACAGACACTTGAAGCAAGTACTTCAACTTCTGCCTTCTCAAGCTGCAAAGTTCGAATGCGTTCGGCGAGATGATTCCGATCTTCCAGGGAGGACTCTTTTTCGGTTAGCAAGTGCATTACGCCGTCGAAAGGGCGTACGGATTCGTACACCTTCCGGAGCGTCGCGTCGTCAACCGTCCTTGCATATTCAGATTCAATAAAAATCATATTGCCGGTGTAATTTGGTGCGCAGAATTCACTGGCTTTAGCCTGGTGCGCCGTTACGTTTTTGATGGCGGCGTTCTCGATATTCTGCCTAAACTGGTTTAGGTTCGAGGCATCCTGGTCGATGGCAGCGAGTTGCACAAAAGGGGACTTCTCGCAGAGGGCCTGCAATGTCTTAGAACGTACATCTCCATACCAATATGCGAAACCTTCTGCATGGGATGCAGCCAAAAGTTCGCCAGCTCGCATGCGATCAACATCGGTTATGTCGAGCGGTTTCGTTTCAGGTATGGCGGCAATACGGTGGATTGCAGGTGATTCACTACTCTGGCCAAAGGCCAGGATTTGTCCGCCTAATCCCACTGCAAAAAGTTTGCCATCGGCCGCGAGCAAGCGTTCGATTTGCACTTCGACAGCGATGGAAGAGATTATCTCCGCCGGTTTTCCTCCGCTTGGAAGCCGAATTTGAGAGATCGAGTTCTTGCCTGCCGCGATCAGTTTGTTGCCCGCCAATATCAAATCACCTCGACCATCCGCGTCGATTTCCCAAATGATTTTCTGGTCTAGTCCATAGGCACGGAGGACTGGCTTCTCCTTATCAACTTCAGCAGAGTAAATGAGTTCGCCATGGATAACAGGTTCGTTGGGCATGAAAGCGGTTTTAATTCCGGATAGCAAGTCAAACGCGCGTGTTCCTTTCTCACGAGTGTGGAGAAAAAAGAACGTTTCATTGGCCGCAACAAACGAGCCGCCAGTCCCTTTGCCACCGGCATTGAGTTCGAAATAGCGTTGCACACCGCTCTCGCGATCGAGGACGGCTGGAACGGATCGCCCGCCAGGCACAATGAGCATCTTGTCGGTAGCGACCATCGCACCCTGTGGGGCAACGCCAGCAAACGATGGCGCGCTGTGCGGCTGTTTGATGTACTGTGAACCAGTATTGTCGTTGAGCCAAACGATTTTTCCTGTTTCGGCATCGAGCGCATAAATAAAAGTCCCCATGAACGGCCAGATACTCGCGGCAAAGTAAACTCGACCATCGCGAAGGACTGGCCCGCCGCGAGCTGGCCAAGCTGAAATCAATCTGCGGTTACCGATGACATGCTGTGAATTCGGAGCGCCGCTAAACTTCCAAACGAGCTTGCCGTCTTCCGCATTAACGCAATAAAGGAAACCGTCATCACTGGAAAAATAAACTCGGTTTTGATAGCCGACCGGCGCAAATCGAACTGGCCCCTCAGCATAGTAAGACCATAGTTCCGCACCCGTCTTTGCATCGATGGCTTGCAATTTGTCTCGATCGTTAAAACCCATGAACATGCGTCCACCGAGCACAATCGGTTCAAAGGTTCGATCGTACGTCATCAAGTCTAGATTGAGTGGATCGTCCCAAGCCTGCTGCCGTTGCGGATAGTCGACATGCCAAAGCAATGCCATTTGGTCGGGAACGGTTGCTGGTGAAGCGGCGCTGCGACCAGCGTCGTATCGCCACATAGGCCAGTCTTGGTTGCTCGGTGCATCCGTCCCCAAAGCGTTTAGGGGTACTGAGACTAGTGCAAGAAGCAGCGAAACACATGTCGCAATACGATGAACGATAGAGATCATGTCGAGGAGAGCTGTTAGTGGGTTGGTCGGAAAGGAATTCTTAACTGCGGAGCAGTGGCATTATAAAGCCACCGATGAAATCCGTGGTCGGCCTTGAACGGATTCTTTGAGAGTCGCGGAGCGACGGCATTCCCACGGATTCAATTTGGTCTGATGATCAATATTGCATTTGATTGACGCATGGTTTGCGGTCGATCCCGCTCCTTCAGAGCTCTGAGCCTGTTGGGGCTTACTACCTGGGGTTCGTTCGCGTAGCGAACTTCACCCCAGGCTTAAAAATGTCATCGCATCCGCGATTGAGTCGCAGAAAGCTCCCTCGATTCGCTCTGACTAGGAGTACAAATCAGATCTAATGCCTCGGGCCTTAAGTTTGCTGGCCCTGGCCTAAGCGTTGGGTTACCGCGGCGTAAACCACCTGATCCACGTCATTCTTTAGGACTTGATTTCCTAGCTTCTTTCGCAAACGCTTTGAAATCATCTCGGCCGTGAATTGGGGCAAGATCGGTGTCGCGACGCAAATTTTCAAAACGCCCAGGCTGTTCAAAGTATGCCGATGCTACGAGTTCATTGAGAAGCGAGATGGCTTTGAGGCAATACTCCTCACGTTTGTCAGGCATTTTCTCGGACACCAAAACATAAGCGCAAGCGATATTGTATTGGACGTCACCTCGACTGCTGGGTAACGCGTCCCGCAAGTACTCTTCCGCTCTGGCCTCAAATTGATCGAATTTTCCCTCTCGCAGTTCGTTGATCCAATCAATCGATTTCCGGATGGAATCAAAGCCAGTGAGCCAACTCAGTGTCGGATTGTCCTTGGCTATTTCACTTACCAAGTTGCTCACGATCGTGTCGTCTTCGATCGCCTTGATCTCATTTTTGAGGTGCCGGTAAACGTTGGCTCTAGCTCGGATCGTCTGGATCTTTTGTAGCCGATACGGAACTGCCTTGGGGTTGACTAAGAGCAATTGGTCAAAGCCTTCGATCCCCTCTTGTAGCATTTCGAGTCCTTGCCGTGTTTCGTCAGTGGTTTTTCCGTAAACACTTCGCACCAGCCCTCGCTGGACAGTAACAATAGCCCAGGTGTAACTGAACTGCGCCGACAGTCGAATGTTGGGAGCAGTAAGCGACTTGATCTGCTGCAGTGTCTTCCAGGCTTCGTCGTAGCATCGGGACGCTTCTGGGATATCAGCGCTGGATAGCGAATACGATCCGTCCACAGAATAAGCAAAGCCCAGCGTCAATCCCTCCGCGAATCCCCCTTCTTTTTGCTCTGCAAGCTTGCTTAGAGCCAACTTCATTTCCTTCAATGCTTCGCGACCAGAAGCGGCGTTTCGAGCAAGCAAAAAATAGATACGGTGTGACTGAGCGTCCAAACTGCGAAGCTGCAAATCGCGAGAATTAGGAGCCAATTCGCAAGCCGATTTCGCAATCGCCACGGCGGAATCGTAACTGTCGGACGCCTCGCTGTAGTTCCCAGACAACGCATGCACGTCAGCGATCATGCTGCTAACCTCCGATGCGGCTACGAGGTACTCTGTCGCCTCGGGATGCTCTGAGACGAGTTGCGAATAGATCGCCGAAGCTCGCTCGGCAGCCTTGAGACTTCCCTCCATGTTGTTGAGCAACAGATAGGCACCAGACACGCGAAGTTGAGCTTTGCCTGCTTCGTGTTGAACGCGCACATCCTTGCCAGAATCATCGCCGAAACCACCATAGAAGGCGACTGCGTCCTCTAGAACCCGCTGTCGTTCCTCTTGAAGCTCCGGGCGCGTTGCCCAACGCTCACTCGCAGTGCGTACCATCATTTGATCGACCGCCTCGATCGCTTTGTCGAGCCGCTTTTCGGCCAAAGTTCTTTGCGATTTCGCTTCCTCGGTGGCCGCGATCGCGATGTCCCGTTCGGTCTGTAGTCGGCGATTCGAGGAGTAAATCGTCCCGACCACTGTTCCAATGGCCGCAAGCACGATGGCGCCGGTCAACGCCACAGCCGGATGCCGCCACAACCAACGAAAACTGCGTTCGACTGCGGAGATCGGCCGAGCGAGGATCGGTTCGCCTGCCAAATAGCGATCTAATTCCTCTCGCAATTCAGCAGCCGAAGCGTATCGCTTAGCGGGAGATTTCTCGATCGCTTTTAGACAGATCGTCTCTAGGTCACGCGGCAACGAAGGAATCAACTGCCTTGGAGCGATCGGCGGTTCTTTGATCACTTGCATCAGTGTCTCGAACGGGCTAGACGACTGAAACGGCGGTCGGCCTGTCAACATGCAATACAGAATCGCGCCAAGCGAATAAACATCCGACAATGTTCCGACCGTTGCAACTCGGCCGTCGGCTTGCTCAGGCGGCATGTAACTCGGAGTTCCGAGAACCTGACCTGTGCCGGTCAATTCGGAGTTGCCGTGAAGCTGTTTGGCCAACCCGAAATCAGTAACCTTGGGCGAATAAGGGAACTCGGATTGGATTGGACGACTCGAGGACGAACGGGATGTCTCAACACTTGTTTTGTCGGATACCTTTCGGATCGAACTGATCGAACGGTTCTTGGAGCCTTCCGACCCGTTAGCATTCTCGGTAGCCAGCAAGATATTCCCAGGTTTTAGATCGCGGTGAATAACACCGTGTTCGTGCGCGTAATGGACCGCGTCGCAAACTTTGGCCAGGCATTCTGCTGCCGCTTTGGGGGACAGTGGCCCATCCTTAAGAATCATCGCGAGACTCGGGCCATCGACGAAGCCCATCGAGAAAAAATGCTGATCGTTGCTGGAACCGATTTCATAAATAGGAACGATTCCGTTATGATTCAAACCAGCTGCTGACTCCGCTTCGAGATAAAATCGCTTGACGTCATCTTGGCCGGCCAGCTGCCCGGCCAAAATCATCTTGATCGCGACGGTTCGATTGAGACTAACTTGGCGAGCTTCATAGACAACCCCCATTCCGCCCCGGGCAATCTCACGCACGATTTTGTAGTCGCCAAAGCTCTGGAGTGGAGAAAGTTGAGCATGGGAATCGGATGGGCTAACTGCTCGGTCGGAAGCCAATGTTGGGGCGTCGGCGTTGACTCCCACAGAAGGCGTGTGGTCTAAAGTCCGATCGTTTGCGTCGACGCCATGCAGCATTGTTTTGGGGGCTAGATTCCTATCAGGAACAAACGTCATATTTCCGCCAGCAGGGATCGAGAAATCTAAGCCTCACCAATGCAATCGTTGGTCCAACCGAATTACATCCGTGGCGGTTCCGCCGGTGGTTTCATCAAGAAAACCTAAAGTAGCCGAACAGAGCTAGCCAGTTTATTCGAATGACCAGACAAACGCGAACGAGTGTGACTAAAAAGCGATATCCTTTATGAAATCCACCAGAGAACTTGGGCCAGGTGACCAATTCAGTTTCTAATGCGATGAGCCATGCGGCACTTTAGATAACGAATCGCCGTACGGCTGCGATGCGTACACGCGACCGGGATTCTAGAGCGTCCAAGAGACAACATAATGCTCGTTCCAACCGACATCAATTTTCAAAGAACCCTAATAACCGCAAACCGCGAAAAGTCTCCAATTCGTAACCTTCTCTTCAACGCAGGCAACAATCAGAATGTCCATCGTTTCGGTTCCGTCGCCCAGATTCCAAAGATCCGTATCAAACATGAAGTATTCGGTGCCGGGTTTGTGATCTGAAATCCACTTACCAATTCCATCACCAATAACGTACATGTTCATCAACTCCGTTTTGGAAATTGGCTCGGCAACAGAAAACAGATTTTCAAAGTCTTTCAACGATCGATCTTTAAGAAAATCGAATCCCGCATTTTTTACTTTCGCAACTTCAAAACTTCTCGAAAGCCTGGCATTCCCGGGATACCACTTGTCTATTGACTCATTGACCGTAAGTATTTGTTTGGATCGTTGCTTCTGTTCCTGGATTTGGGCTGAATGATCTACGCAACCATTGAGGATGAGAAAAGCGAAGCAAACCGTGCCAGCGAAAGTTACAGGCCCGCATTTTGCTTTTCGGCAAAAAAGGAAGTGGGTTCTCACAGATAGCATTGCGACCGTTCCCTGAAAGCATAAAGTGGAGTGTCCCCTGTTCGCTGTTCCCAATCAATTTTACTGTTCTCAGCGCCTCTGCGTCTTCGCGTCTCTGCGCTAAATTCTCTCGTCGCACCAATTGCCCCAGAGATCGGGAACGAAACGCAGAGGCGGAGAGTCGCCAGGGCGCAGGGTTTGCACTCAAAGAAACTAGTCTCCGATCCGATAGACCCCTTTTTCCGTCCGAACAATCAGATCGTCTCCGATCAACGAATAGGACGCAAAGACTCGTCCGGGCAACGTGTTCTTGGCTAGCTCCTTAGGTTCTTTACCAAGCTCGAAGATCGATGCTTCGCCGGTCTCGCTTTGGAAGTAAACCTTGTTTCCCGCCAACAATGGCGATGCGGAGTAGTTGCCGCCGAGTCGCTTGCGCCATACTTCTTTTCCTGTTTTGAAATCGACCCCGGTCGCGATACCGTTGTCGCTCGCCATAACGACTTGATCCTCAAAGCAAACGATCGACGGGGTAGTCGGAACGGCGCTCCCGAAACTCCATTTGACGTGCGAGTCCGTTACGTCCCCTTGGCCCGTTGGGTCGATCGCTAATAGCTTGGCCGTCATAAACCCCGTAAGTACAAACAACGTGTCTCGATAAAGAACAGGACGAGGAACTACCGAGAACCCATCATAACGCACGAACCAAATCACTTTGCCATCGGTTGGCGATAACGCTTGTACGACATTCGAACCAGGCGAAATGATTTGCTGTTGATTTCCAACCTTAATGAGCTGAGGTGTAGCAAACGAAAACGGACGATCCGTTTCAACGCTCCTCGCCGATCGCCATACTTCTTTGCCTGTCTTTAGATCGAGTGCCAGCGTGTACGGTGTGGCTCCGCCATCGCAAGTCAATATCAGCTTGTCGTCGACAACGATTGGCGAGCCACCGTTGCCGTGCGTTGGCGGGAAAGCATGGTCCCGATTTTCCCAAAGGACTTTTCCATCGAGGTCAGTGCATGCCGTCCCTTGATGCCCAAAGTGAATATAAATGCGGCCTTCTACTACTACGCAGGTCGGACTCGCATGCGAGTTCTTGTTGTGGATTTTCGGCGCGTCCTTCGGCTGCTCAAAGATAACCTTCGTGAAAACCTCTCGGCCATCCGCTGCATTAAGGCAAACTAACTGAAGCCGTTGGCTGCCGACCAAGTCCGCGTCTTGACTTGCTTCGGACTCGGCATTGGAGGCCGATGTAAAATAAATGCGATCACCAACGATAACCGGCGAGGACCAGCCAAGCCCTTTGGTCTTGCTAAACCACTTGACGTTTTCCGTTTCGCTCCATTTAGTGGGCAAGTTCAAATTGTCGGCAACGCCATTCTGGAGCGGACCACGAAACTCGGGCCAGTCAGCACGGACCGACATTGGAAGCTGCCCATATGCCGCAACGAAAGCTACGACACTGAGCCTAAGACTCGAAACAAAAATAGATTTAAACGTAGTCTTCATGCGATTCACAAGTTAAGGACGAACAAGGGATTTTCACTATCTTAATCGAAAAGGCAACAAAATTGTGACTTATCTAAGCACGTCGTCACAAGTCTTTGGGGCAAATGAACAAATTAGCCGCACGGCGTTAGCCGCGGTCCCTCGTTCCAGGGCTCTGCCTTGGAACGCACTGCCTTCAAGGCTCCGCCTCGCGTGGTTCTTCGCCAATTTTAGTGGGTAGGTTTGAAAACACGGGGGATTCGGTATCCTTTTGGGATGAACGAATTAACCACTGAACATTATCGCGCATTACTGGGTCTTGACGCCAATTGGAAAGTAACCAGCGTTGAGTTTTTGCCGAAGCAAAAAGCCGTTGATATCCATATCGTTTTTTGCGGATCTGGGCTCAAGTGCCCCAAATGCAAATGTGATTGTACACAGGCCGATCTGGCTCCTCAACGCTCTTGGAGACATTTGGACACGATGCAATTCACCACAACGATTCATGCGTCGATCCCTCGCTCCAAATGCGAAGAATGCGGCGTCTTGACGATGCCCGTGCCGTGGGCCGATAAGCACTCTCGATTTACACTTTTGTTTGAGTGCATGGCCATTGAAGTGATCCAAGCCTG
>JANPHB010000394.1:0-25836 GCA_031424235.1 Pirellula sp.
ACCGCAACGCCAAACCAAGTTAGAAACCGAAAAAAGATGAAGCAGCCTAAAATAGAAAAATCAAACCAGCCCCGCTGGCTCGGTCACCGCTGCGCTGCAAAAATGGGGCTCCGACAAACAAGCGTTCGCTTGTTTAAGGACTAGATAGTCCGAATTACGGTCTGGTCGTTAATAGGTATTGTCACCCAGTGTCATTCCCGCCAAGAATGTGCCTGTTTTTGTCATGGCATCGTTACAGGTAAGTGATACAGGCATTCCAATCCACGGAGAATTTTGAAATCCGTAGTCATTCAAACACATCCCACATCCTACGTCTTCCCATAACATTGCCCCGCATCCCTGTCCTAAGTGTTCCTTATCCGCGACAAAATCCACCGCAGAGCGGACCAATATTTTATCCGGATATCCTGCTGGGCGAGTAGTGTCTGGATTCAATAGGAAGTTAATTGGCGCTGGTTGTGTTGCGTCAATTTCGGCTGAGGTTTGGGCGGTAGATGTTGCGGATCACTTCGACAATGTTATGTTCAAGTTGCACCGATTTAGTTCCATCGCGTCCAACGCATGGTTCTGCCTTTAGCCAGCGCTATTTAGTGTAATCTCATCAGTGACTTTGTTGCCAAAAATACCGCGGATGAATGCGATCATAACATTTGCTTTCCAGCGGCGTTATGGCAACCGAGTAGCCTAGGGCTTTAGTCGGTTTTGAAAATAGTCGAGTAACGCTTTTTCTGCTTTCTCAGCGTCCGCTCCTTTGAAACCATGCCCGGCGCCTTGCATGGTTAACAACTCGGCATCCACACCGGCCGCTTTTAGTTTGTCGATGAGCCAGACCGCTTGTTCGTGGTCAACATATTTGTCTTCGGTGCCGTGAATGCACAAAGTTGGTGCTGCATCGGGTGTGACCCAATAGATTGGACTGCCAATGATGTGACGCTGACGATGCGTTTCGAGATTTCCACCAAACCATAACGGTAGTACCTCGTGAGCGTCAACACTTTTGCCATACGATTTCGTGAAGTCGCTTGGGCCGTACACATTGACGACACAATTTACGTTGCTCGGCTGTTTTGGCGTGCCGTCTGTGCCTTCAAACTCAGGAACATTAGCAGTCACCCCTAGGAATTGGGCCAAATGACCTCCGGCGCTACTACCCGTGACTCCAATCTTCGTGGGATCGATATTGTACTTGGCTGCGTTGGCTCGCAACCAACGCACCGCTGCCTTGCTGTCATGGACGGCCGCAGGGAACGGATGCTTGGGTGCTAACCGATACGTGATCGTTACCGCAACGAAGCCTTTTTCTGCCAACTTTTTGCACAAGCCATCGTAGCTCTCTCGCTTGCCAGCACGGAATCCACCGCCGTGGATACACAAAATGGCTGGGCGGGGGGAAGTAGCTGATTTCGGACGTGCCATATTCAAGGCGATCGATTCACCATCGGGCGTCGCATAGACAATTCCCTCCTCCCAAGTCCAATTGTCCGATTCGGCTTGTGCAGCTTTCACGCTTTGACAGCAGGCAAGCGATAGCAGTATTCCAGCGCAGGTAAGTAATTTCAAAGTGCGAATCATTTGAGGGCTTTCACGGATTGGAGAGGTTTGGAACTACATCACGGGAAATGGAACTTTGGTTCCGAGCGTTTGCAGTCGATGTAGATATCGTAGCACTATCGAAACGCTTGGTGTTGCGGTTGTGTTTTCGTGCCCGTACTCGTGCTCAATAAAATGGTGCTCCTGCTCGTAATCGAATGGTCTATGAGCGCAACTCTACGTTTGGCACAAATTCAACTTTTGAGAAATAAGAAGGAAGATGGTTGCGATTGCTTTCGGAGCAATCGCTACAATTTCGAGGGTGTCTCTTTTCGTTACCTGTCATCAGCTTGTCGAGCATAACTATCGTTTGTAGTCGGACAATGCAAGAATCCATTCCAGAAGTAGGGCCATTTCAGTATAGTCTGCGTTCGTTTTTTGTTGTGGTCGTCGCTATCTTCCTGGCCATCGCAATCCTACTGCCTGCTTCGATAGGGAATGGTGGTCTGTTTGTTGCTCCTTACCGGTTGTTTGGCGAAACCATATTACTGAAATTTGTGATGCTGTCTGTTTTTGGAATTCCCATCCTGGCGATTGGTTTGACGTTTCAGGTAATACGCAACCGCCCCTCTCCGGTTTCCACAATTCCATTTCTCGTCCTATTTGGGTTTGGCGTTTTAAATTGCTTTTCCTGGGGATCGTCTTCCGATTTTTATTCGGCCGTCCAATTCCTTGCCCCGGCACTGTTTGTACTTTCCATAGTCTGCATGGTAGAAGTTGCGGTCCGCCGAATGAACGAACACATCCTAACGGCGAGTTTCGTTTTCGGACTCGCAATAACCTACTGGCATTGCATGCTCACTGTGGCCGCGGTCGTTGGGTGATTTAAGTGTGTTTTCGAAAGCCCGCCCCTCGGACAACGTTAGTCTAATGAAATTCTTTACGATAGAGTGGTGGTTGGGTATTCAATCCAACGAAATGTCTGACCCGTTAGTCGCGTTTGCCGAGCACATTGCGATTCTTCGCGACAAATTGCCTCCAGACCTAATCGTCCTTCATGAGTCGGTGTCTTTGCACGATGCGATACTTCGAAGCTTCGAACACCAAGCCGATTTCAACCGACTCACTCTCATTATCCACGGCTACAATGGCTCTGGCGTGCGGCGCTTATTCACACTGTGTTACGATGGCGTTAGGGCACATCGTTTCATCTCCGATCCCAAACTCGGATTTAGTGGTACGACTGGGTTCGGCGACTTGGGATACTGCGAACCCGACATTTTGCCAGATGGACTGTTCCAGCATCGAATGTTGTTTTCATCAGGCATTGAACTACAGATTGACTTCACCGAATTCAAGCTTGTGGTCCAATCATTCAGCGACATGTAGTTTGACAGGCCGGGCATCGAAATGACGCAATGCGTTTCAAAAAGGCGATACTCTTCCCTATGGTCCGTCGCGATCCCGTTGCTAACGGTGGTTACTCAATGCGTTTCCTGGGCAATCCTTTTTCCGATTGGCGCGAGAACTTCTGTCGATCATGACGATGTTGTTCAGCAGGTACTTTTGCCGATCATCGTAATTTGGTTTTTTCTCCCACTGTTGTGCGGATTCGGATTGTATTTAGGAATATCTGGTATCCGAGCCTCAAACAACGTGATCATTGGCGTCATTGGTGTTTTTTTGAATCTGGTTTATCTCGCTCTATTCCTTTTGGTTTGCTACCTTGCCTATGTAATCGGAATCCACGTTTGACTACCGTATGTCATGAATAAAGGTTGATCCACTAAACGGCACAGGACGCAGGATTGGGGAGATAGCAACGGATAATGACCGTTTCCATTCGAGTGACGTCCCGACTACAATAAGGGAGTTGGCTCCGGTCGGGTGATCCCTCCCAACTCCGCACCGTTGTGATCGCATTTTAAGGCCAATGCCCGCCAGATCTTCATTCCACCGAGCACCAATGAATTTTCGCAATTTTTTTTATCTGTTCTTCTGGCTTGGCCTAGCTTCCCTCGCTGCTGCACAAGACAAAGCCCCGCTCGATTTTGCGAGGCATGTTCAACCGATCCTGGCGATGAAGTGTGCGAGGTGTCATGGACCAAGCTCGACATCCGGTGGGATTGCATTTGACACTCGTGATCGGGCATTTGCCGAAACCGAGTCAGGGAGACCAGCTATTGTTGCAGGCGACCCCGAAGCCAGTTCGATGATTGAACGCATCGTCTCCCACGACGAATCGACACGTATGCCTCCGGAGGGCAAGCCGCTAACTGCTGCTGAGGTCGAAATCGTCAAGACTTGGATTCGGCAAGGTGCGAACTGGTCCAAGCACTGGGCCTATCGTCCTTTGGTAAAGCCTCCGGTCCCGGCCGTAAATCAAAAAGCCTGGGTTACCAACGAGGTGGACCAGTTTATTTTAGCTGGGCTTGAGGAGTCGCAACTCACGCCTAACCCAATCGCTGATAAGCGAACCTTGGTTCGACGCGCCTATTACAACCTAACTGGCTTGCCACCAACAGCAGCACAATTGAGTGAATTTGAAAACGACACTTCTGCCGATGCGTGGGAGAAATTGGTCGACAAACTTCTTGAGTCGCCACAGTATGGCGAGCATTGGGGACGCAAATGGCTCGACGTAATGCGCTATGCCGAGACGAATAGCTTCGAACGGGACAATCCTAAACCGCACGTCTGGCGTTATCGCGACTATGTCATTCGCTCCTTTAACGACGACAAACCCTACGACCGATTTCTTACCGAACAGCTTGCGGGTGATGAAGCCCCAAGTCCAACCTCAGACCAGTTGATTGCGACTGGCTTTTATCGACTGGGTGTTTGGGACGATGAACCCGCGGACCGAGTCCTTGCGATGTATGAAGGTTATGACGACTTGATTACAACCATTGGACAAGGCATGCTCGGCCTAACTTTCAATTGCGCTCGGTGCCACGATCACAAGATCGATCCGATACCGCAAACTGACTACTATCAACTGCTGACGTTCCTGCGTAACATTCGCCCAATGAGTGGCGGCGGCCCGAACGTCGAGGCGAATTTGTTCGCTTCCGAGCAATCCAAACGCGAATTCGAAGCAGCGGTTCGGGATCGCCAAGAGCAAATGGAAGTCGTGAAGAAAGAGATTGCTCGCTTGGAAGAAATTTTTACCACCGTCACGGCTAACGAGCCTAATAAAGAGGAGCAAAAGAAGGGTGGCAGGAACTACATAACGCAGCAGATTAAAAAGCGAGGTTTGGAAGTACTTGGCGAAGACGAGTATGCAAAATACGAAGCGGCTTCGAAAATGCTAGGTGAATTGCAAAAGGAGCCGCCTGTAGACAAGGCACTGGTGGTCAAGGAAATGGGGCTTGAGAAACCTGCTGATGTGTTTGTGCTAAAGCGAGGCACACCTGGCAATCATGGTGCACTCGTCGAACCTGGTTTCCCAAACCTATTCGCAACTCCCGCTCCAACCGTTCAACCGATTGTAGAGCAGAACTCAAGCGGACGCCGAACGGTCTTGGCAAACTGGATAACATCTCAAGACAATCTGCTGACGGCCCGCGTTTTTGTGAATCGAGTCTGGCAAGGACACTTCGGGCGTGGCATCGTACGGAGCTCAAATAATTTTGGCGGACTAGGAACTCCCCCAACGCACCCCGAACTGCTCGACTGGCTAGCCTCTGATTTCATGGCCAACGGTTGGAAGATCAAACGCTTGCACAAGATGCTGATGCTCTCGAGTGCCTACCGAATGTCGTCCAGCGGACAAGAAGCGGCACTTGCAAAAGATCCGGCCAATGACCGTTTCTGGCGAGTCGATTTGCGACGCTTAAGTGCAGAAGAGATTCGTGATTCGCTGCTGGCCGTCAATGGTCGATTGAATTTGGAGATGCATGGACCCTCAATCTACCCAACGATTTCCGCCGAAGTCATGGCGGGGCAATCGGAGCCCGGTCGGGGGTGGGGCAAATCGTCACCAACCGAACAAGCTCGACGAAGCGTCTACATCCACGTCAAACGTTCCTTGATTACTCCGCTGTTGGCTAGTTTCGATTTTCCTGAAACCGATACGAGTTGTGAAGCTCGCTTTACCACAACCCAGCCTGGCCAATCGTTTGCTATGCTCAATGGGCAATTTGCAAACGAACAAGCAGCGGAATTTGCGAAGCGAATTACAACTCAAGTTGGCTCCACCAACCGCGATGCTCAAATCCAACTCGCTTATCAGCTCTGCTTCCATCGAGCGGTTCGTGAAAGCGAGGTGACGCGAGCGAAGGAGTTTCTTTCGGAGATGGAACAGAAACATCAACTTAGTCCGGAACGGGCTTTGGAACAGTGTTGCTTACTGATTTTGAACCTGAACGAGTTTGTTTATTTGGATTGAAACGTGCTGTAGGCTTAACCACAGCATTTTTGACGTTCACTTGCATTTTGGATTGATTGAATGACCGACCTCCCACGCAAAACATTTTGTGGCCGAACTCGCCGAGAATTCCTCTGGGAATCGGGAGCGGGGTTCACCTCGCTCGGCTTGACCGGCATGCTTTCGAATTCGGGTTTCTTCGATTCAACGGCCAACGCGGACGAGCCAACGTTCGTCAATCCGCTTGCACCCAAAGAGCCGCATCACCCCGCCAAAGCCAAAAGCGTCATCTTCTTATTCATGTATGGCGGACCAAGCCACATGGATACCTTCGATTACAAACCCGAGCTCTACAAGCTGGATGGACAAACCATCGCCGTCAAGACCAAGGGCCGTGGCGGCAGCAAAGACAAAGGCCGGGTCGTAGGCCCAAAATGGAACTTCAAGCAATACGGTCAATCGGGCCAATGGGTATCAGAGCTCTTTCCGCATTTATCGAATCACGTTGACGACATCGCTTTTATCAAGTCCATGACCGCAGACAGCCCGATCCACGGCTCTGCGATGTTGATGATGAACTCTGGCAAGCTGCTGAGCGGCAGCCCATGCCTCGGTTCTTGGGCTAATTATGGTTTGGGAAGCGTGAACGAAAATCTACCTGGATTCGTCGTGATGCTGGACCCGAAGGGTGGGCCAATTTCAGGAGCCAAGAATTGGTCAAGCGGCTACATGCCAGCGTCCTATGCTGGAACGATCATGAAGTCCCAAGGTCCGCCGCTGATCGATCTGAAGTTTCCTGATGGCACGTCCCCGGAAATGCGCCGGCTGTTATTGGACAAGCTTCGCGAAAGCAACGAGGAGCATCATGCTACTCGGAAGGACATGCACGATCTCGCGGCGAGAATATCCTCGTATGAACTCGCATTCAAGATGCAAACTAGCGCGCCGGAGGCGGTCGATCTTTCGCAAGAAACGCAGGCAACCTTGGATATGTACGGTATTGGCAAACAGCGGACGGACGACTTTGGTCGTCGCTGTTTGATTACACGACGCTTGGTCGAACGCGGCGTGCGCTTCATTCAGCTTTACTCAGGTGGTGCACACAACGACGACAACTGGGACGCGCACGGCGATTTGAAAAAGAACCACGAGTATCATGCCGGCAACACCGATCTTCCCATCGCAGGCCTGATGCAGGACCTCAAAGAGCGAGGGCTCCTTGATTCGACGCTTATTATTTGGGGTGGCGAATTCGGACGTCAACCGACAGCAGAGTACGCCGAGGGGACGGGGCGAGACCACAATTCCTATGGCTTTACCATGTGGATGGCGGGCGGTGGTATTCGAGGCGGCCAAAGCGTTGGCACAACGGACGAACTCGGCGGAGCGGCGGTCGAGAATCCATTCCATGTTAAGAACCTTCATGCCACGGTGTTATGGCAAATGGGGATGGACCCAAATCGCTTAAGCTATTTCTATAGTGGTCTCGAGCAGAAATTGGTCGGTGTCGAACCTATCGAGCCGATACGACAGATCATTTGAGTTCGTATGCGGTTCTGCTTTTGGAAACCCGACGCGTAAGCGAGGAATTTAAAAGTATTTCCTCGCTCACGCTTCGGGTTACCAAACCAATCTCTTGCTCACGCTTGAACCTGGGAACAATCCGAGACCGTGGCTGAGGAGCCGGCCAAGCACTTCTTGAACTATGAAACCAAGCCCGGAGGCGTTCTGTACTCTTGCTAACGGTATTTCTTGTCAAAACCATGTAAAACTGGGGGGACTGCGTGGAATTTGACATACTCAAGCTGGACAGGATTTGCCAGAATAGCTCAATCTGTCGAGCCCGAATACTCGATACTATCGTTACAGATTCACAACGACCCCGGTAACACTGCTTACGGAAAGCGGACGGCGTGTTCGTTTTGCTTGCCTTTTGAATCAATGGAATTCCATTGCTTGCAAAGGGCGGCCAATTTGAAAAACCTTTGCGCGAGCCAACCAACTGATGTCAACCGAAGCTCCCTCGACTTCGAACAAAACCGTCAAAACCGTTAGTGGAATCACCGTTCGCCTGTGTGGCGACTCGGGCGACGGCATGCAATTGCTGGGCACCCAGCTAACCAACACGTCCGCTTTAGCTGGCAACGATATTGCCACTTTCCCTGACTTCCCAGCCGAGATTCGCGCCCCGCGCGGAACGCGTGCTGGCGTTTCTGGCTTCCAAGTCCAATTCGCATCCCACGAAGTGCACACGCCGGGCGACACCTTGGACGCTTTGGTTGCAATGAATCCGGCAGCCCTCGTCACCAACATTGCCGACCTACCCAAAGGTGGCTTGCTCATCGTCAACGAAGATAGCTTCGAGGACAAAGATCTGAAACTGGCCAAGCTCAAAGTCAATCCGCTGGAAGAGCCAGCCATGGAAAACTACCGGTTGATCAAAGTGCCGATCACTCGGTTGACCAAGCAAGCGGTCGCGGAACTCGGACTCAGTGTCAAAGAAGCCGATCGTTGCAAGAACTTTTTCGCGATGGGATTGGTCTATTGGCTCTATGGTCGCAACATGGACGCGACCCTCCGTTACATCAATGGCAAGTTCGGTGGCGGCGACGCATCGCCCATTGCTAGGGCCAACGAAAAAGCCTTGCGAGCTGGCTGGGCTTTTGGCGAAACCATCGAAGCGCTCGGGCAAAGCTACAACATCGAACCAGCCAAGCTCGTTCCAGGAACTTATAAGAACATCATCGGCAATCAAGCCATGGCCTTCGGTTTGATGGCAGCTGCTCACCGAAGCGGCAAGGAGATTTTCTACGGCTCCTATCCAATCACTCCTGCAAGCGATATTTTGCACGAGCTGTGCAAATACAAGAACTTCGGCGTATGCACCTTCCAAGCCGAAGACGAAATCGCAGCCGTTTGTGCCGCGATCGGAGCCTCCTACGGTGGTCAAATGGCGGTCACTTGCTCAAGCGGGCCGGGGATCGCTCTTAAGACCGAAGCAATGGGCTTGGCCTTGATGCTGGAGTTGCCTCTTTTGGTGATCAACGTTCAACGTGGTGGACCAAGCACTGGCCTTCCAACGAAAACCGAACAGTCGGACTTAATGCAAGTCATGTTTGGCCGAAACGGCGAGTCACCACTGCCTGTCCTGGCGGCTCAAAGCCCGAGCGATTGCTATGAAATCATTCAAGAAGCTTGGATGCTGGCGACTCAGTTGATGCTGCCAGTAGTTGTCCTCTCGGACGGTTACATTGCCAACGGTTCGGAGCCTTGGGCTGTCCCTGATGTTTCCAAGATGACGCCGATTACGATCACGCATCCAACGGAGAACAACAATCCAGACGGCTCCTTCATGCCATACAAACGCAACGACCTGTTGGCTCGACCATGGGCAATCCCTGGTACCGCTGAGCTGATGCACCGCGTGGGTGGCCTCGAGAAAGAAGATGGTTCGGGCAACATCAGTTACGATCCAGACAATCACCAAAAGATGGTGAACATCCGAGCCCAAAAGGTCGCGAACGCAGCGAAATTACTCCCGCCACAGCAAGTCATTGGCCCGCAAAGCGGCGAGCTCTTGGTCTTGTCCTGGGGCGGAACCTACGGCCATTGCCTAACGGCTGTGCAAAACGCGCAATCCGAAGGAACAAGCGTAGCGTTGGCTCACATTCGTTACCTCAATCCATTCCCAAGCAACCTGGGCGAAATCATTTCGCGTTACAAGCAAGTGCTGATTCCAGAACTCAACATGGGACAACTTCGAACCCTAATCCGCAGCCGATACTTGGTAGACGCCGTTGGTTTCAACAAAGTCAAAGGCAAACCGTTCACGGTTACCGAGCTGCATGAGAAGATTACCGAATTGACGAAGGCTGGTACCCGAAACGCATCGCATTCCAAAGCAAGTTAAGCGATCGTAATTTGTCCATGAGCCAGAGGGCGCTAGCCCCGGTTGATACTCGTTCTCAGGCTCTGCCTGGGGACGCAAGCCGGCGGAGGCTCCTGCCTCCTGAGTTACAAATCCATGTCCAACGCGAGGCGGAGCCTCGAAAGCAGTGCGTTCCAAGGCAGATCCCTGGAACGAGGTTGACCAATACCAAAATCACAACCCAATTGAAACACAAAAATGAGCACAGCACTCCCAGTTCTCAAAGCCGAAGATTTTACAAGCGATCAAGATATCCGATGGTGCCCAGGTTGCGGCGATTACTCCATCCTCGCTCAAATGAAAAAGGTGCTTCCAGAAATCGGCGTTCCACCCGAGAAGACAGTTTTCATCTCTGGCATCGGTTGCAGCAGCCGGTTTCCGTATTACGTGAACACCTACGGCATTCACTCCATCCACGGCCGCGCTCCAACCTTTGCGACCGGACTGAAACTCACTCGACCTGACCTCAGTGTCTGGGTGATCACAGGGGACGGTGACGCACTCAGCATCGGCGGCAATCACTTTATTCACTTGCTCCGGCGCAACGTCGACTTGAACATCGTTTTGTTCAACAACCGCATCTATGGCTTGACCAAGGGTCAGTATTCGCCGACCAGCGTTGAGGGGCAAATCACCAAAAGCACGCCGATGGGTGTGGTGGACCATCCACTTAATCCGATCAGCGTTGCCGTTGGAGCAGAAGCCAGTTTCATCGCCCGTTCCGTCGATAGCAATGTCAAGCATTTGGCGTATACGCTCAAACGAGCAGCCGCTCACAAGGGAACATCGTTTGTCGAAGTCTACCAAAACTGCAACGTATTTAACGACGGAGCCTTTGCGTATGCCCAAGACAAAGCGACACGTGACGATGCCACGATCGAATTGCAACACGGTAAGCCGATGATTTTCGGCAAGGACAAAGACAAAGGGATTCGCCTCAACGGTTTGAATCTCGAAGTGGTCGATTTGGCCGAAGGCAAAGTCAAGGAGGACGATTTGCTCTTCCATGACGAGCAAGCCAACTCGACGCTGGTCTACATGCTTTCGCGACTTCGTCGACCCGATTTCCCCGAGCCGATTGGAGTCTTCCGAGCCGTCGAGGGAGAAACCTTCGAAACAGCCGTGCGAGGTCAGATCGATCAAGCTATCGCACAAAAAGGCAAAGGCAATCTTCAAAAACTGTTCAGCAGTGGAGAGACTTGGAAGGTCGGTGGTTAGTCCAATGCAAGGTCACTCTCGGCAAGAGTGACCCACCGTGGGTCACACCTGCCGGGTGTGACCGTGAAGTTTAGCTAACGTTCATCAACCGAAAATTCTTCACGGCCTAGCGATCCCCAGCCCGCAGCTCACATGGAAATACTCTTCGAAGACAACCATCTGCTGGTTCTCAACAAGCCAGCCAACTGGGTTGTCCAAGGAGCTTTGCCAGGCCAAAAAAGTCTGTTCGATTGGTCGGCAGCTTACCTCAAAGAAAAGTACAACAAACCCGGCAAGGTCTTCATCGGCGTCGTGAGCCGATTGGACGCACCCGTAACAGGCGTTATGCCCTTTGCTCGAACTAGCAAGTCCGCGAGCCGATTGAGCGAGCAGTTTCGCGATCATACTACCCGCAAGACATATTGGGCCATCGTCTCCAGTCGCCCCAAAGAGTTGGCTGCGAGGCTTGAGCACAATCTCGTCCGCCGCGAAGAAGATTTCAAAACACGGGTGAGTCAGTCGGCGACTTCGGAAAGCAAACTATCCATTCTTGAGTATCGATGCGTGGGGCAAAACCGGCTCGGTTTCGAACTGGAAATCAATTTAATCTCCGGCCGCAAGCATCAGATACGAGCCCAAATGGAAGCGATTGGCTGCTCGATTTTAGGTGACGCAAAGTATGGAGCCACCGACCCTTTTGCCGAGGGAATTGCTTTGCACTGTCGACGTTTGGAGCTGATTCATCCTACCTTGCAAACCGAATTGCGATTCGAAGCCGAGACGCCTAAGTACTGGCAGTGGAGCACGCCGACATCGTGATCTATTTGGACAACAATGCGACGACTCGGATAGATCCTTTGGTCGTCGATCGCATGCATGAGCTGATGAAGATGCGATTGGCCAACGCAAGTAGCCAGCACGCAGCAGGCAGAAAAGCAAGGCAAATTGTTGAGCATGCTCGAGAATCCATTCTCAAAAACTGCGGTGGTCGTACCAGCGGGATGGCGAGCGACCAACTCTTGTTCACTAGCGGCGGTACCGAGTCCAACAACCTTGCCATTTTCGGACTATCCGAGCAGCGACCTGGGGCAATCGTTGTTTCGAGCATCGAGCATCCGAGTGTTCTCGCTGCCGCGGAATACGCCGCGACTCAAGGGCGAGAGGTTCGTTATCTGCGATGTTTGACGAGTGGAGTCGTATGCTTGGACCAGCTCGAGGAATGGTTAGCCACTCAGTCGACCAATGGTCCGATTGCACTCGTCTCGTTGATGCTTGCCAATAACGAGACGGGAGTATGGCAGCCAGTCGCGCGAGCAGCGGCAATGTGCCGAGAGGCAGGCGTTTTGGTACATACCGATGCCGTTCAAGTCCTTGGTAAGTCAGAAATGAGCTTTGCCGGTTTGGATGTGGATGCGATGACAGTTACGGCGCACAAGCTGCATGGTCCTGTTGGCATTGGTGCCTTGGTTTTGCGGAATGGTGTTGTGCTTAGTCCGCAAACGTTTGGTGGCTTTCAGCAGCTAGGCCAACGCCCGGGAACCGAAATGCCGGTTTTGGCGGGCGGTTTTGAAACAGCGGTGGCCAACGCCAAGAGCCAACTTTCCGGACGTGTGGTTGCGATGCAACGATTGCGAGATGCATTGCAATCCAAGATATTGTCCGCACTGCCAAGTGCGGTTGCGATTGGAGCCGAGTCGGAGCGTTTACCTCATACTTTGAGTGTCTCGTTTCCGGGCGTAGAACGACAGGCACTGCAATTGGCGCTGGACATGGCTGGTATCGCTTGTAGTACGGGCTCGGCCTGCGCAAGCGGTTCGAGTCAGCCGTCGCATGTACTCGAGGCAATGCATTTGGACGCATTGATCGTTAGCGGCGGCATTCGGTTGAGCGTATCGGCTGAGACATTGGAGTCTGAGATCGACCAAGCGGTTGCTTCGTTGGCTACAATTGTGCCTAGGCTGATAAAGTGATAATCATGGAGGCGATGAATCACCCTCGTTTCAGGGCTCTGCCTTGGAACGCACTGCATTCGAGGTTCCGCCTCGCGTTTGCCATGGATTTGTTAACTCAGGAGGCAGGAGCCTCCGCTGCATTACGTCCCCAGGCGGAGCCAGGGGACGAGTTCCAAATGATGTTCAATAGGAGAGCGAGGCTCCTGCCGAGCTGGGGACGCAACGGTTCGGCAGGAGCCTCACCCTCCCAAGCGACAATAGTGGGCAAAGCCAACCCCTTCCGCGATGAAAGTTCATTATGTTTCAACTGACACCTAACGATTGGAATAGCTTGCCTGTTTTGGGAACCGTCGTGGTCCCTGCGGACTGGATCGATTTTATGGGGCACATGAATGTCATGTGGTACACGCATTTGTTTGGAAAGGGAGTGCTCGAGTTCTTTCAAATCGTTGGGCTCACGCAGGAATATTTTGCAGTGCACAACACCGGATGCTTTGTCTTGGAACAGCATATTCGCTACTTGGCCGAAGTGCGCGTAGGCGAGACGGTCTCGCTTCGCGTCAGGGCTCTGAGCGGATCCGAAAAGAGGCTTCATTTCATGGTCTTTATGATCAAGGAAGGCAGTCAAGTCATGGCGGCCACCTCCGAGATCATCACCGCACACATTGACATGTCGCGCCGCCGAACCTCGCCAATTCCTGAGGCAATCACCATAGAAATTGACAAAACTCTCGCTGCGCACAGCCAGTTGACTTGGCCCGCACCGGTAAATGGGCTCATGCACGCCTAGCCTGATAAGCCGCCAAATCTCGCTTTGGAAGTATTGATTTGACGGAATATATTTTTCATATAGCCGTGTAACGGCGACAGTTCGTAGCTGCGGGGCTCGCCCCGCAGTTAAATTCCGAAATCGAATGCAAGAGCCGTGAAACGGCGACACCACACAGAGGCGCCGTTTCACGGCTCTTGCACTCATCGTGCCTAGAAACCGTGGGGCAAGCCCCACGGCTACAAAGTGTCGCCGCTATCGCGGCTAAGAAACAAAACGGATAGAAAGTCGGAAGAACTCTAGCGCCTCAGGCTCATTTTTGTCAGCTGTGTCTAACCTACATAAATCTCGGTGCAATACATGCCATTTGTAAGGCATTAGAACGCAGTGTTTTCGAGTTCGACAATGAAAACGCTGTTTGAAATCGATACCCGAAACCACCTACAACCCAACAAGTGCAACTTGCATATCCGGGAAGTTCCCAAATAGCTTGTTTGTCTGTTTAAGGGTAAGTGGAGAGATGGCGAGAGAACCGGGGTATCGACGGCATTCGTCTGGAAATGCCAGAGTCAGTATTAACGGGCGTG
Organism: Pirellula sp.; assembly: GCA_031424235.1. Lineage (GTDB taxonomy): Bacteria > Planctomycetota > Planctomycetia > Pirellulales > Pirellulaceae > JBKCUI01. Next base: position 14,333 of record JANPHB010000394.1, read on the forward strand.
ATTACATGCTCGGCAAGTATGCAAGTAAGGAGAGCAAACAGAAGTACAACCGACTAAAAGCGGAATGGTACGCTTCGAATCAATCGAAGTCGTTTGGTGTCCCAGAGGATGAGATAACCATCAACGAAATTCTGGTTGCTTATCTCAAATTCGCCAGGAAGTATTATGGAGAAGGGTCGAACCATGTCCTTCGGCAGTTGAAGCCGTCAGTCTCGGCATTGCGTGAACTGTATGGATCAGAACCGGCGGCGTCCTATGGACCGCTCCAATTCAAGGCCACGCGGGAGCATATATCCAGGATCGGGGATAGGACGCGGACCTACGTCAATCTACTGTGCGACAAGATACGGAGGATCTTTCGATGGGCCGCGAGTGAGTCGCTTATTCCGTCCAGCATTCCGGAAGCTCTTTCTACGGTTGATGGGTTGCAGGCTGGGAGAACTAAGCTGCGGGAAACCGAGGACGTAGAGCCCATCGACATTGCTATCGTGGCTAAAACGCTGGAAAAGATGCATAAAATCACCGGCGATATGGTTCGGTTCCAGTTGGCGACTGGATGCCGTCCCGGTGAAGTTTGCAAGATTAAGCCAAACATGGTGGACCGATCCAACGATGTCTGGGAAATCAAGCTAGTAAAGCACAAGACAGCTTGGAAGGGGAAGAAGAGAGTTATCTACGTTGGCAAGTCGGCACAGGAGATTCTGTTGCCGTATCTGTTGCGTGGGGCCGATGACTATTGCTTTTCTCCCAAGGAATCTGAACGCGCGAGACTTCAGGCAGCAAAGGAGTCACGGACAACACCGTCGAGACACATTCCTGGAAAGCGTAAGAGGAAGCCTAAGCGAAGTCCAGGCGAATGCTATTCATCGCTGAGTTATGCTCGTGCAATTGCGTCGGCATGTGATCGAGCTTTCCCGCCACCCGAGACGATGAAATCTGAATCCGAAATAGCAGCTTGGAAGTCTGCTAATCGATGGGCACCTAATCGTTTGAGACACACGTTCGCCACCAAGACCACCAAAGAGCACGATATCATCGTCGCTTCTTTGCTTTGCGGTCATTCGTCGGTTGAGACCACCAAAATCTATGCCAAGGCTGACAAGGAAAAGGCCATCGCGGCGGTAAGGGCGATGGGATGAACAATCGGGAAATCCTAATCGACTTATGGCGGCAAGCAGGCCAAACGATAGACGAGCAACGACTAAAGATATTCGCGTTGCTCAGTCAGTTAGAGCAACAGAAGTTGCTTGACCAAATCAAAGCTGAGTTGAGAGAGCCGTTCATCGTTTGAACGGTCGCTAGTGAAGTTTTCAGGCGTCCCACAATTGTCTGGTGGTATGCCATTTACTACGGTTTTTCCAGTTTTTTCAGGAGTTTTTGTAATGTTGAATACAACTGAGTTTGATGGTTTTGTTGTCAAATACATTTCTTTCCGAAGGGCTGAGGGGCTTAAGGAAACGACCTTGCGGGATATGCTTGGACGCATTCGGCAAGTCGGTAAGGCTTGCATGTTTGCCTCTCTGTCCGATGTGAATGAAGACAAGCTAAACGAGTGGTTCGTCGGCCTATCGGAAAGAGGAATGAGTGCCGGAACACGTCGGTTGCTCTTCGTATATGCGTTTACGTTTTTCGATTGGCTGGTTGCTCGTGAACACCTCCCTAAGAATCCAATGGCCACGTGTCCACGGCCAAGAAAGCTAAAGCGCGATATCCGTAAGCGTCGACGTGCGTTGACGGAAATGGAGTTTAAAGAGTTGGTTCGAGTCGCAAGGCTCCGACCGTTGGCAGAGTATGCCAAGATGCGCTTGGTAGGCAGTCGGAATCCGGCGTTTTGGGCAGCCAACCCCATAACACCTGCGAACGTTGAACACCTTGCGAATGAAGCTCGCAACATGCTCCATCACAAGGAGGTAGCCAGGAAGGAAATCAATGGTTTGATGTGGTCTCTAATTTATACCACTCTTGGCTGGACCGGCTTGCGTTGGGGAGAACTTCGCGCGTTGCAAGTCCGTCAAGTGTACTTTGCCGAGTCGTCTTGCATTACTCTTGATCCAGGCCAAGAGAAGAACGGGAACGGTAGTTCCATTCCGCTCAAGGCAGAATTGGCAGCGGAATTGAAGCAATGGATTGAGGATCGAAAACTAAGTCCATGTGATCCGATTTTCATCATGCCATCGAAGGGAATGAAAAGGTTCGCTTACGATCGCGAAGCGGCTGGAATTATCCCCATAGATACCAATGGTAGGAGCATAGATCTCCACGCCCTCCGTTACACGTTTGCGACATTCCTAAATATCGCCAATGTTGCCCCCCGTACGGCTATGAAACTGATGCGTCATTCAAAGCTGGAGATGACGACACAGTACACGGACGCGACAGGCATTGATGGGATGCAAGCGGTCGAATCATTGCCCAACTTCAATGCGGTGCCTCGTGCGATGGCAGTGGAGCAACCAAAGGCAGCAGAGCCGGTCGGGCTATTGGGCGGTGACCTGTCCAACAAGCTGCTTGCGACTCTGATGAAGTCAGTCGACGGCGAGACTCTGAAGGCGGCGTTGTTAGCGTCCATGACGTAAGCGCCACATGTGGTTGAATTGGTTTAGTTTCGTTTCAATGTTTTTGCAAGGAATTTGAAAGATGAGTAAGTCAAAAAGTGTTCTCGTTGGTCGGTACGAAATTGTTCCCCTCGAATTCAAGGATGGAACAAGCAGGAACAAGCGAATTTTTGTCATCCAAGGCGCGATGGAACAGATGTGTGAGTTCTTCGAGGCGGTCAAGGATTCACTGGAGAACGCGGTCAATAAGGACGTTCGGGAAAATGGATTCCAGGACGCAAATGGAGCGGATATCGGGCACGAGCCGGCCGACTTGATGGATTGGCGCACATATCCTAAAGAGATCGATGCCTATGCCACTGCCAAGGCGGACGCCCAACGCGATGGACTGATGAGATTTGCGGCAGAGGAATCGCGGTTCACTTATGACAACGATCCGTGGTCGTGGGTGGCGGCACTCAATGCTGCGATCGCGGCAACCGGGATCGAGGCGGAACCTGAGGCAATGGTCTAGTAGGGCCATAGGCTAAAACCATCGACGGCAATTCTGCCGAACCGCACAACCCCAGGGGTAACACCTTGGGGTTTTTCGTTGTCTCTATGTCGAAAAATTCCAACCAACAATCGCTCGAAATCCGACAAATCAAGGTTGAAGCGTGTGGACGCATGGTTGAAGCTTTGGAATCTTTCGAAATAGCGCGACTAAATCGAAGCGCAAATGGTACCTAGCTTAGCGAAGGCTTTTTACCGAACCCAAGACAGTGAGAAATACAGATGAAGATGACATACCAACCCGTGAAGGTCCTATGCAAGCTGATTTACGACTACGAACCAAGTTCCGTAACCGTTGATCGATGGCGCAGAGGGGCCAACGCGAAAGGACTAAAGCTCCATATGGTAAAGCTTGGCGGACGTCTACTTACGACCGAGACTCATCTGCGCGAATTTTTGGAAGGACGAGAAGAGGAGACAGTCGGTCGCTCTACATGTCAGCCAAAAACGCGAGGCGAGAACGCTCGAGCGCGGGCGGTCGAAGCTGCTAACAAAGAACTTGAGGAAGCTGGCATCTAGGAATGAAAACAGCCCGGATGTGTGGTCCGGGCCGTTGTGTTTTTGGGATCGTCGGCGATGTGGTGTTGCCGAGACGACCTGACTGAAAGCAAGTATCGACACACTCGGCAAGGAGATGCATCGACATGGTGTATTATACCGCTTCGGATCGCCGAAGCAAAACGCAGAAGCGTGGACCGCATTTGATCGCGGTGCCAAAGGGGTTCAAACCACATCCGGTTTATCCAAATGAGACCGCTAGATTTACGGCGGAAGTCATGCGAATGACATCAATGCAATCGGACCGCATAGATGGGGATTACTTCGGTTTCGGGCGAGGACTGTTTCGGGCGATGTATGGCGGCACAAAAGCGCCAAAGATCAAAAGAGCTACCGATGAATTGGATTCCATCGAGTGGAAGCACGAGTCCAAGTAAGGTGAACACCCCGAGTCGGTTCGGTTAACAAAACCGTTCCGAACTGGTGAGTATGATCTTCACGAAGTAACGATGAAGGTTCGGACGAAGACAGCTAGAGAAGATAACCTGATGCGTCTTGGTCCCGTAGGGATGGCGTTAACTGCGAGGTTGGACCATTTTTACGTTTCGGATGATGCTATCCCTGCGAACTATTGGGACCGATACCAACTCGACTGCATTCGGCGGGGCGAGGTTTATTCCATTCGAGACGAATATGGTCGATTTCATTCTACCTTCACCTCGTTATCTAAATCCCTTAGGAAACACCTAAGAACAAAGACCGACGACCAACTGACAACCATTGACATTACCAACTGTCAGCCACTCCTACTTGGTATCGTAGCCAGCCGTCAGTCACCCTCTCCATACTGTGACACTTTAACTGCATGGTTGGATTTGACCCAACAAGGTGAAATCTATGAGTACGCAGCGGATAAATTGACCGAGATTACGGGCAGGAAATGGGGCCGCGAAGACGCAAAAGGTAAGTTCCTACCCTTCATGTTTGATCAACTTTGGCGAATGCGTCGGCATGATCTGTGGAAGGTTTTTGAGAAGGATTTCCCGTCTATCCTGGATTGCATTCGGCGGATAAAGAGCGAGCGATACCAAGCTTTGTCACACCAGCTTTTCATTTTAGAAACCGAGATATTGCTTGATGGCGTGGCAGCGACATTCATGCGTAGCCGGCCAGATGCACCAATCCTGACGATCCACGATGAGCTAATCGTGCCATCGCAGTACAGCGACGAAGTTAGAGAAATCATCGAAACGGACTTCGAAAAGTACGGCGTAAAGCCATCGGTCAAAGTAGAAACCCAGGAAAACAAAGGAACCAACTAGGATGGACATTGAACAACTCGAACTCGAGATTATTAACATTGATTCGGTTTTTCCTTCGCCGGAAAACGACGAACTGTATGGCGCCATCGACGATTCAGACAACGACTTAATCTCGCTCGCTAACGATATCGTAAAGAATGGCCTTCGTGAGCCCATTCAGGTTTCGCGGGACTCGTACATCGTGAGCGGTCACCGTCGTTTTGCAGCGTCAAAGTTAGGCCAATTTGAATCCGTAAAAGTTAAGCGACTCGACAATCTGATCTGGGCAGAGACCGATTCGGAAACGTGGAAGAAAGTCTTGCGAGCTCACAACCACCAGAGAGTTAAGCCGGCAGCTGTGCGAATGAAGGAAGCTCTGTTGGATATCGATCCTGCGCTAGCGCACGAAAAGCTCATTTCGCAACGGGACGAGAGGGATCGGGTCGCGCCTCCTCAGATTGAGATTTCAGGCCAAAAGGTCCGTTGTGGGATCAGTGCCCGAAAGCAGGATTTCCTGCAGGCTGCTATTCGCGTCATCACGGAGTTAAAGCCCTTTTGGCCTGTAACGGTTAGGCAAGTGCACTACGGGCTTTTGAATAATCCGCCGCTGCGGAACTCCTCAAGTGGCACTCAACACGCAAAGTACGAAAACGATTTGAAGAGCTACAGCGACTTAAGCAATCTCCTTACGCGTGCTCGACTAAGTGGTCTTGTGCTATGGGAGTCGATAAGTGACGAAACTCGTCCAACTTCGGGAACGCGTTACTCGATTGATGCAGCAACTTTTGTGGACCAGGAGACTTACCACTTTCTTCGTGGTTATCGCCGTGATTTGCTTCAGTCGCAGTCTGATCACGTTGAACTAATAGTCGAGAAACTGACGGTTCAGGGGATAATCGAACCCATAGCTAGGAAATTTTGCATCCCCATGACTGTAGGTAGGGGGTATTGTTCGATCGATCCGCGGCATGACATCGTGACGCGATTCCGGCAAAGCGGGAAGGACCGACTAAAGCTACTCATCGCATCGGACTTTGACCCTGACGGTGAAGAGATTGCGGAGTCATTTGCGAGGAGTATCCGCGATGACTTCGACATTGAGGGCGTTACGGCAAGCAAGATTTTGCTCCGACAGGATCAAATAGCTACCTGGAAGCTGCCACACAATGGCATGGAGGCCAAAGAGTCTTCGAGTAAATACAGAAAATTCATGGATCGATACGGAGAAAACTTCGTGTTCGAATTGGAGGCCGTACCACCAACCTTGATGCAGACCACAGTTCAGGAAGCAATAGAATCGACGCTCGATCTGAAGGCGTTTAACCAAGAGCTAGAAGCGGAAAAGAAAGATGCAGCGATGCTGGAAGCAATGAAATCCAGCCTACAAGACTCGTTTTCGAACATGATTGAAAACCTGGACTGATCCGTTTTCGAACATGGTCGAAAACGACCGAACTGACCTTGGTTCCGGTCTCGAGCAGCTGCGAAACGGCGAGAAGCACGTGAGGCCAAGGAAAGGGCACGGGCGCAACTGACTTCAGCCGTGCCGGCAGGGCCAACCGAAGTGCAAATGAACGAGGAATTCGAAGCTGAGGCGACTTCACTTTTCTTAGAGTCCACTGATTTCGAAAAAATCTAACGCAAAGTTTGCAATGACCGACCAACACCTCCCCTTTTAGGTAATCGTAGAATGGATAGACTAGATTTTGGTTGTTTAGAAAGTAAAGTGTTGGCTGAACCTATTTCGGCTCGCCAAAGTCTATGCGGAAAGATTTCGTGACAAAAACCATTCGTAAAAACAGGAAGGATGAAGAAATTGCGGAGCGTCTTCATCGCTTTAATGTGGGGCAAAATACGTTTCGCCTCGTAGTGGTATGTATCGCGGCGTATTTTGCGATTGCAAAGGTTTGTGATTCAACGGTTGCAATCGCAACGGCTGGAAAGGGCTTCTGGGAGCTTTTCTTCGCATGGCTTCCATCGTTTGGAGTGCTTTGCATGCTAGGATTACAGTATCGAAGAAAGTTTGCGAAGCTCGTGCTTAAGATGAAACCCCGAATTGAGGAACAGAAAGTCCAGGATCCGAACCGACAGAGTAGTAATCTCTTAACTGACGGGACACATCCACATGATTAGTTACGTAGCGGTAGAATGGGGGTTCTGGGTGCTTTTGCTAACCCTGGTAATCTCGTACATAGGATGGAGCAAACTACGCATTCGCTTCCTGCGGCAGGAACTATATGGAGTTCGAGAAAGGCTTTGGGAACAGGCGAGTGAGTTTCATGCTTTCGACGATGTCGGATACCGCGATGTCAGAGACCAGTTGCACGTTTTGATAGCAATTGCACACAAGATCAATCTTCCCATGATAATCTACACTCGGTTATTGATCGAAGATTCATCTAAGGAGGATTCTCTTTTACATACCGCGTGCGTTGATTCAGAGATGCAGGCTCATTGTTCGCAGGCGATGAGCGAAGCGGGAATGATTGTGACACGTTACGTAACTAGGCAACGCTTTTTTAGTGGCTTTATGTTGATCGCGTTGATTCGATTTGCCATGTGGGGCGTGGCATTCTCTAGATCTGCCTCGATCCGAATCAGCAAGCTTCGAACCGCTTTGAAAGCCGGAAGCAATGTTGAGCTGAGATCAGCGGAGTTTGTTCGGTTCCTCCCGTTAAGATCGATTCGTCACCTTTCTAGTATCTAGCGTTAAGGCAAAATCGGTCTAAGTCAAATGTCGCCCATGCTAGACGAATCATTGATGCACGAGAGATGATTGGCCTAATCGGACCCATGGGTCCGATTGAGACACTTCCAACACTTCCGCTACCTTGTCCTTTGGGACTGAGTACAGTTCACGGCATTGGGCTTCGTTCGTTGGTTGCAGATCAAGCTCAACAATTGTTGAGGTTAGCGTGATCGTTTCGCACGCGTTCATGATTTGATGAACCCTTTGATTTGACCAACCGAACTCCTGCTTGCACCATTTCTCGAACCCAAGCTTGTGGCTTGCTAGGGTCGCAACGATGCCATCGGACTTACACAAGGCCCTTAGCAAACTGGATCAATCGGTCGAGAAGTGTTACCGATCCGCAGCGTTTTCGACTGATCGAAGCCGAGTTGAGTCTCTGTTTGAAATGTATCAACAGCTGACCCAACCCATAATCGTTGAGACAAAGAGGCTACGCAAAAAACCCTAGAAACGAAAAAGCCCATGCCAGGGTTTAGTCCGGCATGGGCTCTTCTTGCAGGCTCGCTTAGTGCGACAGTGAAGCTTAGCATCTCCCTGGACTCCGTTGCAAACTTGTAAACCGACCACGATTTCCGCGAAACTTGTTGGACGATTTAAAACGTCCGAAAAACGAGCGGTAAACGATGTCAACGGAAGTCAAGACACACAAGTTCCAAAAGGGGAACCCGGGAGGACCGGGACGCCCAAAGGGTAAGGTCGAATATCGAGCGATCTTCGACCAGTGTGTGACAGCGGAAGCGTTCTTCAAGATCATCGACAAAGCAGTAGAGGACGCAATCAGCGGTGCCCCAGCGACTCGAGCGAGGGCGAGGGCGTTCGTTGTCTCGTTTGTATTGGCGCCGATCCCCAAGACCGTAAAGGTCGAAAGCGGGGAGGAGTCGACCACCGACAGCCGGAAGCTCTTGGACGCGTTGGTGGAGGCTCTGCCCGTCGAAACGCTGCAGGCAGTGCTCGCGGCCGCGGAGAAAGCCAAGTGAGCACCTTGGAAGGTTTGATTAGCCGGCTGGACTCGGAAGAGGTTCGTTTAGCGATCGAGGCGAAGCTGTTACGGGAGTCGTTTGCCAAGTTCGTTGCATCGGCTTGGGAACAAGTGACTGGCTACGAGTATGCCGAGTGCCCCCACATTGATGTCTTGGTCCGTCACCTCGAGGGAGTCGAGAGTGGGGACATTACTCGGCTGCTCGCCAATATCCCGCCAGGGATCTTCAAGACGACGGTTATCTCGGTTCTGTTTCCGGCGTGGGTTTGGGCCCGGGACCAGTCGATCGAGTTTCTGTTCTACGCGTACAACGCTGGCCTTGTCACAGAGGCAAGCGTCAAATGCCGGGAGCTCCTTCGTTCTGAATGGTACCGACAGCGATTCCCAGCCGTCGTGGTATCTCCGGATGACGACTCTAAGCAGTTGTTCAAACTGACCGGGGGAGGATCGAGAAGAGCAGTACCGATCGGTGGAACCGCAACGGGCTTGCACCCGGACATCATCATCATTGACGACCCGAACAACCGGGACGAGGTCAATTCCTTCGTATCACGGGAAGCGGTCCGGGAGTGGTACTTCAGTACCTTGAGTTCCCGCGGGATCACCAAGAAGGTTCGGCACATCGTTGTCCAACAGCGACTCCACGTCGAAGACCTCTCCGGGCACATCCTCGCAAAACATGAAGCACTCGTCCGGGAGTTCGGTCAAGACGCGTCCCCATGGGTTCACGTTTGCTTACCGATGCGGTTCATTCCGGAGTCGGCGATGAAAGACGCCGGCTATGGCGGAGACTGGCGTACAGAACGTGGGGAACTGCTTTGTCCTAAAATCCTCGACGACAAGGCGGTGACAGCACTGGAGAGGCAGCTAGGGCCATCACAGGCGAGAGCGCAACTGCAGCAGGATCCGCGGCGAAGTGATTCAGGACTACTGAAGGTCAACAAGCTCAAATCCGCGACCAAGAGCATGCTGCCTAGGTTCGATCGCCTAGTTCGAGCATGGGACATTGCAGCGACAGAGGGCGATGGTTGCTTCACTGCTGGAGTTCTTATGGGACTTCAAAAGGGTCGCCCCAGTGGTCCCGAGGACGGCATATTCTCGAACCTGCCGGCCACGGACTTGTTTTTCGTTTTGAATGTAGAGCGAGCTCAGACAGATGACCCGATCGGTCTAATGAAACGAACTGCAATGGTGGATGAAGCGAGGTGGGGCGATGTCCAAATGACATTCGAAGACCAACCAGGCGGAGCTGGAAAGATATTGACCAAGCAAATCCGAGATCAGCTAAGGCGGTTCAATCCAATTCCCGTAAGGCCTTCTGGCTCAAAGGAACAACGGGCGGAAGCGTTGGCTGGTGCTATACGTTTCGGCGAACTAATCGTTTTGTCTGACGAATGGACGCCGGCATATATCGCTGAGCTAGAACGATTTCCAGCATTGCCATGTGACTCGGTGGATGCGAGCACCCTTGGCTACCAAGCCTTGATTGAGCACGACGTCAAGAAAGTCGCAACCACAGCGGCCGCTCGATCGACGAAACCAAGGGAGTCAAAGAGATGCAAAAACGAAAGCTGCAATCGACCCGCGTTTGAGTCGACAGGCTATTGTTGCAATAACTGCCAACGTGGTGAGCAATGCACCCCAATGTGCTGCAACCAGTGGACCGACTGGTTCAATAAAAAAATGCCCACCGAAAGACAATCAGTGGTGGATAACCGAATTAACGTTTTAAAGGAACGGTTCAGAAGATGAGCGAAGCGACTGTGACAGAAGCGACCGAACAAGACATGAAGATAGCCGGCCTGATCGAACAGATTCGGGGCGAATCGGAACTTCGGACTCGACAAGGCGAAGCCCAACAACGGCGCCAGGAGCTGACCGATAGACTCAAAGCGATCACGGCGGACATCAACAAGCAGATCCTGGAATGCAATGCGATCGACAATGAGAGCGGACGGCAGCTTTCCGCGATCGACAAAGCGAAAATCGAGCTCTTACGATCGACCCCAGAGGGTAAGCAAATCCTCGCCCTACAAAAAGAGCTTCGAGACCTCGAGTGGGGCGAGAAGCAAGTTCCTCAACTCAGCTTGCTCCGCCATCAGGTTGAGCTCGCAATCGACCAAAACAAGCCTCAGGAGGCCCGCATGCTTCGGGGCAGTATTGCCAACCTGGAAGGTAAGATCGAGCTGCGCAAAGCCGAAATCGATCGACTTTGGATGTCATTGGGATTCGAAATGGCGAGTGTCGGGGTTAACTGATTGTCCCTGATGGACCGCAACCGGGTGCGAAACCGGGATAACTGTAAGGAATCAGGGATAATTAAATTGCAAATCAGGGATAATTGCCCTAAATTCAGGGATAAATAATCCCAAAACGGGACACAGATTTCCGCGAAGAAAGGTTAACCAACTGTGTGGAACACGAAGAGGTTTATCGTGGGGGTCGGGGTGTACTTGCTGATATCTACACTGGTAGGTGGGGGCTTATTGGCCTTTTTTACCTATCGGGATATCGAACGTCATCGGCGATTCGAAAAGCTGGAAGAGATTGCTAAGGTACAGCGCGAGGAAATGCTAGGGAAGATTGGGCGGCAAGCACGAATTGACGCCTTGGACCTTATGCAGCAGCGGCAGAGCCAAAATCGGGTTTTCTCGGAGCTCAAGGTGAAAGAGATTGACGTCTCGTATCTCGGCGACATGTTCCCAACTTATGAACGGCCTCCAGAAAAATACGGATATCGAGCGGATATGATTGTGAGCATTCGCTCGAATATTGGAGTGGTATCCAATGTCACCACTCACAGGCTCAAGCTTCAATATCACACAGACGGAAAGTTCTGGCCCGAGAAAAGCGAAGTAATGGATATC
>JANPHB010000395.1:0-8816 GCA_031424235.1 Pirellula sp.
AAACGGCGCCACCACACCGTGGCGCCGTTTCACGGCTCTTGTTTCATCGTGCCTAGAGTCCGAGGGGCAAGCCCCTCGGCTACAAACTGTCGCCGCTATCGCGGCTAAGAAACAAAACGCTCGTCACTTACCAAGAAATCGCTAGACAAGCTCGTCTGGGGCCTACCGACCACTCAGGGTCGGGTTATAGACTACCAGTTGACTTGGATCGAATCGGTAATATCCGCCAAATGGTGTGCGATGCAAACGTTGCTTGGAAAGACCTTTGTCGTAAAGGCAGACTAGGTTCAAATCGGGAAGGCTTCCAACCTCGCGCTGGTAACGCAAAACCTTTTGGTTGAGACTTGCTATGTTCGCTTGATCCGAATTCCATTGGTAGGCTTGATAGATTTGTCGCGATAATCCAGCGCAAAGGGAAATCGCACTAAGCATGAAAGCAAAGCGAATGCGGCCGCGTTGAAAACCAGAAGAGAGTTTGTGGCAAACCGACATGGCAACACGAGCAGGATCAAGAAGACGAGCAGATGGGAAGTGCAACTGTTCGAAACCTAGTTTTCGATTCCGCCTTAGGTCGTGCTTTAAGGACGTTTGCACACCGGTACGAGATCGAGCGAGTTAGGCTTTTCGGGTTCTAACGATTCTTCAAGCGTTTGCGGATTTCGTCCCATCGCTTGGCCAACTCCAATTCAAAACCGCGATCGGTGGGTTGGTAGTATTCTCGATCAACCCCCAAGTAATCTTGGGCCGCGATTCCGCCGGGGGCATCGTGCGAGTACTCGTACCCTTGGCCGTGTCCAAATTGCTTAGAACCTGCATAGTGGCCGTCCCGAAGATGTCGTGGCACCGGAATCACGGTTCCCTCTCGCACATCGTGCTGAGCGGCTCCGATCGCCGTTGTGGCCGAATTGCTTTTGGGGGCGAGCGCCAAGTAAATCACGACTTGGGATAAGGTCAGTTGGCATTCCGGCAAGCCGACGAACTCACACGCTTGCATGCCAGCAACCGCAAGAGGCAACGCCTGTGGATCCGCATTGCCGACATCCTCGCTGGCCAGGATGACCAGTCTTCGGCAAAGAAATCGAATTTCCTCACCACTTTCGATGGCTCGCGATAACCAATACAGGGCTGCGTCTACATCGGAGCCTCGAATACTTTTGATCAAGGCACTTGCCATGTCGTAATGCTGTTCGCCGCTAGCATCAAATTGCAGTACCTTTTTTTGCATGCTCTCACGTACGAGTGCAATATCCAAAATCACAGGCGAATTAGTCGAGGACAAAACAGCCAGCTCGAGCGCACCTAAAGCACGGCGGGCATCCCCTTCAGCCATCGTTGCGCATGCCACCAATGCGGCCGGCTCGACTTGTATGTTGTACATCCCCATGCCTCGCGAGCGATCTGCAATCGCTCTTTCGAGAAGCCCTACAAGCTCCGCTTCGGTCAGCGGCTTGAGCTCGAAGAGTTGAGAACGACTGAGCAAGGCTCCGTTGACGGAAAAGAATGGGTTGCTCGTCGTTGCACCAACCAATGCAATGATTCCGTCCTCAACATCGGGTAACAACGCATCCTGTTGCGCACGGTTGAATCGGTGGATCTCGTCCACAAAGAGAATTGGGCGTGCGCCGCCCGTCAGGACTTCGTCTTTGGCCCATTGCAACGCTTCACGCAACTCTTTGATCCCACTGGTAACGGCGTTGATTTGCCGGAACTGCCCTCCGGTTTCGATTGCGAGCAAATGAGCCAGTGTCGTCTTGCCCGTTCCAGGCGGCCCGTAAAAAATAACGGATTGAACACGCTTGGCTTGGATCAACCGATTGAGAAGTTTGCCGGGAGCGAGAAAATGGGACTGCCCCACAAACTCCGAGAGTTTTTTGGGACGCATCCTGGCCGCGAGCGGCAGCGATTTCTCGCGATTTACTTTTTCGGCATGTCCAAACAAATCCATCAAAGCACTCAAAGTCAGAGAAAACGCAGACAAAATTGCATTTTCAACGTATTGTATCGTAACCTACGCGAAGATTGCCTTCCGGCTAAAATTATAAGCAGGTGGAGCCGAGCCTTCGGGTATGTCGCCCACCGTGGGTCGCATCTGCCGGATGCGACCAGATTGAATGTATTTCGTTTAACAGTCAGCCGTAGGCGTACTGTCAATTCAGAACCAAATATCGGAGAGACACGATGAATCGCACCAGTCATCAACCCGCAACTCTTTTCACTTTCTACGTCGCGTTTGCAATGTTACTCACATCGACGAATTGGCTGTTGGCACAGACAGAATCAAGCAGCAAGACTACGAAATCTTCCACGGCAACCGTTAATACCAAAGAAAAAAAACTGGAGACGGCGACGTTTGGTGGCGGTTGCTTCTGGTGCGTCCAAGCCGTCTACCAACGTGTCAACGGAGTCAAATCCGTCGTCTCCGGCTATGCTGGCGGCATCATTGCCAATCCGTCCTACGAAGCGGTCAAGACTGGCGAAACAGGACACGCCGAAGTTTGCCAAATCACCTTCGACCCCTCGGTGGTTACGTTCGACGAAATGCTGCTGATCTTTTTCAAGTCGCATGATCCCACGTCCCTAAATCTACAAGGGCTGGATCACGGAACGCAGTATCGGTCCGTCGTCTTCTACGATGGGGACGAGCAACGAGAAGCCACTCTAAAAATGATCAACCACCTGACGAAGGACAAGATCATCACTAAAAAAATAGTGACCGAAGTAAGTCCGCTACCCGACTTCTACCCCGCGGAAGCCTACCATCAAAACTACTTCAAACTACATCCGCAGGAAGCTTACTGTCGGAACGTAATCAGCCCCAAGGTCGCCAAGTTCGAAAAGCTCTTCAAGGAAAACAGCAAGATACAAAAAGAGAAGGAAGAAAAGAAGAACGCGAAGAAGTAACGTGGGTCACTCTTGCCGAGAGTGACTTTCCAATTCCGTCACAGCGTTAGCGGCGAATGTGAAACAGTCCAAAATTTCCGTCTAGTTTGAAGCGCCTTACGAGTATGCACACAAAGTCGCCCTCCGGGCTATCAAGCTTCAAGCTCACGAGGTCATGAACCTCACTTTGTCGCCTGAGACTAAGGTGCAAGGCGACGGCGCTGCCAAGTTCCATCTTCCTGCACAAGGTACTCAAAGCGATCGTGTAATCGACTCGGTTGCCCCTGCCAGAATTCGAATCGATCAGGAACAATTCGAAACCCGCCCCAAAAGGAAGGCCATGAGATATCGCGATTGGCAAACTTTTCTTTCAGCTCCGTCAGCTTGGCATCGAGTATGCTCCGCGATGAAATCACACTGCTCTGCTGGGAAACCCACGCCCCCAACTGGCTGCCGCGCGGACGCATGGCGAAGTACTTGAGCGACTCCGCTGTTGATACTTTTTCAGCTCGACCACTGATCTCCATTTGCCGATGAAGCGAAAGCCAAACGAATAGTGCCGATACATTTGCGTTCTCCCCGATTTGCTTCGCCTTTCTGCTTCCATAGTTGGTAAAGAATACGAAACCATCACGGTCAAAGTATTTGAGCAATACCGTGCGCTGTGAAGGCTTGCCATGGATATCCACGGTCGAAAGAACCATCGCATTGGGTTCGAGCACGTCCGCGGCCACGGCTGCCTTATACCAATGTTCGAACTGAACAAACGGATCCTCCAACATACCGTCTTCCGATAGAGGTGGCGCATCATACTCGCGACGCTGATGATGAAGTTCGTGTTTCATGGCGAGAACCGATCAACGCTTGCGGTGGATTGTGTCACGTACTATGAAGAGGCGGTGGTGGAGCGGTCATTTCAGCCAATGAGGCCAGGAATTTGGACATGTCCCGTCCAACTACGTCGCCGATGAGGCAGTCTATCAGTGCAGCTCGTTGTTCAGGAAATTTTTTTGCAAATTCCGGGAAACTAAAATCAGCTGGTGCTTTCGATAACGACGCACCGATAACCTCGTTTTTGAAGCAAGGTTGCGACCGTGGAGCCCGCTGGTCCGCCACCAATCACGGCGACGTCATAATCCATCTTGGCAGTGCTCATCGATTCCTCAATTCGCGACGGGCGTTTCGGCATGGCTTCGTCGATGCTTTCTCATGGGTGTGACTTCACTTGCCAATCCCAAAAGCTCCAGCAGTTTGATTTCGTAGTAACTGATATCAAGTTCCCACCATCGATGTTGCATTGTCGCAGACGAGGGATCTTCGTGGTGGTTGTTGTGCCATCCCTCACCGACGGAGAGCAACGCTACTAACCAATTGTTAGTGCTGTCCTCTCCCGTTTCGTAGTTTTGATAACCAAACATATGGGCGAGCGAATTGACCGACCAAGTGATATGCCAGACCGCAATGATCCGCATGATGACTCCCCATTGAACCATGCTGAGTCCTAGCAGGATTGCGGCTGAAACCTTGGGATCGAAACCGAGAATCGATTGGGTGCTTCCTGGCGGATATAGAAAACTCAGTGCAAAGCCGATTGCAAAGTAGATAGGGATTTGCCCCAGTATGTACTTAAACTGCGAAAAGGGCTTGGTTTCCAACCGCATGTAGAAGGGATCTCGCAGCAGGTCCTTCGAGAACTTTTCAAGGCCCGCGATACTATGTGTTTGGCGATTGAGGTACATCAGCCAGCCCATGTGCGACCACCAAAAGCTTACTCGCGGACTATGCGGGTCTGGAATCTCATCGGAATGCACATGATGAAGTCGATGGACTGTCACCCAACGAGCCGGCGTATCCTCCATCGAACAGATACCTAAGATGGCAAACACTCGCTCAACCCATAGAGGCGTCTTGAAGCTTCGGTGCGTTAGCAAACGGTGGTATCCAATCGTGATTCCCTGTCCGAAAACATGGATCCCAA
Organism: Pirellula sp.; assembly: GCA_031424235.1. Taxonomy (GTDB): domain Bacteria; phylum Planctomycetota; class Planctomycetia; order Pirellulales; family Pirellulaceae; genus JBKCUI01. The sequence continues at coordinate 4,859 of JANPHB010000395.1, forward strand.
TTAGGAAAGCAATAAAAGCAGTCCAGCTAAACAAAAAAGGAAAGAGAGACAAAAGCCCTAGGAGGTGAACAACGACAATCGTAATCGTGTAAGTGCGGTTCAAACGGAACGGAATAACCGGAGCTGGTACCGGATTGGCTGCATGCATGTCGCTGTACCCAATTTCATTTCGAGATATCAAGCTTTCAAGTTGGACTATATGGATATGTGGATACTAACGTCCAGATATCGGCAGTGTCAAGCGGTACGGGGAAGCCCCCAATCCATTTTAGAATGGCATCTTGTTGGCGATGAGCTATTGCGACTCAATGTGAGTCAATTCGTCGCAAGCCATCGCAGCTTAAGAGACAGAACACATTCTTGTTTGGGATATTGCTATCCACCATTCGTTGCGATGGCTATAATTGATTTTGATACCCCGCCCAGCCAAGCCGATTGGCATTGAATTAGCATGTAGTGGAATCTCGCAAGAGTTCCTAAAGTACCTTAAACTCCATGAAGTTTTACAACTTCCGCTACGAGGAAAGACTTAATTCAACGCCATACAGCCAAACCCGCCCAGCCAAACTACCCATAACACTCCCACCCTGGCTCGATTTTGGCCTATGGCCGCTTCCGCCCTGCAGCCGTTTGCCCTAGAAGACTCGCAGCTGGTTCCCACCTCCCATGGCAAACATCGCGTCGCATAGGCGACACGAAATTCCACCACCCCACCGGGTTGATTTATGCAAAACCGATTCGCCGCCGCGTTGTTGATCTCAATGGTCATGACTTCGTGGTCCTTTTCACAAGAAGCCAAGTTCATTGTTTTCGAACGGGACATTCAGCCGATTTTGCAGAACCACTGCCTGAAGTGTCATGGACCTGCCGAAGCCAAGAATGACTTCCGGGTAGATACCAAGAAAAACCTGCTGGAATACATTCAACCTGGGGCGGCAGATTCGAGTTCGTTATGGACCGATTATTTGGTAACGAAGGATCCAGACCTGTTGATGCCACCAGCCCAGGAACCGCATCCAGGCGGACTATCGCAAACGGATTTGCTGTTCGTACGAACGTGGATCAACGAAGGGGCCGAAGGGGAGTGGCGTGCCGACGAACAATCCATCGCAAAAGAGAAAGAACTGCCAGCCTCATCGACTGCAACCACAACGACCTCGAAGCTATGGGCTTTTCAGGGGCTTTTCCATCCTGCGGCGGTGCATTTGCCGGTCGCACTGCTATCGGTTTCCGCCCTATTTGTGTTCCTGTCCTTCTTCAATCGGAACTCGTTCGAGCCCGCGGCTTTTCACTGCTTGTGGATTGGAGCATTCGGGGCCATCGCTGCCTGTGTAACTGGTTGGGCATACTCTGCTCACGAGGGGTATGGCTCCGGCTTTCGCCTTGATCTTGTGAACGGGATTGATCGCCATCGATGGGCCGGAATTTTTGTCGCCGCGCTTTCGATGCTGATCATTCCCCTTGCGATGAAAGTTCGGCATACGGGCGAACTCAAAAAGAGGGTACTCTGGTTCTTGGCAAGTGTTGTGTTGATGGGGTCCGTATCCATTGCGGGCTATCAAGGTGGCGAACTAACCTATGGCGAAGACCACTACCTCAAATACTATCAAGAGCTTTTTCCAAACCAGCAAATAACTGAGCCTGCATCCGCTGCAAAATAGGTTTCTGTTGTTAGATTAATGTTCGATTAGCGAAGAATAGTGTTCAAAAAGCAATGACCGTGAGGACTGATGATGCTAAAGCCAGATGGCTTGCTCGATGTTCGTCGTTTCGACGATCGATTGGCGATCATTACCGACAAAGCAATCGAGTACATCCACAAGTTGTCCGCAAATGGGATCGAATTCGATGTTGTGGATTTTCAGTGCTTGGATGATACTGGTGGTGTGCTATGCAATCGCCTATGAACTTGGTCACAAGTATCGTGCCGTCGTTGGAAGTTTTAGCTCCCTGGCGATGCCGGAACCATGCAACTAGAACCGATGGATATTTACACTCGCTTGCTTTCAGCGGAGAGGTCAATCGGCATCGATTTCACGCGGCATGCAGTTGTTTGTGCCGCCGTTGCTTTTCATGTCGCCAAGCCGCTACAACGACGGAGCCTTCTCGGGGGTTATGATTTAAGTGCAAAACACTGATCATCCAAGGCCCAGCAACTCCTTCGATACCGCTGCGTCTCTAGTCGGTGGAACGAAAGTATACTCACTCCAAAGATTTTTCGCGTTCAAATGACTTGGCGTTGCTTGGGGCGAGGTAAGGGGTGGATTACAATTGCCTGGACTATCGCAAAATTCATATGTGACGAGAATGAGCATCAATTTCTAGAGGGTTTCATGTTGCATCGATTCATGATTCTGGCGTGGAGTGTTGGCCTTTTAGGCATTACCGCTTCACCAGTTTTTTCTTCCGATTTTGATCGCATTCGAGATCTCTTTGCAGAAGCTCGACAAAAGAACACGGTCGTGACTATCCCGCCCGGTGATCATCGTTTGGACGGACGCGAACCCATTGCGATATACTCAAACATGACCGTGAGCGCATACGGTGCCAGATTTCATTTCCTTGAGTCTTTGGGTGATCAAGCGCGAGTGGTTTTGTTCTCGGGCGAAAACGTTCGCAACTTGACGTGGCACGGAGGTCATTTTGAAGGTCACGTATTCGACCCGAATCAAGCGAAAAATTCTTGGCCACCCAACGCCAACACTCGAGCGATTGTCATAGTAACCACACCGGGAGGGACGACCGAGAACCTGACGTTTCGAGACGTCACTAGCAACGGACTAGCCGGTGCTGTCATCAGCGTCTTGGGGGCGGCGAAGGCGGGTAGTGACCGAGACATCGAGGCTTTCGCAAAGAACGTGACGATCGAAAACTGCACGCTCCAACGCAGCGGTAAATTCATGTGGGATTACGGATTTTTGTGGCAAATCATCGTGTGGCCAGAAGAATACACCGAATCGGAACGGGCGATGGCCGCCAAGTACTTTCGCAACGACCTCGTTCGAGACAAGTTGGTTATGCAATCAGGCGACGATCGTGTGTACCTCGAAAATATCAAGCCGTTACCGCTCTCGGTGCCACGAAGCGGAGCCGACGCGGATCGAGGCAACGACGCTATCTGTTTCTTCGGCGGCGATCTACCTTCGAATATCGTCAGGGGACGACAGTATTTTGTCGTGGACAGCCAGCCCGAGTACATTCGAATAGCCGATTCGCCCGGCGGCAAGCCGCTTTCTTTTGCCGGCAATGCAGGGCCCAGCGTTAAATTGATTACGAATTTGTTCCAGGCGAATCTTGCTCTCTATGCTCCTCAAGGTAGCGGACCAGGGAAAGGAGCGATCGATCTCGTAGGTTGTAACAACGTGATCGTGCGAGGTTGTCGCCTGAGTGCACTCGGCGATACGATGCATATTCAGAAGAGTCACGGAATTGTTTTCAACGGGAACCAAATAACTGGCTCGCGTATGGGAGCCTTCTTTCTCGCCGAATTCTGTAAGAACGCGGTTGTTTCAGGCAACACCGTCGACGGCACCAACGGTTCGCGTGTCATGAGTGTTGAAAAATCGTGCGAGGATGTCGTAATTACAGGCAATACGTTTCGAGGCGGTGGACGTGGTTCTTGGATCAATCAACCTTCCAACTTCATCCTCGCTGACAACATCTTCGTCAACAACACAACCAAGTGTCAGCATGATCCGAAGCTTGGTCGACGGAGTTTCTTGACGGGCGACTACGAACGCTATGCAGAACTTTACTTCACGACTTATGAGCCAGGTGGAAAGTACGGAAACGTTACCATTCGGGGGAACACCTTTACAAGTGAATCCTGTAAAGCCGTCATTACCTTGCATTGAGTAGAGCTTGAGTTGCGACGTGTCTTGAGCCGTTGAACTTGCGTTTTGGCCTGGGTTTTGTTGGCCCACGAACATGCTTTCGATATCGTTTGAGATCGGCCTGC
>JANPHB010000396.1:0-4142 GCA_031424235.1 Pirellula sp.
CCGTCCCGGGCTGACAGTCGATCATCTCGTTCAGTTCAACCGTGGCGATCCGAACGCCTTCCTGTCCATCCTTCGCCGTCACCGCGAGCCGGTAACGATTCCACTTGGTGGTGTTCGCCAAAGCGAATTCGCAGCGTGGCGTTCGCTCGTCGAAGTCCAGATCCGATTGCGCGTCGAGTTCCGTCCAACTGATTCCGTCGTTGGAGCCAGAAAGCTTTAACGTCGCTGGCAACCGATCCTTGTCAGGGCAGACGACCGTGTACGAGGTCGCGCGATATTTCCGGCCGTCGGCGTACTGGCACTGAATCCAACTCGACGCGGCCTTGTCGAGCCAGGCGCTCTTCTCGTCGATGTCGAACGCCTTGACCGCTGATGATGACGGATCATCCGATCCTTGTGAGGTGATGAGGCCCATTCCCGCATCGGTGTAGTAGCCTGTGTTGAACTTCAGACTTGTCGGTCGTGCTTGACCGGCCGTTTGCAAGTCTTCGAGTGCTTCTTCCAATTGCCCCTTGGGCGACTTCAAGACGAGATAGGAATGCCCACGATTCTCGTCAGCCTTCCAGGTGTTGGCGCCGGTCCTGGCGTCGACAACATTGGCACCACCTTCGATCAGTTTGTACCAGGGCGCCGGGCCGCGAACCGCCACGAGGGCGGAAACGGAATCCCAGCTCAGGCGATCACCGGCGAACCCGGCACCTGGATAATGCCGGTACGCCATGGTCAACGGGTTGTGTTCGGGCATCTCGAACGTCACGCGACGTCCCGAGTTGGTCGAGCCGCCTTCGCCGTTGAATAGGATCGGCGTCGGCCAAGTGGAGCAGACCAGCGCGGCCGACTCCGGGTCTTGCTTGAAGTTCCATTCTCCTTCGTGCAAGTTCCCCTGCGGCGGGTACATCCCGCCCATGATCTCAAGACGTTTCACCTTCTTCGCTACAAGCGCGGAGCCGTCCAAGGGGCTGGCGTCATCCGGCTTTGATTTCAACAGATTGGCGATGTTCCGCAGCGGGCCGACCGCTAGGATTACCACGCCGCCATCTGCCTCGTTTGCCAAGAGTCGGCGGTAAGTGGCGACCGCATCAGGATAGTCCTTTCCGCTGGGGAACTTGCACGGGAAACGCCTGGCGATCTCGGCGGCGAACCCTTGGTGATCGAGGAAGCCTTGGTCTTTTAACGTCGCCACCGGAATGTTGGGGTGTCCGAACCACGTATTTATGGCGTCCAGGCACGGTGCGATTTCGTCGGTGGAAGTGCAGCCAATGGTCGCCAGCAACTTCGCGTCGCCGCGTTGAACGGCCCCGTGCAGGATGAACAGCGCGCCGATGTCGTCGCAGTCGTGATCCACGTCGGTGTCGAAGATGATCCTCACCGGCGGTTCGGCGGCACAGGAAAATGCCGTGCTGAGCTGAATCGCGAATGTAATCCAACAAGCTCTCACGAGCCACGGATCAGACCAGTGTGATTTCATGAGATTCACCTCGGATTAGCCTCCACAGCGTTCCAGCCGATTGACCCTATTTGATAGCCCGCGTGGAGCGGGGATTGCGCGGCGTAGAAGGCGGTCACGAGTTTTCCATCGGCACGCTGGGCGGTACTAGGATAACCCATGTCGCCGGGGCCGGTGGTGACGAGTTTCCCCTCGGCACGCCACGTTTTGCCAAAGTCCGCGGAACGACCTACGACTGGGGCTAACAGCCATGCTGTCACCAAGCTTCGTCTCAACCATCGGACAGGGCCGGCGGCAGCGAATGGACTTCGGAAAATCATACAAAACTCTCCTTGATAAAATTGCCATAAACGTCGGTCAGACGGTAGCCGCGGCCGCAGTGGGGCTGAACGAAAACACCAGGCAGGGTGGCGAACTCCGTTCCGCCTTCGTCAGACTGTGAGTTCTTCATGTCCGCGTAAGTCTTGTCGCGATGTGATTGTAGCCGCCGGCGCTCGGATGCCCGAGCAACAGCGAGCCGGTGTGCATCAAGCTGAGAGCCGGTTCGATGTTTCGGCAGGCATGGCGATTGATGACTTGATGACGCATGGCGTGCTTCCTATTCGACGTACAAGAACTCATTCAGGTTGAACTGCGCGAGGCAGAACGTCCCCAGCGCAGCGGGACACGAGGATGTTGCTGAAAGCGAGTCGAGCAACGCTCGCGACTCGGCTGGGAAATCGCACTAACAATTGTTTTGGGACTCTGGGCGATCGGCATGATTGTCATGATCTATTTTGATTGCAGAGTTGATTACGACGCGTCGGAAAAGATCCAGAACGCACTTCTAGAGCGCAATCAGTCTTTGCAAAAGCTCGCAGATACCGAATCAAAGATCGCTGAGTTGGAACAGAGGGTTCAAGACAAAGACAACATCTTTCTCAAAAGGAGAGAAGGAGAACTGCAGCATCAAAAAGAAAGATTGGCGGCCATCCAGTACGACCTCAACTTTGGTCTACTTTCACTGGGTGATACAAAAACTGAGCCAGGTACGCAATAAAGTAGAGACGGTTCAGTTTATCGATTCCTCATCGAACTGATGGCCATCCACGGCGAGTGTCACGCGAAGCGATCTTAAACGCGCTCACGGACCGTTTTGAATTGCCACCAGTTGATCTTGAACTATACGTTCCGGTAATTATCTACGATCAGGTCAAGATTACTTCTTGTTGACCTCGGCGTAGACATCCCTTGCTTTTGCGAGCAGCTGGTTTTCAGTCGTATGGTGGGCGTCCACGACGACCGCTCCAATGATCTTCTCAGCCACGTCAGGGTGGTGGGCTTTCAGGTCGGCGATCAGCATATCCATCGCACTGCTCCGGCCAGTGCCGCTCCCAAACAGCAACACTTGCTCGGCTCCATGCATCGTCTTGGCTATGGCCTCGTAGAAACTCTTTCGTTCTGGCTGACGCTTGCCGTCGGTCCATTCATGGGCGGAATGCAAGTGCTTTCTGTAACCATGCGGGTCGTAGGGAACAATGCTTATGGGAACGGCCCCATGGACCTCGGTGAGGTAGACCTTAGCTTCTTGATGGTCGAGTACCACCAAAAGATGCGGTGCAGTGTCAGTATTCGCCATAATTCGTTCCTCTTCGTGCTTTCGTGATGCGTGCTGTCCTACTTGGCCGTCACACAGGTCCATTCCATGATACCGTAAACGAGCAGTCGTGGACGAAGTATGCCAAAGCGAACATACATGTTGGGATGATAAGGCGATTGCCTGCTGTGGGTCGCGACCGATTCACCGTTTAGTACCGTTGCAGATCGATGCAAACCAGCTACCGGATATCGTCGGATTCGGAGATGACTATCTCAAAGAGTTGATCCAAACCTAACGATCTAGCAGATTCACGAATGGAAGCTTGTTGAACCGGACTGCAGTTCCGGAAAATGCTGCGGAGGTCACGTCGACTTCGGTGGCTTCCTTTGTCGACCCAAATTAGCTTCGAAAGCGCCGCATCGGTTCTAGACACAATCGGTAGATAGACCCCTGCAAAAAGCTCTGCGGTTTCCGAACGTTTTAACTCACCTGGAATCAATTCTCTCGGATAGATATCGAGCTTCAAAGACTCCTTTGTGTCAAGCAACTGAAACATCTCGCCCTTCAAGACACCATTCCGCATCACCTGCTCTGTGTATAGGAAGTCCGACTTACTAAACGCGTCCACCAAATCGTCGAGACGTTTCTTGGCCATCTCCGGCGAAACAACAATATCAATGTCCTGAGTTAATCGAGGTTCACCGTAGGCTGAGCTAATTGACCCGCCAGTGATGTGGAATGGGATCTCAAGTCGCCGTACGATCGAGACAAATCTTTCAACCGTTCGTTGAAAAGCCTCAACTGGAAACATTGGTTAAACGACCTTGAATCATCGCGACGACAGCAGGCTCTGACTCATAAAGCTTGAGTGCTACATGCCACTTTAATTGTTCATCAGTTAGCTCAGGAGTTTGCTGACGGATTCGAGAGGCCATCTGTTGGCGAGTCCATGCGAGCATTGCAGCCGACCGCTCGACTTTTTCTCGAATCGACATGGCATCGACGCGTCGCTGGTATTCGATGTCGATTTCTGTCGTTTTCATGATTTCACTTTGTCTGATTCCATCGTGGTCTCGTGCATCAGTCAATCTAGTCGATGGATTCTGAACTGGGAAC
>JANPHB010000397.1:0-3171 GCA_031424235.1 Pirellula sp.
AGGAAGACCGCCAAAAATCGAAAGACGCCGGGTTCGACGGGCACTTGGTCAAGCCGGTCGATCACGCCGCCTTAATGAAGTTGCTAGTAAATTCGTCAGGTAACTTCAATTCGACGTGAAGTGTTCGGATACCGCCAGCACTACAGACGGTCAGGATATACATTTGCAACGGAGTTCATTAAAGTTATCGGAGCAAAAAACTGGACAATGAGATATTTGCGATGCTTCTATACCTTAGGGCGTTGCAAGACAGGATTCGCATTTTGAATTATCTTGCAAACGATGAACTCTTTTGAATTAGCGATGGTGACTGGCAAAGGGATTGGACGTCTGCCCTAGCGGAGCTAGAATGACGATTCGATTTCAACTATTGCTAATTTAAACCAAAGAACGCAGCATGATACAGATACTATTAAGTTACGAATGGACTTTAAACGGGGAGCTGCAAGATCGATTTTGGAAAATCGTGCGAATGCCCGCTCTGCCAACGATTGGGATGGAAATCTTCCTGCGATTCGAGAATGATCTGTGGGACAGTACGGTTGAAGACGTTTCTTGGGACGAGGCGTATCCGGAGTTTTTTGAAGTCCGGCTCGTGTCCTATGGTTGCGAACTTGACCCGAAACCGTACTTGAAGGATGCCGGTTGGAATCACGAATCCGAAAAGCCAGCTAGTGAACATATGCGATCGATGTAGTGCGGAGAGACCTGACGAATTCTCCTGCTTGCAAGCGAACCGCTTGGCGGATCGCCGATGAACCTCCACATCGGTTGTGCGATGCTGTGGTAGGTTATCGCAACCACCGCTCGACGATCGAAACGTTGTTTGATCGCGACTCATCGTCAGGGTCTCAATCGTTCTACCGCTTGCGTCGCGGACTGTTGTTCGATTTCCTGTTGTATTCGCCGAAGCGATAGTTCGACCTGAGCTATCGCGGAATGTGGTTCGACTTCTTAATTACGTCACTGAGCGGTGTGTCCGACCAGATGCATCACGGAAGGTTGTTCTGTCCCAGCTGTGGCTAGTCTATGTCACCATTCAGTCAGTTGATCCCAACACCGAAAGCTTTTGCATGTCGCAAAACCAAATCCATCGGAGCCGGCTTCCCACGCACATGTGGACGTTGTCGAAGTTGCCTTACCCAGTTTCCATGCCTCTTCCACGCGTTGGTCCATGCTAGAAATGTCAAGTACAGTCTCTTGATGGAATCGGTAAATCGACTATTCTTTTTCAACCTCATCGCACTGGTTAGTGGGGATCGGGCGTGATCCACTAAACGGTGCGTTGGGGATTCTTCTCATTTTAGTCAGACAGCATTCGCCTTATTCCCCGGGGTTATTGGGACCTTTCAAGCTGCATTCGATTCACTTTCGCAAGCAGATTCGTACAAACATCTGCGTTTGCGAAACGGGGTAACAGTCCCGAGGCGTTGAATCTGCTCAACGGTTTCATTTTCTTCAGCATAGACAGAGAACGATATTGTGCTACCAAGGCCGGCATCAGGTCAGTAGAGTATGGTCATGGATGAATTAAAAATGACGGAAGCAAACCGCTGGCCAACGGTAGTCGCACAATTATGCCGACATTTTTGGCCATGGCATTGTCGAAGAGCGTGCTGATAGGCTTTTGGCGGAAAATGTTGAAGATGATTTGCAGCGACGTCAGTTCCGGTTGATCTAGGATCATCAGCGCTTCGTCCATCGACTCGACACTGGCACCGAAGTTCTTGATCAATCCATCCTTCTTGCACGCTCTCAGGGTATCAAACACTTCACCCGACGCCATAACTTGGGGCGGAATGCAATGTAGTTGCACGAGGTCCAAAGCGTCCACGCCCAGTCCTTGACGTGTTGGCGGATGACCTCGGGCGTGTAAGGGCCCGGGTAGGTTCTGCGACCAATCTTGGTGGCAATGAACAAGTCTTCTGGCCGGCCTTTGATGAATCGGCCGATCAGCGACTCGGATCGACCATCGCCGTAGACATCGGCGGTCGTGTAAGCGAATCCCAGACCTATCCCTCGTTCTCAGTGCTGTACTGCGGAGCATTCGACCAAGTGAGTCGCTCCTCTGCTCCCACGCATTTACCGAGTTGAATTAGGTTGTCGGAGTGCAGACGTCACAACGACGGCGATGCGAGCCGATTCTGCAACTCACGATGCGTTGATGCAACCTCATGGCCGCGAGAGTTGCCAAATCAAGCAAGACAACAATTTAAAACAGAAGAACTCCGCAAAAATCGATGCGAAGAGCTGGGCGATTGCCTGCGCTTAAAACGGAAACCGATCAAATCGTCAAACCTCAACCCGATGATTCTGGCTCAATCGAAACCGATGGTTATCAGCCCCTCCCCTACGCAGCATTGGGGCTAATATCATGACGCGAGTTGGTGCGACTAGTCCCGAAATGATGCGACGCGTGCTCTCAGCTATCTACGACACCAACTGGTGGAAGTCATTTGTGCATGCAAGGCTGGCGGTTGCACTAGGTGACCGTGGCTGCCTGTCGATCTATGGCGCCAATCCCGAGCCCCATCGGATGCTTTCTGAGCAGCTAACGGCCGAGTACTATGTCAAGACGGAGGGTCGCGGCCGAACTGTGGATGAGTGGAAGTCTCGACCGGATCAGCCGGACAACCATTGGTTCGATTGTCTAGTGGGAGCTGCAATGGCTGCATCAATGCAGGGATGCGTTCTGTTTGGAACCGATGGTGGCCGGACTACCAAACGCAATGAACGGGTTAGCTTTAAGGAGCTACAGAAGCGGCGGAAGGGGTGAGAATCGTCGTTTTGTGTACCATTTCGACGCTCCGGCGTGTCAAACCGGTGCGAGGTGGTGGAAGCTTCCTAAGGGCTCAATCCCAACATTTGGTAGACATTGGCCAATACAGCTGATTGAGATAGACTTTGGTAATCTTTGCATTCATGAAATTACATTTGAAGATCGATTGGGAAGTGTCGATGGCGAACGCAAATTCAGCTCCGGGCTTTTCGGAGTCCCATCGGCATTTGTTGAATTCCATTCGTGTTTTGGCTAGGCCTTAAACAAGCGAACGCTTGTTTGTCGGAGCCCCATTTTTGCAGCGCAGCGGTGACCGAGCCAGCGGGGCTGGTTTGATTTTTCTATTTTAGGCTGCTTCATCTTTTTTCGGTTTCTAACTTGGTTTGGCGTTG
>JANPHB010000398.1:0-70203 GCA_031424235.1 Pirellula sp.
TTGGCGTTAAACATTCTGCAAAAGGACACTACGATTAAAGATGCAATTCGAGGCAAGCGTAAGCGATGTGGCTGGGATAACTCTGCGATTGAGAAGCTACTCGCAGGTTATTCATGCTGCTAACGTGCGATTGCCCTGAGCTCAGGAGGCAGGAGCCTCCGATGCATTGCGTTCCCAGGCGGAGCCAGGGAACGAGTTTATTCGTTTCGGCTACTTGTCTGAGCTGCGAACCATTTATTGAGCCGTGCTAGCGGAGCCGCGTGGCGAAGCGCCGATTCGAACATGGAATGGCAATGGTCTTGCGGCGCAGAGAAAACCTTCCGCAAAGAGTCGTTCCTTGAGCGTCCGAAACTCGTTGAAACTGTCTGGATAGACCCACACTGTTACCGTCGTGTGTTGGGCTTTGCACGTCGCAAGTTCGAGTCGCAGACGCCCTCCCGTCCCAAGAGTCTCTGCGATACTCTCAATGGCGACATCACTGGTCGGATCCAATTCGAACTTTTCCAATTCAATCGTCCTGGCAAGCCGAGTCGATGTGCCATTGGTCATCATCCCGCTTTGGCTCTTTAAGCCATAGGTCATCAAGAACCCATCGATTGGTCCCAGTTGGTTGACAAAGCGGTCTTTCTGAGAATTGCGTTCAGCCGAGCGTCTTGCCTCGCTTTTTAGGGAGTCGATCAGCCTGTCCCATGGAATTACCGCCACGCATCCACCTCGCATCATGACATGCAGTTCTTTTCCAAATACAGTCTTTGCCATCGGAGTCGGTAGATGTTGCAGCACCGCCGTCGATGGCTCGTTGGACTGGATTTCTCCTTGTTGATTGAGCAGATTGGCAAGCTGTTTTTCAAGCTCGCTCATCTCCTGCTCGACTTCGATTTTCTCGCGCGAAGATTCGTCGATACTTTGAAGTTCCTCTTCGACAATGCGTTCGGCAATGGTTACTTTGTCCATAATCGCCATCCGTTCGGAGTCGCGATACATGACCTCCATATCATAGCTGTGAAGTTCTTCGGCTTGCTTTTGGAGATCTAGGTCGAGCTGCTGGGATTTTAAGGCAGGGGATTCTAGTTGCTCGACTTTCTTTTGCAGCTCTTGTTCGATCGCTAGTTTCGCGGTCGCATGACTGCGCGAACCGACGATGACGACTAAGATGATTAGGATCCCAACGAGGTTCGCAATCGTATCCAAGAAGCAATCTTCGCCGATGGCCGCATCTTCGCTTCGCCGCTTGCTCATGTTCCGATAATCCTATCGACGGTTGGGGAGAGTCAACGGGACCACTTTGATTTCGACGCCACTACCTTCAAGCAGCCGTTCTAACCTTGCCACGCTTTGCTGCGCATCGCTGGCTGCCTCGATCGTTAGCGATGGCGACCAATAGCCACCAACGACGGCAATTCCCCACGAGTCCACTCGCTTACGCATCGCCAGAGCAAGCTGTTCGCCAGCTTTCTGCGGTCCCTCTTCCATCGTTAAATTGGCTTCGAATTTGCCTGGGTCGACATCGGAACGCAACAGCCAACGATCCTTCAAAGCGACAATGTTGATAGGACGCGAGACGGGAGTCGCCTTTCCCTCAGCTCTCGATGCAGCCCAACCATGGCCAGCACTGACCGAGATCGGTTTAACATCTCCTTCGGCCCTCACGTGCTTTGCTTTGGCTGGCGTACTATCCGATTTTTGGTTTACGGAAAGCGATAGATTGGGGCTAGCGTTAGGGTCGCTTTGCCCTTGAGGTGGTCCTCCTGCTGAGGCCATACCGCTTGCGCCGCCGGTTGCCGTCCCGGACGAGAACGCGTTGGAGCCGGGAGGTGCGGGAGTGTTTGACGTCGATGAACCGTTGGTTGGGCCAGATGCATTGTTGGCCATCGAGTTGCTTCCAGCACTTCCACCGGAAGCACCGCCACCTGAAGCACTACTTCCGGAAGCACCACCGCTAGCGGCCTCATTCGTACCATTCACATCACCGCCCCCCCCGGTTTTATTCCCGCTGTTATTGGCAACGCTTTGATTCGAGTTCGCCGTTCCTGTATTGTTTGATTGGTTGTTCGTTGTTTCAGAACCTGCTCCAGCTGTCTTTTGCGTAGCCGCACCGGAACCTGATGCAGCCCCATTTGAATTGTTGGTAACGACAAACTGGCCAGGCAGTGTATTGCCGCTCGAGCTAAACGAGTTGGGGGTGGCTGCTGATGGCGGGAGTCCTGCAATACTTGGTCCTCCGGTTCCAGCGCCCACCTGGCCCGAATCTTGCGAAGCCATTCCGTTTCTTTGGATCGCGCCAGATATTTGGGAGTTAGCTATCCCCTGAACGAGTTTCCACTCCTGCTGAGAACTATCGTTCGAGGCAAAGTTTGAGCCGCCTGTAGGAGGGGCACCATTGCCTGCACCGCTCGACGCTGTGCTGGATGCATCAATTCCATCCCATGAGTCCTCGTTAACACGACGGGGCAAGGCTGCGATAAGTGCTTGTTGGCGACGTTTGGCTAGCTCAACGGTGCTGGTTAACTGTTCCTTGAGGCCCGCAGGGCTAGCTGGAAATTTCAGTTCCATTTCTTTTTCGACCAACTCATAACCGAATTGATCATCCCAGCCGCTCATCGCCTCTCGGGCTAAGGCGTATGTTTGAATTCCGTCAGGCCGAACGATGAGCAAGGGATAGGGAGGCAAGGTGACTCCAAACGTCGCATCTTTCTGTTGGTAGGCTAGACGCAATACTCGCAGCGCTGCGTCGAGGGGATTGCCTGGTCCAAAAGGCGGTCTCAAATCATTGAGAGAGATAAGCAGCCCCTCTGGCTGAACGATCACTCCTTCCTTGGTGCACTCCAAGTAGACTGGACGGCGCGTGGTTCCATTGGCTCCGACGTAAGGGATTACCGCAAAGGCAGGCTTTCGCTTTTTTTGTTTCTCAATTTCGTCGATCAGTTCCTGTTTCTTCTGATCGATTTCCGTCTTCAATTTGGCGATTTGCTCCGTTTTTCCAGAACGTTCTTCCTCGGTTTGGCTGGACTGAGTCTGAATGCGTTCGATCTTGGATATTAGTTGCTCCAACGTTTGATTGAGGCGCGAGATGTGGTCCTCGATATCGGCTAAGTCGCGACGGCGGCGCTCGACTCTGGCCTTCAGTTCATCTCGCTGCACGTCCAGTTCTTCCGCCACAATCTCCAACTCATTGGTTGTCTCGGCAACCTCGCTGATCTCGCTTTCTACCTCCCGTTTTGCGGATGCATGCGAATTCGCAACGGTGAGCACCAGAATTAGTACTAGCGCACCGATGGTACAAAGCAACACCGCAAGGAATGGGAACAATGCAGGAGCGGCTGACTCTCCTCGTCGCTTGCTACTCATCCTGCCCGCCTCGTTAGCGGCAATATGGTGGGCGATTCCGAATCAACTGTTTCGTCAACCGAAGTTTCAGCAGCAGGCTCAGCGGACCGACGGCGCACCGGTTGTCTGCCAAGATAGCCATATCGTTCCATTTGAGTCCCAAGGACCGCTACTGCCTCCGTCAAACAAACAGCAGCATTATGAAATCGATCGATATCGGTCAACCGCTCTAGGGTGGCTTGCAGCGGTTTCTCCATTTCGCGAATCGCATCATGCTTTTCAATGAGCGTGTTGAGCAAAGCGGTCTGCGCGGACATCTCTCGCTGTTGATGATAGACAGCTCGCGTTTGTTCTGACAGAGTTGTTTGCCATTGTTGCCAACGCGAGTCGATGAGCACGGCGCCTTCGGATTGAACGCGGGCCAATTGTTCCGTGTGTTGGTTTAGCGATGCGTCGTGTTTCCCCAAAGCCGACTCGATCGCAGCAGCCATGGACGATTGAATTGTTTCTGCAGAGGTTGAGGTTAGGTTTTGCCAGTGGCCATGCGCAGCGGAAATGGTTTGCTGCCAGAGTTCGCTTTGCGTTTGAACAATCTGTTGCACCGATTTCATCAGTTCCTGCGTGACGTGCTGAAGTGCCGACTCGACGTTGCGAGTGTCGTTCTGCTTTTCCTGCTCGGTCAAGCATAGCTGCAACGTTTCTGAGACTTTGCCATCGATCGCGGAGAGCAACGCAAGCTCCGTCCGATTCACCGCAAATTGAACGAACATGGCAACCATGGTAAGCACCAAGCCGATGGCGGTCGTATCGAACGCGACATACAAGCCAGCGGTCAGGCTGTTCATGGCATCCTGTGAACCGCTCGATAAGGCTTTGGCATCCATTTGACCGAGCGTATCAGAAATACCCAAAACGGTCCCAAGGAACCCAAGCATCGGCATCGCCCACGTTACAATTCGAATGAGCCCATAGCTGTCATGCTGTTGGTCGGCATCGCGTTCGGCAAGTTCAGCAATGTCCTGATCAAGATGTTTTGTGTTCTTTCGCTTAAGCTGGCGTTGTAGAACGGCTGTCACGCGTTGGCCAAGCCAACTGTCGCTAACCGTGGTGCTCTGAGTTCGCCAAAGCGTATCAAACCAAACAGCCTTTTTTTCACCAGAATCCGTGTCGGGCGTTTCGGCTTGCGATGCGGAAATTTCTTCGAGTGCTAAGCCCCCTTGCCGAACTCTTCGCTGCTGCGAAGATGCGTTATACCACTTCGAAGTCAGCGCAACGATGGCTACGAAAAACAGACCTGCCGTGGCAATTGCCACAGGGTGGCATAGGCAATAGCGACGCAGCATCGCATAGTCCAGTGGACCTGCAAAGATCGCACCATAAAATGCGATGCAAATTCCAGTCCCGACAACGCCCGATGGCCCGATGGAAACGTGGAAACTTGGATTCGGTGAATTTCTTTTTGGAAACAGCACGGCAGTCCATTGCCCCCGTTGGCGTAAGCTAGTTTTGCTATCAAATGTATCGAACATCTTGATCGATACCGTACCTTCTAACGATTGGTCGCTAGAGTTTCAAGTTAACTTCGTGTCTCTATCGCTTCGGCAGGTCGAAGGCCATGGCCTTAGTAAAACAGGCAAACTTTACCGATCAAATGAGATTTTCGCTTTTGCTTGGAATTCCGGGTCAGTTCGATTGCAATGGACGATAGAAGCTGCTCGGACATACGGGCGAGCACGATCCAAAAGAACATCGCTGTTTGTGTTGTGATAGCATTCTTAAATTAGACCGCATGGATTTATGGATTGCGGCCAGGAAGACACCCCAGGAGGGTTGGCTCGCTTGAGGCGATCGGTAGATGTGCAATCCCGATCGCCTCAAGCCGTCACAATCCCGCTGGTGTACAGTCGCATCCGGCAGATGCGACCCACCTTAATCTTTCTTCGAAAGTGCGTCTTCGATTACAGCCGTGAAAACCTGGGAAACACTTTTATCAAACGGCTCGCTAGTCATTTCGTGAGTGTCTGATATCGTCGTCATGCGGCGTTGGAACTCGCGTAGGCCTTCTTCATCGACATCTGGTCTGATCGAAAGTCGCCCTGAACGTTGGTCCTTGGTCGCAACATTCTGCACAGCAAACTCCATGTCTTGTAGCGACAACTTTCCCTCCGAAGCAGCTCGCAGCCATCGATCGCATCCCGCTCGAAACTGACTCTTCTCAACATCGGACATGGTAGAACCCATTGCGGCTTGAATGAGCTGTTCAACGACTCCCCATTGCAAGATGGGGCTGTCGGTCAATCGCAAAACTAAACGTGACAATTGTCGCGTCGTGAGTTCCTCCCGTTCCATGTCATCTGACAAGTTAGTAAGGCGTTCTACAATGTTTTGGCGATCGGTTTTGCTTAACGACGATTGCTCGACCCAGGGAATGATTTGTTCCCGAACGGAGTATGCCGCTCGCTTCCCTTGATTTCCAGACATCATGGCAGCCATCGCGATCACGCCTATACTCAGGCACAGCGCCAAGATGACCACCACGATCAAACAGGCAGGCCCAAGCGAAACATCTTTTTGCTCGCCGCCAGAGCCTCGAACAGCCTCGGTTTTATTTGCCATTAGTCTTTGAATTCAATCGATAGGATTTCGAACTTGAGATTGCCTCGCGGGGCTTGAATCTCGACTTTGTCCCCCACTTTTTTTCCAGTGAGAGCCATGCCAAAAGGACTGCCTGAGAGAATGCGGCCCACTTCGTAGTCTTCGTCGCCGGCACCCACGAGCGTGTACTCTTCCTCGTCACCCCAGGGGTCCTTGACTTTGACGGTCGATCCAAAGCCGACGCAGTCGCGTGGTAGCGTCGATGTGTCGATGATGGTGGCTTGACTGAGCTTGGTTTTCAGAGCATTGATTTTGGATTGCAGCATCCCCTGGTTTTCACGCTGTGCGTGGTACTCTGCATTTTCCTTGAGGTCACCTTCCGCACGGGCTTCGGCAATCTTTTCCGAAATTCGGGGCATCTCTTCGTTTTCGAGACGCAATACCTCTGCTTTGATACGGTTGTACCCTTCTTGAGTCATCGGTACATAGTCGCTCATCGTGCTCTCCTCTGGCCAAATACGCTAAAAAAAATTGCGACTTGTCCTCTCATAGGAAGAAAAGCCGCATCGTGTTTTCGTTTTCGAGGGAAAGGCTTCCGCCAAGCCGTGGCCCAAACCCTCATTCAATGTCCTAATACTACTATCTTTCTCCGGACCACCAGAATGTCAAGTTCAATCGGCGGTCGCATCGTAGATCGGTAGATGCCTGTAATAAACCTCTAAGGATAACAAATTTAGGGTCGTTACGTAGAGTCTACCGCCAAAACGCCCCCAAGCGTCCGGAATTCGACCGTTTGGCTCCCAAGAACCGACGTATTCCCCATTCTTTTTCTGAGTCCGAATCAGCATCGGATAGAGGCTACCGTACCAAGTTTTCCAGCGATCGCCTCCCATGTGAAACATGACTTGAGTTGCATAGTACCAGTAGTAAGTGTCTCGCTGTGGATTTTGCACAGTCCCCTCGGACGGAAGCCGTTCGACCAGCCAATCGGTTCCTCGCTGCATATCAGGATTGTCGCGCCGCCAACCAAGATACAAACGCATTAACAAACCTACGCTGGTCATGACGGGGGTCGGCACTCGCCCGTGTCGCGTGGCAGGTGTGTCCGCTGCCTGCCAGTTATAACGATAAAGGTACTTTTGGTTCTCAGATGCTTGCGAGCCTTCCAACCATTTTGAAATGCGTTGGTACGACTCCTTGGATACTTGCAAGCCTGATAGCTCGGCACTTTTCAACGCCATCATGCACCAGCCTGTCACGCTCGTGTCGGAACCGATTTTCGGCTGGTAGCGCCAACCACCACCTTGTGGGTCCTGACTCTGAATCAAAAAATTGATGGCGCTCTGAGCGTTCTTCTTTATGGACTCATCCTGGGTCATGCCATATGCTTCGCACAACGCTAAAGTTGCAATCGAATGGCTATACAACCATGCATTGCCATCCGATTTAGGATCGGTGCGAACATACAAGTCACCATTGGGACGTTGATTCTGAATCATCCAAGCAAGCGCTCGACCACAGGTCTTTTCGTATTTGAATTGACGATGCGTGTATCCGGCTCCTTGAAAGGACAGCAAAGCCAAAGCGGTTGCGGCCGTCTCGCTTCGGATGTCCACTTGCTCACCGAAATCCTCCAAGTGCCATGAACCATCTGCCCTCTGGTATTTGGCCAAGAACTCGAGACCATTTTCGATGGCCAATTCCGTCTGCGGCCCGAGAGGCCCCAGTTCGGCCGCCGAATCTTCTTGTTCACGATTGCGTTTAAGCCGTTGTGAAAAAGCGGGAACGGGAATTGGGACTGCCGAACTTGCGATCTTGGGTCCACCTGTTTCGGGACGACGCAAACGATCGATCGTGATATCTGCCTCTCGGATCTCAGGCATCGCGATTTCTCGTTTGATCGGATCGAGTCCTTTGCGAGGTGCATCGAGGAGCGGTGCAGCCCAAGCGTCTCGACCGAACTCGATAGATGGAGCACCGACCGCTGGGCTCAAATTTTCTTGATTGCTTTTGCCGCCAAGGCTCTTGCCACCTGAAGATTGCTTTCGAATATCCGACTTCTGCAAATCACTTCGCGAGGACATCGCTTGTGATAGATCGCCGTCGGTACTGGAAGCCGGTTGTGGGATCTTGCCACCAACATTCGGTACGGGTTGACCTGAGGCGGGGGCGGTTAGCGATTCACCCGATTGTCGGTCCAACCGACGGCCACCGGATAGATCATTCATTGCTAATCGCGGATCGGCGAGGAACGTGTTGTCCGATAAAATGGCCGAAGAGTTGTTTTTGGCCGACGAGCCTTGACCTAGATTTGGCGAGGTTCGACCTAAACTTGGCTCCAAACCAGAAACTCCATTTAGGTTCGCAATTTCAACGCTTTGACGTGTGGATGCTCGCGAATCATTGGAACGCAAACGTACGTCGGTATTGCGTTCCGACGGGTTCTCGGACGCGGTTTTGGCAGAAAGAGTCCCGAGTTTCGGTACCGGAACGTTTGCCGCCATCGGCTTGTCTAGCGCTGATGTGTCCGGCGTCCCACGTTGCAATAGACTAGGGCGTTCTGGCAAGTCGCTTGCTGCCCGATTCAAGGACTTTTCCAACTCGCGATTCCTCTGGTTCTCTTCGCGGGTCGCATCGCTGCGTGGGACGCCGGCCTTTGTCCCTTGATTCGCTCGGCTGTCGATTTCAATTTTCGCCTTGGGCATTTCAGCTAGAGAGTTACTGATTGGAGATGGGATATCGCCGCGGCTCATATCGGCTGCGGCTGCTTTAAGTTCGAGAGAAGGTCTTGGCGTTGAAGACTGTAAGTTTGGAATGCTAATTTCATTTTGTTGACGGTCGAGTGACTTTGTGGTGTCCGGCCGGTCTAGTCTTTCGGCCGTGGAGGAAATAGATGGTTGGCTAGGTGACGCCTCTCGCCTCGGTTTGTTGAAGGGCTTCTCACTCAGCGTCGGCTTGATCTCGTCCTTGATAACATCAAGACTAAGTTTGGCCGACTCTTCGGCGCGTTGAGTTGGCTCTAACGCTGGCTGCGCTTCGTTCTGCTCTGTTTTGACCGGCTTCAAGTAATCAGGCCGCGACTGCATGATTGAGCTGGCTGGTTGGAAGTACTGCGGCATGGTTGACTTTTGCGAAGCGGTCACCACGGCGACTTTCTGAATTTCAGCAGGGAAATAACTGCTAAACAAAACCACATTGACGGCAAAGACCATGAATACCAAATGCAGCCCAACACTTACTAGAAATCCTAATTGAATTGACTTCTCGATCCAATCGTTGGCTAGAACGCGCGTGATCATCGAGGTGGCGATCAGGATGGTTGGAACACCCAACAGATACAGCCATGCATTGTAAAGCGGGTTGGGATCGTCAAAACGCAGTAGTCTCAACACCAACAACAGGACCATTAGTCCAAACAGCAACAACGCCGCATCCATTGCCCAAAGGCCTGAGTTTTTGTTTGGCCGCATTCCGTTCAAGATCCAGCTCCCGCTTCCGTGGAAATCTTGTAGGAGGGCACTTTAATTTTGTTGCAAAGGTCCATAACCGAAACGACCGCTTGAAATGCAACATTGCGGTCGCCGCGAATGATGACCATTTGATTGATTGGATTGTCTGCAACCGAACGCCGCAATATGGATTCGACTTTGTCCAGCGACATACGTTCACCAAGAATCATGTACTGCCCTGTCGCATCGACATTGACGACCAATTCCGTAGGCTCGGTTGTCATAGGGACTGCGCTCGCCGCTGATGGCAATAGTACAGGCAATTCGCGATCATCCTGAGCGAAACGGGTAGCGACCAAGAAAAAGATCAACAGCAAAAAGACCACATCGATGAGTGGTGTCAAATTGAGCGAATCGAGCGCCCGCCCTTTTTTGATTTGCAATGCCATCGTTTGGTCTATTTCGTGCGCGAGAATTTAGGTGAACGACGTTTTCGCTCTTTACTATTGGCCCTCACCAGTCAGCCATCGGCCCAGGCGGTCCAACCGTTCCGAATTGATTGTATCTGGCTCCCATGGGTCTAGACCAGCGATTGGGGCGGACCATTTCTCAAGTATTTCCAATGCACCTAACTTTTGCGAAAGATTTCCTGCCGCTAACGTCTCAATCACTGGCCTTGCGGAAAAATCTCTGTTTTTGAACAGCCTTTCCATCACAAGCTTGCGACTGCTAGGTCTCGTGTCTCGCAACATACTTATCAATTCGACGATCCTATTCGAATCGATTGGTTTGTCCTCGCGAAGGATTCTCTGTGCTTTCGGGTTGGCAGCATCAAAGTTCTCCTCAAGCCAAGTTTGTAGTTTTTTTAGCCCACCGAAACCTTCGTTGGTCGCGGAAACTTCTTGGTCTATGCCGAGAATTCGAAATGCGGGAACTGCATTGACTTGCCATTCCTTGGCCAAAGCGACTTCCTCGTCGATGTCGATTTTGACCACGATCCATTTTCGAAAGAGCATTTCGGATGAGGGCTGCTCCAACTCTTTTTCAAGCTTCTTACAGGGGCCACACCACTCCGCTCCAAGCACGACCAGAATGGGTCTGTCCAGTTTCTCCGCTGCCGCAATTGCTTCGTCGTAATCGTGCAGCAGCGGAACCAACTCAGGCTTCTTCGCAGCGGAATCGATCTGTTCTACTGGATCGGGAGCTTGCGCGAATGACTGCTCCGCAAAAGATAGCCACTCAATCAATAGACACGAACCGAGAGCGACAAGGTTCCTGCAAACAGCAGTTACACAAAACGGCATAGTGATTCGCCTGTTCCGAGAACATTAACTTGGGTGATTCATCGCCCGATTCTATCCGATCCAATGACTCGCGTCCAAAACCATGAAATGCACTTGCGTAATCAACTGGTAGCGAAAGTCGTCAAGACTTTCGGCTGCGACATCGAAAGGATCGTGTCTCCCCGCGAAGCACGTGACCAATGAAAAAAGCCACCCAACGTCTTTTGACGCTGGGTGGCTTTACATGGAATACTTGCAACATCAAGCCAAACGAAGCCTAATCTTTAGCCTCGAGGGACATTGCCTTATTGTTTTCCTTCGTTTTCTTTACAGCCGCCTTTTCCTCTACTGGCTTTGGCGCTGAATCACAACCACAAAAAGCTGCCAAAACAGCCAAGCACAAAACTTTTCTTAATATCATTACGTTTCCTTTATTGACCATTTACACTACCATCTACAACGTCACCGTCACCGGCACCGCCCAAACTCAACATTACCAGACCGTCAATGCTCAGCGATAGATTCTTGACCGAGCCGTCGGCAAGTGTCCACTGATTCAAACCAGTGTGCATACTCGAAAACTTGCTCCATGCTTTGGTTGTGATATCAGGGTAAGGAGCATTGGTCGCGAAAATTCTTGTCATTCGCTGAATTGGCATCGCAGAGCATTTCCAGTCGAAAGAGAACTGTCGACCAGTTGGCTTTGCGCCGTCTGCCCATCCCCCGGTTACTTCCCCGAAACACAGCGTATTGGATGTTCCGTCGGAGATCTGAGCTAGCTTACCATCTTTGTTGCAACGGAATATACCAGCATAGTTATCGATTTTAGCGACATCTGCTGCAGCGGTAATACCCATTTTGGAAGCAGCACACGGATACCGTCCGGAGACTCCAAGATAATTGGTCGGTGCCATGTCACGAGCAACTGGTCGACCAAGTTGGTCGTTCGCACCAAATGTGCCAAGCCCCGGACCACCCAAGCCGTAAACCGAAATTAAGTAATAAAGACCTGGGCCGCCAGGCACGAAAGGTGCTTCGGCATTGTCCGACGGGCAAAGAAACGAAGGGATCTTCGCTAGAGAAGTCGCCATAATGTCAGGATACGTTACCGCACCGCCACGAACAACCACAGTGCCCGCTCCATCGTGCCACCAAGCGCGACGTCGAAGATTCGGTGGTGAAGTTACGGGCAACAAGTAGGTTGCCGCATTCATGTCAATCTGCGCACCAAACGGATTGTAAATTGAGCTTTGCTCCATGTACGGAAGCAGCTGCACCAAGTGCCCTACGTAGCTGTTGTTGTTATCGTCGTAAGCATTGAAGCCGTTGTAGTCAGTTGCAGTTTGACTAGCTGGAAGCTTCTTATTTGCTGATTCGAAGTTGTGGAAAGCAAGACCTAGTTGCTTCAAATTGTTCCCGCACTGCATGCGGCGAGCAGCTTCGCGAGCAGCTTGTACAGCTGGGAGAAGCAGACCAACCAAGATACCGATGATCGCAATGACCACCAGCAACTCAACGAGAGTGAAACCTCTCAGCCGGTTAGAAAAACGCTTTGACATAATGAACCTTTCAACACAGAGTAAAAACAAAAAAAACGACTGGTTATTGAGTTGAGCGATAACTCAACTCTGTTTCGAAAAAAGGTCGACTTGTTTTGGCCCGACGGCAAAGAGGGACCTGGAAGAAAGCCTTGAGGTGGGCTCATTCCGGGGCGCGTGTGTACCTTGCATTCAAACCATTTGAAGCACTAATGTCAATCGATTGAAATTCACGAGCTGGGCAAAATCCCCTTTCTGTCAATGCCCCTTTGGTGAAGCTAGGGTTAACAATCGACCGCAATTGCCTGGGAAAAGCGCTGATCGGCGCAATTTAGTACTCGAAAAACCCACTGAAAAAAAACTTCGAAAAAAACCAAAATTAATTCCTTTTAGCATAAGCTTCGCTTGTCCTTGCTCGGCTTCGTGTCGAGGCGTAGGCATTTTGAGAGCCCTAAGCTGGCCCATCAAACTCGCCCTGCCGCTTATCTCATCTTGGTTTGGCTAGGGCATTTCCTGGGCCATCCGTTTTCTTTCCGCTTTTAGTGCCCGCAGCAAAAGCATCCTCCCCTTGAGCTCTCGCAGCGCCTCTTCCTGGCGGAATGTCAGGAATGGAATCAGGAGGCGGTTCGTATTCTTTGGCGCATCCGAGCAAACAAGCAAGCGGCAGCATTAACAAGAACATGTACTTGTACATTAAAATCCCAAACGAAAAAAATGGAAAAGTCTGTGCATAAGGATTTCGTTTAACAGTCAGCCAAAGGCGTACTGTGAATTCGTAAGAATTCAGAACCAGCTGAATTCTCACGAATCCAGCTACGAATCGAGACCAACTGAATTGAACTGAGTACGCCTTCGGCTGACTGTTAAACCACTAAGTAAACAAGCCTCTAGCGAGGTGGTGGTCGGCATGAGCCTCACCCTCCCCTGCAACAGAGAACTCTACGGAATAAAGTTTTCATGAGCGACATAAAGCTGCTCCTGTGGATGAAAAAGGGTAGCTGAGTTCAAATGAGCTCAGCTACCTAGTTCATTTGGGATCGCTATTCAGGCGCCTGGATAGCGTTGCCATCATTTCTGCTCGCCATCGCTTGGATGACGTTCGGGATCACCACCTGAGTTGATGATGTTGGGATGACTTGAGGAGATGCAACCGAGTATGAAATGAATCGAACGCTTCCGTCAGCCAAAGCCCAATTCCCTCCGCCTGGATGGAGGCTCCAGAAGTGATATCGATGGATATCCAATGGGTCTTTGATCGTTCCTGGCCTAAAGAAGTCAGGGGTCGCATTTACGTCAGGTCGTTCGTGAACACCCAGCACGACGTCCGTTGCTCCAAAGTACGGGAAGTCACCCGACCCAGCCCATTGCCAGCCATAATCGAGGGTATTGGAGGGTGGACGCTCGCCAATACAAATCGTATTGCTCGTTCCGTCCGTAATCGCGGCCATATTGACCTTGGAGTTCGCATACAAGCACCCATCTTGGCCGCCAGCTTCCTGGAATTGATTGGTTCCGGATACTCCGAGATAGGAAGTCAGGGCAGCTCTGTCGGGTGTTGTGCTGCTTGTGTCGGTCCAAGTTACGCCACCTCGCACGTCCGAGGGGCAAACAAAAGTTGGATTGATCAGCCCGTTGAATCGATTACCGGTTGGTCCTTGCCACCAAGGCCATTGAGCGCGATTAAACGAGTTGTACAAACTCTGTCCCTCCACGAACGGCAAAATATGATACATCCAACTAAAAAATGGCCCATCATTGGGATATCCAGTTGTTGGAGACACACCGCTTGGAGGTGGGTTGCGTTTGAATGTGGAGTACCAAGTCGTACCGATTTGAAGGGCCGATGGAAATCGCTTAAACGCGTCGTGATGATTGTGCATCGCAAGCACTTGTTGCTTGAGATTGTTCGTGCATTGCATACGTCTCGCCGCCTCGCGTGCGGCTTGGACTGCCGGCAAAAGCAAGCCGACCAAGATACCTATGATCGCAATAACGACCAAAAGCTCAACCAGAGTAAAACCCCTGCGGTGGAACCGAAATCTCTTCACCATAATAAAGCCTTTCACAGAAATAAAAAACAAAAGACACCATGTCAAAGATGTCAATTACGACCTCGATGACTAATTCAATCGGTCGAACTGTTTTTCCTGGAGCTGGGCAAGGTCCCCAGAGTTACTGCCCGCCGTAGGGAGCTACGGGGGAGAATGAAGGTATGTGTGTTTCGGTATTGAACGAATTTTTGGCAGTGCTGTCAATCGAATGGAGGATGCCAAAAGTACGTTTTAGCAGGAAGTCAAGGGCTGTTTGCAGAAATTAGGGTTAAATAACTACCATCAGCCGTGGAAAACACTGGTGTTATCTCACATCGTCGGACGTTTCGGTGCCCCTGAAAAAAGTTCCCGAAAAAAACCGAAAATTAGAATTTTTTAGCATAAGAAGCGTTGCAGTCGAGCGACGCGATCGTTTTGGCCGCCTTTGTAACGTGTTCCGCGAAATCCAGACGAGCAAGATCGCTTGGGTCAATGGAACCGGGATACCATCTGTTTACTAACGTCCTAAGATTGGTGAGTCTCTCCTCCGTAACCAAAAAACGGTCATCGACCCCCTCTAATTGTGTTGGGCTCAGCATCACTCTTAGCCGCAAACAGGCTGGCCCCCCTCCGTTTTTCATGCTCTGACCCAGAGGCAGATATCGGACCCGGCGAATTGGATTACCAGATTCTTGGATCCAGCCACGAATAAGGTCGGTGGCTGCAGTCGAGTCACAGCAGTTGGAGGGACAAATGAGCTCCATGTCTCCCTCCTCTTTTTCAACAGAAAGCAACTGACTGTTGAACAAGTAACTCCTTACCGCCTCAGCGATAGGTAGTTCCGATTCGTTGACCCTGCGGCAAAAGAGATTTACCCCCGTTTTGTTTTCGAACTTCTGCTTAATGTTTTCGATTGTCGACTCGCTGTTTTCAAATGCGAGTTCATGATAAATCATTACGTCGTCATTGCTCATGGCGATCACATCGTTATGGAAAACGCCGGCATCGATTGCTTGAGCCGTTTGTTGCACAAAAACGCAATCATCGTCTTTGAGGCCCAAGCAACGGGCAATCGACCGGGCTGCTTGTTCGGATTGCCGAGCGACAAACTTTGCTGCCTTGGATTCGTCTGATTGCCCGTAAACGAATAGGTGAATGGCTTTTTTACCATCTGGACCACACAGCCGCATATGATTCGCAGCCCCTTCGTCTCGTAATGCCCAAACCGATGGAAGCGGTTCATGGACGTTGCAGTTGGGGACATCTCGAAACATCTGACGAAGCTGGTCACGCCGCTCAGCAGCCTCCTGACCGCGATGCAGATTGCTGCATAAATTCGCGGGAACCAAATGCAATCGACCATCCGAAGTATCGTTCGCAGGGGCAACGGTGGCTGCGTTGGCGGTCCACATAAACGCCGAGCTGTAAGCTGCTGAAAGCAGGCGAGGAGACTCGTCATAACATCGCCGCAAGACGTCACGACGGTCTCCGTAATAGCCGATCGTCTCAAGCCATCCCCAGTTTGGACGAGTCGGCGGTGGAAGGTAGTATTGCGCTACCCCCAATCCGGCTACGAGTTCCATTTTGGCAAGCCCTTCCAAAGCCGCTTCTTTTGGGTTGGAAATTTGATTTTGACTGGCATGACTGGCGATATTCCCGACCCCCAAACCTCCGAAGTGATGCGTTGGGCCAATCATTCCATCGATATTGATTTCGATATTTCTTTCAGGCATCTTCAGAATATTTCCTGTAGTCCAGGTGGCAAGTTTGTTGTTGTACTGAGCACATGATTTTCAATCGAGGCGACGGGGTAACTGCAGTAGTCTGCCGCAAAATAGCCGCTCGGTCGGTGATTTCCGCTCGCTCCTGTTCCTCCGAACGGTAGCTTGCCACTGGCTCCTGTCGTGGGCGAATTCCAATTGACGATGCCCGCTCGGATGTGATCAAGGAAATGATGATAGGACGACGTATCGTCGGTCAACAAACCTGCAGCTAGTCCATACTTCGTTTGATTGGCAATCGAGATCGCTTGATCCAAGTCGTCCACGAGCATCGCAGTGAGCAACGGCCCGAAATGCTCTTCGTCCCTTACATGGCCTTCATTCACCAAAACCAGACCGGGAGTCACAACAGCCGCTGATGCTGCTTGAATCGTCGCTTCGTTCAGGACCACCGCCCCTTGGGAGCTCAATTCCGATTGAGCTGCCAAGATGCTCTCGGCTGCCGCATTGGAGACCAAGCTGCCCATGAACGGTTGTTGATCTGACAAAGGATTGCCTACCTGAATCCTTCGGATGCTTCGGCTCAAATCCTCGATGAATCCCGCATTTTCTGGATGATTGACGACGATTAACCTCCTCGCGCATGTGCAGCGTTGGCCGCTGGTGATAAAGGCAGATTGAATGATGTTGACGATGGCGGCTTGCCGGCTTTTCACCCGGTCGACGACAAGTGGATTGTTGCCACCCATCTCTAGGGCCAACAGACACTCGGGCCGTCCTGCGAGCTGCTGATGCAATTGCTTGCCCGCTGAGTAGGAGCCGGTGAACAAGACCCCGGCAGTCGCAATGGAACCGACCGACCATTTCGCTTGCTCAACGGCGCCATGAATTCCCTCTAAAACACCGGTCGGGGCACCCGTGGATCGCCAAGCGTTCAAGATCCAATCGCCGACGGCTGGCGTTTTTTCGCTCGGTTTGAAAAGCACGGTGTTCCCCGCCAAAAGGGCAGGGACGATATGCGCACCGGGCAAATGCAACGGCAAATTGTATGGCCCCAAGACCACCATCATCCCAAGCGGCTTATATCGGATCGCAGAAAACGACGTTCCTGCCCCCTCGCTCGTCGTCCATCGTCGTTTGCAGATCGCATCTATCGCATTGTCCACTTTCGCAATCGCCGATTGGACTTCCAAATCGCTCTCCCAAAGCGGCTTGCCGGACTCCAACGTGATCGTTCTGGCTATGGGCTGCCGATTGGCTTGCAAGTAGCTCGCGTAATTTTTCGCAAATCCAATCCGCGTCTCGAGCGGTGTCAGTGACCATGTCTCAAACGCCGAGTTGGCTCGGACCGCCGCGTTGGCGACGGTCTGTTTATCAGCCCATTCTCCAGCCCAAGTGATGCTATCATCTACCGGACTGCGATGCTCACGCCCACTGAAGTTTGCCGAAGATTGCATGTCTTTTGCTTTCTTGATCGAAGTCGCACCCGCGGGTTTTTTAAGTCGTCCGTGTTTTGTGTTTATCATAGCTTTTACGCGATGAGATCGCATATGGGCGGTACGTCGGTATAAGTCTTTGTTGAGCTTGTGAATAATCCTCGCAAACGCACTTTGGTGACTTTCTGCCCCATACGGTGTTTCTATTTTCGTGATGTAAATTCGATTGGGGACGGTTAAAATAGAGTCGCCCCGCTAGCCAAGGCTGTGGGGCAAAACAGCGATGTCGACCATTCGCTGTCCCGCCTATTTCCCCTCCCCTCATTGAGAATGGTTTGCATGAACGTATCGATGGAAAACACATCGTGCCTTTTGAAGTCAACCGTTTTGTTCATGACTTTGCAAATGGGCGCCCTAGTCGGAGCTGAGCCGACAATCGATTTTCGACGCCAGATCCAGCCGATCCTATCCGAACATTGCAACCTTTGTCACGGTGAGGATCCGACGACGCGGCAAGGCGGTTTGCGATTGGATGTCGATGCGGATGCTTACAAAGGTGGTGAATCCGGTTCGCCAGCTATTCAGCCTGGCAACTCGGCAAAGAGTCTGTTGATCGAGCGTATCCTGTCCACTGACAACGACTCCGTCATGCCGCCACCCAACGCAAACAAGCCTCTCAAAGAAGAGCAGAAGAAACTGCTCCGCCAATGGATCGATGAAGGAGCAAAGTACGAATCGCACTGGGCCTTTACTCCTCCAGTCAAAAAACCGCTGCCCGTCGAAACGAAAAACCCCATCGACGCGTTCGTGAAGAACCGTTTGCAGCAAGCCGGTTTCTCACTCGCATCGCGTGCTGCGCCAGCCACGCTCGCTCGACGCATTCAGCTTGATACGGTTGGCATCGTACCGTCACCTGCCGAAACGGCCTCATTCGAAAAGACTCCGATCGAAACTCGCATTGACGAACTGCTGGCCAGCGAGCGATTCGGTGAGAAATGGGCAAGGCATTGGCTGGATGTGGCTCGCTATTCGGACACCAACGGTTATGAAAAGGATATGCGCCGTGATCAATGGGCTTGGCGCGATTGGGTGATTGGAGCCATGAATCGCGATATGCCCTACGATCAATTTGTGATCGAACAAATCGCAGGCGATCTGCTCCCCAATGCCACCCAAGAGCAAATCATTGCCACCGGATTTTTACGAAACAGCATGATCAACGAGGAAGGGGCGATTGTCCCTGAGCAGTTTCGCATGGCTGAGATGTTTGATCGAATGGACTGTATTGGAAAAGGGGTACTTGGCTTGACCACGCAATGTGTTCAATGCCACACTCACAAATTCGATCCGATTACGCATGACGAATACTATGGCATGTTTGCTTACTTGAACAACTGCTACGAAGCGCAATCGCCTGTTTATGCACCCGAGCAACTTAAAGCCGTTCAAGCCAATCGCGAATCCATTGTTGCCCTTGAAAACCAACTCAAGAAAGACAATCCTGCATGGGAGTCAGAGGTCAAGGCTTTTGAAGCCAACATCCTGAGCAAGCAGGCTGATTGGAAAACTATTCCATTTGACGATTTGAACAGCGTCAGCGGATTGAATCACCCGGCCACACAAACCGATGGTTCGATTTTGATGACCGGCCATTCGAGCTCGGATGTTTACATGATTGGCTCGCCCGAACTTGCTGGCGTTACCGGTTTTCGGCTCGAGGTATTGAACCATGGCGATCTGCCGTTGCGTGGGCCAGGCCGAAACGGAAATGGCGGATGGCAAATTCATACGATCGAATTCAAAGTCCAAAAACCAGACACCAAAGAATGGGTGAAACTCAAGATTGCGAGTTCGACCGCCGACTTCTCGACCGCGGAGTCCAAAAGCGGCGATGGTAAGCTCACTTACGGTCCAGTCGCCAATTTGTTCGATGGCAAGCCCGATACGTTTTGGACATCGGACCGGGGCAAGGGCCGGAGGAACCAACCGTCGGTGGCCGTCGCGGTTTTTGAGCAACCGCTTGATCTGCCTCCTGGAACTCGATTCAAAGTCGAAATGCATATGGCCGACAACGTTGGCTGTTGCCGAATGAGTTTGACGAAGACGCCACAACCAATCGCTCCGGTCTGCGATCAAGCGGGAGTACTTGCCATGTTGAAGTCCGATTCCGATCGAACTCCGGCAGACCGCAATGCCGTGTTTACTTGTTGGCGAAAATCGAAACCAGAGCATCAGAGCATCAATTCGCAAATCGACGCGAAGTTCGATCAGATGCCAGACCATCAAACGACGGTACTGCACCTGGCTGAGCGTGAAAAGTCTGCCGCTCGTCCGACCCGTTTGCTTGATCGCGGAGAGTGGGACAAGCCCAAGCATGATGTTTTGCCGCACGTGCCAAAAGCTCTCAATCCGATGCCTGACCTACAAGATGGAGCCACGAGTGGAACACCCGCTCGGTTGGCGTTTGCTCGTTGGCTGGTGGATCGCAGGTCACCGCTTGCAGCCCGTGTCGCAGTGAATCGGGTCTGGCAGGCGATCTTTGGCGACGGATTGGTCGAAACGTCGGAAGACTTTGGGACCAGGACGACGACCCCAGAGTATGTCGATTTGTTGGATTACTTGGCCGTCGATTTTATGGAGTATGGTTGGAGCCAGAAGCATTTGATCAAGACGATTTTGTTGAGTGAGACGTACCAGCAGAGTTCCGTTTTCCGCAAAGAGCTTATGGAATTGGATCCCAAGAATCGATTGCTTGGTCGCGGTCCTCGATTTCGAGTCGAGGCCGAAGTTGTTCGCGATGTGGCTTTGGCTGCATCCGGATTGTTGTCGAACAAGCTTGGTGGTCCGAGTGTAATCCCTCCGGTTCCTCAAAATTTGCTGAACTACAATTACGTCGTTCCTACCTATTGGACGGCAGCCACTGGTCCTGACCGATATCGGCGAGCGGTCTATGTCTTTCGCAAACGTTCGATGCCAGATCCGGTCATGGCAAGTTTTGATTCGCCAAACGGTGATTTTTCGTGTGCTCGGCGAGTTCGGTCCAATACTCCGTTGGCAGCGCTTACGGGTCTCAACGAAACGATCTTTGTTGAGGCCGCTCAGGCTATGGCGTTGCGGGTTCTTCGAGAAGGAGGCACGGACGATACGATGCGAACCGAATACGCTTACCTGTTATGCACCAGCCGCAAACCATCGGCGGGTGAACTGATGGCGGTTAAGGAACTTCTGAATGAACAGCGAAAACGAATTGCAGAGGGATGGCTCAATCCGCGAGAGATCGCGACGAGTGATCCGGCAAAACTGCCGCAACTGCCCGATGGTGTGACACCTCAGGATGCAGCCGCGTGGACCATTGTTTCACGCGTATTGCTCAACTGCGACGAAACCCTTTCCAAGAACTAAGCTGCCATGACATCATTACCACAACTAGAGAACATTTCGAACGAGATTGAACGGACCAAGCGTCGGTGGTTTTTCGGTGAGTGCGGCATGGGCTTGGCCGGTATGGCCGCAGCTTCGCTCTTGGGCCAAGACGCTCTCTCAGCAACGGCGCGAGGAGATGCCAATCCCCTTGCACCAAAGCAGCCGCACTTCCCAGCGAAGGCAAAGCGTGTCATCTACATGTTTCAAGCGGGCGCTCCGAGTCACTTGGAGTTGTTTGATAATAAGCCTGAGTTAACCAAGAGCGATGGCAAGTTGCCGCCGAAAGAGTTGCTGGCGGGTTATCGAGCCGCGTTCATTGATCCGAATTCAGCGTTGCTTGGGCCGAAGTTCAAATTTGAGAAGCATGGCCAATGCGGAATGGAGTTGAGCGAAGTGTTGCCGTATACGGCCAAGATCGCGGACGAAATTTGCTTGGTTCGCTCCATGCAGACCGATGCGGTCAACCATGCGCCGGCACAGATCATGATGAATACGGGGTCGCAATTGTTTGGGCGTCCTAGCTTTGGTTCCTGGTCGTTGTATGGATTGGGGAGCGAGTGCGAGGAGTTGCCTGGGTTCGTTGTTTTGACGAGTGCGAAAGGGACAAGCGGTGGTGCCAGCAATTACGGATCGGGGTTCCTTCCAACCCTTTATGGCGGAACTCCCTTGCGAAGTGGCGGCGATGCGGTTTTGTACTTATCCAATCCGAAAGGGATCGATGCCGCGACGCAGCGGTCGTCTCTCGACGCGATCAATCGCCTCAACAGTCTGTCGAGCGATGCAGTTGGAGATCCTGACATTGCAGCTCGAATTCACAGTTATGAGATGGCATATCGATTGCAAACCAGCGCGCCGGAGCTGATGGATTTGAGCAAAGAATCGAAGGAAACGTTGGAACGTTATGGGATCAAGGATCCGAATGAATCTTCGTATGCGAGGAACTGCTTGTTGGCTCGACGATTAGCGGAACGTGGCGTTCGTTTTGTTCAATTGTTTCATGAGGTTTGGGACCAGCATGGTGGCTTAACCGCAGGGGTAAAAGCCAACGCAGGGGACACGGATCGACCGAGTGCGGCGTTGGTTCAAGACTTGAAGGAGCGAGGGCTTCTCGATGATACGTTGGTGATTTGGGGAGGCGAGTTTGGTCGTACGCCGATGGTTCAAGGCGGTAATGACGGCCGTGACCACCACAATCGATGCTTCAGCATGTGGTTTGCAGGCGGTGGATTCAAGCGAGGGCATGTGTACGGGCAGACGGACGACTTCGGATTCAATGTGGTCAAGGACCCGGTTCATGTCCACGATCTGAACGCAACGATGATGCATCTATTGGGTTTCGATCATACGCGATTGACGTATCGATTCCAGGGCCGGGATTTTAGGCTGACGGATGTTCACGGAACGGTCCTAAAGGGGCTATTGGCTTGATGGAGATTGCCGTTAAGCAGTTAATGCTAAGCGTGAGCCGTGATTAACGGTGTCGTTGAACCGTGACAAATGTGTTTGAGCCGTGATAACGGCGGTATTTAATAGCCGTGGGGCTTGCCCCATGGTTCGATGTCCGGCCAAAATGCAAGAGCCGTGAAACGGCGGCACCTTCCCCAACGGATCGTTAGCATCTAAATTCAGCATGCACAAATCTGTCCATCGCAGCTATACTATTCAAACTTTGGACGACGTTGACTGGAATTTTCTACCATGGAAAGAACTCTTCGGATTTTCGATTCTCAAGCGGATGCGGATAATGCTGCGCGAGGGGACGATGACCGGTTGTCGTACGAAGAGAGATTCGAAAATCTCATGAAGCTGATGGCCCCATACTATGCAGTTGCCCCAGGATTTCAAAGAATTTATCGGGTTGATGATTTCCGCCAACGTTCGGTTTGTGAAGATTGGGGGATAAGCGTACAACCTCTATCGCAACCCGAGAGCAACCGGTGACATCGATTTTTTCGTCGCCATCTCAAGCGAAAATGAAATAGGTGTGCGACGCGTCCTCGTTGAGTTTGGTTTCGGCTCGTTTCAAATTGTCCATGTAGACAGAGATGAGCAGTCCGCCCTCAAGCGTTTTTGTTCTTTTTCATCGCTTCATCAAACAGGTGTCGTGCGGACCGGCCGCTTATCGCTTGTTGCCGTATCAATTCAGAGACGACGGCTTCGACGGCTTCCCAATGGCCCGGCTGTTCTAAGTGATGGGTCGTTTTATCCAGTAGCCTTTTCTCGAGCCGTTCCACTTGTTGATCTGTATTGACTCTAGCGAGCGTCAAACGGCGGAGCGATCGCAAGTCTTGTTGTGCTCCACCCCAGTTGTATTGCCCGGTATGTTTGGCTTCGCTAGCAACTCCTCCCAAAAGGATCATCGCTTCGATTTCAAAGAAGTCCTGTTGCCGCTGGTTGCGGCCTTTACCCAATTGGACTGCACCGAGCCGAATTGAGTTTCGTACAATAGTACACTTTTCGATCGTGCGCCCCAACGAGAGAGCGACGATAGCATGACCCGCTTCGTGGTACGCAGTCGCGATCATCTGTTCGTCGACAATGGGCTTTGGATCGACGGGCTTTGGGGCGATTGGCCTTTGTGGCTCGTTAGGCGTTGGGGCATCTTCCATATTAAGTCAGAGCCAACTTCGGCAGTGGCGCTTCGAATGACACAACCAGTCGAGTGATTGGGTGGACGAATTCCAACCGTGACGCATGCAAGCCCATCGCATTGGATTGTCGCTCTGTGTCCGGTTGTTCTCGCGCGGTACCACCTGCCTGGTAGAGCGGGTCATTGAAAATGGGAAAACCAAGTGCAGCCAGATGCAATCGAATTTGGTGTGTTCGGCCAGTTTCCGGAATTGCTTCCAGGATCGACGTCCCGTTGGGTAGTCGCTCAAGCACTCGAAAACGGGTCAAAGCAGGTTGGCCTGCTGGGTCAATCTGCCGGCTTCCTCCATGGATGGATTCTGTACCAATGGCCAAGTTGCATTCGATAGAATCCCAATCAGGATATCCATCGACTGTCGCAAGGTAGGTTTTTTTGACGGTGCCTGCGGCGAATTGCGATTGCAAATGCTTCGAGTAGACGTGCTTCCTGGCAAGCACAACCAGTCCCGTTGTGTTCGCGTCTAATCGATGAGCGGGGCGAAGCAATTCAGGATAGTATGCAACCGCAAGGATGCCTTCGAGGGTATTGCGATTGAAGCGGCCCGAGGGATGAACAGGCAGTGGAGCACATTTGTCGATCACAACGATGGCTTGATCTTCGTAAAGCAATTGGACGTTCGCATTGACGGTTGGCTCGATGTAGTCTGGAATGGTCTGCAGGAAGCGTTGCCCCTCTCGTACGATCTGATCTGGGCTGACTGGCCGGGTATCAAATTGGCGTCGCGATGCCGCCGGCAGCAAGATCTCGCCAGTGTCGATTGCCCGTTGCCATTTCTCGCGGCTATAGCCCGGATAAAACTCTTGCAATGCATCGAGCAAATTCATCCCGGCGCATCGTTGCGGAATGGAAATCCAACGTTGGTTTTCGTAGGGTGTCGAGCCTCGTTGTTCGGCTGCAATTTTGAGAATGGTGGCCTTCCGTTTTTCAAATTGAATTTGCCGCTTCTCTTCGATCGATGCATAGCATCGTGGGCACGACTCGCCGATGACATAATGTTCTGATTCAAGATCGGCGGGTTGCAGCGGACGCTTGCACGCGAAGCACTCGCTGGTGTCGGATGGTTCGAGCGTGGGATCGACGGCAACGCGTTGGTCAAAGACAAAACAATCTCCTTTGTAGTGAGACTGTTGGCATTTTTCAAAGTACTTGAGGATGCCACCTTCGAGTTGATAGATTTCTTCAAAGCCCAGGCCCTTCATGTAGGGACCGATTTTCTCACAACGGATACCGCCGGTGCAGAACATCACGACAGGTTGCTTTTTTACTTCGTCGGGAATCGATGCGGTTGCTTTTGGAAACTCACGAAAGTTCTTAATGTTGAGATCGATAGCGTTTTCGAAGGTCCCAAGTTCGATTTCGTAGTCGTTTCTCGTATCCAACAACGCGATCGGACGCTTTTCATCGAGCCATAGCTTTAGCACTTCAGGAGCGATTTTGGGGGAGGCATCTGGTACAGGCTGAACACCCTCGGCCCCCACGGGGATGATCTCGCGTTTGATACGCACGAGCATGCGATTAAAGGGTTGGTAATCGGTGAGGCTCTCTTTGACCTGGAGATCGACGAGCTCGGGAATGGCCCGGGCGTGGGAAAGAAAGCTATCGATGGACTCACGTGAACCGGCCAAAAAGAGATTGATCCCTTCACCGCTGATGAGCACGGTCCCTTTCAATGCTAACCGCTTGCAGAGGCTCTTAAGCTCGTCGCGACGCGGTTCTAGATCACCCCATCGAAAGAACTGGTAAGCGGCGATATTGACGATGGATTCGGTCTGCATAACACTTTCGACTGCGAAAAAAGGGCCTTGAATTGTGGTAATTGTAGGCTTTTTCTCAAATCGACGCGAGTCTTAACCTAGTTAACAATTGTCAATGTAGTAGGCACATGCCATGTGCTGTTCACCAGGAAGACCAGTAAATACCGGCATTGCGGACGGCACGGCGGAGCGTGACTGCTGCTCTAGTTGACGGCATCACGCGAGGCTGGCTTCAGCATAGGAACGGCTGTCCGACCCGGACCGGATTAAGGCGAGTTTTCGTTCGGATTCACCGACCAAGTCATCGCGAAAGACTTGGCTCATCCCAAGAGCCAGCATCAAAATCGTGTTTTCGATGGAGGAATAGGAGACTTCGTGGAACGCCATTTGGATAGCGTGAACGGCGAGAACACAAAAGCTCAAAACGGCTCCGCTTCGCGCGTAGGGAGATGCTGTCGGATGGACCCAAACCACCCAACAATTTCGAATCAAGCTGATCGCAGCGATCGCATAGAGCGTAGCACCAATCAATCCCAAATCAATGACCAAGCTTAGAAATGTGTTGTGGTG
Organism: Pirellula sp.; assembly: GCA_031424235.1. Taxonomy (GTDB): domain Bacteria; phylum Planctomycetota; class Planctomycetia; order Pirellulales; family Pirellulaceae; genus JBKCUI01. The sequence continues at coordinate 25,777 of JANPHB010000398.1, forward strand.
AACATATCCACGAATGGATTCCAATCGAATATTGGTTGTCCTATCATCAAGATAAGGTGCCGTTGAAACTTGGAATTGATTGAACCCAAACCCCAAGATCGGTGAATCCTGGAACATCTTCATCGATACGTAGGCAAAGGCACCTCGCATGCGAGTACTCTCCAATGTTTCAGCCTCGGAATACTCTCGCTTGAACGCAACCAAGCTTGGACCGAGAACGAGCCCACCCACGACCACCAGCATAAACAGCGAACTGAGTGTGACCGTCCGAACCTTCCCCTGAAGTATCGTTACTAGCAAGATGATCACGATCGCGCACGCTCCCATCCAAATACTTCGCGTGTAGGTCAAGAGGATTGCCAGCATGAAAAGGGGGGTAAGGCTGATAGCCATCAACCAAGCCCATCGTTCCCGTGCAAAGATCCAAATAGGAAAGGTCCAAAGCAGAGCCAAGCAAAGATTGAGGCACATGCCCAATCGCACCGACTGCAACATCGGTCCACGCGCACGTCCAAAGTGAATGCCTAACTTCGGATCGCTGATGAACTGAGGGAAAACCAATGACCACTGCTTGGTAATTTCAAAAATGGCTGTCAGGCTGAGGTACACGCCGAAAAGCAAAATAACGGACACTGCGGGCCAAATCATTCTCGGCCTTAGATCAGAATGCCGGATCAACACGAATAGAAAAGCGGGAATCAAATAGCCGTTGAGCAAATGCATGATGGTCGACTGCTGACCTTTGATTTCTTGTCCTATAGGCGTGGTGACCGTCCGAATGATCAGCCAGCCTAAGAAAAGAAACAGCCAAACGTCTGAGGCGGTCAATGACCGAATTCGAGTCCGGCGATTCCACGCGTCGTACAGGAATTGCCCTCCTAAAGCACATAACCAAACCCGATCCACAGTTACGGAAAGTCCGGCTATCTTTGCGGAAACGAAGTCGGACGGGAAAACGCTCGTGGCGACTAAGAAAATGGCCGTGCCGGTCAGGACGTCATGGTAGCGGACCACTGCAATTGCCCACGCAATCGCAGAAAACGCCATCAATACAATTACTAAATCCACGACGACTCCTTTACGATGCACCAAAACGGCCCCAAGAGTACTCTCGCTCTCGCTTCATTTTTTAGCCGCGGCAATTGATTCCATTTTCTCCCCCTCGCCCCGGTTCGGGGAGAGGGGGCCGGGGGGTGAGGGGTGGACGCATTCTTGCAGATCTCCAGTGCAGTAATTTGTTCAGACATGTGATACCAGCCAAGGCTTTACGACCACGATCAAACAGAGCGCAAAACCCCTCACCCCCAGCCCCTCTCCCCTAAAAGGGGCGAGGGGAGCAAAATCAAAAGAAGTGGAGACGTCGCTCAGGAAATCGTTGGCATCGGCTTCAAAGTGACGCGACTTCAGTCAATATCGTCACGCATGCGAACGAAGCACGCAATTCCTTGCCAGATTCGCAATGCAACGCGGCTGCAGGCTCTTTTGCGTACTAATCAAACCAATCGCTACGATCGGCGCTTTCAGCATTCACGTCATCGTTTTCGCAATCAAACTTTCTTAACACGATGGCACGGATTCGAATGTCGAGCAACGTTTGCTTCGAGGTTCAGGTCTAAAGAAACGATAAATCACCCTTCAAATGTCAACAATCCAACGCGAAATAGGTTTGTCGCTCTATCGCTGGGCAACTGGGCGAATGCGATCTAAGCTTGCAGGCACCATGGCGGATCAACGAATGTTTCCAGCATTTGTTCTCTTCTATCATCGAGTCGCAACGCATTCACTCAACGATTGGTCCATAGGAAAAAAGAACTTTGAGCGACATCTCGATTGGATATCCAAACGAATACGCATGGTTTCTTTGGACGAGATTCGAGCATCTCAATTAGAAGGAACGCGTTCCACGCCAATGGTGGCCATTACGATTGATGATGGGTACGGGGAGAATAGCGAGCATGCAATTCCTGCTCTCATGGAACGCAATATTCCGTGTCATTACTTTGTTTCGACGCACTTCGTTGAAACGGGGGAACCGTTCCCTCATGATGTTTCGCGCGGTGTACCTCTCAGGCCCAATTCCATCGAAGAGTTGCAACGATTTGTCCAGTTGGGAGTTGAAATCGGCGCCCATTCGCACACACATATCAACTTTGGTAGGCGGCTAAGCAACTCAGAGCTGCGAGTTGAAATTACCGACGTTCGCAAACGTCTCCAAGATTGGACCGGCCAATCGATTGACTATTTTGCCTTTCCATATGGCCTGAAGCAAAACATTTCCCAACAAGCAATCGATGTGATTTTTGAGTCTGGCTTTAAATGTTTTCTGAGCGCAGCTGGTGGAGTGAATTGGCCCGGCAAAGAAGCTGGGCATTTGCAACGCATTCACGGTGATCCAGGGATGGCGGCATTGAAAAATTGGTTGACCTACGATCCTCGCAAAATCCACGCGACGACCCCATTTGAGTATGCCTTTCGGACCACCAAGCCACAAAGCGCTTTAGTACAACAGGAAGAAAGTTTCGTATGATTCTGAGTATCCAATCCAATTCACAAACCTACACTGCGAACTCTCGCAATGCAGTAAGCGCCGAACTCGTGCCCAATCCGCAAAGGCCACTGAAGACGCTTTTCCTCATCACAAGCATGCCTGTGGGTGGAGCTGAGGTTCTCTTGGTAAATCTAATAAGGGGCTTTCGTTCCTCTCATATTATACCATCGGTCGCTTGCCTCAAAGAGAAAGGCCCATTAGGGGAAGAGATCGCGGCTGAATTCTCCGTGTCCGATCACTGGCTGAGCAGCAAGTATGATTTCCGCGTGGCGCCCAGACTAGCAAAGTTTTTGCGAAAAGGAAAATTTGATGCCATCATAAGTGTCGGCGCTGGCGACAAGATGTTTTGGGGGCGACTTGCTGGACGCTTAGCGTCATTACCAGTCATTTGTAGTGCCTTGCATTCCACTGGCTGGCCGGATGGCGTTGGAAAAATGAATCGCTGGTTGACTCCGATCACCGATGCTTTCATCGCGGTAGCAAAACCGCACGGACAATTTCTGGTCGACTTCGAACGCTTTCCAAGCAACAAGGTTGCGGTCATCCCGAATGGCGTCGATACAAATCGTTTTCGTCCGAATCAAGAGGCGAAATCTGTCGTTCGCGCCGAGCTGGGACTTGAACCAAACACTCCCATTATCGGAATTGTTGCGGCCCTGCGGCCGGAGAAGAACCACACCCTTTTTCTCAACGCGGCTAGCAAAGTCCTTGAAAAGTGTCCAAAAGCGCATTTCGTGATCGTAGGCGATGGACCAGAAAGATCTACAATCGAGAACGTCATCAAGACGTTGGGAATCGAAAAGAATGTGTCGCTGCTTGGAACAAGGTCAGACACTCCAAAACTCCTGGCAGCCATGGATGTCTTTGCGCTCACGAGCCATAACGAAGCGAGTCCAGTTTCGATACTTGAGGCCTTGGCATGCGGTGTTCCAGTCGTCAGCACGCGCGTTGGATCCGTTGCCGAATCGGTTCACGACCAATGGAATGGATTTACGGTGGAACCTGGCGATACCCAATCTGTTGCAGAGCGAATCCAGTATCTATTGTGGAACAAGGAAACCGCAGAAATGATGGGGAACAATGGACGAGAGCATGTCCAAAACCATGGTTCTCTTGATACGATGGTTCGAATGTACGAGCAACTGATCCATAGCATCTTTGATCGAAAGACAAATCGCGTACAATAATTCGCGCCACGTCATGTGCTTTTCTCCCCCCCGTTTCGTAGCGAAACTCGTCAAGAGTTTCGGTCGTTTGGGCAATGCAGCCGAAAGTCTTGACGACTTTCGCTACACAAAAGCCTGTTTTTAGCATCGCAAGATGCCTAAAATGGCGAGGGGAGCAAGTCAAAAAGATGTGGGTAAAGCAACAACTCGGTAGTAAAAAACACCAACAACGGAATAAGGTGGTCGATTGAACGACTTTGATTTGCAAGGGATCCATCTTCAGCATCCGATGCTAGAGACCGCCATGGAGGCCACCCATCTATCGGCCGCGGTTTTGCGAGAACGATTCCAAACCACTGTTGCAGTAGAAACGAAGGGGCTTGCGAACTTTGTAACGCAAGCCGACCTCGATTCCGAACGAATCATTGTTCAAACTATTCGCGACCGCTTTCAAAGTCATTCGTTTATTGCGGAAGAATCTCATAGCGATCGAGCGGATGCACAGGATCTTTGGATTATCGACCCGTTAGATGGGACCAGCAACTTCATGCATGGTATCCCGCATTTCGCTATCTCGATCAGCTACTATCGGGATGGGCTGCCAGAGCTCGGAATCGTTTGCAACCCCATTCGCAATGATTGGTATATTGCGGTTCGTGGCCTAGGCGCTTGGCACAATGGCGTTCGAATGCAGGTGGATACCGCGGACAGGATCGACGCGACCATGATTACTTGCGGATTCTATTACGACCGAGATCGGATGATGCAGGCGACGCTCGATACAATAGGAGATTTCTTTCGCAACAACATCCACGGGATGCGCCGATTTGGGGCCGCTGCGTTGGACCTCTGCAATGTCGCTTGCGGTCAATATGGTTTGTTCTTTGAGTACAAGCTTCACCCTTGGGACTTCGGAGCGGGGCAACTGATTCTTTCGGAAGCAGGCGGGCGGGCAACCGATTGCAGTGGGCTCGAATTGCCGCTGCATCAAACCAGCAGTATCTGCGCAACAAATGCTCTCATTCACGGTCGAGCCCTTGAGATTATTGCTCCGCATTGGAATCGGCTCAACGCTGTCTAGAATTCCATTCCGTCCGTTTCGCTCGACATTCGTCGAGAACCGCGGCTGATGCCGTTCGGCTAATTTACTCATTTGCCCCAAAGACTGTGACGCATTGCTAGCAATGCATTAACGTTAAGGCCTACTATCCCAAATTGGATTTATTCAGTCTCGACATGAAAGCGCCGATAACCTATCGAAGATGTTGAATGCCTTGACCTTGGTTCGGTCCATGGCTTTTCAAACAATCCAGCCACCGAAAGCGATGACCATGCGTATTTCCACAAAATTATGGGCCTGCTCAATTGTCTGTTGCTTTGCTAGCACAAGCTATGCTCAGTATCCACAAAATCAGACTCGAGATGGCGCATTGTTGGGTGGTGTCACAGGAGCACTCATTGGCGGCGTGGTTGGCCACCAAAAGCATGAAACCGCCGAGGGGGCTCTCATTGGAGGAGCAGTTGGGCTTCTTGCCGGTGGGGCCATCGGCAATGTTCGCGACCAATCCAATCAGCAAAGGTACTATCAGCCCCAAGCTGTTTACCCAACCTATCACGAGCACCGAACCTACGTGCAAGTTCCGGCGCAGCAGCGAGTGGTGGTTAGTCGTCGACCTGTCACAACCTCAGAAGTAATCAACATGACGCGAAGCGGCGTGAGCGATGCAGTGATAGTAGCTCATATTCAGACCAACGGAATTGCGTCCCAACCCGACGTAAACGATGTCATTTTAATGAATCAAGAAGGGGTGAGCGATTACGTGGTCAATATTATGCAAGCCGGCGGTCGAACCACGACGGTCGTTCAGCAGCCTGCCACCGTCTATCGAACTTACCCACAGCCAGCTCCGGTGGTCGTCCGAGAAGAGTATCATTACTCCCAGCCCGTCTATCAAGCTCGGCAGCCAGTCTACAAGCCATACTACGTCGAACGCCGAGGGTTCTAAGCTAGGTACAACCGCAACCGCATGTGTTTTGCAAGTCAATTAGCCGTTGGGCGCTACTAGCCCCGGTTCTCGACAAATGTCGAGCAAATTGGCAGACGGGGCTCTAGCCCGGATTATTCACACTGAGCCGCGGGCGCTAGCCGCGTTACGGTTTCCCTGGAGAATAATGTGGTCGCGGCTAGCGCCTGCGGCTCAAATCGAGCGCCGTGAATAATCCGGGCTAGCGCCCGTCGGCAATTGGTTTGTTTCACTTCAAGAAGCTAGAACCCCTCGGTCTTCTTTTAGCCGCGATAGCGGCGACATTTCGTAGCCGTAGGGCTTGCCCTACGGTTTCTGATCAGAACAAATGCGAGAGCCGTGAAACGGCGCCACTATACGGTATCGCCCTTTCACGGCCCATCGATTAGATTCATGTGCATGTAGATTCATGTGCATGTCTGCTGGGCCAGCCCCGCGTCGCCGTAACACGGCGGCGCATGATTCCGCATCAAAGCGAGACACCCCCAATGAGTCAATTGAAAAAGATCATCCAAGCCGTAGCAGAGGCTGGAGGAATCGCTTACGAAGTCGGAGGATGTGTCCGGGATGAACTTCTAGGGCATCCAAACAAGGACTTGGACGTAGAAGTCTTTCATCTCGACGCCCCTACCTTGTCCAAGATTCTGTCTCGGTTTGGGCGTGTCAACGAAGTTGGAGTTTCCTTTGGCGTGATCAAACTTCGCGCGTCGAATGGGGACGAACTTGATTTCACGTTACCACGACGAGAAAGCAAGATTGGGCGCGGACATCGCGGCTTTCAGGTCGAGGTCGATCACACACTGAGTGTTGCGGACGCAGCACTACGTCGCGATTTTACGATGAACGCCATCTACCGAAACCTGCACGATCAAACCTTGATCGATCCGCATGGTGGCGTCCTGGACCTTGAACATCGCGTCTTGCGAGCAACGAGTGAGCACTTTGCAGAAGACCCGTTGCGTGTATTGCGAGGAATGCAGTTCGCGGCGAGATTCGATGCAACGATGTCCAGCGATACGATCGAAATGTGTCGATCATTAAGCCACGAGTACTCGTCGCTGGCCTTGGAGCGTGTCTGGAACGAGTGGCACAAGTGGGCGACTCGGAGCAAGCGGCCGAGTCAAGGGTTAAAGGTGCTAAAGCAATGCGGCTGGATTGAGCACTATCCCGAGCTTGCCATTTTAGACGGAGTCCAGCAGGACCCGGTTTGGCATCCGGAAGGGGACGTTTGGATTCATACGCTCCATGTCTGCGATGCCGCTGCGATTATTGCGGATCGAGAGAGCCTCACTGACGACGAACGAGTCTTACTGATGTTTTCGGCTCTTTGCCACGATTTAGGAAAGCCAGCTACGACGGTCCTGGTCGATGGACGATGGCGATCACCAAGTCACTCATCAGTTGGTGTGCCACTTGCGGATTCGTTTTTAACTCGAATCGGCTGCCCTCGACATTTCATCGAACTCGTACAACCTCTCGTTGCCGAACATCTCGTGCACATCCAAGCCGAGGCCTCACCTCGGAACGTTAGACGATTGTCAGTACGGCTTGGCAAGGCGAATATCCTTCAGTTGATGAGACTTGTGGAAGCTGATCTAAGTGGCAGGCCGCCTCTTCCTGCAACCATGCCAGAATCGTTGATTCGACTTATGCGAATTGCCGAGACAACAAACGTTTCGAATTCGCGCCCCGACCGAATCATTTTGGGCCGCCACTTGCTTGGTCTTGGATACCAACCTGCCCCCTGGTTTAGTTCTATTTTAGAAAAATGTTACCAAGCTCAATTGGACGGTGTCTTCGAAGTCGAAACGGACGGTCTCGATTTCTTAAAAGCAGAACTAGATAGGCGAAGCTGAATAGTCCCAAATGAACTGCGGAGCAGTGTCATTTGAATAGGGGTAGGGAAGTCCAGTTAGGCTGGACTCCCCTCGCTCCGAACCGTACGGGCGGTTTTCCCGCATACGGCTCTCCAGTTAGTAGTTGCCCCGATGGGATTGGGCGAAACGAAGGTAGGCCTCTCGCAGACTAATGAGACCAGCCGCCGTAAAGTAGTCTTTCAGCCAACGATGACCATTTGCCTCCTCTCACTTTGTTTTCTAAAAGTGTCTCCAACATTCGGTCGGTCCAAACAACATGCTGAGCCCACTGATCAATCGTCAGTGTCTCTCCAGTCGGTGTAGCCGCGAACGGCACTCTGATTGGTAAAGGGTCTTTTGACTTGCTTTTCATCTGTTTGATCTTTTCAATTCTACCTTCCTACCTCCCTTCGCTCGCGACGGGTTTGGTTCCCGTCGGTCATCACTACTATGAAGGCTCTGACTCCTAAGCGAACATCAAAGGACTGCGGTTCGCTCAGGTCTCCCCGTAGAGGAAGTTGTAAAACTTCCTGGCATTCGAGGCGATTCAGGAACTCTTACGAGATTCCTCTACTTGCTAACTCAATGTCATTCGGGACAAGCCACCAGTCGCGGCCCTCGCGAAATTGGGTCTGGTTGAGTCAGTCTTCTTCCAAGTGAAATCGGTGCAAAAAGCGATGAAGAATGGGAGCAATCATGATCGCCATCATCGATAGGAAAGCGATTCCACTGTAAAGTGCATAGAAGGTTGCAAACAATTTACCTGACGTGGTTACCATACGGTCTACTGGGCCCATGCCGGTGAGGATCATCGCAGCATTCAAGAGCGCGTCGACCCATTCCAATTCACCGAAATAAGCGTAGCCGGCACTACCAATTGCGAGCGAAAACACGACGACGACCAAAGATGCCCCGAAGCTACGAACGATGCGGGTGTAAAAACTTCGCTTTGAAATCAAAGGGTCGTTCGACGATTCGAATCCCATTTCAGTCCAATCCCAAACAAGATTTATTGTTCGTTGGTATATGCATTCGAGTGCAATTGAATCGACTTAATCTTTCGATTTCGCCTGATCTTCCGCCTTCTCTATTTGCTGAATCACTTTCCTCAGAGTCTTTGCCATATCTTCCATGCCATTTGCTTCGTAAGCTCCCAGCAGTTTCTTTCTGGTTTCGTTGCGTGTTACGTCATTTCGGATCGAAAGTTCATACTTGTTTAACGCATCTTTTGGCCGTTTTGCAATCATCATGACATCACCCAACGAGTCGAGTATTTCAGCATTTCCCGGTGACAACGAAAGAGCTTTGTTCAGTAAACTTAGCGCTCGCTCCACATTCGTATCGGAAGTCTTCGCGAGAACAAGTGCAAGGTTGTTCATCGCACCGATATTGTCGGGATCTTTCGCCAGCGCGAGTTCCCAGTTTTTCGTTGCCTCCTTCATGTTGCCGAACGCAAAGTAGCCTTCCGCGAGCAAAATGTGTGCTGAAACACTCGTGATACCTGCTTCGATTTGTTGTTTGAGGAGCTCCAATAGCTTTTTGGACGGCTTGATCTTGAGCGGCAACAATTTAGCGATTTCACCGGAGATGTTTGGATTTAGCGGGTCGACTTCGCCGGCCTTCTCCAATTGAGCTAAATCGGCTTGATAAGGACCTGCCTCTGTTTTGAAAACCGAGTTCGAATAGATCAAGCGAAGTACTTCGGAAAGTTCTCGTCGTATGGCTGGACCTGTGCTTTTGTTAAGCAAGCCCTCTGTCAAAATATCAGCAGACTGTTCCAACCGGTTCGTCATCTTGCGAGCCTCGGCAACCGCTAACCGATCGGTTTCTTTCTCTAGCGGCGTGTTCAACTTTTTTATGAAGACGTCCTCCACGACACTTGCCGCGGATCGCATTTCATTTTGGTATCCAACCCTTGAGTAAAGCCTCGCAAGTTCGAGATTCAGCTCGGGGCGGACCGTTGCGGCTTGTTTCGAAACAGCAATCGCTTTGAGCGTCTCGCCGGACTCTTCCAAAACTCTGGCGTAGAATGAAACCAACCGGAAATCGACATCCCTCGATTTGGATGCTTTCTCCAAATTGCTTAACAGTTCCTGGTTCGAAATTTCCGCCCCAGCAACCTTTTGCCTGAGCAATTCCTTGACCATCCAAGCATTTGCTTGCGGACAATCACCAAAGTTACCGTTAGCAAGTTCTTTCATTTTCGAGAGGCCTTCGTCGGCTTGCCCGTTGATGTTGTAGATCATCCCAAGGCGATATTGAGCAACTTGGTTTCTTGACTGAATGGAGAGAATTCTCTTACTCAGCAACTCGACATAGCGCTTCGTTAGGTCCGAGATTTCCACTGTTTTGTAGTTTATCTTTTCCGTATCGGGCAACCCTAGCACCGTTGCAAAGTCTTCTTCATGCATTTGGTCGCAAATATCTTCGATCAGCTTCGTTGGACATCGCCTTTGACTCTCAACGGAAAACAGTTGAATTCTGCTATCCTCGCGGCCAAAGATAGAGAACGCAAATGTCAGATAAACCGACACAAGTAGAACCAAGGAAGGCAAATGAAACCAAAAGCGCACCCAGCTTCGAGAGAATTTCCAACCCCGAAATGCATCTAACATTCCGCCTGCTACACCCGTTGGACTGTAGAAGATTTTCAAAAACTCGCGACCAAGCCATACGGCGCCTTCAATCAACTCTGAAGTCCCCATATTATGCCTCAATTTCCCGTTGGCTTTGATCTGTCAATTCAGTAAAGTCATCTTCACGGACCGGAATCGATAGCGTCAATCTTGGTAGTCCACACATCCAATTCCAAAGGTACGCGAAGAGAGGAAAGTCCGCGTTGATGAACTCAAACGGAATTGGTTCAAGTAAAGCAGATAAGAACTGATCGATACTAACCACCAAAACGAGAGCAATTAGGAAAAGCCCTATCTCCAATCCCGCAGACCATTCGTACCAAACACCATTTCTATTTCCCAACCATGCCAATGTGACCCAAGCCGCGCCCCGTACTGCTATCCATACAATTCCGGACAATGCTAACGATAATGCGCCGCTCACCAGACTACGTCGGAACGCCAAAACGCAAAAGACAGCGATGCCGAAAAAACTGACCACGCTGTCCCACTTGCCAAGACACGCAAACTGATCCGCCACTCCGAGACCAAAAATGAGTTTATTGCCTTCTCGCACATGCGACTGTTCAGCGGCATCTCCGAGTCCAGAGGTTAACGTGATCGCCAACGTTTCCAGCCAAAGAAATGCTCCACGAGCAGCGATCGCGTCAATGGCGGCCGGAATCGCAAAAACGAGACCGAGCGACAAACTATGATGGACCGACTCTCCAAGAATTCTGAATGTACACCAACCAGCAAGAATAAGCCCGCATGCAATCCCACTCATCTTGGGGCGGCCCAAATTGTGGCTAAAAAAGATTACGATGGCCGCGGCTGTAAACAAAGATAGGCCCAACACGAATCGACGCCTGGAGCGCTCCCCACTCCAGTCGGATCGAACAAACGCAACAGACAAGCCCATGAGAACGCAGACCGAACAAATGACTCGATCAATGGAGGAAAACCAATCCCTCCAAAAATCAATTCCAACAAATGCAGCCGCCATGAGCAACAGGAGTGACAATCCTTCCACCCAAAGATGTTCAGGACGAGTTCTTTTCAGCGACTGCGGTTTGGTCTCATCCAATTCCAAGGTTATTGCGGCTACTGGTACTGTGTTTTTCATCGAGCTTTTCTGTTGATTTTATAAACAAACACAATTAGGTCCGGCTAAATCGCATTAACTTGATCAAATTTCCCGAAAACGGAAAGCTCGACTCGAATCCACTGATGCCTATTCTGTTCAACGCATTGTACTTGTCGCTGCTCATGTTTGTCAGCCCTTTTGTGCTTTGGAGGTATTGGCGGCACGGGCGCTACCGTCGCGGATGGAACGATCGGATTTTTGGTCCTAACCGTTACACAAGTTCGCCTTGCAAAGTTTGGCTTCATGCAGTCAGCGTTGGAGAAGTTCAGGTATTGCGTCCCATTATTGAAACGTTTGAGAAACAACGTCCCGATCTTCGTCTCGCAATTTCCGTCTCAACGGATAGCGGTATGGACTTGGCTAGCAAGCTTTTCCCAAAACACCAGATCTTTTTTGCTCCGATTGACTTCAGCTGGGCTATCCGAGCCGCATTTCGGATCCTAAAGCCTGAATTGATCATCCTAGCGGAACTGGAACTCTGGCCAAACTGGCTAATGCAAGCCGAAAGACTCGGTTGCCCTGTAGCTGTCATCAACGGTCGACTGAGCGAAAATAGCTTCCGAGGCTACGCTCGAATGCGATTCCTGGTTCGTAAGTGCTTTCGGTCTATCGATTGGGTTGGCGCTCAGTCGGAAACCATCGCGAAAAGATTTCAGATCCTTGGCGTACAACCGAGCAGAATAACTATTACGGGAAACGTCAAATTCGATGGTGCATCTTGGCAACGTTCGACCCCTGAGGTCATTTCCCGAAAAAACCTGCTTCACTTGAATTCAGACCAACAGGTTTTTCTAGCAGGCAGTACTCAATCCCCCGAGGAGTCGTTGATACTGAACACTTTTACCAAACTCGCAATTCGCTATCCAAGCCTTAAGCTGATTATCGTGCCAAGGCATATCGAGCGTTTCAACGATGTCGCAAAGATGATCGAAGCAACAGGTCTGGAATGGGCTCGGCGAAGTCTTTGCCAAACCGAGACCCCACACGATTGGAGAATCTTCTTGGCAGATAGCGTGGGTGAATTGCGATGGTGGTGGGGGCTGGCCGATATCGGATTCGTCGGAGGCAGTTTTGGCGATCGTGGCGGCCAAAACATGATCGAGCCATGCGCTTATGGTGTTGCCACTTGTTTTGGCCCAAACACGCGAAACTTTGCCGATATCGTCCAGCTCTTGCTTGAGGAAGAAGCGTGCGAACAGTTGCTCACACCCGAGGACCTTCAAACATGGGTCGAATCCATGTTAATGCATTCAAACAATCGCGAAGCTATGTCCACGCGAGCGATCCATCTATGCAAAAAGCATCGGGGGGCAACGCAAAGATCCTGGGAAAATTTGTTGCAATTCCTGCCTGAAAAAGAACCGCCTCACTTTGATTGACATTCTAAACAGCACTAGAAATTTGACGCGTTCAGTTCCATTATGTACTGTTTAATTTCAACCAACTCTGAGCCATTTCGATTAATTTCAACTATGATTTTTCTATTCGAGAGTAATTTCCATACGAAAAGGTTAATCATGAAAAAGAACGTAAACAAGTCTGCACTCATCAAAGAGCTGTTCGCTAAAAACCCAAGCTGGAAAGCAAGTGAAATTGCTGCCCAGATGAAAAAGGATGGAACACCGGTTTCGTTACCTTTGGTTTATCAAGCGATCCGAAAGAGTGGTTCTTCCAAGATTAAGTCGGTTGGAAAGAAACGTGGACCGAAGCCACGCGTAGCAGTCGAATCAACTGCAACCGCAACGAGCACTAACGATCTGTTTGCCGCAATGCAGAGTTTTGTCAACGCAGCAGGTGGCTTGGAAAAAGCGGTCTCGATCTTGAACATGTTCCAAAAGTAGTTTGAGCTTTCTCAGACATCTGACGGACGCGTATGGTCACTCTCGGCAAGAGTGACCCACCGTGGGTCGCATCTGCCGGATGCGATCTTGTCCTTGAATACAGCCACGCGCTCAGTTTTTTAATCCGGCATGCTTAAGCCGAACGCTGAATACAGAGTCTGAGGCTGTTATGTAAAGCGTCTTACGATCCTTGCCTCCGATGCAAACGTTGGCCGTCCAATTCTTGGGGACCGAGATAATCTGAATCTCCTTACCATCCTTATTATAGACCATCACCCCTTTCTTTCCCGTCAAGTACAAGTTGCCAACTTCGTCGATCGTCATGCCATCCGATCCGCTTGAACAAAACAATTTGCGATCCACGAGCATACCATCCGAAGCGATCGTGTACTGATACGTTTTCGATGCACCGATATCGGCCACGAATAGTAATCTTCTTTTTGAATCGCCGACAATTCCGTTAGGCTGGACCAGCGCGTCGTCGACCACGGTGACGTTTGCCCCATCTCTATCCACTCGATACACAGACTGTTTGTTTTGAGGCTTCGTTTTGTGCTCCCACCACTTGCGTTGGTAATAGGGATCAGTGAAATACATCGTGCTGTTCGAATCGATCCAAACGTCGTTTGGACCATTCAGCTTGCGTTCCTCAAACATTCCAAACAATACTCGATGCGATTTGTCTGGGGAAATCTCCCACATCTCATTCTTCTCATCGGCGCAAGCGATTAGCTTTCCATCCGGCGCGAAAAACATTCCATTGCTTCTCCCGGCTGGTTTCATAAACTCGCTCACTTTGCCCTCAAGGTCGATCTTTAAAATTCGATCGTTGGGCTGATCCGTGAAATATACATTTCCAGTCGCATCCACCGCTGGCCCTTCTGTGAATTGGTAGTCCGCTGAAATGAGCGTTACCTTTCCGTCTGCCTCTTCCGTCACGACTTCATCGCAACAACCGAGATTCACTTGTGGAATTGCTAGGATCAGAGCCACGGTGGCCAAATTAAAAAAGAGTTGCAGCTTGATTTTCATGGATTACCTCAACTTTGGATTTATGGATTTTTTTCAGCGATATCAAAAGCGAAAATTTTCTCTTGATCTCGAATAAATAGTTTTTGGCTCGCAATCACTGGGTGAGCCCAAATCGCACCTTGCTTTCTGTCTGTGGCTGTTTGTTCGGGAAGCTTTACCCGGCTTATCTCTTCCAGGCCCGTTCTAGTCGCTTTTGCTAAATAGCAAATGCCTTCTTGATCGTCGTAACAGTAGACCAATCCATCGGCAAGTGCGATCGACCCCGACTTGGTTTCCCCCATCTTTTTCGACCAAAGCACGTTTCCTGTCTTTAGGTCCTGAGCCATCCATACTCCGCGCAGCGCCTTGGAAAAACCGACGATCGCACCGTCACGCAAAACGTATCCGCCATGGTGGTTTTCCATGCTCTCCTTAGATTGATGATACAGTTGCTCGGCTGACAACAGACCATCCTTAACCGAAATTCTGACCGCCGCATTTCCAGCTTTGTAGGCAGAAGAGTGATAGACCAAATCCTCCGAAACAATCGGAGTAGGAATCACAGCCGTTCCGTTCCCTGTTGCGGCATTCTTGAAAAGAAGTTTGCCAGTTTCACAATGAACACCAACGAGCCCTTGGTCGCAAGCCGTCAAATAAACGGGGACACCTGAAAAGGTATGTTTAATGACAGATACGTACTGGGCTCCAGCCGAGAACTCCGACTCCCAGATTTTCTTCCCTGTTTTCTTATCCAACCCAACCAAAAAGTTTTTACCTCCAGGCGTAACAACCAAACGATCACCATCAATCAGGACCGACTCGCTATAACCCCACTTCGGAATCCCACCACCAAAATCGGAAACAAGGTTGACCGACCAGATCTGTTTGCCATCGGTCTTTTGGAAGCAGCCGAGATCGCCCAGATCCGTTAACGCATAAACAAAATCACCATCGACCGTAGCCGTACTTCGAGGCCCATCTCCCCATCCAGTACTGTAATCCTTGCCGCTCGCGCCGCGTCCGATCGTTGCCGCCCAAAGTTCGCTACCGCTCTTGGTGTCCAAGCAGATCAATTGGTTCTTGTCACCACGTTTGCCAAGCGTGTAAAGTCGATTGCCTTCAACGGAGACGCTGGAGTAGCCGCTACCAGCGTTGCCAAAACTCCAAGCAATCTTCGGGCCGCCCGAGGGCCATTTCTTAAGAAGCGTTTGCGGTGCCGCAATGCCATCCCGGTTTGGGCCACGCCATTGTTTCCAATTGTCATCTGCGGAAGTAAAGGCCTGCCCCATTGCAATAGACAATCCGAAAATCAGGATTCGCAAATTTTTGTTCACTAAGGTTCTCAAGATGGTAAGCCTTACGCTCAAAAAACAAGGTTAGTTGAAATAGCTGCGATCGTGACCACGATTCTACATGGAGGTGACGATTTGACCATGGTCTCGGTCACCCTCCCGCTGATCACAGTCACCCTCCCTCTGGGAGGTTCGAGCGAAGCGAGGGGAGGGTGCGGTGCCAACAGCTATTGCATAAGTCAGTTCACCCTCCCCCGGGCCGAAGGCCCGACCCTGCCGGAGGGAGGGTGACTCCACCGCTGTAAGGCGAGCGGCAGAATGAAAACTACCTTAGCACGACGCGCAAGCTAGTGAAATGGATAGCAAATTCACTAGCTTGCGCGTCGTGCTAGGTACATCGGAACCCGCCGCTCGCCTTATTCCGATTTGCGTTTTGCGATGAATCTGTTCGCTAGGCCAACAAGAAAAGGCAAACACGAAACGACTGCCAAAAACCTCGCCGGCCAATCGCCAACATCTTGCCACCAACCCCATCGACCATCCGGAATAGGCTCCGCAAGAATCGAACCTGGCTCCATCCTGGGTAACGAGCGTACCACGCGGCCATCGCCATCGATCCAAGCCGAAATGCCCAAATTGGCAGCTACCAACATCGGCCGCCTATTTTCAACCGCAGCCAGAATCGCATTGTTCAAATGGTGATCGAGGATGCTCGAACCGCGAAACCAACCGTCGTTGGTGATGTTGACCAGCATATCCGGCGACTTGCCAGCCGCTTTCAATTGTCGTATCTGCGAATGAATTACATGCGGCAAAACATCCTCAAAGCAAATGCTTGGACAAACCGTTGCGCCAGTGGAGAGTTGCCAAGCCATCGGCTTCTCGCCCGCTTCAAGTTGGCCAAGACCAATCATCCCAAGCAAGATTGGGAAGCTAGAAACGATCGGAACGTACTCTCCGAACATAACGAGATGTTGTTTCGAATAGTACTGACAAGCATCCCTATTTTTCGGGTCAAACCAAAGGGCCGAATTGTACCTCAGCGCCTTTCCTGATTCGAGCTTTACCGCATCTGTACCAAGCAAGAACTTAGTTTCCTTAGGCATGAAGGGACTATAAATCCTTTGCAGTTTGTTTTCCATTTGTTGCCTCCATTGCCCTAGATCGGACTCGGAGAGATTAAGCTCAGGCGGCAAGTTCGGATGCTCTTCCGAATCAAGCCACGGCACTCCGCCACTAAAAGTACTTTCGGGCCAGACAACCAAGTCCGCTCCCTTGCTCGCATTGGTGACTGCCGCAATTGAGTTTTGTCGTTCGTATTTTTGCCAGCCTAAAATCATATCCTCCTGCGGGCCATCAAACTGCGTCGGCATGTTTTCCTGAATCAACAAAACCGTCCCCAACGGCTTGATCGGTTCCTGACTGGCAACCCAAGCATCATGCGATCGCATCGACCAAACCGAAATCAGAACAATGCCGAATGCTAAAACCATACACGCCGAATTGAGTAAGACAAATCGCTGCGATTTGGCTGGTCCCCATGTATGGCGATGCCAAATTGCCCAACTCAGCCATTGATAAAGTACCGCTCCAATCAGCATGACGACGAAGCTAACGCCATAGCTGCCAAACTGCGACGCGATTGGCAACATCCATGGCCAAGGAATTTGGCTATGTGCCAACATGCACGCAGCGAATCCGGTTGCAAAGTAAGCTCGGATCAACTCACATCCAACCCACGCAATCGCCGCCGCCAACGGCAGCGGAACATGCCAACGATGTAGGCCTCGCGCCATCCCAATGAACATCGGCAAATACACCGCCAGATACAAGGACAACGCCACCCAGCCTGCATAAAGCGGCCAAAAAGCTAGTCGTATCCCCTGCAACAGAGCAAGCCACACGAATGCACCAGCAAACCAAATCGACCAATACTCTCGACGGGTCGGCGGACACTCTTTGGCAATGATCGCAACCCAAAATCCAGAAGCAAGGAAACCAGCCCAAGGCAGATGCATCGGCGGCAGCGACATCCAATACAACGCAGCGCCTATGAATGCCAAGAGCCAAGTGCGACTCAATCGATCGCTCCATGGGATCGATGTGGGGGGGGCTTCGCCTGGCTTGGCTTGGGTGTGTGGAGACCGGTTGGTAGGTGGTGGCATAGCTTGATTGACTCCGGTTCAGCGGCTTGTTAATAAACTCGTTCCCAGGCTCCGCCTGGGCTGTGCGACAAATAGCAATATGAAAAGATTCTGTTTAGGCGAGTTTCATTCCGCTGTAAGGCACTTGAATAACTGATAGCCCGGAGGGCGGAACATCCTTGCCGGTGGCGTAAGCCATCGGATTGGTAGCCGTCATATGAAAAGCCCGGAGGGCGACACATCAAATCATTCAAGTTGTGTCGCCCTCCGGGCTTAAATACCGATGGTTACCCGAGAACCGGTGGCTTACGCCACCGGCAGGAATATGTCGCCCTCTGGGCTTTGAGGACAGCGCAACCACCGGAAGAAAGTACAAAGGACCAAAAGCCTGAAAGGCTAACACAACATTTCTGCATATCAAGAATTGATGTGTCGGCCCTTCAGGCCTTTGAGATGCAAATTCAATCAGAACCGGGGCCTTACGGCACCCGGCAGAGGTTGTGCCAGCCCTTCGGGCTTGAGGAATGACCGATGGAATGAACACAGCTTGTACAAACGTATCGAAAAAAGCTCGAAACTGGTCTTTGTCGCACAGCCGAGGCAGTGCCCGGGGACGAGGGCGAAAAGGTTGAACGAGCAAGAAGTTGCGGGACATCATTTCGCTACGTTGCATTGCCCAAAATCGCGCCGAGAATATCGTGGTATTCGCAATTGGAAACGGTCCGAACATGCCCCATTCGCGTTGGCAAAATAAAGTTGAGTTTGCCATGCTCCGTCTTTTTGTCCGACTGCATCGCGTCGATCAGTTGCTCAGGAGCAAGCTCAGGGGGCAGTTCCTTGAATCCAGTCGGCAGCCCCAATTTGACTAGCAACGCCGTCTGTCTCTTCAGACACTCTTTGGGCCAAAGCTCTAGCCTCAACGCCAACTGGCCAGCCATCGTCATTCCAATTGAAATCGCTTCGCCATGCAAGAAGCGGCCGTAAGCAGTCTTGGCCTCAATCGCATGCCCAAACGTGTGACCGTAGTTGAGTACCGCCCGAAGCCCCGTCGTCTCTCGCTCATCCTGTGACACTACTTGAGCTTTGAGTTCGCAGGAGCGACGCACAATGGTTTCAATATGCTCAGGGCTTCTGGCTAAGATCGCATCCGCATTTTGCTCTAGGTATTCAAAAAAGGGCTCGTCGAGAATGACACCATACTTGACCACTTCCGCCAGTCCGCTTCGAAACTCGCGATGGGGCAGCGAGTCGAGCGTTGACGAATCGATCCAAACGGCGTGAGGTTGCCAAAACGCACCGATCATGTTTTTGGCCGTCGGCAGATTGATACCCGTCTTGCCACCGACGCTACTATCGACCATCGCTAAGAGTGTCGTTGGCACTTGGATGAAGCGAAGCCCTCGCATAAATGACGCAGCTGCAAAGCCCGCTAAGTCACCGACCACGCCACCTCCGATAGCCACAACCACACTTTTGCGATCTGCCTTTTCCTCCAGCATCCTGCTCCAAAGTTGCGATAGATTTGCAATCGATTTGTTTTCCTCGCCGCTAGGAACAATCAACATAGAGGTGCGTTTGCCGCTTTGACCGAATGCCGATTCGACGGCTCTTCCTAACGTCGATTCGACATTAGCATCGCAAATAAGGATGGAATGCGTCCAGCTTTGGATGAATGCCGTCAAACCGACAGCGATTTGATCCAGAGTGCGCGTGCCAATGAAAATCGGATAGGTCCGCTCCTCGAGGTTCACTTCAACTTTTTGCATCACCTATTTCGATTCCTTTTCCCGATCCACAGCCAACGCCACTCGCGAGTTGCACAAGTAATCATGCAGCGATTTGCGTCCTTTTAGCAGGAGAATCATGGCGGAGTCGATACCCAAAAACGAAACCAAGGCAACTTCGAAGATTCGACTCAAGATCGGGTTGCTGGAATCCACGTAAAAGGCAAGCGGCGAAAACCAAGCAAATGCATTGCGAAGCACTTCGCGAGTCACGAGTTGCTCACGGCGCGGTGGCAACCCGTTTTCCTCAACAATTCGCAATTGAAACAAGTATCGGCCAATCGATCGCCAGCCACGATACATCATGGCAAGATAGATCGCAGGCACAATCAACGAGAAAAACGCGATGATCGGAGTTGCCCATCGGTACGCACTAAGCTGCGGAACTTCGGTCCAATTCAAAAGAATGATTGCAAAAGCGAATGGGGCGATAAATACCAGCAAAAATAACTGGTCGATCGTGTAGGCGACGGCTCGCAAGGCGACCCCAGCTGTCGTAGTTGCAACAGGCTCGATAGCTCGCAATTCAGCGAGGAGCTCGTCATAGGTAGCGAATCGGTTTTTTGGGTCCTTCGAAAGCATTCGGGAAATAAGTGCGGCAAACTCGCGAGGGATCGCGTTGGGCCAAACGGGCGGAAACGTAATTTCAGCAGTCAAATGCGTTTCGATTCGTTCGCGAACCGTGGTGCCCGTCAATTCAAATGGCAGTCGGCCGAAGACCAGCTCAAACAGCGTAACACCCAGCGCATACATGTCCGACTGGTTACTGATGGGACTACCTTGGATCAGTTCGGGCGCGACGTAAGCTGGTGTTCCAGAAACGGTGGTCGGCTGCCCTGGATCATTTTGAATTCGAGAGAGTCCAAAGTCCGAAAGCTTGATTCGACCACCGCCAGCCATCAATAAGTTTGCAGGCTTGATATCGGCGTGAACGATGCCAAACTGGGCAGCGTGCCGCAGGGCCGAAGTGACTTGGATGGCATAGCGAATGGCGTCTGCGTAAGGAATCACTCCATCTGTCGCGAGTTTTTCGGACAGCGTCGGCCCGGTCAAAAGCTCCATTGCCAAAAATGGCTCTTCACCTTGGCGACCGACATAATAGATCGTAACAACATTGGGATGATTCAATCTTGCTTGGGCAACTGCTTCCCGAAGCATCATGGCGACGCGAGAATCGACGCAGTGGTTTGCGTTTCGCATGATCTTGACCGCGACGTAACGTTGCAACGACGTGTCCAAGGCTCGGTAGACAGCCCCCATGCCGCCCGCCCCTAATTTGCGATCGATCCGAAAGTGGCCATAAAGGCGATTGATGAGGTTTTCGCTTTCATCCAATTCAAAGTGATGGATCTCCTCATCGTTTTGAAAATTGGTGATGGAAACCGTCGCGCTCATAGCGTGCTGAATGGCTTCTGACTGTACAATGCGTTTGCAGTCAGGGCATTCGCCGCCAACGGTTGGGTCCACGCGAAATTCGGTACCGCATACGCAATGATAGACAAGACCTGGTTTGCCTAAGTTGGCTCCGGCCGCTGGGGTTACCTCCCTGTTTTCGACATGTGTTAACTGTGTCAACGATTCCATTCATTCAATTGTACACCCTTCTGTATTTCTCGAAATCAAACCGTTCATTTTTCTCTGATTCCACCTGCAAGAATGCCGAAACTGGGCCTCCAATTCTTCCAACACCCCACACTTCGTTTGGCAAAAGAACTTATTGGATGTCGGTTTGTACGCGTTTTAGGCTCCGAAAAGCTCACGGCGATTATTGTTGAAACCGAAGCGTACCTGGCCAAAGACGACCCAGCCTGTCACGCTGCCATCGGCGAAACCAAGCGAAATCGCACCATGTTTGGCCCCCCAGGGCGATTGTATGTCTACACCATTCACAACCGCTATTGCATGAACATCGTCAGCGAAAACGTCGGCGATGGGGCCGCAGTCTTGGTCCGCGCCCTCGAGCCGATTCACGGAATCGAAACCATGTCGAAACCCCGCCCCGCTGACAGAATTACCGAATTAACCAACGGTCCAGGAAAACTCTGCCAAGCGTTGGGAATCGATATTCAGCAAAACGGAGAGGACCTCACGACAAGTGAAACGATTTGGCTTGAACCGAAAACTGAGTCCCCACCATTCGAAATTCGAACCAGTCGCCGAATTGGGATCAGTCAAGCAAAAGAACTCCCCTACCGGTTCTTCGTCGATCGAAACGCGTTTGTAAGCGGTCGAGCCAGCGACCATTCGTCAAAGCGCGACGCGCGATTTGGAGCTCTATCTTGACACAGCCGACAAAAGTAGCAGGCACGCTCCGTCGTGCCGTCCGCTGCAGTGAATTGACAACGCTCTCTGGTGAACGCCACATTGAATGTGCCTACTACTTTAACTTTTGTCGTCTGTGTCAATCTAGAAAGGGTGCGAATCATGAAGATATGGATTGATGCAGACGCGGCCCCGCGTGAAGTCAAGGAATTGATCTTCAAAGCGGCGACCCGATTGAACTTGCCTGTCGTTCTCGTTGCCAATCAATCGATGTGGGTTCCGACAGGCTCGCTGTTTTCCAGTGTCGCCGTTCCTGAAGGAGCCAACGTAGCGGACAAATACATCGTGGATCATGCCGAGCCTGGCGACTTGGCAATAACAGCCGATATCCCTTTGGCGGCTCAGCTGGTCGACAAGCTAGTTTATGTCATCGATCCACGCGGCGAGCAGTATGATGATCATAATGTAAAGGGAAGACTGGCCGCCCGCGATCTCTTCGACGCTGCCCGCGGGGCTGGCATGGAATTTTCCGGCCCAGCCCCATATAGCCCTAAAGATCGCGGTGTATTTGCTTCGACATTGGATCGAGTCCTGACCAAAGCGATCAAGGCCAAGAAATCGTGAAAACTGCTGTTCCTTCGGATACCAACCCGTACGAACCGACTTCGGAAACAGCTATTTGCCCTGACAACATTTCGTTCGAAGGAGAGATCCGCGAGGAGGACTACCGAAAGTTACTTCCGCGAAAGGAGATGGTCCTTTTGGTGTCACTGGCGTTACTACTGCTCTCCGTGGTACTGCCGATTTTGGTTGCCGCATTTTTTTTCGCCGTCGCAGATGGAGGCAGTGCAGCTATGCTCGCAGTTTCTAGTGGTGCGATTTTCTTTACTTCGCTTGCGTTCGTATTTTGCGTACGCATGGCCTCGACTCGAAGAAGAGCAAGAGGCTATCTAAAGAAATTCCCTGACCTGCTCGGGGCTGTGAAAGGTACGTTCAGTTCGAAAGGACTTTTAATTGACGACCACGAAAAGACACATTGGTTTCCATGGGTGCTGTTGTCGCAGTTGGTCGCAACGAAGGAGGGGGTGCGTGTGCCCTTGAATGAAGACCCTCGCCGGTTCTTGGCCCTTTCTGCAGAGTTCTTCGAAAGCTACCGCCAAAGCGATATGCAGCAAATGCGATTTCAAAACCATACGGTCAAGACGACGTACGAACAATTGGCTGCAGACAGTGCGACTGTGTTTCAAACCGAAGTTGGTTCAGAGAGTTATTTCGTGGGATGGTCGCAGCAACCGGTGAAGTGGAGAGTCTGGGGCACCTTGCTCATCGGTCCCATTAGTTTTGTCGGCTTCATCTTGTTCCATAGGGACATACGACAGTGGGACTGGTATCACTATATGTTTGTGGTGCTTTTTCTGGCCACCTCAGTGGGTTGCATTCGTAGCATTGTTCAGCTGTTGAGAAATCGCAATCTCGTAACGGTCATGGTTTGGGGATGGCTAACAGAAACGAAACTGATCTATGGTTCAGGTACCCACGTCATGAAGGTTGAGATGGCCTCGATGAAGTATGTCGGTCGAGACGCCGAGAAAATCCAGTTCGTGCTCCCAAGCGGGCAGACTCTATACGTTTTCCGAAACATCTTCCGCACCCCCAATCACTTCGATCAAGTAAACGCATCCTTCGATCGGTTTATTAAGAACTACTTACGACAGGAAGATTGATGACAGAAAAATTGCTGCGTGAATTTTCCTGTCAATAATTTTTCTGTCACATACCGTTAAGTAGCGACAATTGCCTGTGTGCTTCGAATAGACCGACTCCGACGGCTACCGATAGATTTAGGCTGCGAACAGGGCCTATCATCGGTAGAGAAAGGCATTGTGATGCGTGTTGCTCGCGGACGGAATCGGGCAGGCCACTGGACTCGCTTCCGAAGACTAGCCAGTCACCCAATTGAAAAGCTGCCTCGGTATAGGACTTGGTCGCAAATTTGGTGAAGAACCAGGTGCGATCAATCGGTAACATTGGAATGAGATGGCTCCAGGAATCGACCGATTCCCAATTGAGATGCTGCCAATAGTCTAATCCGGCTCGCTGCAGTTGCTTGTCGTCCAAACGAAAGCCGGTTGGCCTTACGATCCAGAGCTTGACATTCAGTGCTACACACGTGCGACCGATGTTGCCGGTGTTCTGCGGAATCTCCGGTTGATACAGGACGACGTTTAATCGTGAGGTTTGCGAGCTAGGCACTTCGGAACAGGTCGTTGAGTGAAATGGTTAATTAATTGGGCATTAGCCTAATGGTCGTTTAACGGTCAGCCGTAGGCGTACCTTTTTCTAATGACAGTACGCCTGCGGCTGACCGTTAAACGAAGTCCCCTCACCGGAGGGCTTGCGCCCTGCCGCTAAAAAACATAATCGGATTTTCGACGAATGTCGAAAACCCTTGGGAACCGGGGCTAGCGCCCAACGGCTAATCGGTTGAAAAAACAGGTGTGGTCATGTCGCCTTGGTCATAGCAACGACGCGTCGCTTGGGCATGCAGAGCATCGCTTCGACGACCATCGCTACCAACATGACGATGAGGAACCAACGCCAAATCTCTTGCACTAAACTTCTTGCCGATGCTCCAACCTCGATGCGAGACCAGTTCAATGCCCCGAACAAACTCGATAGCGATTCCGCAGAGACGAGCTTGCCACTGTCTTCGTCGCCAAGCCTGTTCTGTGCAATCAAAAGATCGCTGGTTCGATATACACCCGTGTTCTGAGCATACTGGTTCGTCAAAACACTCGCGTCACCTGCAGCTTGCGAAGCCGAATCAAATAGCGTGCTGGCTGGCTGTCCAACGGTCACCATTCGCGTCGAGCCAATCCGTTCGGAGCCGGCGGCCAAAACCCGCTGGATGGCGATGTACATCACGATGCCATCCGATGCCAACGTCGAGTCCCTCATCGATGGGGTTGTTGTGCAAACGTAGACGCCATTCTTGGCCGAGCCGGCAGCGTCGATTCGCATCAGCAATGGCAACTCGTCGCTCATGGCCGCCAACACCGTCCCCTCCGCTTGCAGCTTGCAAATCCGTTTGATGCCAAGTTGGCCAACCGGCAGCGGGGCTCCGTTGAGTGTATTGCCTAACAACTCGGAATCGTTTCGCCATTGCAGAACTTTGGCAAGCGTTATATCTCCCTCGGCGCTCTCGGCATCCGGTTTGGCTTTCGAATCCAAGGTTTGCCAGCCTGTCCATTGAATCCCCAACGCCGTCGTGTCGTTTGGCGTTTCGGGAGGGAACAACAACACTTGTCCTCCCTGTGCGATAAATTGGGTCAGCAACTCGAGCGAACGCCCCTCGGGCAATTGCTCATGCCACACGACCAATGCGACCGCGTTCCAATCGATGGCGTCGAGTTGCGAGGAAGCGACCGTTTCAGTTTCGCATTCGATAGCTTGCTCAGGTGAGATGTTCGTAACCAACTCAATGGCTTCGATGACGCGTGGATTGTCGCTTACGATGACGGTATGCCTAGCGGGCGGTTTTTCGTAAACAAAGTAACTGGTGTTGTCCGCGGGATTGGTGTCGCCCGGACAACGGACCAAGCCCCAACCTTTATCGAGGCCAGCGTTGTCGTTTTCCGAGGAGAGTGCAATTCGATAGTCATTCACTTCCGCGGACTCCGATTGCAAGTCGACGTTTACCACCGATCGTGCACCACCAACTTCGATTTCGACGGGAATCTGTAATGCAGTAGGTGCGCCGGAACCGATCGTTCGTTCGATCCGAAAACTGAGCGATAGTTCTACTCCCTGAGCTCCCTTCACACGCTTGGCCGACAAAATGCGTATCGAGCGGTTTTCGCTGGAGGCAGCTCCGAGGTCCAAGACTTGAAAACGGACTTCTTGTGGCAGGCTGATAAAACCTTCTCGGTCCGCGGCCCATCTACCATCGCGGCTGCGCCAATCGCTCTCTCGCATGTCGGAGCAGATCCAAACATTGACGTTACCGGTTCGATTGTTCTTGACATAGAGCAAGGCCCGCTCCAACATGCCGGGGATATCGCTGGTTAAGCCATTGGCGACCAGCGATGGGTCCGAAACCATGGCACTGGGCGATTCAAATTCGATCGGCTTTTCGCTGGCGGTATCAAACACGACAACACGTTGCACGCCGAGGGTTTTGAGAGTGCCGGACAGTTGCTGCAACGCCCCTTGCAACTTGGTCGCACCGCTCCCTGCTTGCGTTTCTTGCATGCTTGGCGAACGATCCAATAGCACGATAGCCACTTCACTCGATCGGCTTCCAAGCAACCCAATCAAGCCGCTAGCCAAAGGCCTTGACGTAAAGAATATCAGGCAAGCGACGGCCAAGGCACGCATCAGCAAAATGAGCCATTGCCGAAGCTTGGTGTAGCCGGCCGACATGCGACTGGCCTGCATCAAGAACATCATGGCCGCCCACGGAACGGTTTGGAAGCGTCGTTGATTGACCAAGTGAATGATGATCGGAACGGCAACTAGCGGCAGAGCCAGCAGCATCCAAGGCTGAATGAAATTCATCGAACACCCCGCCCGCGTGTTCGGCCAACAAGGAACCGCATCATCGGATGCTCATACGCCTCACTCGTGATGACCCTATGGTAGTCGACAGCCGTCTCAAGCACGATCCGTTGCAAATCGGTTAAGTAAGTCTTTAGCGCTCGATGGTACCGGTCCGCGATTTCGGTCGGCTCCACAAACAACGGTTGGCCCCCCTCCATGTCCGTAAAGCGAACAGGCCGCTGAAACGTAAACTCCATTTCGAGCGGATCGAGCAAATGAAACGCGGCCACATCGTGCTTGCGAAATCGCAGATGCTCGAAACAGCCTTTCAAGATCGCAGGGTCGACGAAGAAGTCCGAGATAATGATCACCAAAGCTCGCTGACGAATCGTTTCCGCAATTTCGTCCAAGATCGCGGGCAACTGCGTGTCGCCAGACGGTTTGGCGTTTTCAAGAGTATCGAGAATGACTTTCAAATGGGCTGCGGAACGGCGAGGCGGAATGTTCTGCACAATCTTTTCAGCAACGCAAGCCAACCCGACCGCGTCCCCTTGTTGGGCAGCCAGGTACGACATCGAAGCTGCGATTTGCCTCGCGTATTCGATCTTTGGGGTTTGTCCTTTGGAAGCATAAGCCATCGATCCACTGGTATCGACCACAACGCAGCATCGCAGATTGGTATCGGCCTCAAACTCCTTGACGTAGTATCGATCGGTTCGACCAAAGGCCCGCCAATCGAGGCGTCTCAAGTCGTCGCCGGGTACGTACTTTCGATACTCAGCGAACTCGACGCTCGAACCGCGGTGCGGTGAAGAGTGCCTGCCGGAGATGTTGCCTTGCATGGCGTGTCGCGACATGAGCGGCACGGCAGAAAGTCGCGATAGGATTTTGGGATCTAGAAACGAGCGTGCGGTTGGGAGCATAAGTGAAGCGTTCGGCCTATTCCATTTCCTCGACCAAACGTTGCACGATTTGCTTGGCTGACATGCCTTCGGCTTGGGCAGCAAACGTCGTGATGATTCGGTGCGTTAGAACTGGCTTGGCAACCGCTTGGATGTCTTCCATGCGAACCATGTAGCTGCCCAAGAGTGCAGCGCGGCTCTTCGCACCCAAGATCAAATTCTGAACAGCACGCGGACCAGCCCCCCAACTCACATAAGGTCGCAACCAAGCAGGTGCGGTTTCGCCCTGAGGTCGTGTCTTGCGCACAAGCCGAGCGGCATAATTATAGATATGATCCGGCACCGGAAGTCGCCGAACCAATCGCTGATGGGCGATGATTTCTTCGGCACCCATGAGTTGATTGAGTTTGACGTGATCGTCGCCTGTGGTTGTGCGAGCGATTTGGATTTCTTCTTCTTCGTTCGGATAATCGAGTTCCACCAAAAACATAAACCGGTCCAACTGAGCTTCTGGTAGCGGGTAAGTACCTTCTTGTTCGACTGGGTTTTGGGTGGCAAGGACCATGAAGGGAGACGTAAGCTCAAACGACTTGCCGAGAACCGTGACGCGCTGTTCTTGCATGGCTTCCAGCAAGGCGGCTTGTGTCTTTGGGGGCGCGCGATTGATTTCGTCGGCTAAAATAATGTTCGAGAAGATTGGGCCTTGGATGAATTGAAACTCGCGGCGGCCTTCTTGTGTCTCCTGCAAGATGTCGGTTCCCGTGATATCCATAGGCATCAAGTCGGGCGTAAACTGGATGCGGCTAAATCCGAGCGACATAGTTTCCGCAATTTTGCTAACCAGCAACGTCTTCGCCAGACCAGGCACCCCCATCAGCAATGCGTGTCGCCGGGCGAACAAGCAAATCGCCAGTTGTTCGATGACCGCTTTTTGGCCAACAATGACTTTGCCGAGCTCGGCCGCAAACTGGAAATAGGCTGTTCGCAATTTGTCGATTGCCTGTACGTCGTGGTCCGTTAAAGAAGGGGCGGTAGCGGCACCAGACGAAGCAGTATTATTCATGGGGATAGCTGTGTTAGAAGTGCTGAAAAGAACTACATCCAGGTTTAGACCAAGCCAGTGCAGAATGCAATAGGCCGACTGACAATCGGACAACCAGAAGCATCAAAAAACCTGATCCAACGAACTTTTCGGGAATCACATGGGACACGAAAGCCGGTAGCGAAACTCGTCAAGAGTTTCGGACTGCTTGGCAAAAACCGAAAGTCTTGACGACTTTTGCTACAGAGATATTTCACGACGATTACGTCAAGTCGATGCCAATTGCGTTGCTGCGCCATTCATGTTTGCAGGGCTAAATCGTAAGCGATTTGTGCACTTCCCCAAAAGAAAGTAACACCCGAGCCGCCGTGACCATAATTATGGACGATGTTCCGTTGCGAGTTGAACTCCAACTCGATTCTTGGTGGCGACTGAAGCCGGACTGGCCTGAGGCCGGCTTTGGATTTCCAACTGGAGCCCGGTGCAAGCGGGATCGGCTTGCCTAAGACAATTTGACATCGCTCGACGATTCCTAGCACATCTTCTTCTGTTCCAACCCATTGCTGCTTCGCCCCATCGCTTCCCGTTTGCCATGATTCACCCGGTCGGGTGATCGGCTTGAGCGTACCGCCCAGAATAGTCCTCGATCCTTGCGGCACGATGTATGTTGGGAGATTCGAGCTTTTGCCTTTCTCCAAAAACAACAACTCGTCGCCCAACGGCTCCCCTGGCAGTTCGATGACCGTGCCCTGGTAGCCGACTAAAACTGGATCGCTTGTTAAGTGCGTTGCCCAACCACCTGAGCAGTTCACAATCCAATCATAGGACGCATCGATTTCATTAAATGCATTAACGCGTTGCTCCTTTACTTCGCCGCCAAGCGATTCCACTTCACGTTGTATCCAAGTTAAAAAGGTTGGGATATGGATAACGGGCACCTCGAACGACCAACCACCGACGATGGGGCCGACGTTTTGATCCTCACGCAGAACAAGTGGAATTTCGGACGAAGCTAAGTGCCGAAAGTTCGTATCCAACTTAGCCCACCATGGTGTTGTGGTTTCGGCAAGATCGACTGTCTCATCAAAATACGCACGCCCTTTTCGAATCGAAATTCCACAGTCTCCCGATAGCATGCATTCCTTTAGAAAGAGGTAGGTCGGCTCTGCGAGCGCGATCTCTTGTTCGACCGACAGCGAACAAGCATACGGAAACCAGAAGGCAGCAGAGACAGGAGAGGTTGGCATAAAGTGGGTTGGAGAACTAGCAATGGTCACGCGATGGCCACTTCGAAGGAAGCGAAGTGCGGAGCCAAGTCCGATAATCCCTGAGCCTAGGATGCAAACCTTTTTCGACATCTTAATATGGTCACCCTTCACAATTCAACAATCGCTATTCAACGGGGAATTTTTGACGAATCTGGGCCGTTTGGTCCAGATTTCACTCAATTGGCCCAACATGTGGATGATAACCGATTTAATTGCCTCTAATTCATCTGGTTTTCACCAAGTTGGGATTGGAGGAATGACGGTGCATGCCTACCCTACCTGGGTGTTCTCGGAATAACTTCGCGCATTTCGCTGTCTCTCCCTTACAAATGACTCGCGGCCCTTGCTGGACGACGATTTTTTGTGGCGGTAGTCGGGTAAAAGCCGAACCGTTTTTGGAATCCACGGTGAATTGTTCGACGTTCCATTTGAGTCATGCATGCGTAATCCTAAAGAACTACTTGTTGCTTCCAAAGCCTTCACGTCCGAGACGAAATGGATCAGCTGGTGGCATTTGCTGACGGCCATCGCTTGTTATGCCCTCAGCTTGGTGGTGGCCTGCAGCGATTTCTTTCCATTGATTGTTCGCACCATAAGCAGCTGTGTCAGCGGTCTGGTCATTGTTCGGTTGTTTATCATTTACCACGACTACAACCATGGCGCGATTTTGAAGAAATCTTGGCTTGCCGCATCGATTTTGAAGTTTTACGGGATGCTTGTCCTTAGCCCATCAAGCGTATGGTCTCATTCCCATGACCACCACCACAAGCATAACTCTCGCTCATCGGGTAACAACACGGGCTCGTACCCGTTGATGACTCGCGAGGAGTATGTGAAGGCCGACCGTTGGAAGCGATTTGGCTATGCTGTTTCTCGGCATCCCATTACGGTGTTTGGTGGCTATTTGACCGTGTTTTTGTATGGCATGACGATTCGCTCTTTCTTTTTGCATCCCCGCAAGCACTTTGATGCGGGCGTTGCAATGGTTCTCCACGTAGCTTTGCTTACGTTTTGTACCATGCAAGGCTGGGATATTTTGATCCTAGGAATGCTACTGCCATTGATCGTCGCCTGTGGTCTAGGAGCTTACCTCTTTTACGCACAGCACAATTTCCCTACTTGCCAGCTGCATCGTCGAGAAGATTGGCATTACGTTTTGGCAGCGTTAAAATCGTCGAGCTACATTCGAATGAGCAAATTGATGCACTGGTTTACAGGCAATGTTGGATATCACCATGTTCACCACTTGAATGCGAAGATACCGTTTTATCGCTTGCCAGAAGCGATGGCGGCCATGGAAGAACTTCAATCGCCCGGAACGACGTCGCTTCACCCCCGCGACATCTTGGCGTGCTTTCGACTGAAGCTGTGGGACGCAGACCTTTGCAAGTTCATTTCGTTTCGAGAAGCTGTCAAAGCGTAGGTTTTGCGGCAGCATGAAAGCGACCATAGCACGACGCGCAAGTTTTGAAGCTGCGCGTTTTCTGTGCTTCCGGGCCAACGGCCCAGCAATTTACATAGCCCAGCCCAACGGGCTGGGTATTCGTTGCAACTGCTCTTAAGGGCCAAAGGTCAGACCGTTTGTCGGCTAAACGTCTCAAGCCGATGCAAACTGTCGGGCCGTTGGCCCTATCAATTTCCAGCTTGTTTCGCCCCAGCCCTTCAGGCTGGGCTATGTAAACGACCGGGGCTTTGCCCCTAAGATTTCCGAGTATGCCTTCGGCTGACTGTTAAACATTCCAGCTGGTGACAAGTAGCCGACTCCCTATTATCTTTACGGATGAACGAATTCCTTCAAACCATGGTCGATGAGAGTCGGCACGCACGAAGGGTAGATAGAAACTAGGTTAGATAGAGAGTTAATGAGAACTATGTTAAAGACTATTCGTCAGCGTGCATTTGGCCTCGCGATTTTGGCATCCGCTATTTTGGGTGTCCCATTTGCGAATGCTCAGGATTTGACCATCGGTTCTAAGGCTCCAAGCCTTGATATCGAACACTGGATCAGCAACGGCCACGACAAGTTCAAGCCCGTCAAAGAATTCGAAGCTGGCAAGGTGTACGTTGTCGAGTTTTGGGCGACTTGGTGTGGACCGTGCGTGATGAGCATGCCCCACCTCAAGGAGACACAAGAAAAGTATGCGGAAAAGGGCGTACAGTTGATCAGTATCAGCGATGAAGAAACAGAAGTCGTCGATCGCTTCCTCGCGAAGCAAGTCCGTGGTTCAGCCAAAGACGACACCGAAAACACTTATCGTAAGCTTACGAGTGCTTATTGCCTGACGACCGATCCAGACAAGTCTGTCTACGAGGACTACATGGATGCAGCCGGACAAAATGGAATCCCGACTTGTTTTATCGTTGGCAAGTCTGGGCTGATCGAATGGATTGGTCACCCCATGTCTATGGACGACATTCTCGAAAAAGTCGTTGCTGGAACGTGGGACCGCGAAGCACATTTGATCGCGTTCAAAAAAGAGCAACAGATGGGGCTCCTCATGGCCAAAATTGCTCGACCAATCCAATCCGGTGACATGAAGGGAGCGATGAAGATTCTTGCTAAGGCCAAGGAAGAGGCTGCAGGGGACGCGACCTCCATTGCCGTGATCGAAGAGGTGGAAGTACAGGTCAAACTGTTTTTGGCAATGCAGGACCTCGAAAATGGCGAAGCGGAGGCCGCCCTTGCAGCAATCGAGGCTATTCCTAAAACGGATAAGGCCG
The DNA here is from genome assembly GCA_031424235.1 of Pirellula sp. Taxonomy (GTDB): domain Bacteria; phylum Planctomycetota; class Planctomycetia; order Pirellulales; family Pirellulaceae; genus JBKCUI01. The sequence goes on from JANPHB010000398.1 coordinate 57,939, forward strand.
AAGTAAAACAGCAAATTGATTTTGCCAAATGCAAAGCGCTCCTCGGCATCGTTTCCGATTCGGGGAAGATGGACGAACAAGCTACGAAAGCACTTGCGGAAGTTGCGGAGAGCAAAGAGATCAGAGCTGAGGCGCTAAATGACTTGGCTTGGACTGTGTACGAAGCGGCAAGCGAAAACGACAAGTTCCCGAAGAAACTAATTGCTGCGGCGGCGGATGCTGCCGAAAAGGCTGTTGCCAAATCTCCCAACAACGGGCCGATCCTCGACACATTGGCGCACTTGCTGTTCCTACAAGGCAACCTGGATCGAGCTATCGAGTTTCAGACAAAAGCAGTCGAGCACGGGCCAGAAGATATGAAACAAGACTTGCAATCGTTCTTGGACGAATTGAAAAAGGAAAAAGCGAAGAAGTAGAGTTAGCGAACGCAAACGTTGCTTTTCAATTCAAGGGCACGCCCGGCAGGTGTGCCCCACTTGATGCATCACGTCTTGGGCTTTTCGCCCACTACCAACTCGTCCTTCTCTGAAATATCCCCTTCCACCAATTCTGTGTAGCGGTTGTCGGAGATGCCGGTCACTACCGGCTTGCCTCTTAAGAAATTGCCTTCGGCAATCCAAACGTGTCGCATATTCTGCGATCGAGTGGCCGCGGCCTTTTCGTCTGCAGACAATTGTTTGGCCGTATCGGTCACAATCTGCTTCTGCTCGTCAACGCCGTCGATGATCTTGCGATCATCTGGATGAACCTTTTCTCGAGCAGGATAGAACCGGAGAGCAGCGTTGGGGACGCGAATAATGCCCTCTCGCTTCTTGATTTGAAACGAAAGGTTCGCTGTCATGCCAGGCAACAACTTCAAATCTGTGTTGGGCGTCTCAACGATAACCGGATAAGTGATTACGTTTTGTTCTTCGGTGCTGCTCAATCGAACTTGAACGATTTTACCCTGATCAAACAGTTCTTCAGGATAAGCGTCTACCGTAAATCGAACCACTTGGCCATCGACTTGTGCTTTGCGTATCATGCCAATGTCGGCTTCATCAACGGATGCATAAATGTGCATGCGTTTATCCATCTCAGGTGCAACGACGAACATTTCAGGAGTCTGAAACTGAGCGGCTAGCGTTTGACCAATATCGATTTTCTTTTCGATAACGACCCCTTCGCAGGGAGATAGGATATCGGTGTAACCGAGGTTGGCTAGCGAGTTATCTAACTGCGCTTTTGCTTGATCGACGTTGGCTTTGGCGACCAACAACTCCGCGTCGCGAGACATTCGAATGAACCGAAACCCATCCAACTCTGCTTCCGAGATAAAATCGCGGTTGCCTCGCTTGAGTTCGCCACCGCGACGTTCGTCATTGACGGCTTGTTGCTGCTGAGCTTCGGACCGTGCGACTTCTGCTTGTCTGGTAAGCAGTTGTGCCCGGTCTCGTTCCACGGTGGACTTGTAGATTCGAGGATCGATACGAGCCAATAGCTGGCCTTCGACTACTTTGCTGTTGTAGTCGACAAACAACTCGCTGATCGGGCCGCTTACGGAAGCGCCGACGCTCACGCGATGGATTGGCTCGACTTTGCCTGTTGAGTTGACCGTCTGGGCGATGTCCCCTTTGGAGACGTTCTGAGTGCGCCACTGCGTTCGGTTGCGATCCTCCAGATATTTTTTGGCGGGACCGTACGCAGCCGCTCCGATCCCTCCCAAAACGCCAACAACCGCCAGCAACTTAATTAGAATCTTCATGAGTTTGATTTCGTTGGCTGGAAAGAAACAACACACCAGCGCCGAGCGCCATGGAAAGAACCCCGCCGCACAGCCATACTATCGGAATGTGTTTTGTATCTTCGCCAAACCACCTTGCAAGATCTTGTTCCGTGAATCTGGACATACTAAAAACGAGACCATTGTGTAATGCGTGCAACAAAATCCCGGGAAACAGGGACCCTGTTCGGATTGCAGCATACCCGATGGCCATCCCTAGGATAATCGTTGGCAGGAATTTTTCGATAGACAACACACTGCCAGCAATCACATGAAAAAGCCCAAAAAGCAGCGACGTAAATAAAACACTGCGAAAAGCCGTTAGTTTCGATCGAAACGCCGACAAAACAAATCCTCGGAAAAAGAACTCTTCGGCAATCGCTGGAGCCAAAGCTCCGGTCAGCAAGACCACCCAGAACGGCACCGCCAAAAAGTCGGACTTCAGTCGTTCCTTGTCTTCCTCCGAAAGTTGCGAGGCCAAACTCCAGCCTTCAAAAAGCAAATACGCCTCAAATGCTACCATCCAGAGCGCCGCACTCAGCAGCACGACGCCCGCGATATACCCAATCCAACGGGCCCCACGCTTCCAGAGCGGTTCCCCCCTGCCGACACCTTCACTCAGTCGAAAAGTGTTCACTAAATCAATTCGACGATACCAAGAGTAGAGCAACGGCAGAATCATAAACAAGATGAAGAGTATCGCAGCATTGAAGAACAACGCCCAACTTCCCTTCAATTCAAACATTCCACCGAGATTCGAGGCAACAAAGAAGACGGGGAACAGCAATGCTAAATAGATGGCTAGTTCGCCGATATCGGGTAGCATCTGCCGTTTTTTGGGCCGGCCAAGCAATTCAGACCAAGACTCCTGAGAACCGGATGTCGCAGCTTCAGCACCGAACAAACGCGAGGCCACCACCAACGTCGCACATGCATAAATGATCGTCGAAAAAACCGCGGCAAATGCGGGCACCAGGGATGATTGCCCTGTCATGATGTCCCGCGAGAGCATCAATATGTTCAACAACGGAACAATCCCAAGCAACGTCGTGAATTGCACGTTTGGCATCAATGTCACGAGACCAGGCCCAAGCGATAACAGCATAACAGGAATCAAGTACGCTTGAGCTTCTTTGAAACTGCGAGCAAAGGAGCATAGAGCCAAAAGGATCGCACTAAAGAAGCAGGCAAAGATCACCAGCAGCGGTAATATTTGCAACAACATCAAAATAGAGAAGCCATTCTTGCCAAACAGGGCTTGCCCGAGGCCACCAAAAGAAAGTGTCATCCATGTCGCAAAGAGATTCGCCAATGCGGTAAGCACAGCAACCGTAACCACCGCGACGTATTTACTCAACAGCAATGCGAAACGTGGCGCAGGAGTCGCAATCAACGCTTCCATCGTACCGCGTTCGCGTTCACCTGCTGTCAAATCGATGGCCGGATAAACGGCTCCCGTGATGGTCATCAAAATCAGCACCAGCGGAATGACACCCGCAATGGATGAGGTCAAGTCGGCCTTTTCGAAAATCCCAGTCGCGTTGAAGGTCATGGCAACGGGGATCTTTCGATCGATTTGCTTACGAAAAACAGCTGCTTGATAATCGTTGATCAATTGCGTTGCACGTCGAAAGCCTGACAAAGCAGTCTCACTGCGAAGATCGTTCTGACGGAATTCGGCTTGTATAATGTAAGCAGGGAAAATCCCTCGCTCCAACTTCGTGGTTTCGATGTTAAGTTTGGCGATAAGCAAATCAAGGCGACCGTCTCTTAGTGCTTGGTCCAAGGTCACTCGGTCCGCCATCTCGATCTTGTAAGTTGGTATCTCATCGCTTGAATTGGTAGGACTTTTCGTGGTGTCTTTTTCCGTAGGATCATTGGTTCTCGTGACGGTGATCGGAGACGCAAAACCACGCTCACGTGTCTGTTGGGCTTCGATAAGCAATTGTCGAATTTTGTCTCCGGTCTCTTCATCTTCAACACCAAGCACATACTCCGTCTCTTCTTTCGTCCTGCTATTTGCTCCAATAACAAGCCGCTGCAATGCCATGCTCAATAGTGGATAGACCAAGATCGGCATCAATACCAAGGTAAATAGCGTTCGGCGATCGCGAAGGCTTTCTCGGAGTTCTTTTTGACAGAGTCGCCAAAGCCGGCCGTTACTCAAATACTCGTTCATGCCTGTGGCGACAATTCGTTTGGCGGAATGTTGACGGGATTATCGATCTGTGGTGCATTGCCCTGCGGGGCATTGAGAAAGGCGATGAACATGTCGACCAAATGCTGTTTGCCTGTGGCTTGCCGTAGTTCGTCAAGCGTCCCTTCGAACTGGAGATTGCCGCGGTGCAAAAGCCCAAAGCGATCGCAAACGCGCTCCGCCTCGTCAAGCCTATGCGTCGACAGCAGTACAACTTTGCCTCGCTGCTTTAACAAATCGATGAACCGAAATATTGCCTGGCTTCCGACGACATCCAACCCTCGCGTCGGTTCATCCAGCAACATGACTGGCGGATCATGCATGAGACCACGGGCCAACGTGACACGCTGCTTTTGGCCAGTGCTTAGCGTGCTACATCGCTGGTCAATAAAATTGCGAAGATCAAGCAGATTGGCGAGTTCTTCCAATCGCTCCGCAGCCAGCGATGGGTCGACTGCGTACAAATCAGCGAAGTACAAAAGCATTTCGCGAACGGTCAACCACGGGTAGACGCCATCGTTGGTCGATATTAGCCCAAGTTGCTTGCGGATATCGGTCGATTTGTTGGTCGAACGCACCCCACCGATTTCGACAAAACCGCTATCGGGCTCAAGCAGTCCCATGATCATTCGCAAGGTCGTCGTTTTGCCGGCTCCGTTCGGCCCAAGCAAACCATAGACCTCCCCGCTAGCAACTTGAAACGAAAGATGATTGACAGCCACGAGAGGAACTCCTCTCACAATGAACTGTTTCGTTAAGCTCTCAGCCGAAATCATGCAGAAGGGTTCGTTTTGGAAAAGTGGGGTTAGCGGTTTGAGGTGGCTTTCGGAACAGCCCATCAATTTAACAAGATTTTAGTTCTTCATTTGGCGGGCAACGGGATTCCTTCAAAATACCAGTTTCACTAGCCCTATGAACCCGGACTAGTATTTTCAGAATAACCAGTGGCAGAAAAATCGAACGCAAAAAGATCATTCGCGAACATTTTTCTGCGTTCGATCTTTCTGCCTATTCTCTTCAACGATTCCTTCCTGTTCACTTGGATCGATTCTGAAACTTGGCTACTTTTTCTTGAACCCCAGGAATGATGCGTGCGGCGTTGCCATGGTAAATCTTTTCCAGAATGCTTGGCGGCAGACCTAAACCATATATTTGCCAGTCCCCCTGCGGCCGCGGATGTTTTTCCGAGTACTCAAAGTACTCATCCATCGACTCTAGGAACCGCCAATAGAGACGTAGCCTGGCTTCAGGCCAGGGACCGTCTGTTCCAAAGAGGATGCGATCTTGGTACTTTTCAAAGAACCGACGAGCCGTATAAGGCTGCCTCCCTAGCTCATTAATCCGCGACGCGAATTCGACTACCAAATTCGGATAGACCTGCAACCATCCATCCAACTCGCCCAGATTTTCGGCATCATTACCGAAGTGGGCTGCAATAAACGTTGTCCTCGGATGCTTCGCGATGATTCGATTGCGAGCCTCATGCAATTCCTTTCGAGATGGAAAATCCGGGGAGGCAAACGACCAATCCGGATGGACATTCAGTTCGAAAAAACGTTCGTTGGTTGGAGTTACCGGCTCGAAAAAGGCCCCGGGATCCGCCGTATGCATGATCACGGGCAGCCCAAGCTCGCCGCAAATTGCCCAAATCGGGTCCCAACGAGGATCGTCCATCGCGATCAGTGAACCGTCCACATTGCGATAGCGAAGACCAAAGTCCTTAAAGAACTTCAATCCCGAAATTTGCCCTTTTCCTTTGCAAACTTTCAGCTGCTCGACAATCTTCCTGACAAAATCAGCTTGATTGCAACTCCATGTCTCCGGTACAGCGGCTTGTCCATCCCCTTGAAAGTCGATGTTCCCAAAGACCACAAATCGATCTCGGTACTCCGACCAAAGAAAGTTGCAGTGCTCGTCCACTCGCTTCAAGAGTGTGGCGTCGAGCGAGACGCAAACAGCAATATGGTTACGATCCATCATCGCGACGTACTCTTTAAGGAGCTCGGCGTTGTGTTTGCCTTTCACAAAGAAATGCGTATGAACGTCGACGACAGGAAAGGCCGCTCGTTCTAAATTCGTTTTCGCCACCTTCAATTGAGACAGAGCAGAAACGGAGTCTCCACCGGAACTTTCTTGTCCGATGGCAACCGACCACGTTGCCAAACAGATTAACATGGCGAAAACGGCTGTTGAGTCGCGTGTAAACATGTTTCAAATTCAGACGAGGAACGGGTTATTCTAGGACTGTTAGTTTTGATATGATTATGATAGCGGAACAAGTTTGGGAGCAGTACTTTGCAGAATTAACTTATGTGTTAGGGACGAGGAATGGATCGTAGTAAGATTGAATTGTACGTGGCTGGTGGTGCGGAACTCGTTAAAGCGTATTGGGGGTTGAGCGTCGCCCAACTACACGCAAAGCAACCGGATGGCTCTTGGACACTCCATCAAATCGCCATTCACATGCTGGATAGCGATTTGATCGGTTCCGATCGGATGAAGCGAATTGCTTGCATGGACAATCCATTGCTATGCGGCTATGACGAAACGGCCTTCAGCAACTTGCCTGGTTCAGACCAACTCAATCCATTCTTAGCTTGCGACCTCTTTCAAAAGAATCGCATGATGACAGCCACGATCCTGCGAGCGCTCCCAGATTCTGCCTTTCAACGAACGGGCATCCATACCGAAAGCGGCAAGGTTTCCCTTGGCGAAATGATTGAAAAGTACATTCACCACTTAGACCACCACTTGCCATTTATCGCGAAGAAGCGGGCTCGATTAGAGGGAAGCGAGACGGAGACACTCGAGCAACCATCGTAGGCAATCGCACCTATTCGCGAGATGATATGGCAACCGACTCGTGGGGATTGTTGATTTAGCACTTTTCCAAATGCATTTCGTTTATCAGTCAACCGTAGGCGTACTGTCGATGCAGCAAATCCCGCAGGCTTGTCCTAGGCTGTAAAAAATCTAGGGTTACAGTCCTTTTTGGTTCGCAACATTTGTTCTCATTGTCATTGTTTGCTACCCTAGGTTTTTTGGCTCCGCCCCAGCCAGTGCTGTCCGGTTCGGGCTCGCCCGACCGGACACCGCTTTGGTGTTCTAGCACGCAATTTGGTTCACAAGCTCTTCTCTGCCCTACCTTGCACCGCCTCCGGCGGTGCAAGGTAGGGCAGAGAAGATGAGCGCTGAGTCTATTCTAGTACGCCAAAGCTGTGGACGGTGGGGGCGAGCCCCAGCCGTCCTACACTCAGGTGCATCCATTTGCTTTCGGTCTGGTACTTGGTTAAGCTACCGTTGCCCAAACACCATTTGTTTTCGCAAAGAACATTCAAGAAGCATACCATGAATAAAGCACTGAAAGGCATCACACGGATTGAGTACGAAGGGGTTTCTACGCACGGTTGGATGGTTCGAATCACTCGCGGCGGCGTTCGCAAGCAACAGTTTTTCAACGACCGCACCTTGGGCGGCAAAGCCAAATCGTTGAAGGCAGCCAAAGAGTGTTACGCCGATTGGGTAGCCAACGCGGCCCCCATCAAGACGACTCGAAATCAAAAGACATCGCGTAACTCGTCCGGTAAAGTCGGTGTCCATTTGGTTCGCAACGTCGACGCTCGATGGGCAAATGCAGAGTCGTTTGGATATTGTGCTTCGTGGGTCACAGAGGATGGAGCCCGACAAAAATTGAGCTTTGCTTGGAAGCGATATGGCAAGAAAATTGCATGGGAACTTGCGTGCTTGGCGAGAGAAAAAGAACTCACCGATCGAGCTAGAGTCATTGCCGACTTTGAAAAAAAGGCCGGTAAGAAAGTAAAGTTCAAGTGAACCGAAACTTAGGCGAGCGAGGCGAGGGCGAAGAACATCTTTGCTATGCCAAGCCCCTTGATACCTTCGGGAGAGCGAGGCCCCTGCCGAGCTTCCACCGTCACGGTTCGGCAGGAGCCTCACCCTCCCTAGTACAGCGGTGGAGCGAAGAGCCAACAGCAATTGCGCAAGCACTTCGCCCTCCCGGAGGGAGGGTGAATTGGAAGGGCGACGCTAATCTTTAATCTGGACAACGCACAAGCATCTGGGCCGATGGAGACGGACGATTTCATTGACGAGACTCTCAATCGGCCTCTGCAAATCGTCTATCAGGACGAAAACTACGTAGCTGTGTTTAAGCCTGCTGGCTTGCTTGTCCACAAAAGCGAAACAACCTCGGCTCATGCCCCTGTGCTTTTACAAGCCCTTCGAGATCAACTTCATTGCCGGGTGTTTCCTGTGCATCGATTAGATAGGCCAACTGCCGGGCTAATCCTTTTTGGCTTAAACGGGGCGGCCGCCGCTAAAATGGTCGATCTCTTTACGCGTCGCATGGTGTCGAAGTACTACCAAGCCCTAGTTTGCGGCTGGGCTTCCGATGCTGGACAAATCGATTTACCGCTCAGTGCGAAACCGGCAGATGAATGGGAGAAAGACAGAACCAGCCAACTTGATGCAGCAACACAGGATGCCACAACCCAGTTTCAGACTCTAGCTCGATTTACGTTTCTGGCGAAAAACGCGGCAAAACCAATTGAACTCTCCTTGCTAGAAGTCAAACCGTTGACGGGCCGATCACACCAAATTCGGCGGCATCTGCAACACATTGGTCATCCGATCGTCGGCGACTACCGACATGGCGATCAAGGAGTGAATCGAGTCGTTTTGGCGGAAACAGGGGTGGTTCGGATGCTCCTGACATCAATGCGACTCGATTTCCGCCATCCCTACACAGGCGAGTTGCAAGCGATCACTGTTGGACGCGGAACACTATTCGATCAAGTGATTTCCCAATTGAAGGCAGAGCCCAAACTAGAAATCCGCGGCTAGACGGGCTATATTCAGTCGACTCGCCCCATTTCCCTTTCCATTTCCGCTCTGGAACCATCTCATGACAAAAACAAATCGGTCCCGCCGAAACTTCCTGAAGAAAACGGCGGCCACATCAGCCTTGGGAGCCTCGATCCCTTACTTCAGCTGGACGGAAAAGGCATTTGCCAACCAATCCAAAAATGACCGTCCTAACATCGGATGTATCGGTGTTGGTAGCATGGGAACAGGCGACGCCCACGGTCACAACGACTTCGGTAACATCGTGGCAGTTTGCGATGTCGACAAAGTGCACTTGGAAAAAGCCAAGAACGATCCTCGAATCGGCAAAGAGACGGCCGACGCATACGAAGACTATCGCAAGATTCTTGACCGCAAAGACATCGATGTTGTTAGCATTGTGACAACCGATCACTGGCACGTGAAGATCGCTGTCGAAGCTCTCCAAGCAGGCAAGCATGTGTTCTGCCAAAAGCCTCTTACATTGACGCTTGAAGAGAACCAACTCATACGCAACGCTTGCAAGAAGTATCCCAACTTAATTTTCACCGTTGGCACACAACAACGCTCAGAAAAGGATCGGTTTCTTCGGGCTGTGAATATGGTCCAAAAAGGCTTGCTTGGCAAAATCCATACTGTCACCTGCAGTATCGGTGGTGGCGACGTTGCCAACGAAGATTTCGTCAAAACCGCTGCGCCAGACAACCTAAATTGGGACATGTGGCTAGGACAAGCCCCCAAAGTCGACTACATCAAGGAACGCTCCCACTACCAATTCCGCTGGTGGTATGAATACAGCGGCGGCAAGTTTACCGATTGGGGCGCTCACCACATCGATATCGCCACCTGGGCTTTGGGCGAAGACAAAGAAGGAAGCGGTCCTATCGAAATCGATGGTACGGACGCAAAACACCCAGTCCCATATGCACACGGCTATGCGACCAGCGATGTTCGGTACAACACGGCCCATGATTACTTAGTAAAGTGCAAATATGCAAGCGGAGTGACCGTTAACGTAACCAGCGGTGGCAACAAGGAAGTCGAATCCGACAATCCCCGAGCAGTAGGAAACGGCATTCTGTTCGAAGGGGACAAGGGCCGCATTTTCGTGAGCCGCGGCAAAATCGCAGGCTTACCGATCGAAGAGAATTGGGACAAGGATGCTTTCACGGACGAAGATGTCAAGCGTCTCTACAAAGGCAAGCAGCACGAGGGGCACAAGAGCAACTTCTTCCGATGCATTCGCGAAGGTGGCTTACCCATGAGCGACGTTTTCACCCACGTTCAAGCGATGAGCACATGCCATCTCTCAGCGATAGCTGCGCGACTCAACCGAGTGATCAAGTGGGATCCTAAGGCCGAGAAGATTGTCGGAGACGAAGAAGCAGCCAAGTTCTTCGCCCGCGAACAACGCAAAGGCTACGAAATCAATCGCGTTTAGGAGTGTCGAACGATTGTCCTCAATCGTTTCTGAACTGAGAATTGGCTAAGCCAAATTAGCCAACGCACAATCCGTCGCATGGCCGTTACCTCAAAAACGGCCTAAGTGCCTGCCAAGCGATTGGGACAATCGCTCTACTCTAAACGGAGCTACGCTAGCGGAACGGCGCGAGCCGTCCGGTAAAGGGGACTTCGTTTAAAAGTCAGCCGTAGGCGTACTGCAAAAAGAACTCGGTACGCCTACGGCTGACCGTTAAACGAAGCTGCTGTTATCTTTTTTTCAGGGGCGGAACAGTTGAGGACAACTGTTCTACACTCTTTTCAGCTTCGTCACGCGGCCTGTGGAAACCCATTCGGCGACGTAAATATTTCCGTTTTTATCAAAACAAGCGTCGTGCGGATGCACGAACTTGCCATCCTGCCACTGCTTCTCGTCCCCACGGATCGTTTTCTTGGCGTCGGCGGTTAGTCGCTCGACGTCGCTACCCAACTGCACGATTGTTTTGTAGTCTTTGTCAAGAATCGAAACACGGGCAACCAATTCAGGGACGAGCAAAAGGTCCCCTTGCTTGTCGATGTTCGCTGGCAGCCCAAATCCTGCGATCGTCTTCTCGTACTTGCCGTCGAGATCGAAGATTTGCAATGTATTGTGCGCTCGATCGGTAACAACGATCTTGGGTGCAGCAGGGTTGCGGTCATCGATCCAAAGTCCATGAGACGTTTCGAATTTGCCTTCACCGGCCCCTTTTCCACCAAACGAGCTGACCCATTTTGCATCTTTGTCGTAGCGATGGATGTGGTACGAGCCATAACCGTCCGCCAAATAAAAACCACCATCTGGCAAAAACGCAAAGTTCGTCGGCATGAACCGATCTTGTCCCCATATCTTTTTCGGATTGTCGGCTTCGTCAGCGTGGTAAACGCCTGACTCTTTGGGAGCACGCTTCACCCAAACCACTTCTCCCTTGAGATCGAGTTTGGCAAACTCTTTGACTTGCTGATAACCGGTCACGTACAAAAATTCTTGATTGCCTTCTTTTCGAACTTCCAATCCGTGGCCGCCGCCTTGAAATCGCTGTCCGAATGCGCGAATGAACTTTCCTGTTTCATCGAAAACGAAAATCGAGGGATGGTCTTTTTGCTTTTCGATCCCTTCATGAATGACATACAAATTATTGGCTGCATCGACAGCGACATTGTGCGTCGTCTGCCAAGTGTATTGCGAAGGCAATTTGGGGAAGTGATGAACGACCTCGAACTGATGCTCCTTTTCGCCGATGATGATCTGCGAATTGGTACGACTTGCGGTGACAATGTTCGGCGCAACGAGAAGGCAAGCCGCACCGGCGGCCGAAGATTGAAGGAATTTGCGCCGCGGTGAAGAAGGTCGATTCATGATTTACTCCGAAAGATTGGTCGTTGTTGAGAGGCACCAACAAGAATTGTAACCAAACTCAGACACCATGCATTGGCGAAGCCAAAGAGTAAAACAGTTGTCCTCAACTGTTCACGGAGTGAGCACCAGGACCGACAGCCCATGATTGCCCCATGAATTCAAAACGCGTTGCATTGCGAAACAGTCGCCAACAAAAGACTTTTCACTCTGGTGCAACACGATCAAATGGTGATTCTGTCGAAACTTGGTCTCCAATGAGCTCTTCCGGAAAATCTGGCTCGTGAATTGCTTTTTCAACACGAACCGCATCGGAATCCTTTTCTCGCACTACTCTACTAGACGATGTGCAGGCTTCTCCTGTTTGGCGACAGATCATGGTTGCAGAAGTGTGCCAGAGTCTCGCAGCTGGGGACGCAGTGCGAGAACAATTGAGGACAATTGTTGGACACTGTTTTTCGACACTGTTTTTCGAGACTGGCCATAAAAAAAAGCCCGATTGCATTTCTGCAATCGGGCTTTGTTATTGTTATAAAATCCGGCAATACCTACTTTCGCACTGGTGGGCACTATCATCGGCTCCGAAAGCTTAACTACTGTGTTCGGGATGGGA
>JANPHB010000399.1:0-22124 GCA_031424235.1 Pirellula sp.
TTGGCGTTAAACATTCTGCAAAAGGACACTACGATTAAAGATGCAATTCGAGGCAAGCGTAAGCGATGTGGCTGGGATAACTCTGCGATTGAGAAGCTACTCGCAGGTTATTCATGCTGCTAACGTGCGATTGCCCTGAGCGTACCCTTGACTTATTCCGTTAGGTCTTTTGCAAATCTTATCGACGAATTTTTCGATACGCTCGTAATCGAATTCATAAATAATGCAGTCAGGTAGATAGGTCAGGACCGCATCACAAATGCCATCTACAAACATTTTGCCCTGATAAGTCCCTTTAAATGTCTTTAATCTCCATTTCTTGTAGTCCCTTAGTTTTTGGTGCAGGTATTCATTACTGATCTTGTCAGGTATGGTGATTGAACTAGCTTGCAGGGTGTTATCGGCTGCTAGTTCGGTTGCGAGGTTGCTGATTTGCTGCTGTACGTGCTGTTTGTTTGCTTGTACTGACTGTTGCATCAAAACAGGGTCAGGTTCAACCATTGCAAGGGCAGGGAGTAACGCTTGTGATCCTAAGACCTTCTTAGCGTATTGTGCTGGGTCTTCTGGTGTAGGTTGCCAGAATGTAAGAGGTTGACCCGCTGCAATCTGTTTGGCTAACTCGTACATGCCAGCTAGCCATATACCAGACGAAGAACTACCACCATTTTCAAATAGATATTGAATGGTCTGGAGTCTCTTTGATGCTTCCTTGCCATCACCAACTGAGAATCTAGCTACCTTGATTTTGCAGTCGTTTTCATCCTGATATCTACCTACAGCTACCCTAGCAGATGGTTTTCTATCGTAGGTTTTGGGTCGCATGGTTAGCATTCTTGGTGGTAGATTCGACATCGAAACTACCACCAAACTACCACGAAAACTGCCAAACTACCAGCAAAAGAGTGAAAAACGCTGTGTTTTCACGGTTTTTTGGTGTTAGTAGCGGAGGGCACGGGGATCGAACCCGCAACCCCTTACGGGGCACTTCATTTCCAATGAAGCCGCTAGCCATTCGCCTACCCTCCAGACAAACGTCGCCCAAAAGCATATCCTAGCCAATCGCCGGGGCAAGCCAATCCACTCGCTTTTTCACGGATTCTACGCTCGCGGACCGCAAATCCGGCCTCTTTCTCCGTTCTGAGGCGACCGAGGGGTGGGTTTTGATGGTTTTTGGCTGTATGGGCCCCTGGGGTGAGTCACGTCCAGTTGGGCATGGAAAGGGAGGGCGAGGCTCCTGCCGAGCCAGCGACCATTCACAGCCCGAAGCGTAAGCAAAGGTTTCCGCTGGCTTTATGCCCAATGGCGTTGATTTGGCCTGTGCTTGTAGCGGAAGTTGTGAAACTTCCTGGATTTCGAGGCACTTCAGGAACTCTTACGAGATTCCACTTGCTAACTCAACGTGCTTCCGCTGGCACAATCAAGCCGGACGGAAGGCATTTTGAACTCACCGGACGGCTTGCGCCGTTCCGCTAACAAAGTGAGCAACATGTCTTACATTTAGCTACAATGATTCCGAGTCTAGGCAGCTTCTAGCTTGGCTCCCACCCCACCCCACCCCACCCCACCTCAGTCACCGAATTGGGTCTCGTATGTCTAGACGCTTTCCGCTGCACGCTTTGTCGCTGTTCGTCGTTTCCGCTGCTCTCCAAAATTTTGCATACTCGCAGATGCCGATTGGTCCACTCGTTGCCAACGCATCTCCCGAGTTGAAATCGATCAAGTCGACACTGTCGATCAAGCAGCCTTCGTCCGGGACATTGCTCTTATGTGGAGGCGGAACCATCCCGCTTTCCATTCGGGAAGAATTCTTTCGATTGGGAAAGGGCACGGAAGGGACTCTGGTTTTGATCCCGACGGCGTCGCCCCGTTCGGACGCTGGTGACTATTCGATGTGGATTGATTATTGGTCCGGGTTTCGTTGGAAACAAGTTGAAGTCGTTCATGCTGCGGATCACAACGGAGCATTCGACCCCTCGAAGGTCGAGGCTCTTCGATCGGCCACGGCCGTTTGGTTGAGTGGAGGGGAACAGAAAAGGCTGTCCGATCGCTATGTCGATACTCCCATTGAAAAAGAACTGCACGCTGTGTTGGCCCGCGGAGGGATCGTTGGCGGTACCAGCGCCGGGGCTGCGATCGCTTCGAGCACCATGATCGCCGAAGGAATCGTAGAGCCACAGTTCGCAGCCGGTTTGCATTTTCTGCCAGGTACCATCATCGACCAGCATTTCTCGCAAAGGAAACGCCATGGCAGATTGATCAAAGCCATCGAAGCGCACCCCAATCGCATCGGAATCGGCATCGACGAATCCACCGGTCTCTTCGTGGACAAAAACGAATCGCGAGTTGTTGGAGATGGTGGAGTGTTTTTATTGAATGCCGCACCATCTGAAAGTAATTCTGAAGATACTTCGAACGGCTATCTTCGACTGCAAGCGGGCGAAGTTTTGAAAACGCAGCTTTTGGAAAGCAAATCGCCTTAGTCGGAAATGCGATCTAGTTATTTGTTTAACAGTCAGCCGAAGGCGTACTCGGTTCCTTTTGCAGTACGCCTACGGCTGACTGTTAAACGAAATATCTCGACGACGATCGCTTTGTTTCTTAGTCGCGATAGCGGCGACTCTTTGTAGCCGTGGGGCTTGCCCCGAATGGCGTTGAGTTCGCTAGTAGTGGAATCTCGTAAGAGTTCCTGAAGTGCCTCGAACTCCAGGAAGTTTTACAACTTCCCCTACGAGTACGGGCTTAATTCAACGCCATTCGGGCTTGCCCCACGGCTCTTGTATTCGATTTCTGAATTTACCTGCGGGGCGAGCCCCGCAGCTTCGAACTGTCGCCGTTACACGGCTAAACATATCTCCACGACAAAGCGAGACGGCCCCAAGGCCGCTGATGTCTCACGCTCGCTTAACAACTATCTTTCGCCGTACCAATTTTCCTTTTTGAGTGCGCTTTCATTTAGTCCCTGTCGAACCAATTCGGTGAGCGTCGGGTTCTCCCTCAGTTGAGAGAGCATTGGCAAATCATGAGTTCTATTGAGCCAGGCAACGACGGCGGGGTAGACGCGTTTGACAATGATGTGGCCGGCTTCCATGTCCGATCGCACATAAAACGCAATGGTGGTATCTGAGACGGACTTCGGAACCTCATCGTCGTGCACGTTCATGAATTGACGAATGGCGTGTCCCATTTTGCTTTCGGACTGTCCGATTCGGATTCGAAGTGCTTCCCACGCGCTCTTCCAATTTTTGACGCTTTTCCAATTGGGTAGATTTTCGAGAAGCAGTTTCTTTTGCGACATCCAGCCACCAAAGGTATCCTGCCAATCAGGGCGCCCCACCACGAGTGCCTGTGCGTATCCAAGTTCTGGGGCACCGTTGTCGATGATGCCGATTTTCTCGAAACCAGAATCATTCAGGATATTCGTCGGCGTATGAATTCCTAGCATCTCAGGCATGCCTAAGATGGACAAGTTGTTTGCAGCGTTAGGAACGAGTTTCGTTACGGGATAGGGCAGGTTGTTTAAGCCCGCCCGTTCAAAGGGGACTCGAATCAAGTTCGTGCAACTCGCACAGGGACCCCCGAGCTCGCGAGAATAGTGACCTCCGGTTGGAGCGCGTCGTGCTTGGAAGTCAAACGAGAACACCTCCATCGTATCGATCGCTGCGCTCAATGCCTCCCCGATATCCGGTCGCAGTTCCTGTCCGTCGATCTTCGGCCGGACCCACTCGGAGTACCAGGAGAATTCGGGATGGAGGACGGTCGTGATTGGAACACACCGCCAGCCGCCTTCATAGATTTCAATCACGGATGGCTGATAGAGAATCTCTTTCGACTTGGGTTTCTTCGCCCGTCTCGTGACATACAGCATCGCGTGAGGAGCTATGCCGGGTTGTACTAAGAAGCTTTCTAGCAGACCGTCCCCGGGGTGATTAAGTTCGACAATACCGATATCGCCTGAATGCAGTTCGATGCCCCGAATGCGAATACGATCTGGGTCTCCATTTACGAATTCTAGCTCGGTCATCTCGGGCAGTGTAAGCCAGCGAGAATGGTCGAAGTTGCCCGATTTACGAGAAGGTCGAAATTTCGAAATGCGTTCCGGGCCGAGCCTTCGCAGCAAGTCTTTTGGCGCGTTTAGTTCACGCAATCCAAGCCTGGCTTCCTCTGAGACCGCGTGTTCGGCCAGCAGACTCATCATCGCGTCGCGGCTTGCGGAATCGCCGATCTCTTTTTGCCGTTTCAATAGGCACTTAACCGATTCTCTCCGAAGCAAAGTTCTCAAAACCGCGATCAACTCGCATGCTTGTGCCAATTCCATCGAGCTCGAACGAGAAATACCCTCGACCAATTTCAGAGCCAGTTTCTTTGCCCAATGCGAGCGCAGCAACCTCAATTCAACCAAATCCTTGGCGCATGCGTTGTTCGCCAAAGCATCGTAACGATGGTTCACTTCCTGGAGATAGTGAAGTCGTTTTTGAAAATTCCCGTCACGAAAAACCGTATCCCAATCTTGAATCCGGCCGACAAGCAATTCGGTTTCCGCGGGACTATCAGGCAATCAGGCACCCATTTCACAACTGAAGTAGACCACAAATCCAACGCTTATACTTAGGCGAGCTGCAACGGGGAAACGACACGCAAGCACGACGCGCAAGCTAGTGAATCTATTTCCAATTCACTAGCTTGCGCGTCGTGCAAGGTACATTGAAGCCTGCTGCTCGGCTAAATCTATCTTAAGCTGAAAATCAGAATCTGGGAGTGCTTACCAACCACTTCCCATGGAGCGGCGTTTCATATTCGCTTTCGATTCGATTTGGTTTCTGGACGCCTCGGGGAGTGGATTCTGGAAACCACGTGGACGCCCACCTACGACCTCTGGCCCGATATCGTTGAGAGGGTATGGGTCGAACGAAGCGGCTCTATATTTCTGGCGGTCCTCGGAACCTTGTCCAAAAATACCTCCGCTCCAGCGTTTCGCACCGATCTGCGATCCTTGGCATCCAGCGAAAGAAATTGCCAAAACACAGAAGAGAGCGTGGCTAACAAGCTTATTTCGATCGATTCGCATATAGCCCTCCATTGGTCTTGCGATTTCATTTTTCTTTCGACGGTCCGTCGCTATCAATGCTATCGATTTCCTTCCTCGGGGTGCTAGACTGATTCGATGCAATATTGGCCGATTCTCAATTGTGGCCTGCATGCGGTTGTGACATTGCAGATTGAACCATGTTGGTAAGATAGGACGTTTGAATCAGAATGAACTCGGATGCGGGTTGTATAGCAGCTCTGCCAACGATGGCTGTGATAGGGTTTAGCGCGAGAGCTGCAGCCCAATCTGCGAAGCGTCAGGGATTTGAAGTGGTTGCGGTCGATCTCTGCGCAGATCGCGATCTGCTGGCGGATTGTCGCGCACACTATGGATTGGACGACCCAAGCTGGCCTGACGTGCTCAACTCAGACTATCCAAACGCCACATTGCTTTTGACGGGCGGGATGGAGCACCGAAGCGCATGGGTGGACCGATGCCATAGCCAATCCGATCGTCGGGCCGTCACAGGAACTCAACTGCGATCGATGCGAACATTGGCAAACTGGGAGGAGTGGGCCGCTTTCGCGGAGCTGGGCTGGCCAAAGACGATTCCCGCTGCGAATTTCGGTTCTATCTCAATGAATTCGATGAGGAGTTCTAATTGGTTAGTAAAAAATCTCGAAAGCGGGGGCGGAATGGGTACTACCGATTTCGAAGAGCAAGGTTTACCGAAAAACTTGGGTAGCACTTATCTCCAGGAACGAATGCCTGGCGAGACTATTGGCGTCACTTTTCTAAGTAGCCAAGTCAGCAGTACTTTCATCGGTGCAATGGCTACATGGCCACCCGAATCGAATGCCACAGTCAAGCGTTATGTATATCGCGGCTCCTATGGACCGATTCCATTGTCAAAGACAAACATCGACAGGCTACAGCGTTTTGCAGCAATCGCTGGTCGCGAGTCGGGGCTCCTTGGCATTTGGCAAGCTGACTTTCTTTCGCATGAAGGTGAGCTGACATTGTTGGAGATCAATCCGCGATGGAGCGCAAGCATGGACCTCTTGGATGTGGGTTTGGATTTGCGATTGGTAGAGAAACACGATGCGAGCGTTCGCGGCATGATGACGTCAAGTGCCATGGAACAACTCGCTTCACGAGCCTGCGAAGAATCTTTGTCGTCGTCAGAACGCATGTGGGGGAAGCTCATTGTTTATGCGGACCGGCCATGTGTTATTAGCGGTCCTCAGTCCGAGTTCTGGTGGTTGAATAGATGGACCATGGACTTGTCGGGCGAGATCAATCGCTGTTGGTTTGCTGACATTCCAACGGCTGGCACTAACATTCCCGCAGGAGGCCCCATACTTACCGTGATGACTTCAGGAAGTGCAAGGGAATCGATTTTGATAGCGTTAGAATCAGGCTGTGCGGAGGTCCAATCGTCGTCGGTTAGCCGCCCTCGATAGTCAAATATCCAGTGTTTTGTCAGGGGTTTTGGGTGTGCACGGCTTTTTTCGCACATCTTTGGCGTCGGGAGTTCTGAAAACGGCCCAAATGGTTTATAATGGAGGTTCGTCGCGTTGGACGGAGTCTCCTGGCGGTTTCAGCCTCAACTGCTTACTGCATGACCCTTCGTTCGCGATTGGCTTCATAGCCATTATTGCTTTCTTCATTCCCACCTGGAGCTATTTTTCCATGGCAACCGCGCCAAAAACCCCACGCAAGAAGAAGGCCGTCAAGGAAGTCGACCCAAATGCCCCACCAGCCCCACCGAAGGTAAAGCGAACCCGCAAGGTAGCTGCTGAGCCTCGTATCAAGTTGTATTGGGGAGTCTTTAACCAGAATCTCAAACGCGTCGCCGTGTTCGAGTACGAGGATCTCAAAAAGGCCGAAAAGCACGTCAAAGAATTGACCAAGGCAACCGGCGATCACTTCCTCCAAAAGATTAAAGAAACCGTAGTGGTCTAATTCGAAAGTCCAATACGAACAACCAAAATCAAAAGTCCGCCGAGTCAAAATCGGCGGACTTTTTTTGTTTGTAAATATAAGGATGGGACAGAACCCATCCTAGATTGCGACTTGTTACCTCATCCCGTCCAATCGTATTAGGACAGGAGTTGCGATGGATCCTTCTTGGGATCCAACTGTCCTGACATGACAAGGTATGCACATGGGAAAAGCAGCATCGCTAAAGGCTGTGCAACGAAGACACCAACGCAAAGGCAGAGAAGCCCGACCATGCAGATTCCAAATGCGAGGAGTGCAGCCAGAAACGAAGTCAGTTCGTTGCCCTGTGTGATAGTTCGAGCCAACGAGAAGGACTCAAAAACCCGCTTCTTTTGATCTACAACCAAAAAGTAAGCCGGCCAGTAGAGAAGCGTCACGATGATTCCTGGTATGATACAAGCCAAGAATCCAATACTCAAAAGAATCGAGACTCCCAAGGTTGACAAAAAGCGATCGCCGCCACCAAAGAGCATACCGAAGGAAGCGTTTTGCCCTCGCAACAAGGCAAGTTGAAGCTTAGCGTATCCAATAGCGATGAAGGTTTGTACGATGAACGAGGTTAGCGATAAAAAGATCGAAACCAAAATGGAAGTTGCGTTGGATGGTCGGTCTACACCTCCCTTTAGAACAATATCGATTACCCCGTTAAAGATAGAAAAGGCGATGGAAACTCCGATTACCATGATTGCTGCTGCAACAAGAATTCCTAAATTTTCTTTCCAGACTCGGAATGCATAGTTCAAGACATCGCCAATGTCCGCTTTTACGTTTCCGAACCCCCCTTGCTGAGGTGTGGCCTCATATTCCTTCGAGAAAGAAGGTGGATTGTAGGGATTATCGCTCGACATGTTCTACCTGTAGTTCTAAAGCTTTTGGAATGAGAAAGCTGCACTTACTAGCTCTGATGCAACGTTGTAAGCGAAATTCATTTCCGTTTCAAGGAAATTGCGAAGTTTGTTTTTGGCTCGGGTGCGTGGTGATACTCATCCGGCTCGACGGATTTCTAAGGTTCAATTTTGGGTTTTTTCGCTATGGAATTGCCATGGCATCCGTCTAAATAGAAACATGTGGTGATTCCTTCGCTATCTTCACAACTCATTACAACTCAGCAAAATTTTACGTAAACCGAAATGAGAATGAGAACGCGCGCAATCGGTTTTTTGGGACTCTTCCTTTTGTGGAGTGGGTATTTCGTTGCTGCAGCTTGGCTTCACGTTGCTCCCAAGGGGCAGCGATCCGACGGTCCTTTCCAAGAATGGGCAATTTTAAGCGATGCGGAATGCCAAAAAACCGGGATTCCGGACATGTTGACCGCCGAAATGACTTCGCGTTCTTTTTCGCTCTTGGAAAGAGATTTGTCCGAAATCATCGGCCGAGAAAAACTGATCCAGCAGGTTTTTTCGAAACAAGGTAATGAGTCCGCAGTAGCTGAGATAGGCTCTTTGCTTAACGCGGATGCGTTGATCATCCTCAGTAACGAGTCCGCACCGCCAGCGTTGAAGGTCGCTGGCCAAATGGACACAGGTCCATCCCGAATACGTGTCAGTGTGTATGGCTGCAAACAAGCGGTGCGCTTGGGCTACATCCAAGTAGATAAAGGCAAAGCAGCCAATTCCACAAAAGAGCTTGCTGAATGGCTAGAGAGTATTCGGGAGCGATTTCCACATGGCGTAGATCGCGCGATAGGCATATCGCCTTTCGCGGTGAAGAATTTGGAAAAACGTTATGATAGCTTGGGGCTACAGTATCACGATCTTCTTTCGACTGCATTGAGTTTGAGTCCTGGTGTAGCAGTCGTTGACTATGAGAACGTGAGACCAATCGGTCAAGAGCTTTCAGATGCGAAGTCGCTTCAACAACGGGTCGTGCCACAGTACATTGAGGTCGACTATCGTGTTGAGCCTGGTGTCGGCGATGGAGCGTCCCAGGTCAAGTTCTCTGTCACGAACCGATTGGCGGTTGAACGAACAGCAATCGAATCCCCGCTGATACCGCTGAAAGAAGCACCGATTTGGATCGTGCAACAGCTCGTACCAAAGCTTGTTTCGAGGGAATCCGTTCCAACTGTACCGATCGCGGAACAGTTGGCCGACATGCGCGAGCGTGCTGAGCGCTTTGTTGGGTTAGGGGATTTTCGAAATGCAACGAAGCTCCGTGAGTCCCTTCTCTTGATCGACGCAGATGACCATGCACAACGTCTTCAGCTACTTGATGATTATCGAATGCTTTCAGCCGGACACCAGTTGCCGGTTGGTTTGAGCACATCGCTCGAAATCGATCGCGAGGCTGCCGAATTGCGACAGATCGCTTTGGAACACGTGGAGTGCTTGATCCGCAACCAGCACATTTGTCAGGAGCCTGCACTTCAGTTGCTCAAGGACTGGTGTAGTTTCGATGGTGGACTCAGACCGCCGTTGCTCCAACTCATGCACGATCAAGCTTTCGCAGACGCGCAAGATTCTCGGTTTGATGCTGATTCTCGTTTCTTGAAAGCGATCGTCGATCCATTTTTGTCGCTTCATCGGAGCAAGGAGTTCTCCAAGTATGAAGACCTTCAGTTGAAACTGCAATGGTCCAATTTGGTTTGGCAAACGCTTGGCCGCCGCATCGAGCAAAAGTACTTTACTTCAAAGCAGATGATGAAGATCTTTCGTGAGGCAGCCGAGGCGATTCCCGAGGGATTCCCCACCCACCATTGTGCAACTGGATTTACCTCAGCCAGTCCAATACACGTTCGCTAGAGTCGTGATAACTGGAGTCGTGATATCCGAGAATTGCAGTCCAATCAAAAGATCGAAGGGGAGTTTAAACGGGATGAAGAAGAAATACTTGAGTGTTATCAAACGTTGCTGAAAGACAATCATGCCCACTTGCGCATTTACGGTCGACTAGGGCTATTTGAGACGGCCATGAGGAAGGAGTTGGAATCGCTAGATCCCTATCGAGCCCCAGGGGACACGCGTCCCATCAAAGTGCCTGACAAGGACAAGATTTTGGAACTGATCCAAGAAGCGGAAACGGCAATTCAAGAGATCGCGAAACGTCCGGATGCGACCACTCGAGATCCCGGGTTCTACCAAGGGTTCTGTGACCGAATACTGGGCCACTATCAAGCCAAAGTTAGGGAACTTCGCGAGAAAATACCAAGTCCTGAAATGAAGTTTACCAAGGCTGAGCCGACGCGGCGAAGGGAACCTGGGTTCGGAAGAATGCAGTTTGATTCGATTCCCTTGGACCTTTCCATCTTCCGAGATGAGGAATTCGACTTCGTTCCAGGCACCAAAAAGTTTGACTGGCTAATTAGTAAAAACAAGATCGTCCGCTTGGACAGTGACTTGAGCATGCATCTCGTGCGCGAACTTCCAAAACTTCGTTTCGCTGCTGGCCAATTGAGTCGTGTTGTCTGGGACGGAGAAAACTTGATCATCCTGGATCGTGTCAATACGAAGACACCTTGGGAAGTGCTAGACAACGAAGGAAAATTGATTGCCACCTTCGATCCTGCCAAGGCGTTTCCGCAGTACGAAGAATTAGACGTATTGGTGGTTTCACCCAATCGATTGTGTGTGGTTGGAAGATTGGAGAAAGACACTCGGTGCTGGTGTGCCTTGGCAGACTACTCGAACGGCAGCTATCGGATCAAAGTTTTTCATGAAGCGAGACGACCGATGATCGCCGGACGGCCTGATGAAGAGATGTGGGACAGAGATTTGGTCGTCTTTGCAAAATGGGCATATCGATACCAGGAACATGGCATGGAGTACTTTTTATTGCCTAGAGATAGCGCCTACCCCATGCGGGTAGAGTTGCCCTCGTTACGCACAGAAGTCGTGGGATTGCCAAAGTTAGGCCATCTGGTGAAGCCTCTGTTCAGCAAAGGACAATTCCTTTTTGGCTACGGACTTCCTTGGATCTACTCTTCAGACAACTTTACGACGGAATGGTCGAAAGGCAGAATTTTGGTGCCGATAACAGACTATGCGCACAACGAAGGAGAGATTGCCCCAGGCAACTATGAGGGGACTGCCATCGAGCATGAGGGATGGATCTATGTCCCTGGTTACACGTGGTATCGCTTCGATCCGACCTTTGCAAAATACGAGCGATTGGTTCCAAATAAGCTAACGAATGATTTCGGTGCGCTTCAAATTCGCAAGTCGGAAATTCTTGGATTGGTTGGATTTCGGAATGAAACGAGGCCTTTTGGGAAAATAGAACCTCCCATGATTTACAGAATCAAAGTGAAGGACAAGGAGTAGTAATCGTGGGACGCGAACAGTGTCCCGAAGCACTATCCTTCTGGTTGCCCTCGTTCCAGGGCTCCTGCTTGAAACGCACTGCTTTCGAGGCTCCGTCTCGCGCGGCCGAACCATTGACGCACCTGTTGCACTTCGAGGCTGTCTCACTTTCTTTTGGAATTGCTTGCAATTTCTACGGGAGTGCGAGGCTCCTGCCGAGCTTGATACGTAAATGGCTCGGCAGGAGCCTCGCCCTCCCAATTTCCCCCCAAGCGCATTATCGGGTTCAAAAGTGAGACGCCTACGCTTTTGGGTTGCGCGGCGCGGAAGTCCGTTGATGTTCGATTTTCCTCCAGTACAAGGAATGCGTCTGGTTGGCATGAAACTTGCGTTGGCATGGATGTAAAACAAAGTTATGTTCGTGGTTGAGGATGCGTGAACGCCGTGATCACCCATGTTCGCGAGATTTGTGTGCGTGGTTTACTGGTTAGTCGTCTGCCGAGCAATGATGCAATCAGATGACACTTGCGCTCAATTTGATGGTTTATTGGCTAAAGGTTTGGTTAGGGACTTTCAAATGTTGAAGTATGTTTTGTCAGACTTTTTGCGGCCGACCCTTTGCGGCTTCGCGTGCTTGATGACTCAAAACGTTTTTTCGCAGGAGCCCATTGAGTTGCCAATTCCGGTCGGAAATGTAGCCGGACTTGAGGAAATTGCAGCGGACGTTGATGTGGTGCGGCAAGGTACGGACATACCGGTCGACGACGGGGAATTTGAAACGTTGACGCGAGGGCCGTTGCACGAGGCATTTGCCGAGCCTATTGTTGCTGATCCAGTGCCTGGCTTTATCGTTGCCGTTGAGCCTCCACCGCCCATCAACGAATTAATGCCTGAGTTTCGACCCGATGGCGATGACGCGATTTGGATCGCGGGCTATTGGGGATGGGACGAGCAACGTGAGGACTTTATCTGGATCAGTGGTGTCTATCGCGTCCCACCTATTGGGCACCAATGGGTTCCTGGTTATTGGCATCAAATCGCCGAGGGCTGGCAGTGGGTCCAAGGGTTTTGGGTCGAGGATATTGCGGAGTCCATCGCTTATCTTCCTTCTCCACCCGCTACGCTTGAGAATGGCCCGAGCAGCCCTTCGCCGGGCGTCGATTACTTTTACATTCCTGGCAACTGGTCGCAGTCGTCCAACGGCTTTGCTTGGAGTGCTGGTTATTGGCATCCCATGCAAGACGATCTGGTTTGGGTGCCATCGCACACGGTTTGGACACCTCGAGGTTGCGTCTATGTCGCTGGCTATTGGGATCAACGCTTGCCATTAAGGGGCCTTTGCTTCGCACCGGTTTCCGTTTCTCGTGTGACGTATAGTCGACCAGGTTGGTACTTAAGGCCCAATGTGGTCTTGAATTCGCAGCTCGTTTTGCAGAACCTATTCGTGCAACCTGGATACAACCACTATCTGTTTGGCGACTACTACGGAATGCCTGTAGCGAATCGAAATGTTCTCCCGGCATACGCTTACCATCAAAGGCGAGGCTCTTCCGACCCGTTGATTTCGTTTTACTCTGCCTACAATGCGAGGCAGGGTCAGGACATGATTGGCTGGTATGGAAACCACTACACGGATTTAAATCGCCATCCGGAGAAGCGGCCCGCTCAAAATTGGTCACCGGATATTGCGAATAGTCTGCCTGGAACCAATTCATTAATCAATCAACCTTTCCAACTGGCTCACTCGCTTGACCAAGTCAATAAGATTGGCAGCGGGCTTAGGGTCTCACCGATATCGGAAAACTATCGACGGGAAAACTTGAAGCGAGATGGCGACCACAAACAGCTTGCAAGAGATCGCGAACTATCCGAACGAAACACCGGGGCTCCTGGAATAGCGACGCTCGTGTTACCTAAGTCTGAGTTTAGTCAACGGAGTAACGATTTAACCAACAGGCTTGGCAAGCTGCCTGAAAAACCTCGCTTCACGCCGAATGCGGGTCTTATCGATCCTCGCAATAATAACAATGTGAGACCACAGGGAACCCAACTTCCTGGAAATCTTGACTCGAAAGGAAATGATCCGAAGCGATTCAATCCTCCGTTAAGATTGGATAACTCGTCCCCACTGCGGCCTGGAAGAATTGCACCGGAAGTGACGCGCCGCATGGAATCGATTCCGAGAAACGTCGATCCAAAACGCGAAGGCAATCGTGACAAGAGGGCCGTGCAGCCCAACGAAGGTACGCCACCGTTGGGTCGCATCTTCACTCCGAATCAAGTTCCGAATCAACTTCCGAATCAGCCCCTTAATCAGCTTCCGAATCAACCGCGTACTTTCGATTCGCCACGAAGGCTTGATGTGCCAAGAAACGGTGAGCCGAACCGTCTAGAAAACAATCGTCTAGAAAACAATCGTTTTGATGCGAACCGGAACAAGGAGCAGTCTCGACGCATAGAGCCGCCTAAGATTCAAATCCCGAATCCGCAGCCGCCGCTTGGGAATCCTCAACCGTTGACCGAGATTCGCAACCGGTCGAATGCTCAGGGTGAAACGCGGAACGCCCCATTTACGCCTCCTGCTGGCTCAACTTCCACTTTCAAGCCTCCTGTTCTCCCGCAGACCAGGCGACAAGAAAATCCACCTGCAACGCGCTCAGACCCGCCGGCACAAGTGGACCGACAGCCAAGGTTTGGTAATCGGCTACTCAATGATCGGGCAAACTCGGGTCCGAAGGACGCGGAAAAGAAGCCGAAGTAAACTAGAAGAACATTGCCATCAATTGGCGTTAGCCAAATTGCACTCAATGTTCGAATTGAGCCGCGGGCGCTAGTGCTAAAAGTCTTAAGTCCCTTCCACTTGCTTGAAGCATACTGAGCCTGAGGCGCTAGCCGATTTCCAGAGGCGTGGCTCTGCTAGCGCCTCAGGCTCAATAGAAGTCGAATGAAAAAACCGGAAGGAACTTCCGGTTTCTAGTACTAGCCGCGATAACCGTGTTTGCCAGGGAAACCGTAACGCGGCTAGCGCCCGCGGCTCATTAATTGCCTGACCTATTGCAAAGTGAGAGTTCATCTCACGATAGACTTGCTCATGCCAAAGCTCAACTTGCTGCTTTGGCTTTCGAGCGTGAAACCAAGACTGTTCCCGCAAGCACGATGGAGCCACCAACGAGCATGCTTGCGTTGATTGATTCTTCAAGAAACAAAAACCCCCAGAGCACGCCAAAAATGGGAATGAGATACGCGACGACCATGGATCGCGAGGCTCCATACAGCTCGATCATTCGAAAGTATAGAATATAAGCAACGCCGGTACACACAACACCCAGCGCGAGAGCGCAGGCCCACGCTTTCAGGCTTGGAACGTGTTCGGACAAGGACCATGGCATAGCTGGCAGCAGAAAGACGGTTGCTCCGATCAAGCTGCCGCTTGATACGGCTAGAGGTGGGCAGCCTTGGAAGCTGCGTTTGCTATAGTGAGCCGCGATTCCATAGAGCATGGCCGCCAGCAATCCGGCGGCAACAGCAATCAATTTGCCATCAATTGTGTTCTTGCTCATAGCCAGAATTACCACTCCACAGAAACCAAGCATCAAGCCCACGACTTGCATGACTCGGAGGCGTTCTCCCAGCCACACGAAAGCCACGAGAGCACCGAAAAGGGGAGCTGTCGAATTGAGAACCGACGACAAGCCTGCCGTTTGATGTTTCACGGCGAAGGCAAACAGAGAAAAGGGGATTGCGGAGTTGAGTGCACCCAGGATCAAGAACTGCTTGGTGCGTCCTCGCAAACTAGAGAGTTTGCCTTGCATTGCCAGGATGGACGCCAAGAAAATCGCACCGATGGCCACACGGACTTCGATGAGGGCCAGCGGTGTAAACTCCGCAACGGCAACTCGCATGAACAGGAAGGACGCACCCCAAATTGCACCCAGGAGCATCAATTGCGAAATCAGTCTTAAGCTCATGGAATGATTGGATCTTGCAGGTAATTCGCGATTGTTACGTGAGGTTTTGCATTTGCTGGCCCATTGCAAGCAATGACCCATAACAATCGTTTAGGTTCGGCTGCAGAAGAGGGTAACGGCGAACTTCGAGGAGACAAGTTCTTTTACTGATTTGAGCTGCGCCGCCCCGTCTCAAGCCACATCGAGTTAATTTAGGCAGAAAGATCGAACGCAGAAAGATAAGTCGCACAAATTTCTCTGCGTTCGATCTTTCTGCCTCAATGTTTTGAGCACTCTTAGAACATTACGGTTTCTTTTCTAAAAGCGCCTTGGCTTTGTCGAGGTATCCTTTTGGGACAGGGTCTCCCGGGGAGAGCTTAACGGCAGCGTCCATCGCCTTTAACGCTTGCTCAAGTTTCCCTTGCTTTTGCAACGCCAAGCCGAGTCCAAGGTGGGCACGTGCTAACCGTGCGTCGCTTTGGATAGCAAGCCGGTACGATTGGATGGCTTGGTCCGTATCGCCATCGCGGTCCGCTGAGATACCGAGAGCATAGTGTGCTTCGGCAAAATCGGGCTTTAAGCGAACGGCTTCTTCGCGTTCCCGTCTGGCTGCTTCGAGTTGTTGTGAACCCTCCAGAACATAACTGTAAGCGTAATGCGCTCGTGCATCTTCAGGAAAGAGTTGGACGGCCTCTTTCAATGTTGTCAAAGCAAGCGGGGCTTGACCCGATTGCAAAAACACAGATGCCAGATTGAGTCGTGGCCGCACCAACTCGGGACGCTGCTTGATCAGCGCAACATAACCTTCGGCTGCGGCCTGTAGATCGCCCTTTGCGGCTGCGGAGTCCGCCTGCATAGCAGCGAATCGAGCCGCCACCTCCCGTTCGTTGATCGCGCTGTAGATCGCATCAGGCATGGTATCGTATCGTTGGCCGGACAAAATAGCCGACTGCTCCGCTTGACCTAACATCGGATTGACGCCGAGCAACATGCGTGATCTCGTCAATTCGACGAGCACTTCTCGATTTTCGGGCGCAGTACTTTTGGCCTGTTCGAGCAGTTCGGTCGACTTCCGCCAGTCCTCACGGAGGCCGGCCAATCGAGCCAATGCGATGAGCGGGAACGGTTGGTTCTTGTCTGCTTCGAAGGCCTTTTTGAACGACGACTCCGCTTCGTCGGTTCGGTTTAGGCCAAGCAGTGTATTTCCTCGACGCATCCACAGAGGAGCATATCCTGAGTCAAGCTCCTTTGCGGTATCGTACTTAGTGAGTGCGAGAATCGGTTCCTGTCGGTCGAGCAAGATACCGGCGAGATAGGGCCAACGCATTTCCTTTGGATTGAGTTTGGCGGCTTGGTCGAAGCAAATCAATGCTTCCGTATTCCATTCGTGAGCCATCAAAATTTCGCCATACTGTCCCCATGCGTCGGCGGAGCTTGGTTTGTCTTCGACTGCTTTGAGCAGTTGGGCCGTGGCGAGGGCGACGTTGCTATTGGCGGTTGTGAAATCGGGCTTGGGAACCTTGGGCGTTGAGTTCAGGTTTTGGCTGATAAACCAAATGGCCGCCGAGGCGCCAACGGCAACAAGCAAAAGCAATAGGGGCCAATTCTTCCTGGTCTTTTCCGGAATGGCAGGAACGGTTGAAGCAAGCTCCGGGGAATCTATTTGTTTTTCTTTGTCAGGTTTTTCGTTACTCATCGTGCATCTCCCGCAAGGATACGGCCACTGCCCCGTTTGACGGTGATGGTCTGGTTGCTGTCTCCGCCAGGGAACTCCTCGATCTCCGGGCCACCGTTTGGCCAATAGACTCGAATCGCGTCGTAACGTGCCGCTTTGCCAAGTCCTACGTGAACTCGCATATCGTTGCAGCCTAGGTAACCTGACGACGGGTTCAAGTCGCGAGTGATGACCCGCTCTCCGACTTGCACTTGGATTTCAGCGCCGATGGCCGACCGATTCAGCTGCGGATCGATCGCAGATATGCTAAGCCAACTCCCAAGCTTGGGGAAATCGTTTCGATAGAGTCTCGCCGGACCTGCGCAGTTGGTGACGAGGAAGTCAACATCGCCATCATTGTCTATGTCGCCATGAATGAGACTTCGAGAGACTTCGATGCGTTCGGTGAAGTCGCTGCCACCTAGTCGTCGTTGAGTTTCGAAGCCACCTTTGCCGTCGTTGAGATAGAATTCATTGCGTTGGGCATAGTCGCTCCAAAAAGCGTTAACGTCTTTGGACTCGGCGCGGCGTCCGCGTTTCACTCCACCGTTCGCGATCGCCAGATCGACATCTCCATCGTGATCAAAGTCTGCGGCGGCAACGCCAAACCCGGTAAACGGCAAACTGCTTAGCGATAGCCCAGCGGCAACCGTCCTGTCGCTAAACTGTCCGACCTGGGAGGCTTGAAAAAGGGTGTTGTATTCTCCAGCCAAGTGAGTCACAAACAAGTCGCTCAGACCGTCATTGTTGAAGTCCTCCGACACCACTCCCATATTCGCTTGCGCCTCGCCGAATCGATTCAAGGCGACACCGCGAAGGATGGCTTCGTTGCTGAACATTTGATTTTCGTACTGAACCCAGAGGAAGTTCTCTTCGCCGTCGTTGGCGACGAAGATATCCATTAGGCCATCGCCGTTGAAGTCCTTGCAGAGTACGCCAAGTCCCTTGCCGATGCGTCGAGCGATTCCTGAAGGGACGGTAATGTCCTCAAATTTGGAATGGACTGTATCGGAGGCTGGCTTGCCAAGGTTCCGATAGAGGCGACCGGCGGTGCCTGTAAGTGATTCTGGGCCGCAAAAGTCACGGCGTCCCGACCCATCTTCGCAGACGCTTCCAGGGTAGAAGTCGACATAATTTGCGACAAATAAATCGAGCCAGCCGTCGCGATCCAAGTCAACAAAGCTGGCTGCCGTACCCCATTGGAGATTCGAAATCCCGGCTTTGTCAGTGATGTCGTCGAACCGTCCATCGCCCCTATTTTGGAACAAACGGTCGGCACCGTAGCGGGTGAGATAAAAATCGAGGTCACCGTCGTTGTCGATATCGCCAACAGCCACTCCCATTCCGTAACCTCCTGTTGCGATTCCAGCCCATTCCGTGATGTCCGCAAATTTTCCGCCCGCTTCTTGTCTATATAGGCGATCACCTCCGGTGCTTTCTTTGGCTCCCGGTTGTTTTCCGCTGATCAAAAGCAAGTCGAGATCTTGGTCGCCGTCGATGTCAAAGAATGCGGCACCGGAGCCCATGATTTGCGGCATCGAAAAACCGTCCAGGTCCCCGGGGTCGTGCTCAAAGTTGAGCGATGACAATTGGGTGATATCGACCAAGCAAGGTTTTTGATACGGATCCGTTTCGGTAGATTTGGTGGGATTGCCCGAAGGAAGTTTTGAGGAGCAGCCGGCAAGCACAAGAAAAAGGATTAGGTATCGAAGTAGGTGCATTTGGGAACTCAAGGAGGGAGATAGGCTGCGGTGCTACTAGGCTTTGTAGCAAATCCAGGTTAACGTGTGCATGAATGGCAGCCCATTGCATTTAGATTTTAGCGTGAATCCAGGAATCGTAACGGCTGATTCCTGTGAATCCCATCCGAAAACAAGTTGCTGACGAAAACAGTAGGTCATCGCATGTTCCAATCCCCCCGTCTTCGAAGATTATTGTTGACTGCAGTTGTCGCAGCAATTTGCGTCGTCATTGCAGTTCAGTTTTTCTTGCCTGCGATCAAATTGGATA
Source organism: Pirellula sp. (assembly GCA_031424235.1). GTDB lineage: Bacteria > Planctomycetota > Planctomycetia > Pirellulales > Pirellulaceae > JBKCUI01. Next base: position 18,940 of record JANPHB010000399.1, read on the forward strand.
CAGCAGCGATGCTCGTCGAAACGAGAAGTTTGCTGGAGCAAGGGCAAGTTCCGAAGGCTGGCCTTCTTCTCGACGAAATCTTGTTGGCTGAGCCCGACAATGCGGAAGCTCTGCAGGAACGATGTAAGCTATGGCTTCGGATGGGCGACCGAGAGAACGCCATTTTGGACCTGAAAAAGATTCAAGCGTTGGGCGTTTCAGTCAAGCTGAACAAGCTTAAAAGCGATGCTTGCTATTCGGAAGGTGCTCTTCATTTGGAACTGCATCGGGCGCGCGAGGCAGAAAAGTGTTTTCTGGAATCGTGGAAGCGGAACACCGAGAGTCTACAACCGTTGGAACACGTGTTGCGACTGTACACCTTGCAAATGCGTCGCAAGGATATCCTGAACGTACTGGACCAGATTGAAAAACGTCGACCACTTCTATTGGAAGAAATGGTTTTGCGAATCGATGCGGGATTACCGATCATCGATGAAAAAGACGCAATCGCCAGCTTATCTCAATTTGTTGCGGGTGATAGTCAAGACGAGTGGAGCTGGAGCTCACTATTGCGGTACTACATTGTGGGTGAACGATATGATGAAGCCAAGGAATTGGTTTCAACAATGCCTAGTAAGCTAGCCGCAAAAAGTCATTTCATCGGTCTCAAAACGATTGGTCAATTGCAATCCTCCCTGTTGGATGAAGCGACCGCGACGATGAATGTTGCGAGCACGGACTCCCCTCCTGATTACTGGTGGTGGCTAGCTGCGGGGAATTTAGCCGAAGCGAAAAAACAATTTCAGATCGCAAGCGACGGTTATCGCCAAGCAGTCGATCTGCAGCCTGAATCAGGCTATGCAAGGTATCGATTGGGGATTGCCTACGAATCAAATGGAGCATCCCAGCTGGCTCAACCACAACTTGAGGAGTCAGCTAGTATCGACAGGCTTCATCAGCTAACGGGAGTGATCACTCGGATGGTTGGAATGTCCAATCGCGAATTGGGTAATGCAATGATTCGAATCGCCTCGATTTGTGATGAGCTAAACCAGAGCGACGAATCCAAGCGATGGAGGACCCTGGCCCTTAAGATCGACCCGGAAAATGAATCCGCAATCAAGGGCATTGCGCGAGCTAGTCGACCAACTCCATTTGCGGGTAGTTCGATCTCGCGAAGTCCTCTCTTGGTTCAGAAAGAAATTCAACAATGGTTGGCTGCTTCCCAAGCCAATTCGGACCTAACCGATGCGAAGATCGATAGCCCGCCTGTCAATCGATTGCACATGGAAGACGTCCATGAACGTGTCGGATTGGATTTTCAGTATTTCAATGGAAACACAGGAAAAAAGTACCTAATTGAAGCGATGGGGGGTGGAGTAAGTGTATTGGACTTCGACGGAGATGGCTGGCCGGATTGCTACTTCCCACAAGGGAGCAAATTGCCGAGCGAATCTACGGACAATAGCCAAATCGATCAACTTTACCGGAATGTGAATGGTGAGCGTTTTGTCAACGTGACGCAGAGTTCGGGCGTTCTTGAAAACGGCTATTCGCAAGGGGCGGCAACTGGCGACGTCAACAACGACGGATTCCCAGACATCGTCGTCGCTAATTTTGGCAAGAATCGACTTTTTATGAATCAGGGAGATGGGACGTTTCGGGATGCGACGGATGAATGCGGTTGGACGGAAACGGAAATGAGTTCGAGCGTTGCACTTGCCGACTTTGACAATGATGGCAACCTCGATTTGTATGTTACCAATTATGTAGATGGGGTTCGGGTCTGTCGTGATACGAATGGCAACATCGCCACATGCAATCCGCAGAACTTCATAGGTGTGCAAGATCGACTGTATCGCAACTCCGGCGAGGGAATGTTTGTGGATGCAACACTAGGAAGTGGACTTGAAGCGATCGATGCCAAGGGGCTCGGTGTCGTTGCAACTGACTTAGACGATGACGGCTTGGTCGATATTTATGTAGCCAATGACACAACGCCAAATCAACTTTTCAAGAACCTTGGCGGACTTCGCTTTAAGGATATCTCGTTCGAATCTGGTACAGCCTTGAGTCCCGAGGGGCATGCACAAGCGGGGATGGGTATTAGTGCAGCAGACTACAATGGTGATCTCAAGACAGATTTGCTGGTGACGAATTTTTACAATGAGTCCAACAACTTGTATACCAACCTTGGCTCGATGAACTTCTCCGATAACGCTCAGGCCGCTGGCCTAAGTCGTCCTTCCAAGTACATGCTCGGGTTCGGAGCACAAGCAGCGGACTTGGACTTGGATGGAAATTTGGATTTGATTGTTGCGAATGGTCATATCGATGATGTGCGTTGGAAAGGCGAGCCATGGAAGATGCCTACGCAACTTTTCCACAATCAAGGTAACGGACGCTTTCAAGAACCCAGCCAATTATCGGGTGACTATTTTCAGGAGAAGCAGCTAGGTCGTGGCGTTGCTAGCCTTGATTGGAATCGCGATGGACGTCGCGACTTCATCGTGGTTCACCAGGATCGTCAAGTGGCTTTGCTTGAAAACCAAACCGAGACTTCCTATCGAAGTCTTTCGATCCGACTTATCGGTAAAAAGTCGAACCGAAGCGCAACAGGTGCGCGCGTCGTAGTCGAGTCGGGAGGAACTCGTACGAGGATGGACCTAAATGGAGGTGATGGTTACTACTGTACTAATGAAAGAACGATGTGTTTTGGAATTGGTTCAAGTTCTAGTGGCCAAGTGCAGATTTTGTGGCCGTCGGGTGTTACACAATCGATTTCCTTTGATGGCGAATCGAAACTTATGGTGGTCGAGCCCTAAAGCAACTGTATCGACGCTTCTAATGCGACAATGCCCAACCTAGACATCTTTTAGTGGTTGGTGAAAGCATCAGTGAAAAAATCGAAAAAAATGCTGAAAATGGTTTTTTCCCCTAACAAGGCAGGCCAAATGTTTGTTAAACTCATCCTTAAGGGACGCAAGTCACCGTTATCCATCTTTATTTTGATCCATCTTTTTCATCGGAGACAAGAAATGTTGAATTCCTGGAGAATGAAGCCCCTTCGTCGAGGTTTTACCCTCGTCGAACTGTTGGTGGTCATTGCAATCATTGGTATCCTTGTTGGCTTGTTATTGCCAGCGGTTCAGGCTGCACGGGAAGCTGCACGCCGAATGTCATGTTCAAACAATCTCAAACAGATC
>JANPHB010000400.1:0-6103 GCA_031424235.1 Pirellula sp.
CAACGCCAAACCAAGTTAGAAACCGAAAAAAGATGAAGCAGCCTAAAATAGAAAAATCAAACCAGCCCCGCTGGCTCGGTCACCGCTGCGCTGCAAAAATGGGGCTCCGACAAACAAGCGTTCGCTTGTTTAAGGACTAGTTGGAGTGGCGTTGGGATTCTTCTAAGACTTTCTCGAGTTGCCTTTCGATTCCTAGCGAACGTGACCACTTTCGCATGTAACCCTGATCAAGTTCGCCTTGTATGAACAAGATGTCGGATATGTCAATCAGATCGCGGGGGCGACTAGCAATCAGTTTTAGAAGGATCAAATCTTCCGCCGCAACAAGCCAAATCAGCCGACCCTCTACGTCTACTTGGATCTTTCGCCTCAGAATACTCGATTGGAATTCGCTCTCAGCCAGGAAGATGTCGATGTCAACGCTTTGGTCGTGTACTGCCTCATCCGGTTGGTTCACTAGCTTGCGCGTCGTGCTATCTGGATTCAGATAGGTTCTCAGCTTCACAAGGGACATCCCTGCCACCTTATCGACCCAAACTGATCGGTATGCTTCCGGAACAGTGACTCCCATGCTTTCGAGTTTGTCGAACCAAATGGGCAGATTTTCTTGCGATAACGCAATGGTTAAGTCAACGTCATGGGTTGGACGTGGGATTGAATGTGCGCGCACCGCTAGGCCGCCCATTACCGCGTATTCAATGTTTTGCTCCGCTAAACAATCGACGATTTTGAACAGTGTTGCGATAACCGGATTCATCAACTGTTTTCCCGCGATTTCGCGATCGCTGTCAACATGTTCCTGTTGCGCAACTCATTCTCACGCCTCAAAAGCTCGAATTTGCGATTGACCTGTTGATCTGTTCCCGACAACAGTGCTCGATCTATTCCTTCCATCGAATGAATCGTTAGGGCCAAACGCTCGCCTGGTGTCATGCGGCGATATCCTTCTAAGGTCTCTTTGGATAACATTCGACAAACGCTTCTGGTTTCAGGAACGCGGGAACTTTTTCTTTCAATCGCTAGTGGGTTAATTATAGCCGCTAATCAGTAGGAGAATACTCGTTCCCTGGCTCTTGCCTGGGAACGAACTGTTTTGGAGGCTGCTAGGCTCCGACTGGGCTGTAAACATATCTTTATCGACCTTGGCGTAACAAGCTCGGCAGGAGCCTCGCTCTCCCGAAGGTTCTTAAGGGAGTTGGCGCTGAGTTCGCAAGTAGTGGAATCTCGTAAGAGTTCCTGGCGTGCAGGAAACTCAAGGAAGTTTTACAACTTCCGCTACGAGGGCGGGGCTTAATTCAACGCCACTCGGGGATATCGGGGATATCGGGGATTGGTTGTTTTGAGGTTTGGGGGATAGACGCCTGAAGACGCCTGAAGGAGGTACACCAACTTAACGGCCTGGGAACGGTTGGTCCTTGAGGGCTAATTCGAGATACTGCTGGATCTCCTCGCCTCCTCCTTCCCAAACTTGGTTCGCTAACGCACTTAATGCCTCCCTATCTATCTGACGGTCGTTGGCTTTCATGATCCGACGCATGTCGCCGGCGTCGTAATCGCGTTTGTCCGGGCCTCGGAATGGCGAGACCAAAGCAGCATACTTGGCTACTATTGCTGCGACGACTGTTGGGATGCGATTGCCCGAAACTGGGTCAATCAACACATTATCCAATAAAATCGTTTTTTGAAACTCACCCCAAGGTAACATCAAATCAATTACCGGCTTGGGATTGCCGTCCGCATCCGGATCGTTTGGATCCATGAACCGAACCAGGTGCGATATTTCTCGTACCACTAACATCGGCCAGCGAGCCGCAATCGCTTTCCAAGCTTTTTTCTTTTGACTGTACGGGACCATGATGTCCACGTCCTGCGTCGCCCGGGGCATTGGCATGTAACCGACATAGCCATGCAACCCCATGAGAACCCAATTGGTGACTCCAGCAGATTCGATACAGTCCATGACCTCTTGAGGTGTTACATCCACTGCTGCGCTCCTGTGCGTTTGGCGATAAATGCTGGTCAGTCGAGTCGATGTTCGTATCCCATTACTATGCCCCGACGGCGACTGTGGATTGGTGGCGTCAACGCCCGCAAAACCATCTTGCTTGAGCAAAATGGCGTCGCGAATCGGATTGTCCGTCGGATGTGTCATTGGTGTGCGTGGCTGTTTGTGGTGGCCGATGTGCGCGGTGCGTTCGTTTATTATAGTCTATGGTTTGAGGCGGCGATGCGGACGGCATTTGGAAATGCCTGTGCGACGTGATACCTGGGGTTTCGTTCGCCCAACGTTTCATCATACGTGGCTTGCAAATTCCATCGCGTTCGCGATTTAATCGCAGAACGTTCCTTGCCCCTCCGGTGACGAGGAATGCATTTTCGGATCGGGGTGAGGGGAAGGGAATTGGCTTTGAGTTAGCTCGTAGTGGAATCTCGTAAGAGTTCCTGACGTGCAGGGAAGTCTAGGAAGTTTTGCAACTTCCGCTACTACAGGAAGTTTCACAACTTCCGCTACGAGTACAGAGTTAGCTAGTAGTGGAATCTCGTAAGAGTTCCTGGCGTGCAGGTAACTCAAGGAAGTTTCACAACTTCCGCTACACCAGGGCCTTTTGCCACTTCCGCTACTTACACCAACAACTTGCCGCCTGGAGGCGGTGCACCAACTGCGCGGGTTTGCTAATCACGCCAATACGACTTTGCTGTTGGGAAGAAGCTTGCGCGTCGCATTTCGAGTGTCTATGACTAGCTTGGACCACCCTACCAGTTCTTCATAGTTGACATTCGCGTGTGCCGTAGAAATCAAAGCGGCGTCGAATTTTTCGATCTCCTCTTTCTTCCATTCAATACTCCTAAGGCCGCACCAATGAGGATGTTCTCTGGTCGGTCGTATCGTAGGTACATACGGGTCGAAATAGGAAATTTCTGCCCCCGCGGACTTCAATAGGTCCATCAAAACATACGAGGGTGATTCCCGGTCATCGTCAACGTTCGCCTTATATGCGAGGCCCATCACCAAAATTTTGCTACCATTAAGCGGCTTTCTCTCGACATTTAACGCTTCGGCAAGTCTGCGTACTACGTGTTGAGGCATACTTGTATTAATTTCGCCCGCCAACTCGATAAACCTCGTGGCTTGGCCATATTCGCGTGCCTTCCAAGTCAAGTAAAATGGATCGATTGGTATGCAGTGTCCGCCAAGGCCCGGTCCCGGGTAAAACGGCATGAATCCGAAAGGCTTCGTCTTGGCCGCTTCGATTACTTCCCAAATATCAATGCCCATGGCTTCGTAAACAACTTTAAGTTCATTCACAAGCGCAATGTTCACGCTTCTAAAAATGTTCTCGAGCAGCTTTGTTGCTTCGGCAGCGCGGCAGCTTGACACGGGTATTATTCTTTGGATCGCTTTTGAGTAAAGCTGAGTCGCTTTGGCAAGACACGCCGGTGTTAACCCACCGATGACTTTGGGAATCGCAGCTACCTTGCTGTCGGGATTGCCTGGATCCTCTCGCTCGGGCGAAAAGGCCAAATGGAAGTCACTGCCCGCCTTCATTCCCGAGCCCGCTTCCAGTACGCGAAGAAGGTCTTCGTCCGTTGTGCCTGGGTAGGTTGTCGATTCTAGGACAATCAACATTCCACGTCGTATATGCGGAGCGATCGATTCCCCTGTTTTGGTTATGTAAGAAATATCGGGCTCTCGGTTTTTGTTTAGCGGCGTGGGCACGCATATCAAAACCGCTTCGCACTCGCCAATCCGTGACAGATCTGAGTCGGCTATAAACCTGCCACTCCGTACTTGTTCCTCAATGGACTCCGAGGAAATGTGATGAATGTACGACTGTGAGGAATTGATCTTGTCGACTTTGGCTTGATCAATATCCAAGCCCAATACCCTACAGCCGTTTTTTGCAAACTGCAAACCAAGAGGTAGGCCTACGTATCCCAAGCCTATTACTGCCAAGTCCATCATTTGCGTAGAAATATTTCTGTCGTTGTCGTGAGTGGTTTTGAAGCGCGCTTCCTCTTCAGTTGATGCAACCGCCGGATGCAAACGGAATTGGCACTTTCGCGTTCAATATAGGCTCTGTGGCCGTTTTGTTTTGACCGCAGAACGGCAATCGCGGGTGAAAATGTAAAGCAAAACCGCTTGGCCGGGTTTGTATGGAATGGCGTTGAGTTTGCAAGTAGTGGAATCTCGTAAGAGTTCCTGAAGTGCCTCGAACTCCAGGAAGTTTTACAACTTCCGCTACGAGTACAGGCTTAATTCAACGCCATTCGGGTTTGTGTCGGCCCTCCAGGTTTTTGGTGGCGACCGCGAAGCGGTCGCATAATGATCTTCGACCCTTCCCGGGGCGCGTCACGTTGGGGCACCCAATCCCGGGGGTGCGCCGCTGCGCGGCAACCCCCGGCTACCACATGCGACCCGTCCCGGGTCAAACGCAAATAAACCTCGGATGGAAGACAATAAAATGTGGGTACTGCCAAGGATGACATCCGCGGGCAGCGCTGCCCATGCCGCTCCTTCAGAGCTCCGTATCAATCGGGGCGTAATACCTGGGGTTTCGTTCGCGGTGCGAACTTCACCCCAGGCTGGAAATTTCCATCGCATTCGCGATTCAATCGCAGAAGGGTTATTACTGTTTCGTTGTAACGATATGCCTTGAGCACTTTTATGAATTACATAGGCAGTCTTGTGTTGCTGAAAGGTAATCGGTCTTGCCATACGCTACCTTCGCAGAGCGAAGGGCGACATTGTCGCTCCGCGATGATTGCGTACACGCAACCTTGGATTCTAGCGAGTCAAGTAGACAACACAAACAGCAACGCGCCGCCAGAAGGCGGTACACCAACTTATGCCAACGGATTGACGATTGACTGTAAATAGTCTCGGTACTCGTTGACGTATTCGCTAGCCAGCTGCTTGACCTGGGATGCGTTTATGAAACCACACACGTAAGCGATCTCCTCCGGGCACGCTATCTTCAGTCCATGCCTCTTTTCAATCGCTGCTACAAAATTGCAGGCGTCCAACATCGAGTCCTTGGTCCCGGTGTCAAACCAAGCAAACCCTCTCGAAAACAACTCGACCGACAACTCGCCTCGATGCAAATACTCGCGTATGACATCCGTGATCTCCAACTCCCCTCGCTTCGAAGGCTTGAGCGCGGCCGCAATCTCAACCACCTTGTTATCGAAAAAGTACAAGCCGGTCACCGCGAAATTCGACTTAGGCGCCTTCGGCTTCTCCTCAATTGAGATCACCGCCCCTCGCTCGTCAAACTCCACAACCCCGTAACGCTCTGGATCGTTCACTCGATATCCGAAAATCGTCGCGCCAGTTGCTTTGGCTGCTGCCTGTGCTAACACTTTCCGAAAACCCTGACCGTAAAAAATATTGTCGCCAAGCACCAATGCGACTGGATCGTCGCCGATAAACTCACGGCCAATGACAAACGCTTGGGCTAATCCATCTGGCTTTGGCTGTTCTGCATATTGAAAACGCATTCCCCATTGTGTGCCATCGCCTAACAATCGCTGAAATGGTGGCAAATCATGGGGTGTCGAGATGATTAGGACCTCCCGTATACCTGCCAACATCAAAGTTGATAACGGGTAGAAAATCATCGGCTTGTCGTAAATCGGTAACAACTGCTTGCTGACCGCGCGGGTGATGGGATGCAATCGTGTACCCGAGCCGCCTGCTAATACGATACCCTTCATTGTGTTCTTTCAAGTTGGATGCTTTGGCAAAAGTGTCGAACAATTGTCCTCAATTGTTTAGGAGAAAGTAGAGTGTCGAACAATTGTCCTCAATTGTTTAGAATGGGCTAGAGGCGAGAACTCTAGGAAACAGGGCCAAATGCTCGGCTCGCAAGTTTTAGCCCATGAACCTGATTCACCTGTGACGCAAGGTCACAGGGGTCTTTCTAATCGACTTGCTTTGAATTCTAGCTTACAAACCATATTCACCTAGCAGCCCGTTGAAAAAAGGATGAAATGCGCTATCCTACCAACATCAATTGGTTTGGTTTCATGGAGGATGTGGTCAATGGCATTGGGGCGTCGCAAAGAACTGCAGCAGGGCGAATTATTTATTGCTGCAAATGTT
>JANPHB010000401.1:0-3252 GCA_031424235.1 Pirellula sp.
CGGTGACTTCAAGCCGGGCAAAAACGCGGCCGCGGCGCAGACGTTCGACTAACGCCCTGTGCAATAAAAAATTCGTCGCAAGACTAAAGATGGCTGCGAGACCAACGGCATTCGTTCGGACGGTTTGGCAACAAGTGGATCCGTGATCGCGTTATCGGCGCTCACGGTCAGCGCAGCGCTGGTTTGCAATGGTTCGATAAACGACGCTGGGAAAACTAGGCCGCAACGCGAGAGTAGTTTTTTAGCAGCCCGCCGAGTCGCTCTTCGCATCGAATGTCGCTCAGACGGATCGTATCGACATTGGCTTCGGTCTTCTTCCGTCTCTTCGTTTGCGGTTTCTGAATCAGCTCGTTTTCCAAACCCTGATGAGGACGTTCAAGGTGATAATGATCCTTAAATTCCAGGCACAGGACGTCCATTTGCTTGTGCCAGAATACCACAAAATGGTCGAGGCATTCTTGTTTTATTGTTTCAACGAATCGCTCGACGAAGGCAACCGTATTCGGTGATCTAATCGCAGTGCGATGCGGCTTAATCTTGGCCTTTTGGAACACTTCCAGAAATGGTTTCGAGTACTTGCCATCATTATCGTGCATCACAATTTCGCATGGTTGTTTCTTGTCTTGAGTGTGCTTGATAAACGCCTCGGCTTGCTCGATCATCCAAGCTTGGTCTGGTTTGTAGGTTGACGGAGTGATGTAAACTTGCCGCGTTTTGACGTTGAGAAAGACCAGGACAAAGATGTCTCGAAAACGCCTTTCGACTTGCGATGCTCGTCGACAAGAAATCCATTGACACAAACGGGATAAGCACTATACTCAAATAGCTTGAGCACACATAAAAATTGAGTAACAACAAGGAAGAGATCATGTCAGATGCCGAAATGAGTCGTGTCAAAGGAGATCTTGCGGTCATCCAAAGGGCGTTGGGCCTGCATTTTTCCTTTGGAAAGGAGACGTTGGTCTTCGGCACCTTTCTTGCCCTTGCGGCAGTCAGTTCTTCCGTATTGAGCCTGCTTGTCGAGAGCAGCTGGTTCCAAGTTATCCCATTTGCCGTGATCATGACATTGTGCCTAATAGGGCTTCACCTGCGATCTCGACGCACCGATCTCAGCCACGAAATCAAATTACAAGTCGTTCTTTCGATCACTATTTACTTCGCGTTGTTTGCTGCAACTTGCGGCTATACGCTGGCAACGTTTGTCGGTCCTTCGATTGGACTAGCTAGAACCGCTTCCCTTTATGCCGCTAGCCTAGTCTACATTTTTGGTTTTTTGGTCGTGTTGGTAGTCAATGCTCTCAAAAGTCGAGAGCGGTACTACTGTCTCGGCCTCGCCATTTCTCTTCTGCTGACTGGCCTACTAATTCCGATCCTCGACCAGCACTACAGTTTTCCATTCGCCCATGCCTTTATGGCTGTTGGCTTTCTTTCGGGCGTGATGATCCAATGGGTCCAGCTGCGAAAGGCGGGACCGGTCCATGCAGCCGATTGATTTCAACGGCCTCGACACCACAGTTCATGGTCCTTTGCGATTGGGCGTTCTGACTGCACTCCAACTCGATGGGTCTCACGACTTCACTTCGCTAAAAAAGAGACTGGAAGCAGTAGATGGCAGCTTGGGACTTCAACTCCAGAAGCTTGAAGAGGCAGGATATATCAACGCCAATAAAGCCTTCGTAGGCCGTCGCCCAAAAACAACTTACCACTTAACCAAGAAGGGGCGAACCGCCCTTGCACAGTATCTTGATACTCTTCAAAGGCTACTAGCCGCTATGGGACGGAATTCAAATTAGGAAGCCCGGTTGAGCTACCCTTGTAGGGGTGGCATTCCCCAACAAAGTCTAGCGGATCCGGCGGGAATTTCCGTAACATCCATCTCTCGCTTGATGCCGAGCAAGTTTATTTGGTTGCATCGCGGTTTGTGCAAGTAGTTGCATCCACGCTCGCTAAGCAACAGCCTCGAGAATTTGATCGAAATTTTAATTATTCAGGGCGCGCTCCCTACCGTCGTCCACGGCTCCAAAAATATCCACCGCCACCGCCAAACAAGACAATCAACACAATAATCAAGATTAGTAACTCAGTGCTCATTTTTTTCCCTAACGTTAGACTAGCAAGTCCTTGCATTTAATCTTCCGACTTGTTCGAGTCTACGGAAGCTCGACGGCCAGAAAAATTCTCAACCAAACCATCACTGCATTTATCGGGCCATTCTGCGAGTGTGTGCAAATCTGAACGCGAATGTAATTTTCACGGCGATTGAAGCCTTCCGGAAAATTCAACGTCCCTGAAGTTGCCTGCATCAAGACCACCGCAAAGCGTCGTAGTGAATGGAAAGCAGTCTGTTGGCAGCTTTGAAGACAATACCCGCGCGGTACAAAAACTCCGCCACAGGTTTCGGCAGCGATTTTCCGGACACCTACGCCACTCGTCGATAGGACTTCAAATGCCCGCCAAGTTCAGAATCACAAACGATCTCTCCTGGAGGAAATGCAGTCAGTAGCTGTGGATCGCTATCCCGAACTGGCGGCAGATTATCCCTTGCAGAATGTCCGCGTCGTTTGTTGTACCAATCCATTGCAGTTCGAAGAATTGGGGCCATGTGTCGGTTGCTGACGATGCAGAAGCCGTTGAGCACTTCGTGTTTGATTGTCTGGATGACACGCTCCACATGAGCTTGCAAGTTGGGTGACCTAGGCGTGATCCGTTTTATCTTGCAATTGGAGCTGGTGAAGACAGCGTCGAAGTCCTTCACATACTTGGTGTCATTGTCTCGGCAGAGAATTTTGCATTTCAGATCATTGTCGTCGACGTGGATTTGGAAGTTTCGAGCTTGCTGGCTTGGCTAATCGCAGGACGGATTATTGGGACTAGGCGCTGCATCTATGAGCGAATTTCGTTTTGGGATGTATTGAATGACAAGATCCGGTATGACTATTGTTTGGTTGCGCGATATTGTGAAATTCAAAGACTAAGCAACGATGGCCCGCATTTCAAAACCATCGAAAATCACTGAGGCTTTGCACGGAAGGATGGGACACCGATTTTGCGTAAGTAATGGCAGATACTATCGTGAGTGATAGTCTGCATCAGATTTCGAGCCTCCAAAGTACCTAGCAGCCCGTTGAAAAAAGGATGAAATGCGCTATCCTACCAACATCAATTGGTTTGGTTTCATGGAGGATGTGGTCAATGGCATTGGGGCGTCGCAAAGAACTGCAGCAGGGCGAATTATTTATTGCTGCAAATGTT
>JANPHB010000402.1:0-44116 GCA_031424235.1 Pirellula sp.
CCGAGCTTGATACGTTAATGGCTCGGCAGGAGCCTCGCCCTCCCAATTTACACCAAGCGTTTTGTTGGGTCCAAAAGTGAGACAGCCACCAAGCCCGAACCGGACAAAACAGATTGACTTCAAATCGCGAGTGCCGGTTCAAAATAATAAACTTGGTATAGTAGTGACCCTTTCATGACCTTGTGTGCAAATCAGATTCGAATCGAATTCGGCAATGAATCTTCAGTGTGCGATACTTGATGTCCGCCAGATGGGCGAAGCTGACCGGCTGTCGCTTACCACGGGAAAAACCGTTACCGAGCTGATGGAGAATGCTGGTACGGTTGTCTGCGTTGAGATTGAGAAACGCTGGACGCCCCGACATGTCACTGTGCTTTGTGGACCTGGAAACAATGGTGGCGATGGTTTCGTGGTTGCGCAACGTCTTTCGAATTCTGGCTGGCCGGTTCGTGTTGCCTCTGTTGGTTTGCGAGAAAAAATGACTGGTGCTGCTCGGCATCATGCGGATTTGTGGCAAGGAACCGTAGAACCGATGAGCCCGGATGTGCTTGTCGGCGCGGAACTGGTCGTGGATGCGATCTTCGGTGCAGGCCTTAGCCGCCCACTGGATGGACCGGCGAAAGATACTTTGGCTACCGCAGCGCAACGGAAATTGCCGATTGTGGCAATCGATGTCCCAAGTGGACTGATGGGCGATACCGGCGAATCTTTAGGGGCCGTTGCTTCTCAATTGACTGTTACGTTCTTTCGAAAGAAGCCTGGCCAACTCTTGTTGTCCGGAAGGCAATTGTGTGGAGAGATCATAGTCGCGGACATCGGTATCCCGGCGTCTGTGCTTGAGGAGATCGCTCCGAACACTTTTGAGAATGATCCTTGTCTTTGGAAAGCAGCGTTACCAACATTGCTCCATGGAGGAAATAAATACACACGAGGACATGCACTTATCAATGGAGGCTACCCAATGACGGGTGCTTCACGGTTGTCCGCGCGAGCCGCAGCTCGAATAGGGGCAGGGCTAACGACGATTGCTGTCCCACAAATCGCCTTTCCCATCTATGCTACAGCGCTGACCAGCATTATGGTTCATCCGCTTGATGGGCCGCAGGACTTGCTGCGATTGCTCGATGATCGGCGTTTTTCAGCGGTCCTTATTGGTCCTGGCGCTGGAGTTGGTGTTGAAACTCGCGATCGCGTGCTAGCCATACTCAAGACGGGTCGCGCTACCGTGCTCGACGCGGATGCGATCACCGTCTTCGCGGACGAGCCGCTGACTCTGGATAACGCGATCACAGGTCCTTGTGTATTGACGCCGCATGATGGCGAGTTTCGTCGGCTATTTGATCCAAGCGGCGACAAACTGACTCGCGTTCGAGCCGCGGCCCGCCGCTGTGGTGCTGTTGTCGTTCTCAAGGGAAGCGATACGGTGATTGCGGCCCCAGATGGCAGCGCGGTTATCAACAACAATGCTCCGCCAACGCTAGCCACCGCAGGTTCAGGCGATGTGCTGAGTGGATTCGTACTTGGGCTCTTAGCCCAAGGCATGGATCCGTTTCTCGCTGCTTGTGCGGCAGTCTGGCTTCATGGCGCAGCGGCCAACGAATTTGGTCCTGGATTAATTGCAGACGATTTACCAGAATTATTGCCGATCGTCTTGTCGAGACTCTAACTGTGTCGTAGTGCTTCGATTGGGTCGAGCTTGGCTGCTTGTCGCGCAGGGTAAATGCCCGAGGCGATCCCTACGAAGAGCGATACGGCACAGGCTATGATGAGCGACCATGGCGATACGATGGTTGTCATGCCAGAAAAGTAGGACACCAAGGGCGGGGAGAGTACTCCGACGCCAAGACCTATCAGTGTGCCGACCGAGGAAAGAAAAGCGGTCTCGATCAGGAACTGCAAAACAATATCCGATTGACGCGCACCCAGCGCGCGACGGATACCGATTTCGCGAGTCCGCTCGCTCACGCTGGCCAGCATAATATTCATGATTCCTATGCCACCGACCAAGAGCGAAATGGCCGCGGTGGCACCTAACACAAAATTGAAAATGCGTTGAGTCGCTTGGGCTTGCTCGATCAAATCCAGAGGGACAGTGATCACATAGTCTTTGTTGGGGTGGTATTTGGCTAATAAACCATCGAGCGCGTTGGCAGTCGCTTTCACTTGAAAGCGGTCTGCGACCTCGATCGTGATTTGACTAAGTTCAAGACGCTGCCGCGAAAAACTACCTTGCTGGCGTTTGGATAGGACTTCGCCGATTCGACTTCGATCCGTAGTTAATGGAATGACGATGTCCTTGTTCAGGTCCTGCGCAGCCAAACTGGAGCCGATTCCGGCCGACGGTGTCCGGTACATCATCACTCCGACGATCCGAAAAAAATGCTCATTGTTGACTTGGATGGATTTGTCGATGGCCGATTGTCCTGGATAGATTTTTTGGGCTACTTCGTCGCCAATGACGCACACGTTGCTTTGCGTTTCCACATCGCTCGGCTCCAAAAATCGACCTCGAGCCAATTGCAAGCGATTGACCTCAAAGTAACTGGGATCAATACCGACCAGTCGCGAGTCCAGCGTCTTGTCTTCGTATCTAGCTTCATGAATGAATTCCCGCAGCGGTGTAATACGGACAACGGTATCAAGTGTTTCCTTGATGCGGCGAAGATCATCGTACTTGAGGCCATATTCTTGGATGAACGATCGAAAGTTGATCGGGCCGTCGACAGCTGGTTTGACCGTTCGAACGATGATGTTGTTGATGCCCAGCGATGCGATTTGGCGCTGAGCGGTTTGACTCGCTCCTTCAGCGACGGCGAGCATAACGATGACGCTGGCAACGCCAAAGACGAGTCCCAGGATGGTCAAAAAGGATCGCAACTTGTGCATGAGGACGCTGCGAAGGGCAGTGGAGAACATGCCGCCCCAATGCAACCAGGATCGCCGACTCATTGCTTGGAACCCGCTGCCGCGTCAGCGTTTGGCGTACTGGCTGGCTGATTGGAGCCTGCCTTGCGCTCAGCCGATGCAAAGTCGTTGGTGCCGCGACGATAAGCGTCCATTGCCACGGAGTCACCCGGTTCAAGTCCTTCGAGGATTTCGACGAACGAGTGTGTTGTACGGCCCGTTTTCACCACCTTGCGAGCGAACTCAGCTCCGTTGGCCACATACACATAGGATAACTGGAAGTGTTCCGTGACAGCCCCGACCGGGATGGCCAGGATATCTTCGTAGGTACCAACTAAGATCACCACCTCAGCCGTCATCCCAGGCTTCAACGATATGCTCGCAGGTATCTCTTTGATCAGAACGGTTGCATCATAGTTTTTCGTGTTATCAAAACTGCTTGCGGCCAACTCCGCCACATAGGAGATGCTTCCTTGCAGTTTAAGATCTGGAAATGCATCCAACCGGATCGAAACAGATTGATCTTTCTTGATTCGATTTACGATCGATTCGTGGATACCAAGTTTGACTTGCATGTTGTTCATGTCGGGCAGATAAAAGATGTCACGTTGCTGGAAGACCTTCGACCCCGCTCGGATTTTTTCGGAGGCATCGAACCAAGGTTGGTTTGCATAAGCAACCGTTCCATCTTGCGGCGCCTTCATCTCACACTTGGCCAACACGGTAACTAAGTCCTTTAGCTCGGATTCAAGTAGCTCGACCAAGTTGTTCGCGCTCTTGATCGTCGATTCGGCGCGTTCGATTTCCGCCGCCGCCGTGGACTCTTCACGTTCAACTTTCTTCTTGGCGTCGGTCGCTTTCCCTTCAAAGGTGGTCATCTTGAGTATTCTATCGTACTTCCTTAGGTTATTCAGTTTCTGTTCGTCTCGCTGAACGGCCTTCTCAAAACTCTTGACCCGCAACTGAGATTCATCCAATTGCTCAGGCGATCGATATCCTTTTTTTACGAGTTCCTCGATCTTTCGGCGATCCTCTAAGTATTTCTCCAATTGCGCTTTGCCATCGGCAATCAATCTTTGCAGTTCCGATTCGTCTGCAATGAAATCTCCATCTCGATACTTTGTCACTTCGATTTCGGCAATTTCAAGTTCGCGCTTGGCCGTGACAATTTTCCCCTCGCCTTCGTTGGTTTTCGCGATGAGGTTCTGTTTCGCTTCCTTGAGCTTTCCCTCGGCTTCGTTCAGTGCAATTTTCTTGAGGGCGATCTGTTGGTCAATCTTGGCGGACTCCAACTTGACAATGACATCACCTTTTGCAACCACAGTACCCTCAGGAACGATGAAGACAATACTGCTTTCATTGCCAGGCAATTCGCATTTGCCGAATACCGTGTTTTGACTTTCGATCGTCCCGCGTTCGACGACCGTATCGTCCAAGGTACGTCTCTGGACGACATGTAGCAAAAGCTCCGACTCCGAACCCATCGCTGGCCCAAGGCTTTTGTAGAGTCGAAAGGAGCCAAAACCAATCGAGGCGATCACTATGGCAGCGATCCCAAAACGAAGGAACGTTCCAAGCAATCGGACGCTACGGGAAGGCCTTCGGTTGGCGGTCGGTTGATTCGAATCCGTTGTTTCCATGGCTTAGCAAATACTCATAAACTTAATTGGGCGCAGTAACTTGTTTGGGTAATTCAGCAGCAGGGACAGGCTGTTCTGACGGCTGCTCCGAAGGCTGTTCATTGGACTTGCGAGACTCAGCCACAGCGGTCGATTCTCTCGGGAGCGACGGAAGATCAGGCGGAAAGTAGTTCTCTTCGGAGACCATTTCCTTAAGTTGTGACAACGAAAACTCCTCGTTGATCCAAGTCCCATTATCATCGAGGTACAGCAGTTCCAGGACTGTAAAGATTCGGATTTTTGCAATTTTGTAGTCGATCCAATTGAAGATCAAGTTGTTTTTCGCGTTCAGCAGCACCTGGAGGGATTGAAGCAAGTCTCGCGTCAGGTTGGTATTGGCTTCAAACGAGCTCCGAAGGGCGATTTGCGCCAGGTCTACTTGGCGGGTTGCAGCAACAAGCTGTTGTCGTGCAATTTGGAAATTGAGTCGACGCAATTCGATTTGCCGGAGTGACGAACGCACTTCATTAGCAATCGTATCCTTGCCCGCAACGTAGTTTCTAGTTGCTTGTTGATACGCGATTTGCGTCGCTCGATAGACGTTGCGTTCGTTAAGTCGATTGAGCGGACCATCGAACTGAACCCCGACGCGATAGGTATTGGCCGATGAATCCAATCGGTACGCATTGTTCTTGGACGGGTCGGTACCGAGCCCGAGTTGGCCAGTGACGTTCAGCTCGCTTTGAAGGGCATTGGCGGCTACTTCGATTTTGCGAAACGCATCCATCACTTGCGCTTGGCGATTCATCTGATCGAGTCTGTTTTGGTGGGCAAAGGTCACCGCTGCTTTTTGATCGATCTCAATTTTGTCGATATCGATCAAGAACAAACGAATTTGGGTTTGTGCGATGTAGAGGTTTGATATCTCGCTGCGAAGTGGACCGCCGATGGCTTTGTACAAGGCACGCCAAGCAATGATTTCAGGCTTCTGTGCTACCAAATTTCCGTCATCTTTCTCATTCTGGACGTGATCCACAAGGCTTGGCTTATCATGATATTTGGCAATACTCTCTTTTAACGCGAGATCAAATTCTTCATGCTTTTTGAAGCCATTCTCGAGTACGGATAGCGTCGAAGCGATTCGAGATGCGAGGTCGGCCTGCTGCTTATGGTCGATTTGATCGCTTTGCGAGAGTTTGTCGACGTCGATTGCCTCGAGTCGCGTTTGCCACTTTTGCAATTCCTGCTTGATGCTCGGAAGGAACTCGGCGGCTTGCCCCTCCAGCCGCAGAAAGTCTTCGTATGCGTCAACGAGCACTTGATAGGGCGGGACCTCTGCTCGAGTATTCTCAGTGGGTGTGTACCGAAGCAAACTATCGTAGAGTCGTTGCGTTTCGTCTTGTACCTGAACCAATCTTGGGTCGACCAATTCAAATTGGCCGAGCAAGGATTCGTCGATTTCGAATGGCATCCATGACGGAAGCCCAAGCTGGAATTTGAACTGATCCAACGAGGCGGCCAAGTTTTGTTCGGCAGCTAAGAGTGCGAGTCGACCGTTTTGATACTCCTGAAAAATCTGGTCCACTTGAATCTGCGAGACCATTCTCATTTCCCGCACCTCTTGGTTTTCGATCAAATTCAATTGCAAGCTCGCGATGTTGACCTTCGCATTGCGAATCGATTGCACTTGGGTAAGAAGGCTAAGATAGCTGCTACAAGTATCGAGATAAAATTGACGGCGAAAGCGGGCGAAGTCTCGTACCTCGTAGAGCAAGTTACGCTCCGCCTGGGTCAAGTTTTCGAGCCGGACATGTCGAAAGGCGCCTCGTAACAATGGTTGAGTAAATGAAGTTACGAAGACCCCATTGCTGCCGGCTGAGTTGGTGCCAAAGTCCCAGAAGAACGAGTTCAGGACGTTTGTTGCAAACTGACCTCCACCAGCCAGCCTTCGCCCGAAGCCCAAGCGATCGGTAACTTGCAACAACCGATTTCCACCAAGATCGGAGCCTGTCGCTGTGTACTGAGCCCCGGTTCCGCCAGCCCACTGCGTCGCGAATTCGAACTCATTTCCTGTCAATGTCAGAGCGCTCAAATAGACCGTTTCAAACTGGGTCTGGTAGTCACGCGAATGGAGCAGAGCCAAGTCCAATGCGAGCTCTTGAGTCAATTTGATTTGACCGTCTTCGCCTCGAGGCAATCGGTCGAGCCACGCCGGGGAATCGATTCGGTGTGAAGTTGGTATTTTGGACCAATACTTGGTATTGCGGTGACCGTCAGGGAAACTCATCAACGGCGAGGAAGCGGGATCGTCCGGCGGCTTGGGTGCACAATCCAAATTGGCGGGGAGCCCTAATCGCGATTGCTGTACGGGCTCAACGGTCCGAGTTGGCAGCGTCCACCTCGGGTCAACAAGTCTGCTAGCAATTAACGAGTAGGATTTTTTGTCTGCGGACGCCCGGTATTGAGAGCGAGAGCAACCAGACGCAAAAACAATCCCAGCAAAGAATAGCAAGCAAAGAAGGTTAAGAGCGTATCGCTCATTGGGCCTAGCGAAATGAAATGAAGGAGTGTGCTTCTTCATTTTCGCTGGTTATCCGATAGTTGAGTCAGGCGTGACGATAGCTGGCAATATGAGCCACGACCTCGCTCATTTGCTGCATCGGGCTCATCATAATTGTTACTATCGGATGAATCGGTGGAAGAGGTTGATACTTTTGCGATGCAATGATGAGCTCGCGCTGCCCCCTTAAAAACGCGTGGGAGGGCGAGGCTCCTGCCGAGCCAATGGTGCAAAGGTTCGGCAGGAGCCTCACCCTCCCGAATAACAAATTGCTTGTGTGATGTACCCTCGTTCCAAGGCTCTGCCTTGGAACGCACTGCCTTCGAGGCTCCGCCTCGAGTTAGCCATACTTTTACCACTTAGAGGCAGGAGCCTTCGGTGCATTGCGTCCCCAGGCTGAGCCAGGGGACGAGTAAAACCAAATGGAACTTCCGGTTTTTGGCCCTAGAGCGTCGGTCCGATCGACCACGGGACAAATTCGTCGTCGCCATAGCCGAGTAGCTCGCTTTTGGTTTTTTTGCCGCTCGCTGTGGCTAGGATTTCGTCGAAGAGTCGATCTCCAGCTTCTTCGATGGTCTCGTCGACTAGTACCGTTCCCATGTCCAAGTCCATATCGTCTGGCATGCGATGAAACAAAGCTGTATTGGTTGCGACCTTGATGCTCGGTACGGGTTTGCAACCAAAGCAGCTGCCTCGCCCTGTGGTAAACACGATAACGTTCGCACCGCTAGCCACCATACCGGTCACGCAGGCGGGATCGAAACCGGGCGCATCCATGATGACTAGGCCTTTGGTGCGAATCGGTTCTGCATATTGATAGACGGCTTGCAAAGCGGTGGAGCCTCCCTTGCTTGCCGCTCCGAGTGACTTTTCGACGATTGTGGTTAGCCCGCCCGCCTTGTTTCCAATCGACGGGTTGTTGTCGATCTCTTCTCCATAGCCAGCCGAGTAGTTTTTCCACCATTCGATGCGATCCAACAGCTTCGTCGCGACGTCAGCCGATTGAGCTCGGCGGGTAAATAGTTGTTCGGCCCCGTAGAGTTCGGTTGTCTCGGACAGAATTGCAGTACCACCGCAAGCGACCGTTCGATCGGCTGCAATCCCAAGCGCGGGATTGGCCGTGATACCCGAGTAACCATCTGAACCTCCGCACTTGGTCGCCAAGATCAAATGCTCAGCCGAGACTTGTGTACGGCGCATTTGGTTTACGATTGGCAATAAGTCTTGGACCATCTCGATACCGCGATTGACGGTTGCTCGCGTACCACCGCTATCTTGGATCGACAGTACGGGGACTTCGCGGGCCGCTTCGACGAGTGAACGCTTATTGTGATTGGCGCTCGTATCCAAACCGGCTAACGTCAGCGGGACTAGCTTTTGTGATTTGAGCAAATGGCCGAGAGTGTTTTGTTCGCATCCCAAGCCGATGAGAACATACGCGGCGATGTTGGGATGACGAGCGACTCCTCCAAGCACTCGACTCAGTGTTTGATGCCGGATTCCTTCGTAGGCCATGCCGCAGCCACTGTCGTGCTTAAACGCAACCACTCCATCAACGCCGGGGAAGGCACGGAGCACATCCTCCGTGAAATGATTGGCAATGTAACGCGAAACCGACGCGGAGCAGTTGACAGTGGAAATAACCGCGATGTAATTGCGTGTCCCCACCGATCCATTGGCCCGCACGTAACCGTCGAAAGTCCTACCTGAAATTTTTGCTTGAGGCTCAGGCGTGTCGGTTGCCAGATTGGTAAAGTCGATAACATGTTCGCAACGCAAATTGTGATCATGGACGTGAACTCCGGGTGCAATGTGTTGTGTCGCAACACCGATCGGCCAACCGTACTTGATGACCGCTGCCCCATTTTCGATCGTGGCAACCGAGACCTTGTGACCAGCCTGAATGTTGGATTGGAGCGAAACGGTTTTTCCTGCCACTTCGATTTGCAGCCCCTGCGATAGCGTTTGCAAGGCTACAATGCAGTTGTCGTCAGCGTGGAGTTGAAGCCAGGCTTTGTTACCGGTTCCCATCTAAGTCCTTATTCTTTCTAGGTGCAGTATGCAGCAAGTTAAAATTTTCAAAAGTGTCGACACCGAACTTGGGGACATGGAAAGCCAAATCAACCAATGGATCGCCGAAACAAAAGCGAAAATCATTTCCATCAACGGTAACATCTCTCCCCAAGCCGGGAAACACGGTGTCCAAGGCTCGTTTAGCACTTCAGACGTCTTCGTGATTGTACTGTACGAAGTCTAGGTTTTCAGGAGGGGCAGTGCGAGGTCACTCTCGGCAAGAATGACCGTGGTGCGCATAGGGACCGTCTCTCTTTTTGGAATTACTTCGGGAGGGCGAGGCTCCTGCCGAGCCACAGACGCAATGGTTCGGCAGGAGCCTCACCCTCCCGAGTAATGAATTGCTTGGGTGAATTCGATTCTTTTTTCGCCAAGCTTCAAGCCCGATCTTCGAATAGGCGATTAAACTAATCAAGTTACCTCGATTCTTTGGGTGAACAAATTAGCCGCATTGCGTTGAGTTAGCTGGTAGTGGAATCTCGTGAGAGTTCCTGAAGTGCCTTAAAATCCAGGAAGTTTCACAACTTCCGCTACGAAGTTTTACAACTTCCGCTACGAAGTTTTACAACTTCCGCTACGAAGTTTTACAACTTCCGCTACCGAATATTCAAACATCAGCCTGCTAACGCGAACGCATTTCACGTGTCCAACGTCATTGAGATTACCAATCTAACGAAGCGGTATGCCGGCAACTTTGCCTTGAAAAACGTGGAGCTAGTCGTGCCCGTCGGGGTGACTGGACTTCTTGGGCCGAATGGTTCTGGCAAAAGCACTTTCATCAAGGCCATGCTTGGACTGGTCAAGGTGGACACTGGTTCAGGCAGTGTGCTCGGACGTCCATGGCCAACGCAAGTCAAGTCCATTCGAGACCGAATCGGATACTTGCCCGAGGACGATTGCTACATTCTCGGTCTTCAGGGTATCGAATCGGTCCAGATGATGGCTCGTCTGTCTGGCTTGCCAACCACGGAGGCCTTGCGACGGGCCCATGAGGTTCTCGACTTCTGTGATGTCGGACAAGAACGTTATCGCAACGTCGAAACCTATTCGACCGGCATGCGGCAAAAACTAAAATTCGCACAAGCATTGGTGCACGACCCACAGTTGATCATCTTGGACGAGCCAACGACAGGACTCGACCCAACCCAACGCGAGGAGTTTCTCGACCGGATTCACGCGTTAGCCAATCGATTCGAAAAATCGGTCCTGCTGTCAACACATATTTTGCACGATGTTCAGCAGGTATGCGATCAAGTCATCATCTTAGTACGAGGCGAAGTTCGGTTGGCCGACTCGCTCGAGAACATGCAACGCCCGCTCAAGGCCGGTATCCAGGTTCGAGTGGTTCGCGATGCCATCCGCTTTGCAGAGTCGCTGCGACGACAAGGACTTGGGGTTCTATGCGAAAACGATACGGAGCTTCTGGTGCAAGGAGATGCGTCCATGATTCGGAAAACAGTTTGGGCCTCAAGCAAAGAGGAGCAAGTTTTGGTGGAACGAATGGATGAAGCGAGAAACTCCCTCGAACATTCTTTTATGGAAATTGTGAGCGAGAAGAACTATGCCCATCCTTGATCTCGGTTATCGCAATTGGACTGGCGATCGCTCCTCGGAATCGCTGCGCTGGACGGTTGTGGCGACGACGGGTATCTCGCTCGTGTGGCGAGGGACCTGGCTGAAACGGATCATGCTGTTTGCTACATTTCCTGCACTAATCACGATGTTTGGGGTTGGGCTTTTTGAGCAAGCCACGCGAGACGAGTCGTATCGCAGAATGTTCAATGGCTTTCTGGCTTCGCGCATCGAACCAATGGGGCCAAGGAATCGAGTGCGAAACCGGGCAATCGAGCGCCCTCAAATCATATCCGAGACCGCAGACATTGCCACGCAACGCCATTTAGCTTGGTCGCATTTGCTACTGTGGTATTTTCGATATCCACAGGCGCTTTGGATCGTGGTCGTTATCGGATTGGTTGCACCACGACTGATTAGTTACGATTTGCGGAGTCGCGGGTATCTGCTGTATCTTTCGCGGCCCCTTTCGCCGACGAGCTACGTCTTTGGCAAAGCTTGCATCCTGTTTTTCTTGCTCGCGATGATCACCACTTTTCCGGCCATCGCTGTGTACCTGTTTGGGTTGCTTTTATCCAGTGACCCGTCGGCGTTTCTACAGACTTGGGATATTCCGTTTCGCATTCTATTGGCGACCATCGTTTTGGTCTTGCCGACCTCTGCGATTGCTTTGGCGTTTTCCTCGCTCACGCAGGAGAGTCGCTTTGCTGCGTTTGCGTGGTTTGCGGTCTGGATTGTGGGATGGGTCACCTACTTGGTTTTGACCGGATCAGCGATGTTCAACGCCGATGATTTAGTGACACTCCAGCAGCGCTGGTTAATGATTTCGCCCTACCATGTTTTGGGGCAATTGCAGGAAGAAATCTTCGGGTTGCTGCCTACCGACCAGCATCTCACCGGTCCTTGGATTTTGTGCGCTGCGGTCAGCATTGTCGGCTTCGGTATCGCTCGATGGCGAGTCGCAAGGATGCTCAAGGTCTAATCTATGAATCTCGCGAATCCGGAAACTCAAACTTCGAACGACAACGATGTGCCGCTGATTGACTTGGTACATACGACACGTTTGTATGGAAATGTGATTGGGGTCAACGATCTCAATGTCGCTTTGCCAAAGGGAGCCTATGGCTTGGTTGGCCCCAACGGAGCGGGCAAATCTACCTTGATCGGTTTGATCACGGGAGCATTGCGGCCTACGCTTGGATCGGTGCGTGTCTTCGGAGAAAACCCATACGCGAACCCGAGAGTTCTGAAAAACGTGGGACTGTGTCCAGCCAGCGACATCTTGCTGCCTGGCGTCACCGCGCGTCGATGGGTCGAACAAATGCTTTCGCTGAGCGGCTGGAGTCCACGCGATGCACGTGCCCGAACTTGCGAAGTGCTCGAACAAGTGGGTATCCAAGAAGCAATGAATCGTCCGATCAACACCTACTCACTTGGGATGAGGCAACGCTGTAAACTCGCGCAAGCCATCGCGACGGAACCGCAGTTGCTTATCCTCGACGAGCCGTTCAACGGATTGGACCCTGTCGGTCGACATCAAATGACCGACTTGCTCATCGAATGGGCCGAGGCGGGCCGCAGCCTATTGCTGGCGAGTCACGTGTTGCACGAGGTTGAGCAAGTGACCGACTCGTTCCTGTTGATTTACGGTGGTCGACTACTTGCGTCTGGCACTGCGGGAGAGTTGCGAGGGATGCTGGCCGATTTGCCTCAAGAGCTTTCGATCGTAAGTCCTCAGATACGTGAATTGGTTGCTAGGCTAGCTAATCAAGATTGGGTGGAGTCGGTTCGGGTGGAACATGAGGCCTGCCGCGTCATCGTGGCGGTCCACAAACCTCTCGAGCTTTATTCTGCGTTGGCAGAATGGTCGGACGATGGCATACAGGTTGAGCAGTTGTTGGGAACGGACGGCGATATGCAATCGCTTTTCAAGCTGCTGGTTTCACGACACCGAGGTAGTCGAGCGAAGATCCGTTGAGGAGAAATGCGGCTTAAGCGAGCGGCATCCTGCCTCATCCCGACGCGTGAGGGCTTGTTGAATTGACACTTGTCCAAATGCACTTCGTTTAACAGTCAGCCGTAGGCGTACTTTAAAAGAAGCAAAGTACGCCTACGGCTGAATGTTAAACGACAATTGATAGTTTTCACTCTGCCGCTCGGCTTATTTATTCCGAATCGACGACTTAACGTACTCGGACCTTCGAAAGCGAAGCGCTGACCAATCTTCGTCGATCGCAACCTGGCGGACCGTTTCGAAACCAGCATCCGTCAACACCGACCAACCCGTGTCACGATTGAATTCGCATTGGTACTTTTTGGAGGTCCCCTTGGGATAAGCGATCCAAATGACGGCATCGCCCGTTGATGCATTCACCAGTTTCGTTGAAACGTCATCGAGTTCCAACTTGGTGATGGCGAATCCAATTGCGAACAATTCGGACGGTTTCTTAGGTGGTTTTCGGAGGATGGAGACGCCATCAAGTTGCTCAAGCTCTGCTTCGAACGACTCCGGAACTTTCAGAACTAGAATCGTTTCGTGTTCGCCGAGGTTAAGCTTTTTGAAAAGGGGCGTCATGCTGCTTTCGAAACTTCGCAGTTAGACTCGGCCTTCTTTCGGCAAACGAGTTGAACTTCGGTGCAAAGGCCAGGCACAATCGAGCCAATGCGGCGGTTTAGTTTCCACCAACGTCGGCTAAATTCAAGCGGTCGTAAGAAACCGCCGGAAACGATTCGAAAGCCCCGCTTTTGCTGAATGTCTAAATTTGGGACCGTTTTGAATTCTTGCAAGAAAGTCCGAAGCGACCAAGCTTGAACGTGTCCGCGAATCTTTTTGACCTTGAACAAGCGGTCTGTCACGGGGATCACATGCTTGCGAAACAAATGGGCACCGTCTGGAAATATCGGCACTCCAACAATCATTAGACCATTTGGTTTCAAAACACGGACCATATCTTCGATGGCTGGCTGTACGTTGGTCAAATGCTCAAGCACTTGTTCGCAGACAACAATGTCATACGATTCACTTTCAAGACTCTTCATGCCTTCTAGAAGATTGATATGGTGCATCTTCCAATCTTGATGCTTGTATACAAACTCATGTCCGTTTGGGAAAATATCGACGGCCTCGTAATCGATGTTTTCTGAGCCAGGACGCACTTCGGTGTATCGTCTCGAAACGCCATCATAAACGCCGACATCGAGTAGGCGACATCGATCGCCTCGTGTCTGCTGAATCGATAGTGCTTCGCCGGCAATCGCTTCTCCTAAGGCTTCATAACGGGATTGGCGAAGTTCGTATGTAGCTCGACGATTGGGTTCTGCACCATAGGCCAAATAGCTCATCATATCCTCCACCGCGAATGAATGTATTAGTCCCTAGCCGGTCTTGCCGTCCCGTCAAAACTTGCCAGATCATGAAGACGACCTTTGAAATACGAAACTGCGATTGAGAAATCAAGGCCAATTCATTACTTGGAAGGGCGAGGCGCCTCACCCTCCCAAGTTGCCAATTCCTTGGGTGAAGTCGCAGAAAGGTGTTGACGCGGGAGGCAGAGGCGCAGAGCCCACCCCTGTAATCATCATTGCAAAGCCAAATCCAGTCAAAACCTTCGGGAGGGCGAGGCTCCTGCCGAGCCAGCGGTGCAAAGGTTCGGCAGGAGCCTCACCCTCCCGAGGAATGAATTGCTCAGGTAAACTCGTTGGAAACATGTTTACTGCAGGAGGCAGAGCCTCCAAGTCAGTGCGTTGCCAGGCAAGTGCCTGGCAACGAATATTACGAGCGTTGCGGGTGGCGGATTTCGGCTGGACAAGGTGCGATAACTAAGCGAGCATTTAACTGCGTTTTGATGTCTAACCCATTATTCTTCTCGCTCGGAATTGGCGGCTTCCCCGTTTATGCTCGAATGGCTTTTTGGACGGCGAAAGCAGTTGCTCAAAAAAGAGGTCCAACCCGACGAACGAGACAAACTGCGTCGTTCGATCTGGCAGGCTTCTTTCCTTGAAGATCGCCAGTGTGAACAGATCATCCGATGGTCCCGCGTTTTTATTGCTGAGAAAACCTGGGAAGGATGCAATGGAGTCAAAATCACAGAGGACCTTCAATGGCAGGTGGCCGCGGCCGCAGGTTTGATGGTACTCGCTTATCCTGACTGGTACTTCGACAAAACCTCTACCATCCTCATTCATCCACAAGCTTACAAAGTAACCGTAACAGCCCGGCATTCGGCACTGACCAATGGAACCGAGATGGCTGGCGAATTCTATCGAGCGGGCGAAACCATTTACCGCGGTCCGGTCGTCTTGAACTCGCATGACATCGCGATCGCAGCACAAGATCCAAACGAAGGCCATCATTTGGTCATTCACGAATTCTCCCACCAACTCGACATGATCAATGGCCCATCGGCTGATGGCTTACCACCACTACCTGGAAACGTGGACGAAACGGCATGGCTTGCAGCGATGAAGGGTGAGTATCAGCGAGCACAAGAAATGGTTAGCCAGGGTTATATGATTTTGATGCCTGACTATGGCTTAACTCAAGAAAGCGAGTTCTTTGCGGTTGCCAGCGAACTCTACTTCCAGCGATCAATCGAATTGGCTGAGTACCATCCAAACGTTTACTTGCTGCTCAAGCAATTTTACGTAACGGATATGGCGGCTATTGTTCGATAGAAAGTAGCAGGCACACTCCGTGTGCCGTAGCCTCCGGCGTTAGGCAAATCGCACTGACTTTGTTAGCGGAACGGCGCAAGCCGTCCGGTGAGTGCCTTGTAAATTCCGCGAAACCGGAGGGCTCGCGCCCTGCCGCTACAAAAACAGGATCGAAAGTGAGTGACAATGCGCGCTAGCCGCAGTTCTCGACGAATGTCGAGTACTCTAGAAAACCGGGGCTAGTAGCGCCCGCCGGCTAATTGACCAGTTAAACACATCGCTATGCGCCTAGATACTTCATGTAGAGTTGCCGCAGTTTTTGGCGATGAAGCTCGCACTGCTCGACGAGTTCGTGGCCGCTTCTTAGATTTAGCACGTACGCCAATCGAGAACGCTCGTTTTCTGATGTCGGGAGATCATGCCGAGCTTGAGTGTTCATCAATCGCAATCCCGACTCAACTCCCCGGAGGAAGTTGTATCCTTCCTTCAGCGCATCTGCGTCCTCTGGTGAGACTAAGCCCGCGAGCCGAAGTCGCTCGATCGCGTCCAAGGTCCCAGATGCGAACAGTTCTGGTTTGGCAGAGACATTGCGAAGCGTGAGCAGTTGGGCGATCGTCTCCACGTCCACTGTGCCGCCAACGCCTCGCTTCAAGTTGAATGGACTCGCAGTGCTTTCTAACTGCATGCGTGCGGCTAGCGATTGCTGATCGTCCGCCTCTGTCCAACTGCGGAGCCGAAGAACATCTAGGATAGTTTGATCGACGGAGCGTTGGAAAGGTGGTGAACCTAGAATGCATCGAGCGTTGCAAAGCTGCTGGCGTTGTAGTGCTAGTCCGTCTGTTTCGAGAAAGAACTGTCGGAGTTCGTCAAGTTTCCAGGCGAGTGTTGTGTTTCGATTATCTGACAAGATCCAGTTTTTTGTCTCATAAAGCCGGCCGCTTCGCCAAACGCGATTGGCCGCTTGCACGACCTTTTGAGCCAGTTGGAGAAAGAAGTACTGCGTCGATATCGGTTCGTGATGCCGGCCCGATCCGATGGGTTTTGTGGTGCCATTGGAGTCATACAAAAACAACAAATTCACATCGCTATGATAGTTGGGTTCGCGAGCCCCTAATTTGCCGATCGCAATCACCCCAAACCGGCAGACCTCACCATCGTTCGACGTTGGAACTCCAAATCGTTTGACCAGCCTTCCGTATTGCCAATCGACAGTTTGATGCAGACACACATCGGCGATATCCGACAATGCTCTATGTGTGTCGGTAATGCTCTCCTTGCCGAGGATATCTCGAACGCCGACGTTGAGGTGCCTCGTGTTCTTAAACGAGTGAAGAATGGGCTCGATGTCTTCAGCACCTCGGCACAATTCGTGGAGCATCAAGCCCATCTGTTGTTCCGTCGGCAAACGATTGAGCATCAATGAGTCCAGCAGTTCATCGATCATCCCGGGGTTGCTGGTGAGAATCCCGATCAAATAGGGGCTCGCACCGCATAGGCGAATATAGAGATCCATCGAAGGCTCATGGACGCTGAAGAGTTCCCACAGCACCCCTTTGCCGCCGAGAGATCGACAGCTCACGGCGAGGTTCTCGAGCGTCAAGTCTGGGTCCGGCGTGCGGCTGATCTTGGATAGCAATTGCGTTGCGATACTGGCCAGGAAATGGCGACAGCGTCGTGTCGAGAGCATCGAGACTTCCTCTCGCGACAGTTCCATTAGGAAACGGTACGCCGCGTTCGATCTCTTAAAGCCATGCTTTGCCAATAACGCATCGATCCATTCGGGCTTTGGGTTCGGATCGAGAATCAAGTCCGTTTCCTCGGATGCCTGGTTTTCATCGGCAAACACTTCACCTCGCAGGTGATTTCGTATCTGCTTGACACGATTCCAGGACTCTGCCAAGTCAGCGTCCAATTGTTCTGCTGCATTGTTGCCTAGATACGCGAGTTGCTGTGTCAACGCGATCTTGGACTCTGCATCCGCAACTTTTTCTTGCTTTGACTTGGACAGCGGATTTCGAAGCTGGATCGCAAAAATAGTTTGTGAGAAGCGGTTGTAAGCGGCGACCAAGATCGCTCTTTCTTGGTCGGTTAAGCAGTTGGATTGAGCTAACGCATCGAGTGATTGCACCGTGTTGGCGATCCGAATCTGAGGCAACTCGCCGCCATTGATCAGTTGTAAAAACTGAGTCAAAAACTCGATCTCTCGCTTCCATCGCAGGAGTAACTCAAACGACCAAACCGGCTGATCAGGAAGAGTCGATTCCATCGCCTTTCCTTCGCGGTCAATCTTCCGTTTAAGAGCCCCGATCCCAGCGATGTCTGCTCGGGTCAAGTATCGGCGATAGACCAGCGATGGGATTTCTTCCAAGAACCTCGCAGCCAATCTCGGACTCCCCGCAAGATACCTTGCCTTGAGGAGTGTCAGCCGTTGCCAAGTTCGACCTTGATTTTCGATCGTCTGAATCCATCGTCGAAAGTCATGTAAGTGAACTTCGCCGGTTGATTTTTCCTCTGGATGGCATGGAAATGCGACCGAATAGTGGAGCCCTTCAGGGTGGGAAAGAATGGCGAATGTTCGCTGAATCACTCGCTGCAATTCATCCATCACATACGATTCGCGAGACTCGTCGGGCAATAGCTCAGTGTCAGTCAAGACAACGAGTTCGAGCGGACCATCGAGTTCGAGTTCTTGACCACCCAGAGCTCCAAGCCCCAAGATGCAAAGCAGGTCCGACAATTCGGAAGCGGAGCCGACCTTATTCGCCTTCGATCGTCGGTCAGTTTTGCGTTCTGCATTGGCGACAACGAGCGAGGCCGTGATACCCGCATCTGCAATCCAAGACAGTTGCTGTGAGACAGTGCTTGGCGGCATATCTTGTAGGCAGAATGCGCAGATGACTCGTAGGGTCTCGCGTCGACGAAACCGTTGCATGCTCGCAAGAATTTGCCCTTCTTCCTCGATGTTTTGGATCTCGCCAAGCAGGATGTCTTTGAGATGGGTGGCATCGACCGATTGCCCGGCGCTCATTCGTAGCCAATCAAAACTGTCTGGATCCGAAACGAGCCATTCGACGGCTTCCGACTCGATCGATAGAATCTGCAACAAGGTCGGCATCGCGTCCCGATCGCGGTCCAGAAACACGAGAAAGCTAGTGGGATTTCGCGTGTTCTCGAGGAATCGTAGCAACGGGGCCAGACCCCGCTGAAGTTGAGGGAACTGTGTAAGCAGCTGGACGAGTTGAGTCGTTAGGCTTTCTTGGAGATCAGGTTCCGAGGCTAGACCCAGTAAATCTTCGATCGCGATCCTTCCGGAATCACTTAACGCTAAGTCCTGCCACGGATGGTTTTCGGTGCTGCTAATCTTTTGGCTCAATTCGCTTGATCGCAATGATGAAAATTCGTTTAACAGTCAGCCGTAGGCGTACTTCCAAATGTGCCGAGTACGCCTTCGGCTGACTGTTAAACAAATAATTGAACGATATGGACTTAAAACCCCAACGCGAGACGATCTCGCGTGTCACAGAAACAACCGCACCATCTTACCCGATGCGAGGTGTTTTTTGAATGCGTTCGGATCTGTTCCAATTTGCCGGTTACAATTTGAATCGAGAATGGACGCAGAAGTGGCTGCGCCCGAACCAAGTCGTCTCGCCATATTAGGAATTCGTCATGCTTACCATTTATTGCCCAAGTTGTTCCAAAGCGCATCGGCTTGCACCAGAGCATTTAGGAAAAAGCGTCCGCTGCCAAGCTTGTTC
Organism: Pirellula sp.; assembly: GCA_031424235.1. Lineage (GTDB taxonomy): Bacteria > Planctomycetota > Planctomycetia > Pirellulales > Pirellulaceae > JBKCUI01. The sequence continues at coordinate 19,140 of JANPHB010000402.1, forward strand.
GCAGGTTTTTGTTGCTCAAAGCGACGTCGCAGCAAGTGCGCCGCAGTCGTTTATGGACGATGGATATCTGAGCGGTTCGTCCCCAGCGTCCCCCGTTCCGCCATCTTCGGGCAACTCTCCGAATACCAGCACAAGCAATGCAACGCCGCGTTCCTACCAATCGCCAGCCGGAAAGCAAGGTACGTCGGACCAGATTGACTACTGCATACACGGGGACGATACCCAGTATGTCGAGGTGACCTTGGATCCAGGCGAAACCGTCATTGCAGAAGCTGGCGCGATGATGTACATGACGGCTGGGATTGAAATGCAAACCGTCTTTGGCGACCCATCGAGTAGCGGTGGCTTTTGGAGCAAAGTTGTCAGTGCTGGCAAGCGGGTATTGACCGGCGAATCCTTGTTCATGACAACCTTTACCAATACGCGACAAGGACGTGAGCATATTGCGTTCGCAGCACCTTACATGGGCCGCATCACACCGATGCACTTGGATCAGATGGGCGGTGAGCTCATATGTCAAAAGGGCGCCTTTCTCTGCGGGGCTCGCGGCATCCAAGTCAGCATTGCGTTTCAAAAGAAGATCGGCGTTGGGTTGTTTGGCGGCGAAGGCTTTATCATGCAACGCCTAAGAGGAGATGGAATCGCATTGGTACACGCAGGTGGTGCGCTCATGCATCGCGTTTTGGGGCCTGGCGAACAACTGAAACTTGACACTGGTTGCATCATGGCTCTAGCGCCATCGGTCCAATACGACATCCAATTTACCGGCGGGGTCAAGAACACGCTGTTTGGAGGCGAAGGGTTATTTATTGCAACAGTAACCGGGCCTGGGCCAATTTGGCTCCAAAGCTTGCCGTTCTCGCGATTGGCGGGAAGTATCGTGAACGCAGCAGGCGGACGCGGCAAGCATACTGAAGAAGGTTCTGTGCTGGGTGGTCTAGGCGGAATGCTGATGGGATCTCATAACGAATAAGCACATCGCCATGTGTGTTAACGGTCAATTAGCCGTTAGGCGCTAGCCCGGTTTTCAAGAGTGCTCGACATTCGTCGAGAACCACGGCTAATCCCGCTAATGCCGTGCGGCTAATTTGAATGGTCTTGAACTGCGGAGAAGTGGCGTTTTGAACTGCGGAGCAGTGGCAGTTGATAGCCACGGATGCAATCCGTGGTGGGCGATAACCAATCAGACGAGAGTCGCAAAGCGACGGCATTTCCGCTTGGGGCGAGAGGCCAGTGGCGATCAATACCTGCAGTGGGAGTAAGGATGATGCACGACGAATGCCGCTCCTTCAGAGCACCCAACCGATGGATCGAGTTACCTGGGGTTTCGTTCGCAGAGCGAACTTCACCCCAGGCTGAATACTGCCATCGCGTTCGCGATTCCAAGCACATCGCCATCTGTTTTGCCGTTCAATTAGTCGACGGGCGTTAGCGATAACGCCGAGCGGCGAATGGTTCGTTACGCAATCACTCGGGACGACGTGCTTAGCATTCCCAAACGGTTACTTGACCGCCTTGAGAAACGAATCGTCAAAGTCGACCATTCCTTCACCCGTGCCGAACGACACGGGTGTTGGTTTTGGCGTCAAACCATATTTCTCACAAAACTTGCTGACCACCGGCATTGTTTCCTTGCGGAACTTATCGCTTCCAAACAAAGCGATCGCCTCTGCAGGTTCGCCATAGAATCGGGTTTGCGTCACGACCTTTTTCATGTCGGCAAGTTCCAGTTTTGCAAATCTGGCACCGATGCCCATGAGTGTCTTGTCGGAGGTCGCCGGATCGACCATCCGTTTGTTCATGGCATAGAAGGTTTCTAAAATGGCTGCCGCAAAGTCTTTTCCGCCTGGTTTCTTCAGCGAGTCCGCACCGACAACAACCATGTCGATGATCTCTTCTGGAATGGCCGAAGAGTCAAATAGCACTTTCGCATCTGGACGTCGCGCGAGCGATTGCATGACATAGGGATTCCAAACCATAATCGACTGGATACTGCCCGTCTTTTGCTCAAACGCCTGAGACGCTTTTTCGGGGTCCATGTTTAAGAATGGAAACTTCGCTGGATCTTTGTCGAGCTTGACCAAGCATCGGTCAAAGCAATACTGGGACACGCTTTTCTCCAACCCATGCGTTGACTTGCCTGCCAATGCATCGACTGAGTCGATTCCGGAAGCAATGCAAGCGTCAGCTCCGTTTGAGGTCGACGTCGGCATGATTGCAACGCTCTTGCGCGAGGCAGCGGGCCCGAGGATGTCGATGTTGGTGATACAAACTGCGTCGGCTTCGGAATTGCCGTAAAGGGAAATGCAACTGTCGTAGTCAACCAGCTTGAGGACGATATCAACGTTATGTTTCTTTTCGATGGAGCCCATTTTGCCAGCTTCGCCATCGATAAGTCCGACGTCGCTTGCCACTCCGAAAATGCTCCAGGATGGGTATTCGCTCCAAGCCAACATGAACTTCGGTGCAGCTGTTGGTTTTGCGACGTTGTTCGCGGGCTTGCTTTCGCAACCGACAAAAACATTGGACATCGCGAGTATCGCAATCCATCGCAGGGAATTGATTCGTTTCATCGTTGAGTGCTTTCGTAATGAGTTTGGATTGAATTAGCCCGTTAACAAGGGCGATTTACTCCCCCTCGCCCCGCTTCGGGGAGAGGGGGTCGGGGGGTGAGGGGCTGAAGTGTTAGTGACAAGTCTCAGATTTAGTGATTTGTTGTGACCTTTAAAGTAATGCAATGCATTGCGACCGAAACCAAGTCTCTATAAAAACACAGAGCAAAACCCCTCACCCCCAGCCCCTCTCCCCTAAAAGGGGCGAGGGGAGCAAAGTAAAAAATTTGTGGGCATTACGACGGCGCTATCCGCGGTTCTCGACGAATGTCGAGCAATCTTGGAAACCGGGGCTAACGCCCGCCGGCTAATTACCCATTAAATTACGCGGCGATGTGCATTAGGCCTCGGGGATCTTCGATTCTTTGGCAGCAGATTCGGTCGATTCCTTTTTCGCGGACAGGCCAATCAATGCATCGAACTCATCGTCGGCTGCGCTCTTTTGGGCGTACTCCATGAATTCGGATTCCGCTTTCTTGTTGTCCATGCCTGCAAGCTCTCGCGAAATCCTCGCGTTCGCGCTTGCCTTCTGACGCAACTCTCGCAATCGGTGCAATTCTTCGTTCGTTCGGTCATTGGAAATACCGTTGACCATGTCCGCAATTTGCTTTTCCTCTGTCGCCGAAAGAATGTCTGCAACCGCATCGTGCTTTTCTTCTTTAAGCTTATCCAGGTCTCGCATCAAGGATTGGATCTGACTCTTGTGGCCGTTGACGTTGCTCATCAACTGCTTCAGATCGTTTTCCAGTTCTTGAGCTCGCTGTTGTTTTTCCACCAATGTGCTGGTGAAGTCTTTGTAGGCCGACTGGCACTTGAGGTATTCCGGATCGTTGCGAACCGCAGTTGCATCGCCGTTATACTTGTCGGCGATCTGCTTGGCGCGGGCGGCTGCACCCGACTTGAGCTTCTCGAGCTTCTCGACCTCTGTAGTGAGTGCGGAGAGCTTGTCCTTCTTGCTCTCTTCCTGAGCGATCATGGCGCTGATCGCATCTTTGTACTCATTGAGCCGCTTCTTCTTTTCTTCGATGATTTTATCGAAGGTGGCTGAGATTACGGTTGGATTGTTGCTCATCGAATCGGCAGCTGAATTGACTTTGCCGGTAAACATGTACCCGATAGCACGAAAGAAACGGCCAATGGCTCTGAACATCGAAAATCTACTCCTGTTAGTGGTCTATTGAAATTAGTTTCAAGGTTATGGTAAATAATCCGACTGGCGAATTGCCCCTCGCTTACGCTTCGGGTTGGGATAATGCAGCCTACATCTCGCCCGGCAGCTTGCGCTGCTCCGCGAATATTAGTTCCTCAAGTGTGCGTCGTAATCGATGGATCCCTCTAGCTCTCGCATGCGTTCCTCCGTGCGCTTCGCAATTCGCAGTGACGCATCAAGCTCGTCTCGCAAATTGCCCAGGTCGCTTTGCTGCTCCTTGTTCATCAGTTCTTGATAGTGCTTTACCGCAGACTGCATGTGGTCTATACTGACTTTTATCTCCTCGAGAGTATGCTCTCGCTGTTCCTGGATCTTTTTCTTTTCTTCGCCGGTTAAACGTTCGGCGAGCATATACAGCTTTAGCGATTGCTCGAGCTGATCGGTTGCCGACCAGAACAGTTGCCGCACTTGCTTGATGATCTCCTGGCTTTGAATCACGATACCGGGCTGCTTTGAAAACTCCTCGAAGTCGCTGCGGCAAGTTCTGAGCAACGTTAGATAGTCTTTGGTACGGTAGTCGCGGTCAGATCGAAGTCGAAACTGCAGTTGATCCAGTTTTTCTTCCTCGGCTTTGACAATCTTTTCGGCTTCTTCCCGCAAGACTTTGGCTGCGACGTCGTCGGTGAAAAAAATGAAGCGTGTGGCCATCCAGCCAACTCCGCCCAATACCAGAGCGAGGCCCGCGATATTGAGGGAAGTCACGCCGCTGGCAGCCCAGGAGATAAGCCAAGCCGAAGCGCCCGCCACCAAGGGTAATGCCACGGATGGTGCCCAAAGTAGTTCACTAGCGATTCTGGACCGAAAGTCTTTCAATGTTTTGTTCTCGAGTTGAAAATGGTAGTTTTCTTAGGCCTAAATCGCAGTCGAACTAGGGCGCGCACCCGGCTTCGCTTTCCTGGAAAACAGTTCAAACACTCAGTACGGAATCTCACCGACTCCAAACGTAACTCTCGTTTCTCCAGTGATATCACCGGGAATCGTTCGCATGCGTTGCTTTGGGATCCCCGCAGATTCGAGGTATTGTAATGCACCCAACGCCCGTTTGGCAGCTAGCTCTTTGTTTGCATCGACATCCCCTAAATTAGATGCATTGCCTCGAATCATCAAATAATACTGCGGCCACACCTGAAGCCGTTCCGCCAGCTCCTTCAAAATCAGCTGGCTTCGATCCGTCAAAGCGGAGCTTCCTCGAGAATAAACCAACTCCGGAACACTCAAAGTGCCAATGCTGACCAATTCTCCCCATTGTTTGTTCGTCAGTTCTTTGAGCGTCGACTCCTCGCGAATCGATTCGGATTGAACGCCGGGATAGAAATTGCGAGACATAATCTGCTTCATCGGCCGGTCAAAGTAGAGCCGATTCCATTTGCCATCTGCCGGCGGACGCTTGATTGCCCCCGTCGATAGCAACACCTTGGATATTCGTTCCAGGATATTGTCCATGTGGATGATCGCACCTGGTCGCAAGCCAAAATGGGCAAAGTTCTCCTGCGTGTTCTTCCATTGGATTCCTTGTACCATTTTGGCGGCTTGGTCTGGCTCCAAACTCAGCTTGGTCAACTTGGCATCGTCGAGCATCAACTGCGATTGCTTCGCCGCATCGCGATAATTGAAGAGAGCGGTGAAGTAGCTTTCGAGCACGGCTTCCGCGACCGGTTCGTGTTTGAGCAAGAAGTCGCGATTGATGACCAGCGTATCCACGATATAGCCCGTGAACTTGGAGCTATCCGTCAATACATGCATCGCGTCGTTCTTGAGCATTTGGCTGACGAAGGGTTCCCAAACGACATACACGTCGTTGGTGGTTGGATCGGCTGCTTTGTATCGTTCGATAAGCTTCTCCGGTGACGCCATTGGAACGATTGCGTCTTTGCTGATTTGTGACAGTGCGAAATCCTGCATCACAACGCGTGCCAATGTCTCACTTGGCGAATCCCCTACGAGCACGAAGCGAGTCTCTGCATTGTTCAGTCGATCGACGTTTTCATATTTCTTCTTGTAAGCCAACATCGCATCCGCCCCTCGCGTTTCATCGATGACTGCGATGATGGTGGCCGGCGGATAGTCGAGGTTAGAAAATGTCTTGAGCAAAGCATCGGCTGGGAACAACGCAAAATGCAACGTCCCTTTCTCAAGAGCTGCCGCTCGGGCTGCGTAGTCGGCACCATCATCGACGAGTTTGAGTTTGATTCCTCGATTCGATAGTTGGGTTTGAAAGTCGGTCGTTCGAAAAATGGCGTAGCCAGAAAAACTATCCACCCCAATCGATATCTCTTGGCTAAAAAGGCTGGTTCCCGTTGTGGCCGCGACCGCAGCTTCCACTTGTTTCTTCGCCTCAGCCTCGCTCTTTTGAGCGCGGACCGGATCGATTACCAGTTTCCAAATCGAAACGCCCACAGCCAATACGACCAACCAAACAAGTGCAGCCAAGATGATTTTTGTTTTCGACACGGCGAGTTTCGCCCTCCTCGAGTTGTGTAGTATTCGGTTTGGACTAATTGTCCACCCAATTCTTACCTGCTATCCCAACGTCGTCCGGTGAGTGCCCACCCATTCTCAACGATTTCCCCATTACGCGGGAGAGCCATGCGACCGCATCGTTTCTCGACTGGGTACGATCATACGACGCATTTTCAAGTTCTCCAGCCACATTCACTGTATTCGCTTCTGCGGCTAATTCTTGACCATTTGCTTCAAAGCGTTCTGGGGTTCCTACTATGATTCGAACTCGGGTCGGGATAAACAAGGCGCTGTAGACCGCCCAACCCGCAGGCGCACCCTCGATCCAAATCGGCACCAATGGCACATTCGCTCGCTGTGCCACAATCGCAGCACCAGGCCGAATCGTGAGCAATGGATTGTCCGTTCGATTGATGCGACCCTCTGGAAACATACCGACAAACCGTCCACTCTTGGCTAACGCAATGGCCCGTTTGGTTGACGCCGTGTCAATTCCACCCCGATTGGTTGGAATCGCTTGAAACGATCGCAGGATTGGGCCAAACAGGAAATGCTTGAAGTACTCACCGGCTACCATCCAATGCACTCTTCGGCCACCCACAAGCTGAACAAAAAAGGGATCGACGGAACAACGATGATTCGCAACCAAAACAGCCCCTCCGGCCATGCGATCACCCAAAAGTCGGTCCCTTGCATCCTTCGAAAAACCAGTTGTCGGCGCTTCTTGCTCACCCCGCCACTCGATCTCGACTCGCCATAGCACTCGCGCCAAGGCGTAAACGGGCGCGTACAGAACTCGCTCCCACGGCGAATATCGCCCAGACCCAAACAGACTGAACGCTGCATAAGCGAATGCGATACAAGCAAGCGTTATTAGAAATATCAATGAAGTCATTGTTTGCGGCATTTTGGGTGCGAAACTCGCTAAGTCACAACGATGAAATGATTTAGGACGGGACGACCAAGCCTACAAATCCACCATGAGCAACCGTAATGATATCAAATTAGCGAAATCGCAGGGGATTCCTAGGAAAGTTCACAGAAAAGAGAGTAGCCAAGTCGACACTCTTTCGGGTATCGTAGAGTCCGTCGCAAAGACACGATCTTAAGCCGGTCGGGCCCCGTGACATCTCACCATCGAAGCGATGTGTGGCTGAGTTTTGAAAGGTAGGAGCTGAGCCTAGCGGCCACGGGCTCAATTCCGTCAATTGGTTAGAAGCAGTAATCGGTTGCCTCTTCAACGACTTAGTGACACTCAGCTCATGAACGAAGTAGCACACTCAAAAGTGCACTGAGACCCAGCACAGCGCGATTGTAAGGAAACTCGGAGTGCATGCTGCGATGGTTGACTGAGATGAACGGACCGACCGGCTATTTTTTTTGCCTGCTGTTTTCTCGCCCCGCCTCTGCGCCAGATCAACGCGATACCACATAAACGCGATGCTGGATCAACGCGATGAAACAGCCTTTCGGTTATTCAACTCAACATGGTCCCACCTACCGTTCACATTCCAGTCCTGCTCCAAGAGGTCATTCAGTGGTCTGGCTTGGAGCGTCCATCCATGTGCAATCGAACGGTCATTGACGGCACTCTCGGTGGCGGCGGACACGCTTGGCATTTGATCCAAGCCTTAAAGCCACAGGATTTTCTCGTCGGCATCGATCGCGACGCAGGTGCAATCGATCGAGTCACGGAACTCTTCGACCGACTCTTGCCTCCCAACACCGAGCAGAACCCAGAATCGAACTCCGAGTCGAAATCCACTGCCCTTCGCTCCACTTGCCGTGTGCGGTTGATCCAAAGTTCCTATCGCGAACTGCCCAAGTTGATGGTCGAGCATGACATCCCCAAGGCCGATTGTATCTTGTTGGACTTGGGGCTCTCAAGCGATCAGCTCGAGGACACCACGCGTGGCTTTTCCTTTCGCACGGGTGGTACTCTCGACTTGCGATTTTGCACCGACGATGGAATTTCGGCAGCTGATCTGTTGGCCAAGATCGATGAAAAGGAACTAGCAGATATCATCTATCAGTTTGGTGAAGAAAAATTTAGCCGTCGTATCGCTCGCGCCATTGTGGAACGCCGTCGCAGCAATCCCGTTCGAACAGCCGAAGACTTGGCGGACTTGGTGCATCGTTGTGTTCCGGGTGGCAGGGTCCACGGACGCATTGATAGTGCGACACGGACCTTCCAAGCGCTTCGCATCGCGGTCAATAACGAACTTGAACACTTAAAAACAGCGATCGAACGCTTGCCCGACTGCCTCGCTCCAGGCGGACGATTGCTAATCATATCGTTTCATTCCCTGGAAGATCGAATCGTCAAGCATGCGATGCGAGAGTGCGATCAACTGCAAGTGCTGACGAAGAAACCCGTGCTTCCCAGCGACGCGGAAACCTACGAAAACCCACGCAGCCGCAGCGCCAAGCTTCGCATCGCGGAGCGTGTTTGAGATATTGGCCCCCACTTTCAAACGCTGTGCAATCTGCCTGACGGGACAATCACTCTTCGAGCGTGTATGCTATTGCCGAGTGCCGATGATTGACGCACCGCTTCATCCACAAACTTCTTGCCCTATACGAAACAATCAAGAAATGAAAAGCAACCCGAATAATCCAATCAAGTTTCTCTCATTAGCGGGTTCTTTTTCGGGCATCCGTCGTTCTTTTCGGCAATCATTTCTCACTTCCGTGATTCATGCGGCAGCCGCAACTATCGCACTTTCAACGTTCGCACAAAGCGACGAGCCTAAGCCAGCTCTCATCGCTTACGTCGGCACATTCAGTTCGCCGCTCAAAGACATGTTGCCAACACAAGTCGACTTGCCCCCCGGAAACGGTCGCGGTATCCATCTTTTCAACGTGGATCGCGACACAGGTGCTATGAAGCCAACTAACATTTATGAGATGGGGACCAGTCCGAGTTGCCTCGCCGTCAACGCAGCTGGGACTCGTATGTACTCGGCCAATGAGACAGTCCGAGTCGGTGAAAAGAAAGAAGGAACCATTAGCTCCTTCGCCATCGATCGAGCCGATGGCAATCTGAAATTGCTGAACACCGTATCCGCAGGTGGTGCCGGGCCAACGTATGTTAGCCTTCACCCGTCACAACGACACCTTTTTGTAGCCAACTACTTCGGTGGCACGGTAGCGGTGCTCCCGATCCTAGCCGACGGGCGATTGGGAGAAGCGACCGATATCAAAGTGGACGCTGGATCGATCGGCCCAACAACCGCTAAGAATGCGCCGCCTGGCAGCTTCGCTTTCAGTGGTCACGATCGTACTCATGCTCACATGATCCAATCGGATGCTGCGGGCAAGTTTGTGTTCCACGCTGATTTAGGTCTAGACCAGATATTTGTTTGGAAGTTTGATGAAAAGACGGGCAAGCTATCGGCCAATCAGCCGCCGTCTATATCGCTTCCGCCCGGAGATGGCCCTCGGCATTTTCATTTCCACCCAAATGGTCGCTGGCTCTATAGCATTCAGGAAGAAGGGTCTACGATCGTACTCTTCGACTACGATTCGACAAAGGGTGGACTTGTTTCAAGACAAACCATATCGAGCTTGCCTCCTGGATTCGCAGGCAGCAATTTCTGTTCGGAGATATTGGTTTCAGACGATGGAAAATTCGTCTACGCGGGTAACCGATTGCATGACAGCATCGGCATCTTCTCGGTAGGCCCAAAGGGGGAACTCGCGTTCGTCGGCGAAGAATGGACGCGAGGAAATTACCCACGCAGTTTTAGCTTCAGCCCAAGCGGCCGTTTTCTATACTGCTGCAATCAAAGAGCGGACAACGTTGCAATCTTCGAAGTCAATCGCAACACGGGAAGCCTTAAATTTACGGGCAATTACGCATCCGTTGGCAATCCATCGATCGTTGTGTTTTGCGATCTTGCAAAACAGTAACACGCATCCGTAGCTGGTTAATCGCATCCGTAGCTGGTTTCGTGAGAAACCAGCCGTTATACGATGCGTTCGCAAATGAAGATTTCTCACGAAATCTTCTACTCAGGTCTATTCTACTCAGGTCTAGTTGAGCTGCTTCGACTTGCGTTTGCGGTCCGTTGTGCGGGCGGTTGCATTTTCGCTCAATTTCGAAATGCGCAGTTGGCGCCCGACAACCCATGCTCGCCCTAGTACCTTGAAGACTTCTCTTGGCATACCTGCGGGCAAGTCGACTGTGCTGTACTCGTCGAAGATTGCGATCTGGCCGATGTTGCCAGATTCCAAACCTGCTTCGTTGGCAATGGCGCCAACCAAGTTTCCAGGTCGCACGCCATGGGCTCGGCCCACTTCTACGCGAAAACGCTCCATCTCATTCGACTGAACGTTACCAGCTACACTTGGTCTCGGCGATCGGTTGCGATCTCTTCCCGACTCTCGATCGGAGCCTTCGCGTGGACCGCGACCATCGCGTGGTCGGAAGTCGCTTCGGCCATTGTCGTCTGCGAATACGTCCCGTCGACGCGTTCCCTTGTTGGAGTCCTCGGCCAAGAATGGTTTGTCACCTTGAATAATCATGGCCAGCGCCGTTGCAACACGGGTCGCTGGAATATCATGCTCGGTCATGCACTGTTCGATCAGCTTTTCGAACATCGAAAACTGAGCGTTTGGAACCGAATTCGCTTCGCATGCTTTGACGAGCTGATTTTTGAAGCGATTGATTCGCATTTCGTTGATCTCTTTGGCGGTCGGGACCGCCATCGGTTCGATCATTTGGCCCGCAGCTCGATCGATTTCGCGGAGGAATCCGCGTTGTCGCGGAGCGATGAACACGATTGCTTCGCCGCTTCGGCCAGCTCGGCCCGTGCGTCCAATTCGGTGCACGTAAGCTTCCGCATCGACAGGCAGATCATAATTGATAACGTGAGTCACTCGCTGAACATCCAACCCTCGAGCTGCCACATCGGTGGCAACGAGAATGTTGAACGATCCTTGTTTCAGCTGTTCGACGGTACGCTCTCGTTGAGCTTGAGCGATGTCGCCATTGAGTGCAACTGCGGCGTGCCCCATTGCGATCAAGTTGTCGGCGAGTTCAACGGTCGCCAGCTTGGTCTTCACGAAGATAATCATGCCTTCGTGGTCGGCTGCCTCTAGGATACGGAGTAAAGCCTCAAACTTGTGGCTGTGTTCGACGAGCACAAAGCGTTGGCGAATGGTCTCAGCCGTGCGCTGTTGCGAGTCGATCGAGATCACATGTGGGTTCTTCAAGTGCTGATCGGCAATGTCGCGAATCACCGGCGGCATGGTTGCCGAAAACAGAGCGATTTGTCGATGTTCTGGAGTTTGCTCCACAATCCACTTCACATCGTCAACGAAGCCCATGCGGAGCATTTCGTCCGCTTCGTCCAATACCAAGCACTGCAGAGTATCGACTCGCAAACGATTCTCACGCATGTGATCCATCACACGACCGGGCGTTCCAACAACGACATGCACGCCGCGTTGAAGAGCATGGATTTGTGTCGAGTACGCTTGGCCGCCGTAAATGGGAGCGACTCGCAACCCACGCATGTGTTGTGCGTAACGTTGAAACGACTCGGATACTTGGATGGCCAATTCGCGAGTTGGGGTCAGTACCAACACTTGAGTGGTGGGGCTATTTACATTGATGCGGCTCAAGAGAGGCAGTGCGAAAGCGGCAGTTTTACCGGTCCCTGTTTGCGCTTGACCAAGAACATCTCGCCCTTCCAGCATGGCAGGGATCGTAGCGGCTTGGATTGCGGTTGGGTATTCGTAGCCTGAAGTGAGCAGTGCGCTGCAAATCTCTGCCGGCAGTTTCAAATCGGCAAATTTGACGCGAGTGTCAACTTCGATTTCTCGGTCGAGATGACTGTCTTCATGCGAGTCGATTTCGCTTTCGTCCATTTGCACTTCTGGTTTCGAGCTTTCGTGTTTTTCTTTTTTAGGCGAGACAGGCTTATTCAAGACGACAGGCTTTGGGACGTGCACTGCAACTGGTTGTGGTGCTGCAACTGGTTGTGGTGCTGAGTCAGGTTGTGTCTCTGAGTCAGGCGGTTGCACTAAGGCGGAATCACTGCTGGAAGAGTCGTTGCACACGGAGCTTATCTGACTCTCTATGCCGGGCGTATCCAGGGCTACGGGAGCGTCCTGTGCGACGGGGGCGTCCTGTGCGACGATGGGGGCGGCATGTTGAGTGACATCAACTGGCAATCGCTTCGGCTTTGATTTTTTGGGCTGAGCAACTTTCGGCGCTTCGCTGCTTGGTTGATCTGCGTCTGGGGTAACGACTTCCAGCAGACTTGCAGCGTGCTTGCGATCATCGGAGTCGTGGATTTGTAGGGAGTCGATCAACGACGCTGCTTCCGCAAGATCAGCTTCGTGGATTTGGTTTTTGGGCGCAGAAATAGCGATCGTGGGCTCTTTTGAGCTCATGTGTTCCTCGTCAAGATACAAAGGGTCGAATACCTAAAATTCCATGGCCTGCACTGTGCTCGGACTGTGCAGAAACTCGGGAAAGTGTGGCTCGATTCAACCTTTGTCGGCGGACCCCCGATTGGGAGTCTCTGATAGCATTGAGAGTAAGAACCGTGCTTTCCCAGCTCTTCTATGTCAAGATACTAACAAAAGCCCTGGATTTCAGAAGGGGCAAAATGGAAAGAATGACTTTTGGACCAGTGCGATGGGTTGCAAAAAGGACTAAAGTTAACCCTGGAAAACACTTGATTTGCCGGCTGTGCATCGAGCATAATTTTGAAAGTCAGTCAAGCCAAATTGGCTCAAAGGGCTTTAGATGGCCTTAGCGGAACAACAAGGTTGCTTCCAATCCAATAGCGAAGTGCGGAAAATGCAAAACCACGAAACGGATGATTCGTCCAAGGCCTTCTCCAGCGATCTCGTTGAAATTGGTTGCGTCTCCCAAAAAAATTTAAGTTACGATGGTGGGAGTGAAAGACTTCCAACGGATGGCTCAGCAGAAGGCACGGTGATTTGGATTGCGAAAGATAGCGAGTCGAAACCGGAAGAGTATCTGGAAGAATGCAATACGCATCAAAACGGAGAATGACCGCCCAATCCTTTCGCGGTTGATGGGAGTTGAAACCGAGTACGCGATCCGATGCCGACAGAACGCGACGATCTCGGGCGCGGTCCTCGATTTCGATCGGCTTGCCACCAGCCTCGGATACGAGACTCCGATCGCTCCTAGTTTTCGCAACCCCTACAGACTCTTCCTAGCGAACGGCGGCTGCATATCGCTTGAGACGGGGGCGTCTCCAAGTTTGAAGCATGCAATGCTAGAGTCGGCGACACCGGAATGTCACAGCCCTCGCGAGTTGCTTTGTTATCAGATGGCCATGGAAAAGCTATTGTCCGAAGTGGTCAGCAGTACGTTTGTCGAACAAGATGCGCACCTTCTGAAGGGAAGCGCCGACGCGCATGGACACACTTACGGCCAACATGAGTCCTATGAAATGAGGATTGCGAAAGGACCGCATTTGATTGGCTGGCGGTTTGGTTTGTTGTTGATGTTGCCTGCCGTCATGGCTTACCGCGTCTTGGCGGCAATTTGGTTTCTTATTATTTGGCTCCTAAGCCAAACGTTTGTCCTGCTATTCAAATCCGCTCTCGTCTTTCGCAAACGCACACCCGAATTGGATAACACCGCGAGCTCATCCTCCAAACCCAAGAGTAGCCGACTGAGTCCGATGCATCCTGGCTGGGTTTGGCTGTGTGCCTGCGGATTGCGAGTCCTGCATTTGCCGATCGCGATGCTTTTGTGGTGCAATATCGTGTGCTTTGCCCTAAGGTCGCAGCGCAAGTATCTTTCTGCATTCTTAGCTTCTCGGTGCATAATCGATGGCGCTGGCTATTTGGATAAAGAGAATCGATTTTGGGTCAGCGCTCGGGCGTCGACCATCAACTGTGGCGTCGGCTTCGGTAGCTACGGTCGTTCCCGTCCTTTGTTTCGATGCGACTCCTGGCTTCGAGGGTTGTGCGTTGGACCATTTTGGACATTAGGAAACTATTTCAGCCTCTTTTCGGATCGGCAACGCGTCGAGTTGGCGATTGGCGACTCCGGCATGTGCGAACAGTCACAGTACGTGCGTATTGGGTCAACAGCCCTAGTTTTGGACTTGGTCGAGAAGATGACTCCGAAGGTGCCGCAACTAAAGAACCCAATCGATGCAATCGGACGTTTTGCACGCGACTGGATGTTGCTGGCCAGCGTCGCGGATCGATCTGGACGCCAGTGGACATCCATGGATATGCAACATGCGTATGCGGCCGCGGTACGGCAATTGTTGCAATCCAAGTCGAACGTGCCCATTGAAGCTTGGAGGATTCTAGATCAATGGCAATCGACCCTAAACCAACTGCAGCCAACCGACGACGAAGCCAACTTGCCTCGGACCATGCTCGGGCGCATCGATTGGTTAAGCAAACTCTGGTTGTTGCATCAAACCAATGCCGGTGCATCGTGGCAAGCCCGAAAGAAGATCGACCTGCGATACCATGAGTTGTCCGGCAGCGGTTACCATCGCCGACTGAATGAAACACTTGAGCTGGCGCCCATTCTCGATCCGTTTGACGTATCGCGAGCCAAGAGAACGCCACCCGTGGGATCTCCGGCCACCCAACGAGGCTATTTGATCCGAGAATTTTCTGCCTCGGAATGCAATCTTCACGTAGACTGGACTCATGCGGAGTTTACCTTCGAGGGTAAAAAACGCAGAATCACATTTTGAACTTGGGCTGCAGAAAGGAGGGGTTGGACAAACGCGGTAAACATGTTTCTTCAATTACCCCCAACCAATTCATTGACCGGGAGGGTGAGGCTCCTGCCGAACCTTTGCACCGTTGGCTCGGCAGGAGCCTCGCTCTCCCAAGTCATGACTCGCCCACTAATTTTTTCCAGAATCAACGGAGGAGACGCCATGTGGCGAAAACAATGGACCGCAGCGATTTGGATTGCTGCTGTCACCGCGATGGTTTCCTGCAAAAGCATTTCTGCAACTGAGGATGAATCTCCCGCATGGAGCCAGTGGCGAGGGCAAAACTCCAATGGCGTTTCCAAGGACGGAAAGCCACCAATCGAATGGGGCACCAAACAAAACATTCGCTGGAAGACAGCCATACCCGGGCGCGGGCACAGCACTCCAGTTGTTTTTGGCGATCACATCTTTCTGACATCTGCGATCCCGATTGGAGAGAAGCTCGCTCCCAAAATGAGTGGACGCCCTGGCGAACACGACAATCTTCCTGTCGATAGCAAGTTTCAATTCGTGGTGATGTGCGTCAATCGACTTGATGGGACGCTTCTCTGGTCCAAGGTCGTTCACGAAGCGATTCCCACCGAAGCAGGACACAATACCGCGAGCCTCGCTTCGGCATCTCCGGTTGTTGATAGCCAGCATGTCTACGCCCACTTCGGGTCGCACGGCCTCTACTGTCTTGACTTCAATGGGAAAATCGAATGGCAAAAACACTTCGGACAAATGCACTCCAAGCACGGGCACGGCGAGGGGGCGTCGCCAACGCTCTATAGGAACATCCTCGTCGTCAACTGGGACCATGAGGAGAAGTCGTTTTTGGTGGCTCTCGAAAAGAACACGGGCAAAGAACTTTGGCGACGCGATCGCGATGAGGATACATCTTGGAGTTCACCAATCATCATTGATTACGAGGGCCAGCAACAAGTCATCGTGTGCGGTACCAATCGTGTTCGTGGGTACGCTTTGACATCTGGTGAGGTCCAATGGGAATGCGGTGGCCTCTCGTCCAACATTGTAGCGACCCCAGTGTTCGCCAACGATATCTTGTACGTCGGCAGCAGTTATGAAAAGAAGATGTTGATGGCGATTGATTTGAGAGGCGCCAAAGGAGACTTAACCGGCTCGGAGCGAGTTCTTTGGTCAAGAGCACGCGGGACTCCGTATGTTCCCTCGCTGCTTCTCTACGACGACTCCCTCTATTTCCTGACCCATTATCAAAATGTACTCACGCGAGTGCATGGTCCGACCGGCAAGGATTCGCCAGGCGCAGTTCGTTTGGGTTCCTTGGGGAATATTTATGCATCGCCCGTCGGAGCCAACGGTTTTGTTTATGTGACGGACCTGGCGGGAACCACCGAAGTCATAACGCACGCGGACATTCCTCGAACCGTTGCCGTCAACCGCCTCAACGAACCCGTCAATGCCTCGCTGGCGATCGTCGGGGATGAACTCTTCATTCGAGGCGAAAAGAATCTCTATTGCGTTTCGCACGAGGGGAAGTGAATGGTCTCTGCGACGAATGGTCGAAGTGTGTTAAACTGTTCGATTATGCAAGACCCAATTTCGATTCCAACAAGAATCAAAAAACTGTACCTAGGCACAAACAATCGCAAGAAGATTGTCGAACTCGTTAACTTACTCGCGCCACGCGGATTTGAAATCAAAGTGCCGGCGGACTTCCCGGATATGTTTGATGTCGACGAAACAGGCACGACCTTTCTCGAGAACGCAAGACTTAAAGCCATCTCGCAAGCACGCCATCGAGGCTTGTGGGCGATCGGTGAGGATAGTGGCCTTTGCGTGCCCGCCTTAGGCGGTCGGCCTGGAATCTATTCCGCGAGGTTCTCGGGCCCAGGAGCCATTGACCAATCGAACAACGAATTGCTCTTAAAAGAAATGGCATCATTACCGTTGGACAAACGTCAAGCCTACTACGTGTCAACGATCGTATTGGCGGATCCGGATGGCCAAATCCATATCGAAACACAAGGGGAATGCTGGGGCCGAATTTTGTTAGAACAACGAGGTGCCGGAGGCTTCGGCTATGACCCATTGTTTGAGATCGCCGAATATCATCAAACGTTTGCCGAGATGGGGCTTGGAGTCAAGCGCGCGATCAGCCATCGCGCCAGAGCATTGCGAGCCTTTCTCAATCGTCTCGACGAAATGAACGTTTGAGCATGGCGCCAAACAGCTACTTCGATTGGCTGCTGTTGGCCATCGCAGCGTTCGGTATCGGGATCACCAAGAGCGGCTTTTCGGGCGTCAGCATGGTGCATGTCTATCTCTTCGCGACGGTCTTCGGGGCAAAGAACTCGACTGGCATCGTCTTGCCTATGCTAATCGCTGGCGATGTTTTCGCTATGTTTGTCTATGGCAAACGTGCCAACTGGAGTTATGTACGACGCATGATGCCACCGACGTTGGTCGGCGTCGTCATGGGATGGCTCTTGATGTTCTGGCTTCCAGAGCAACACTACCGCCCATTGATCGGCACAATCATTCTCGGACTGACGCTATTGCAGATCGTTCGTTTGTGGAAGGAGGAGTGGTTGGCAGATGTTCCACACGCCGCTTGGTTTGCATGGAGCATGGGGATCTTAGTCGGACTGACCACAATGCTGGCGAACGCGGCAGGACCCGTTTTTGGCTTGTACTTGCTGGCCATCGGGTTACCCAAGCTAGAGTTTGTTGGGACGGCCGCTTGGTTTTTTCTGTTGCTCAACGTCATCAAGATCCCGTTCAGTTGGAGCTTGGGATTAATACGGCTGGACACTCTATCACTGAACGCGATGCTCATTCCGTTGATTGCGTTGGGGCTTTGGATCGGAACCTTAGTCGTTCGGCGAATTCCTCAGCGGTTTTTTGACAGCACTATCTTGATTCTGACCGGCTTGGCTTCGATCCGGATGCTGTTTTGGTGATTGACGTACGTATGAACAGATCTTTATCCGTTTCTTTCAAATGCCACTGCTCCGCAGTTAAGGCGGCTGCGTTGATTTACTCGTTTAACAGTCAGCCGTAGGCGTACTGTCAATAGCACTCGGTACGCCTACGGCTGACCGTTAAACGAAGCCTCTTCACCGGACGGCCGTCCGGTGGGTAACCAGCAAACTCCCAATTGCCCCAAAAACACTTCGGTACTTACTTAACTGTGCTGTGCTGTTTATGTGATAAAATATGCGATATCCCTATCGCGGCATTCGAGGAACTCACTCTTGAAAAACTTTCGACGCATGTGTCTTGAAGCCTATGCTATTGCCCTTTTCTTTTCTGTACTTGCGTTGCAATCACAGGGGCAAGAAGTGGAGGCAAAGTTGGCGAAGCTAGAGTTTCTTGACTGCACGGTTGTTGATGCGGATGGTCGGCCTCTTGAGAACGTTCAAGTACTTGATTGCGATCGGAACTATTTGTTTTTCGAGTTGCATGATCCAGCGTCGATTGCCACATCGCATCTAGCAACCACTGATATGTCCGGCAAGTTTCGCGTTGAGCGGCGCACCAACGATCCCATAGGACTGGCTGCATTTCTGATCGCGGAGGGAAAAGCTTGCGACTTCGTTAGTTCAGCGAAGGCCGGTTTGCGTCCATTTCAAGTGCGCATGCAGAGCGAATCCAATATTGAAGTGGTCGTTTATGATGAACGCATGAAGCCGATTCAGAACGCCAAGGTTGCACCGAAAGAGTCGCGAGGGACCAATCAACTTTCCAATGCGGTGATTCAGCAACTCCAAACGAAAACGGATTTTTCTGGTAGAACGAGGCTCAAAGGAGCCATCGCAAAACATCTTCAATCAGTGCAAGTTGATCTCGACGGAAGAGGAAGCCGATCTTTCTTGCTTCCCGAAAACTGGGATCGAGATTCAACGCTTCAACTCGTTTGGACCGACTTTCAAGGTTCTCTGCGATGTAAGGTCGTCGACAACAAAGGAGTTCCGATGCCAAACGCTCTTGTTTCCGTAAGATCGTCAGAAGAAGCGGTCAATGGATTGCTAATCAAAAAGCCTACCGTTGAGTTTTCTACAAGTGGTAGAACCGATGGCCGAGGCGAGTGTCTGATCAACGACATTCCTATCGATCAGGTTGATGTCCAGATCGCGTATGACTTCCGCAGAGGCGTGCACGTGTCCGCTGGCCCCGTTGCGATTGTTCCAAACTCGACTTCGACCGTTGAACTTAAGTTTCCAGAGACCAGACAAGTCCAGTTTTCCGTCGTTGACACATCGCATTCTCTGGGGCACCCGAACATAGAAGTTATTTTTCGCAAAAGAACACACAATGGCCTATGCTTTGCGCGAGGACGAACCGAGGAGGATGGCATCGGTGAGGTGACGCTTGAATTAGGCACGTGGGACGTCGAAGTGAGTAACACCGAGACGTTGCCGGATGGATACTATATCTCTGGACTCATTGAGAGCCATCAAATCGTCGTCGGCAATGAAGATGCGCCCAAACCGGTTCCGCCAATTCTAATTGCAAAAGGAAGAGTTCTCGAGGGCTCCATCGAAGGCGTCGATTTGGCCGAATTGCGAGCGGACTGGATTTCGGTATTGATACTCGACTCAGCCGGTAGGGAATTTGAATATCGAGGCAAACACGATCAAAAAGGGAATTTCCGAATAACGCTTCCGCCCGATTGCCAGGATGACAAAATCGGGAATTTCGCATTCGGTCGAGGCTCGCTGAACGTTGTCTCGAAGTCGCCTTGGAAGCTGACCTGGAAACCTGACTTGACAAGAGAATAGGCGGAGTCTGGGAACGATTGCATTTTTCCGTAGGATGGGACCATTGTCCCGTCCGCGTATTCGTTTGTCTCGTCCACTTAATCGTTCGGGACAATGGTCCCAAACTACGACCTTATCGCGAAAGAACGAGTTGTAACACCCCCACCAGTCCGAACAGCGAAAAACCGGCGAAGGCAATTGCTAGCCAAGACAGGAATCTTCCTGGATATTGAATTCCAGAGTTGTCCGCCAATTGAAGGACAATTTCTTCGGCTTGTGGCAACGAAAGTCCCAGCTCATCCCGGTACAAGCATACCGCCTCAGACCAATGGCCCTGCTGGATCAAATGGGTTGCAAGTGAATCTATGTTTGACATGATTGAAACCGGATTCATCGCCTCAACAGTCTGAGAGGATTAGGGGCTTTGGCGATGTTGGGAATTGTGCGGAAGAGAATTTGACATTTTTTCCTGGCTTCTATCATTCGGCAGATCGGATTTGCGGACTTTAGCTAAACCTTCGTCTTGAGGTGAATTTTTTGGATTCCTATACTCCGGCCGGAGCTTTAGGCACCCAAAAGAGGGTTTTCAAAGATGACTGCCCCAAAAGAACAACCCATTTAACCCACGGAGAGCGATTCGGTAGTGGAACGGAGTCCCCCGACCGATTCAAACCAAAAGGTTCAAGATCTGCCACCATGGCAGCGTTTGAGCCGAATGGCCGTTCGAAAGTTTGCCCACGCAATCGTGAGCATGTGGACTGCTGCGCTTTTTCTGGTCCTACCGCATCTCGTTGCCCTCGTCCCCTCGAACGCTCATGGGAATTTTGATAGCGAGATCGGGGTCCCTCTCTCCGACCCGAAATTTGCGATCGACATCTTTTCGCACCAAGCGACCAAGCAACAGCAGGGCGTGTACGACATCTACACTTTCACAGGCGGCTGTCGAATCTACCAAGGGTCGTTTTCTGCAACTTGCGACAAGGCTCACATTTGGGTTGATCGAACGCAAACGGAATCTTCTACGGAACAGCAGCCCAAGAAAGTCATCCTGCAAACGATTGGCAATTGTGTTGTGCGCTGGTCCGAGGAACAACGCATCGAAGATCAAGAGTGGATGGGACGCTTGTTTAGCAACCTTGATCTTGGTTTCCACGTCGACGTTTGGGAACAAACCAATGGGCAGGTGCCCGACTTGAATTGGTCCAACCGTGGTTCGGTTCGAAACGCAGTCGCTTGGACCAACAACGATTCAACGCGTACACAACTTGCAACCCAGATTGAGACACTACCTCGTCCAGGCGTTCAGTCAACTCCACGTGGCGGAATAGAGATACCCAATGGTGCGATGGCGCCAAGTATGCAAATCGGCAATACTCAGCTCGGCGGCACCGTGATCGACGCGGGTGCGCCTAAGCTTTTCGAATCCATTCAACCCGCGCCGGCCAGAATGGAAGACGTTCAATCGTTTCAACTACCAGGGCAAGTGGATTTTGGGCCAGCACCTGTGGCCGGCCCGGTCGCATTTGCGGACCCTAACGCAGTTCGAACCCCGCCTCGCATCGGCGCTCGAACGTTTGATTTTGGCCCTCGAGGTGGCACGAATCCCGAGTTGACCACGATGAACCGCCCGGACCGAGGGGATTCCGTGATCACGCTCCGAGGGGGCATAAGGCTTTTGTTTGGTGGGGCCGCCGTTCAAACAGGTTCTGGACCGATGGATCTAGGGACGGTTCTTATCGAAGCTGACAACGCTGTCATCTGGACCGCCGATGCAACCCGCTTAAACTCTAAGAAGATCGATGACTTGCCCGTCGAGATCTACATCGAAGGGAACGTCGTCTTCCAGCAAGGACAACGCAAGATATATGCTGAACGCATGTACTACAACGTCCAAGCGGAGTACGGCATGATACTCGGCGCTGAAGTACTGACTCCGGCTCCGCAATACGAAGGGATCGTTCGTCTCAAGGCGGACGTGATCCAACAGCGTTCACGCGAGAATTTTATGGCCTACTCCGCCGCGCTGACCAGCAGCCGACTAGGCGTTCCTCGCTATTGGTTGCAATCCGACCGAATCGAACTGAGCGATCGAAGCAACGAGCCCAAGCAAAACTTGTTCGGCTTGCCATTTGTCGGAAGGACACCGGACCAAACCGGTATGCAGGCCAAAGCAAGAAACAACTTTGTTTACATCGAGGGCTTTCCCGTCCTTTACTGGCCTTTCCTGAACTCCAACGTCGACACCTCGAACTTCTACGTAACGGGGCTCAAGTACAAAAACGATAAAATCTTCGGCAATCAAGTCATGGTCGATTTCGACTTGTATCAGATACTCGGACTGCAAGGAATCGATGGCTCGCGATGGAAGGCATCCACCGACTATTTGAGCGAACGAGGTTTCGCATTAGGAACCAACTTTACCTATAACGTGCCCAACCTACTTCTTGGACCCGCGAATGGTTATCTCGATGCATGGGGCCTCAAGGACAAAGGCCTCGACTTTATCGGTGCAGACCGATCCGGCCTCAAACCGGAACGCGACACCCGTGGTCGACTTCTTTTGAAACACAAACAGCGTCTTTCCACTGATACTGAGTTGTGGGCCGAAGTCGGATTGATCAGCGACCGCAATTTCATGGAGCAATACTTTGAGCAGGAGTGGGACACCCAAAAAGACAACTCCACCGCTCTTCGTTTTCGACAATACTACGACCAACAGATGATCGATATCTGGGGACAAGCCAGAGTCAATAACTTCTACACAGAGACTCAATGGCTACCGCGACTAGATCACTATTGGCTTGGTCAATCCATCGGCGACATGTTTACCTACTACACGCATTCGGACATCGGATACGCGAAACAGCAAGTGGCCTCCACGCCGACGACAGCACAGGAAGCGACCAAATTTCAGCTACAGCCATGGGAAGTCAACGCGTCAGGCCTGCATGCCGTGACGCGGCACGAGCTGAATCTCCCCTTCGATACTGGATACTACAAATTTGTCCCATTTCTCTCTGGCGAAGCGGGCCAGTGGGGACAAGACGTGAGTGGAAACGACATCACGCGATTGACCGGACAAGCTGGCGTGAAGTCTTCGTTGCCGATGTGGCGTACTTTCCCCGAGATCCAAAGCAGTGTTCTCAATCTCAACGGCATGGCACACAAAGTTTCGTTTGAAAGCGAATTCTTGTATGCGGACACAACGCGCGACCTCAATCAGTTTCCACTCTACAACCCAATCGATGACAACTCGCAGGAGCACTTCCGGCGACGCCTTGTCTTCAATACCTTCGGTGGCGTCCTACCAGACCAATTCGATGCAACGAAGTTAGCGGCCCGCCAAGCCATGCAGCGGTACGTTTCGGCTGCCAGCTCCGAAGTTGTCACCAACCAATTGCAATCGCGATTCGGAGTGCACCAGCGTTTGCAGACCAAGCGAGGCGTGGCGGGAAGAGAACGAATTGCCGATGTGATCGAGTTTGATGTCGATGCGATCTACTTTGGAAATCCGGATCGCGACAACTTCGGTCAAAGCTTGGGTGGAATCAACTATGACTTCCGCTATCACATCGGAGACCGAGTTACGTTGATCAGCGATGGATACTACGATCTCTTCCAGTCTGGACTGAAAGCCACCACCGTCGGTTCTGTTTTATCCCGACCGGGCCGCGGTGACGTTTATTTTGGACTTACAAGCCTTAATGGCCCCATCAACTCATTGCTGCTTACGACTTCCTTCAACTATCGTTTGAACGAAAAGTGGGCAGCGGTCGGAGGGACATCCGTGGACCTTGGAAAGACAGGAAATATTGGCCAATCTCTGGGCGTAACGCGAATCGGCGAGTCGTTCCTCATACGCGTGGGTTCAACAGTGGATAGCGGAAGAAACAACGTCGCGTTCAACTTCAGCATAGAACCGCGATTCTTCCAGAAGCAGGGACTCGGCGTAGTCGGCGGCCAATTGATCCCACCAGCCGGCCTTTATGGTTTAGAATAACATCGTCATGTGTTTTACCGGTGAATTAGCCGTTGGGCGTTAGCAGCCCGTTGAAAAAAGGATGAAATGCGCTATCCTACCAACATCAATTGGTTTGGTTTCATGGAGGATGTGGTCAATGGCATTGGGGCGTCGCAAAGAACTGCAGCAGGGCGAATTATTTATTGCTGCAAATGTTCTACCTTCTTCGGATGGGCATGTGTTCTATACCAAGCTCAACAGCCTGCTTGCTGAAGCTGGCTTCGATACTTGGATCGAATCCATTTGCCTGCCGCACTACAAGGACAAGGGACGGCCTGGTATTCCACCAGGAGTCTACTTCCGAATGCTGCTCATCGGCTACTTCGAGGGTATTCAATCTCAACGTGGGATCGCCTGGCGATGTGCCGATAGTTTGTCTCTTCGTAAGTTTCTGGGCATTCAGCTGACAGAGAGCACTCCTGATCATTCATCGCTTACGCATATACGTGAACGTCTACCGCAGGAAGTTCACGAGAAGGTATTTGAGTGGGTGCTGAGGGTTGCAGTAGAGAAAAAGTTGCTAACGGGCAAAACAGTCGCAGTCGATTCTTCGACATTGGAGGCCGATGCAGCTATGAAGAGCATCGTCAGACGCGACACAGAGGAAAACTGGCGAACCTACGTGATTGGGTTGATGCGGGAACAAGGAGTTGTTCAAGCTAATCAAGAGCCAACGGACGAAGAAGTTCGTCGATTCGACAAGAAACGCCAAGGCAAGAAAGTTTCGAACGAAGATTGGAAGAGTCCGACAGATCCAGATGCGAGCATCACCCGCATGAAAGATGGGACAACACATTTGGCCTACAAGGCCGAACACGTCGTCGACTTGGATTCGGGGATGATTCTAGGAGCTGAGATCTACCACGGAACAGCAGCAGATACAGCAACGCTTGAAGACTCCTTGAACATGGCTCAAATCCATCTGCGCGAAGCTGGGAGCAAGACAGAGATTCGAGAAGTAGCCGCGGACAAGGGCTACCACTCAACGGACATGATGAATCAGTTGGCAGAAGGCACTAACTATCGAACCTATATCCCCGAGCCGAATCAACCCAAGGGGCGAAACTGGAAAAAGCGAACGAAACATGAACGCCGCGCGATCGAAGCCAATCGACGCCGCATGAAAGGGAAAAAGGGTAAAAAGCTGCAACGTCTTCGGAGCGAGAAGGTCGAACGAACGTTCGCACATGTGCTTGAGACTGGAGGCGC
>JANPHB010000403.1:0-48771 GCA_031424235.1 Pirellula sp.
TTGGCGTTAAACATTCTGCAAAAGGACACTACGATTAAAGATGCAATTCGAGGCAAGCGTAAGCGATGTGGCTGGGATAACTCTGCGATTGAGAAGCTACTCGCAGGTTATTCATGCTGCTAACGTGCGATTGCCCTGACATCCTTCCCACGGGAATCACAGTCCGTAACCAGGAAACAACGTTCTCGATGCCGATTGCAAATTTTATTTACGGTCAACCTTTTTCGTTTCAAGAACTTTGGCCGGGCGACTGGACAGTGGAACTCGTTGGCAAAGATCCAGTACTGGGGAAACGCGTCCTGCGAACGAGAAATGTGCGAGTCGATGGGACTGAGGTAGTGGAGCTTGAGTTTACAAGTCTATCGAATTTCGAATGATTCGAGAGTGTTTTAGTTTAGTGGGATAAGCATCTAGCCCACTGATTTCAATATCTATTGCTTTGCCAGCTCCGTTAAAGACGCGTGGGAGGGCGAGGCTCCTGCCGAGCGGTCTACGCCAAGGTCTGCATGCGCTAGAAGTAGTTTGGGACCATTGTCCCGAACTAGTTTAAGGGACGGGACAATGGTCCCATCCTACATCGGCAGGAGCCTCACCCTCCCCAGTAACCAATTGCTTGTGTGAAGTCGAATAGGATATATTGAAAGTAGTGGGCTGGAAGTCTGTCAATAAACGAATCGACAGGCTGGAAGCCTATCCCACTTACCATGGAACGTGTGGTTGTATTCTCGTTCGCAATCTGTCAAACTTCAGCTTCGAAGTTGTTCTGGATTTGTTCAATTCTTGAAAGTTGTTTTCGCCCGATGTCGGATGTGAGAGAGTTCAATGAACAATTGCTACTCGTTCTGCGAGCCGGCGTGCCTATGGCTATTGGGGATTTATCGACCCCCAATCAAATCGAGGCGTTTGTCGCTAAGCTCACTGACCGAATGAAGTCCACTCAGCGACCGCCTGCTGAAATCGACGAATTGATCGAAAACGATGTGAGTCTGCATCTAGACTATCGCAATGCACTACGTGCGTGGAAGGGTGGCGAACGAACGGTTCAGTCCATGCAATCGTTTTTCGAATGCGGTATCGCCGAGTCCGAAACGCGATGGAGCATTACCAAGGTGTTGCTTCCGCTCCTCCTCGTATTGTGGCTAGTTGCGCAAGGAATGACGCTTTTCGTTGGACGATTTTACCCTGAACTAAAGGATATGTATCAAGTAAGCAATTTGAAGCCGTCAGCGAGCTTGAAGTTTCTCGGAACTTTGAATACATACTCCGGAATTGGCTCACTAGTTGCGAACGTTCTTATGTTATTGATCATCCTGTTGTGGCTGCGAGTGCCGTCTTGGCTTGTACCGTTTGTACCCATGCATAGGATTACGATTCATTCGTTGAGGCGAGCTCAGCAAATGGAGCGAGAAGCACGACACTCAAAGGAATTGCTTTTCGAAGCAGATGGAAACGGGAGCGAGAAAACAGCGGCAGGTATTCGGTCCAATGAACTAACAGCGGCACTTTGCCGTGAGACTTCGGCTTTTGCTTCTCGACAGTGGTTGCGTTGGTTTCCATTGATCGCGGGTACGTTTCTGAGTGGCCTTTTGGTCTTCGGCTATGTTTTTTGTTTGTTTTGGCCATTGACCGATTTGCTTCACCAACTTTCCAAGCCCTAGAGACTTCTGATGCTTCGATTCGAGTACCAAGCGATTGCTCCAGACAGCAGTTTTCTAGACGGCGAAGTCTATTCCGAAAACTCAGCGGCAGCGGCACTGGAACTTCAAAGTCGGGGACTGGACGTTCAAAGGATCGGACCAGGAACGATTCCAAGTTGGATACAAACAATTGATCGGTGTCTTTGTCAACGCGAAGAGATGATTCGTTGCTTGGAAGATTGGCGATCCCAATCTTGGTTGAAGTCGGATAGCCAGCTTACGAATTTGATCTGTCGACTGCGCGAAGGTGCTGTAGCCAATCAATTTGTTACAGACCGAGAATTGGCACAGTTTTTACCTTTGGTTTTGCTGTTTGCTCCTAACCGAAGTACCACCACCGAGTTCAACGATTGGATCCAATCGTACCTGAAGCAGTCGAATCGGCAGCGGCTCATTTGGAAACTAATTTCGTATCCTGTGATTGTTCCATTGATCTATCTCTGCATTCTCGTTGTTATATCCTTTACGATCATTCCACAGTTCCGTCGGATGTTTGACGAGTTCGAGCTGCGATTGCCCGCTACTACCATGCGATTATTGTGGATTAGTGAGCAGATTTCAGAGTACCCACTCCGAACTTTAATAGGATGTGTCGCGATTGCAGGAGCTGCGGTTGGGCTCGTGGTGGCCATTCGAATTCTGTTGGATCATAGTCAGGACACTCCTTTTTTGGGACACTTTTCGCGGAGCAGCAAGCGGCAACTCGTTGGCATGTCTCGCTTGACCGGAACGTTGGCGGAGCTGCTACGAATCGAGACACCGTTGCCAGAGGCAATACGTATCGCAGGTCTAGCTAGCGGTTATCGCTACTTTCGCGAAGAGGCCCTGTCGGCTGCTTACGCACTGGATTCGGCTGTGCAATTTGGCATTCGATTGATACCGCGCTGCTTTCCCTCGACACTCATTTTTGCATTGCAAGCAGGCCCCGAAAAGCAACCTTCGATCGACTTGATTCAACAGCTTTCGAAAATTTATATGGAGCGGCTTGAGCATCGTACTAAATTCGCGGAGAGTTTTGTTGCTCCAGCAATGACGATTGCTATGGCTTGGCTGATTGGCGGTATTGTGAGCGCATTAATGATGCCGCTGTTTTCCCTGATAACTTCGTTGAGTGGATAGGGAGAACAAGGCAGCCATGGTTCAACAAACACAATATACGATTACCAATTCGCCATTCGGTTTACTTTGGCGAGCAAGTCCTTTCTTGCCGATCGAGTCGATGGCTGCCCGGCAGTATTCCTTCTTGCGGATTTTGGCAACCGCACACGCACAGCAGTTACCTATTCCGCCACTGGTCGGTGCCTTTGCGATGGAGCATCGGCGCCGCTTCCGATCTCGACTTATTCGATTTGCAAGGTTGATGCACCGCGATCCGTGTATTGCGTCTGCCTTGGAGAAGATCCCCGAACTCTTGCCGGATGAAACAGTGACGGCAATACGACTCGGCACCGAATTAGGGACCCTTGCTGAGACCTTTACGCAACTGCTTGAAACGGAGACACCAACTTCGGACGATGTCCAAGAAAAGTGGAATTCTGTGATCAGCTACGCGCTCGTGTTGATTCCGACGCTTGGGACGATGACCTTGGGGTTACTTTATTTTGTCGTCCCAACTTTCAAAAGAATGTTCGATGAATTCGAACTGCGGCTCCCGGCCGCTAGTCAGCTCTACCTGGCACTAGCAGGCGTAATCGCCAAGTACTTTGGACTGTGTTTTAATCTTGGTTTTATTCTCGTCGCCGTGTATTTTTTCTCGCCAGTAGGGCTTTTGTGGCGTCGATTTTATCGTCGTTATTTGCCGGGTGCGTTCTCGGCTAGTTCGCGACGAAGTGTATTGCAATTGTTGGCTCTCTCGCTGCATGGGGACGCATCACTCCAGAACGCGACGTCGTTGCTCGCCAAGATCCATCCAGCCCCTTTATTGCGATGGCGTTTTCGAATGGCTAACCGCAAAATCGAAGCGGGACGCGAGCCGTGGGACAGTTTAGCCAATCTGCATCTTGTTACCTTCTCACAATCGCGAAACCTGTCCGCGATGCAAGACAACGAACTGAGGACCTGGACATTGCTACGTCTCGCAGGCAAGAAGCGAGCGAGAGAAAGGCGCCGAGCTTATACTCTTGTTTCGTTGGTCCAACCGATTACGATTTTGCTGATCGCGGTCTTTGTGCTTTGGACTTGCATCATGTGTTTCGGACCACTTGTCTCACTAGTAACGAGCCTATCCTAATGTTCAAACGAAAGAGAGCCCGAGGTTCTGCGAACATTGAAGTACTGGTTGCTGCGTCGCTTGTGCTCGCAGTCATTGGCGTGCTTTCGACTATGGTGCCACGACTGGGCAATGTTTGGAAAGCCTCTCGAAATAACCAATTGGCGACTCACGAACTCGCAAACCAACTCGAATTGTTAACGGCGATTCCTGAATCGCAACTTAGCCACGCCCTCGAGAACCTCCAAGTATCGTCGGATCTTAAGGACGCCCTCCACGATGTAGTTCTGCGCCACCAACTGCTCGACGATGCGAACGGTAGACGTATCGTTTTGTCCATCGACTGGGAACGAATCGTGGATGCCAAACCGATAACGATGGTTGCATGGCTTCCCACGCAGAATAAGGGTGGCGAGGAACAAGTTGAAACCGAAACACGAGGTGCGCCATGAGACGAAACGGAATATCACTGATCGAAACAATGATCGCGGTGTCAGCGAGTAGCCTGATATTTTTGTTGTCTATCGGCGTTCTCCATCAAGCCATGCGACTTTCGAGCAAGGCTAAAAGCAGGACCGATTTTCATCAATCCAATGCAAGATTGGCCAAGTTTTTTCGTGAAGATGTCCATGATTCGATGAAGCAAGAAATGACTGACGATGGCACCTTAGTATTGACCTTGAAGGAATCTGGCGCCATCACTTATCGAATGGCAAGTGACGATGTCACGGCGGTGATACGTGAAGTTAAAAACTCGGGTGGCGAGAAAGTCGAGCAAGATATTTTTCGGATGCTTGATACGGCCAAGTGCGAGTTCAAAATCGAGTATAGCCCAGACCGGGTCATACTGCAGGTCGATTCCGAAATTCCAGGCGAAGTTGAATTCAAGCGAGTTGAAATGCGAGTCTCCGCGACGGCAAACCGATGGGCACGAGTTACCGCAAGATTGGGAGCGACGCCATGAGCTTTGCGAGACGCAATCGGCGCCGTGCTGCTATTTTGGTGGCGGTGCTCCTAACCATGTTAGTCGTGACATCGATTGTTGGGACGACCATGGTGTTATCGCTGCGGAGTCAACGAGAATGCCGCGTCGAGAGACAAATGATGCAAGTCCAATTTCTTTGTGAAGCCGGAGCGATTCGCGCTTCGGGAAGATTGGCGGCGGAACCCGCTTTTGCAGGTGACCGCTGGCTTCCGGAGTTAGGAGATGGAAGCGATTCGATCGCCGAGATAGTAACGAGGATCGTTCGCGATCCAGATCAGCCGTTGATGATTGAGGTGGTGGCAAGCCTCGAAGCTGGACCCTATTTGCAACGAGTCCAGCGAACCCGATTATTCCCATTCCGTATCGATTCGAACTAGAGGTTTATGATGCCGTTTTCTCGCCTTCGAGCACCGTACTGTCCGTCAAGCGCGAATTATCGTCGGGCGTTCACGCTTGTTGAATTGCTCGTCGTTATCGCGATCATTGGGATCTTGGTAGGTTTGTTGTTACCGGCGGTGCAGGCGGCCCGCGAGGCGGCTCGCCGATGCATGTGTTCCAACAATATCGGTCAAGTTGGACTGGCTATGCACCACTATGAATTCAATCGTGAGCACTTACCGCCAGGGGTCACCAACGACACGGGACCGATTCTGAATCAGGCGGTTGGCAATCACATTAGTTGGGCTGTCCAGATCTTGCCTTACATCGAACAGATTACCATTTATCGAAACATCAATCAAAAACTTGGAGCCTACGCAGCCGAGAACGAAGAAGCTCGTGCCGTAAGGATCGCGCCCTTTTTATGTCCATCCGATGCACTTGACCAGCGCATGAAGGAACTCGACAATTTTTCGACGGAGAGTAGCTACGCTGGTTGTTACCACAGTGTCGAGGCTCCAATCGACAGCGACAACAATGGGTTGTTGTTCTTGAACAGTCGCATGCGATATAACCAAATTTTGGATGGCTCTTCGAACACGATCCTGCTTGGGGAGAAGATCGCTTTGCCGAACGACCTTGGTTGGATGTCCGGAACGCGAGCAACGCTTCGCAATACAGATGCATTCACTTTACCCACGCGCACGCGACGTGGCGTTTTGGTCAAAGAGGAAGTGGACGAGAAAACGGTGGGAGGGTTTGGAAGCTTTCATACGGGAGGGGCGAACTTTGTTTTCGCTGACGGCTCAGTTCGATTCCTATCGGAGGGAATCGACATCGAGCTGTTCCAAAATCTTGGTAACCGAAATGACGGTGCCATGATCGGTGGTACGTATTACTAGGGGACGAGGTTGGCTGCCTTTGCCCAATAACACTCACTTTCGAGAGAGAAACTCTGCTAAAGTGACTTCACCGTCCTTGTTGGCATCTCGATCTTTGCAGGATGCCATTTCTTTCCCTGATAGAATGCCATCGCTGTTTCCGTCTAGTTTGGCAAAGTCAGCTTCCATTGCTGCATCGTCAGTCTTTGGCTTATCTTTGGGTTTGGCTGGCTCGTCCTTGGTCTCTTCGTAGACAGCTCCACGGGCTTTCGGGTCGAAGCCTTCGTGCCATCGTGTGAACTGGTCGTACCGGGCTTTGCGAAAGCTCGCGGGATCGAAGTCCACCGCTTTTGAAAAGTCAGCACCGCGCAGGTCGGCTTCAAAAAAATCGCTCTTATAGATATTTTGGACTCCTTTGACGTTTCGCAAATTGGCGCCGCGCATCTTTATCTCGTTGAGTTGAAGTGTCGAAAGATCAAGTTCTTCGAAATTCACTTTGTTTAGAACCGCCATATAGAAACTCGGGAAGTCAAAGGTCCCTTCCTGAAAGTCGGAACCTGTGAGGTCTGTTCGTTTGAAATTCGTCTTTTTCATCGTGGCGCCGCGGAAGTTGCAGTTTTTGAGACTGGAACCGTCGAAGTCTGTTTCGGTTAGATTCGCATTCTCGAAATCGCTGTTGTCCAAGTTTTGCTTGATAAATGGTTTTCCAGAAAGGTCTTGATTAACGAAGGACCTTGCAAATTTTCGTTCCGCTTTCTTGATTACCGGATCGTCCGCACGCGAGGTCGCTGCACAGGGTGAGAGGGTTAAAAAAAACAAGACACTGTAAAGGGAAATACGTTTCATCGAGAATTCTCCAATGGTACTGGGGTTGTTAAAAGTGGTTGAAGGGAAAACATGTGGCATAGTTCATGCCGCTCGCCTTACTCGGTTGCGAGGCGATGTTCGCACACGACTCGGAAACCGATGGTGCGGTGTTTGTACGTTGGTTTTTGTTGACGACGTGCAGCGCTTCGAACTTGTGCGCCATCGGTATTGAACGATCCGCCACGAACGACGCGTACCGTACCCTCTCTTGGTCCTATGGGATTGAAGGTATCTTTCATTAAGTATCCATCCTGAGCCTTCACTCCAAAGTCCTCAAGCCAATGCAGGACATCTTCGAGGTTCCTTGGGCGAGCTCCCGTTGATTCGCCCATGTGGATTGGATCGTAAAAATCAGAGCACCACTCAGCAACATTGCCATGCATATCGCAAAGCCCAAAGGCGTTGGGCGGATAGCTGCCGATCGTTCGCGATCGACCTAGGCTGTCGAAGGGTTTTGAATACCAGTAAACCGTTTCCGATTTGAAGTTGGCCTGATTTCCCTCGATGACTTCGCCAACATTGAAAGCGGTCATGCTATTGGCACGGCATGCAAACTCCCATTCCGATTCGGTCGGTAAACGGTAGACCCGACCAGATTGCTGTTCCTTGGACAATGCCGTTAGTCGAGCACAGAACTCGACGGCATCGCTCCATGAAACTTGCTCTACGGGAAAACGATCGGTCGTTAGTCCGTTTACTTCCGAAGCTCCCTTTCCCTCAATTGCATAGTAGCTTGGATTGACGGACATTACGGACTGATACTCTCGTTGAGTGACTTCATGTGTACTCATCAACAGTCGCTTGGTCAGCATGACGCCGCGAGCATCTTCGTCGGTTGCGCGTTTGTATTCAGAAAGGGGCGAGCCCTTGACCGTGACCCCCTTGGGGAGCATGACTAACGGCATTCCAAGAGAGTTGGTGACGACATCGCCGGGCTTGAGCCCTTTGCGATTCGACGTGCTTGGCAGGCCAGTTCGGACAGGCGCTAGCGCAAAGACCCCCACGACGTCTTGTCCGATGATTCGGACGGGAGTTTGGTGGTGTGTTACGTCTTGCTCTCGCGACATCGCCGGAACTTCGGTCAGCACGTGGCGATAGATTTCGTCGCTATCGACGATTCCGTTTTGGTCGAAGTCGGCAGATCCTTCCATGCCCCTAGCAAAACTAAGTGTAAAGAGTCCATGCTTTTCTTCGCGGCTTTCTAGTGCTTGTTCGTCTGCACGACAACTAGAAAACGTTATTTGTCCTTGAGCCAATTTGAACGCGGAACCAACCTGCATCCCCGAAGAACCAAAAGCCGCCTTTCCGCTTGAACCTCCGGAGTGGCAAGAATCCAAAATGAGTAACTTGCGAGCCGCGCGGCAGTTTTGAAGAAGTACGCGCAGCTCATCAATCTCCCAACCGCTTGCAACCGCCGCATCACCATCGAAATCAAGTGGGCATAGATAGCCCGTATCTTTTAGCAATATTCCATGTCCGGCGAATGAAACCACCACGGTATCGTTGGGTTGAACGCGTTTGAGCATCTCTGAAATTCTTGACTTCAGATTGACTTTGGTCGGTCGACAACGTTGATCCGGTTCTTTGTCGGTCAAGAGCAAGATCTGATCCGGAGGAAAGCCGCATCGCTGTTGCAAAGTCTCCGCGATTAATTGAGCGTCGGCGACACAGCACTTTAGCGGCAGAGTTGCGTAGCCATCCACCCCGATAGAAATAGCCCAACCCGATCCAGCCTCCATTTGCTTTCGCAAAGAACGGTCCCAATCGGTGGTCAGTCTAGCAGCGTGATTTGTGAGAGGAAGGTTCGGGTCTTTTTTCGCGGGGACGTTTTCCTTCGGCGTAACGATTGACTCTAAGAATTCTTGCCGAGTGACTCTTCCGTTACCGTCCACATCCAATTTAAGAAACGGGCCTATTTCGCTCCCCGAAAGAAAACCATCCTCGTTGGTGTCTTGCTGGATGAATCGCTGAAGATCATTGGATTGGGCGTTGCTGGACGAGGTGAGCGAAACTGCAATTGCAATCGTTTTGAAAGTGTGTGCAAGTCGAGTAATCAAGGATTTCATGGCTTGGATTTTCCAGTCGCGGGCGGCGCTAAAGGAAGGTCCTCATTCGTCACAATGGCTGGCACAGGTTTCGAAAGAGGAATTAGCTGGACTGCCGCCGTAGACAGGAATTGTTTTGTTGCCTGGGGACCGTCGACAGCTTTGGCAGGATCGAAACCTGCGGAAACAAAGTATCCTTGCAAGCCGACGAACTGCATCTTAAGCTTGAACATCAGGACGCCATCCGGGCCAGCAACACGATGTGTGATTGTGAAAAACCTTGGTCTACCTTTCTCGCCAGGTTCAACTCCCGCTTCCTCAAGCTCAATTTTCATTGAATCCGGGCTGCCGCATCCCATCCTAAGCCCCTTGAAGACTTCGAGGAATGATTCGAGGCCAATCTTGCTTTGAACTTCAGGGTGAAACATGGCAAATGCGTCAGAATCTTTTGACTCCATGATTTTTTTGATCATTGCGACACAATCGATTTCATAAAAATGGGCAAATTTATCAAGCCATTCTTCTTTGTTCACAATGAGGTCTGCAAACATTTTGTCATTCAAGCCATCCACCTCTGGACTTTCGAAAACGATTCCAAGGATGGCATCTTCGAACATAGTCATTTCAATGGAAAGGGTTCCTTTTTCGCAGGCTGGAATCGCCGAGTGACGTTTCTGACCTTCCTTACCTGCGTCCTTGACTTGAACTGCGTCATTCGCGGGACGGCTCAATTGACCATGACTGACGTTGATGTGGTACATGAGATAGTCGATGAGGGGCGCGTCGACGATCTCGCGGAGTTCGGGCCGAAACATTCCAAGTAGCTTTTTGCCATCGCGTCGATTCACTGAGTCGACGACGGAACGCATGGCGTCGCCGGTTGTATTGTCCGCTGGCATTGGTGGTGCTTGGCTAGCACAAGCGGCATCCATGAAAATGCTGGACATGAACTCGTCCAATGAAATACGGTTGTCGTCGTTTTGGTCGAACATTAGCAAGCCGACTGCCTCGGATCCAGAAAGCTTGCTGTCCTCGTTGTTATCCAGAAGGCGAAAACGCCGCATCCCCTCAGCGGACAATTCGTCTAGGGATAGAGCTCCAAGTTTGTTTCGCTGCTTTGCCATCCCCGCCAAGAATTCTTTGGAAGGAATTCTCCCGTCACCATCCAAGTCGGCGAATTCGTAACCGCTCATCTCGGTTCCTGAGAGACGGTCATCATGATTTCCATTGCGTGCAGCGTAGATGGCGAGAACTTGTTCAACGCGTTTCTTTTCGTGGAGTCGAAGTCCAACATTGAACTCCTTTTTCGTCACTTCACCATCGGGTTTTTCGACCGGTTCGGTATCAAAGGACATAAACATTTTCGCTTCGTTTCCGCTTAGCACGCCATCCGCATTTCGGTCAAGCAGTTCGAAAATTTCGGAAGCAGTTGCGTTTGCCGATACAAATAAACCCAGAAAAAATGCTTCAACGCACTTTTTTCGATAGGCACTGTTTGTCATTTCGTGGATCCTCTGTGTACATTCCGTGAACAAATACATGGATGTTTCGACTATGGTCGTTTTTTACGCTTACAATAATGAGGGCATCGACCCCCGCATGTCGAGCTAGTACCTAAATCACCGTCTGCAACATTTTTGTGACACTAACTTCCGAAGATTTCGGCGATTCTTCGCAAGAGCCGGTTTCACTATGGATTGAACAGCTTGCTGCAGCAGACCATGATGCTGCAGGTCGATTATGGGCGCATTTTTGTCGGCGACTCATGGTCTTTGCTCGCAGTCGCATGAGCCCGTCCACGCGGCGCATTTACGACGAGGAAGATGCGGCAGCAAGCGCATTTCGAAGCCTCTGCCGCGGAATTGAGGCACAGCGGTTTCCTGATGTCGGTGATCGCGGCAACCTTTGGGCATTGTTGGTCGTCATAACAAGTCGCAAGATTGCAAACCAATTTCGCTATGAGCACCAACAGCGGCGCAATGCGAATCAAACGCTCAATGAATCGGTGCTACAACCCCGTGACGGTTTCAGCGTCAGCATGTTGCAGTCGCTTCCTTCGCACGAGCCGACCCCTGCTTTTGCTGCCGAAGTCGCCGACATGTCCGAATTCCTCATGGCCCAGCTCCCCGAATCGGACCTCAAGAAACTCGTACTTCTTAAGCTAGAAGGGCACTCGAATGAAGATGTCGCGGAATTGATGAAAATCACCCGTCGAACGGTTCAGCGGAAACTGGAACGAATAAGGCGTATTTGGCTTGAGACTACCGATTTGCCCAAGCCAAAGGAAAGCTGATCAGCAATTGAGCTAGTTCAACTTTTGTCGCTGCTCAGTCAAGAATTCTTCGAAGCGATCTTCTTCGATCGCTTTTCTCGCCCAGGACATGAGTCTCTGATAAAAGGTCAAATTGTGGATTGATAACAGAGTCGGCCCAAGCATCTCGTCGGCTTGAAAGAGATGACGAATATAAGCCCTACTGTGCTTGCACGCCAAACAGGGGCAGTCCGCTTCTATGGGCGAGTCATCTTTGGCATGACAGAGATTTCGCATTTTTAGCTGCCCCTGGGCCGTGAATGCCGACGCGTTGCGACCGTTTCGAGTTGGCATGACGCAGTCAAACATGTCGATGCCGCGCGCGATTCCCTCGACCAAATCGATCGGACGTCCAACTCCCATCAAGTAACGAGGTTGATCTGTCGGAAGAACCGGGCAAATCTTGTCCAAGATCGCATACATTTCCGGTGGAGGCTCGCCCACGCTCAATCCGCCAACCGCATACCCATCGAATCCAATCTCGATCAGTTGTTCTGCGCATCGGACTCGCATTTCCGGATTGAGCCCACCCTGAACGATCGCGAACTTGGCCTGGTCCACTCGCACTGCCGCATCTTTGCATCGCTGGGCCCATCGCACGCTTCGGTCACTTGCGTCCCGTACGGCTTCGTCTGTCGCCGGCAATGCGATCACATGGTCCAGCACCATGGCGATGTCGCTGCCAAGCTGCTCCTGGATGCGAATCGAATCTTCCGGCCGCAAATGGATAACAGAGCCATCCAAGTGAGACTTAAAGGTTGCCCCATCCTCAGTGACCTTGTTCATGTCCCCGAGCGAGAATATCTGGAATCCACCACTATCTGTCAGAATGGGTTTATCCCATCCCATGAACCGATGCAAGCCTCCGAGCTCCGCAATCAACTCACTCGTCGGTCGGAGCGATAGATGGTACGTGTTGCCGAGCAAGATATGTGCACCGGTACTTGCCACTTGGTCAATGGTTAGTCCCTTGACCGTCCCCTGTGTGCCGACGGGCATGAAAGCAGGAGTCTCCACGACACCATGCGGCAGATGCAATCGCCCCCGGCGTGCTTGAGTTTTGGTATCCGAATGGATTAAGTCAAATGGGAATGAATTCGATCGGACCATGGAATTGTGATAGGCTTATTGGGAGGACGCTTCAATTGCAAGACGCCCGACGTTTCCGGCTGGTCCTGGATTGTAAAATAGCCGTTCAAGGCCGAGCTAGAAACTATTTCTCAAAGCAAACGGAAAGTCAAAGCCAAATGGATGGTCTAGCCACGAAAAAGCACAAGCAACACAAAACGGAATGAATAAGAGGACCTTAAGTTAATTGTGCTGATTTGAGAAAAACCCAATGAGCTTGTTCGTGCTTTCCTTTGTGGATTTTGTGCCCTCTTGTGGCTAGCAAGTGCGATTATTGGCGCAACTTTCAAGCATTCGTCGAAAGGCTTCGGCAGTGGCCCCGGGTCGCTCAGCTCCCCAGATCGATTTGCTGACAGCGACTCGCTGCACGCCCGTTTCGATCGCACTCTCTAAGTTCGATAAATCAATGCCTCCGATCGCGAACGCCGGAATCGTTGGATCCGATCCTTCCAAGAACGCTGCTACTTCGCGCAAGAACGGGAGTCCTGCAAAAGACGAAAAGTCCTTGGTGTTGGATGCGAAGGTTGGCCCACAACCAATATAATCAGCTCCAACCTCGATGGCATGCTTTACCTGATCGAGATTGTGAGTTGACAGCCCGACGACGCATGATGGAGCAATGAGCGATCGGGATTGGGCGACACTCAAATCGGTTTGACCGACGTGCAGACCAAACGCGGAAGTGCATTGCACAATATCGGCCCGGTCATTGACGATGATACGAGTTCGTTTCGGATCGACGGCTTCGATGGCCGATTGCGTGAAGTGTATGAGCTCCTGTGCATCAAGTTGTTTATCCCGAATTTGGATCAAATCGACGCCAGCGAGGCTAATCTCTTGCACGCGTTGAATAAATTGCCCTAGCGGAAGTTGGCAATCGGCGAGCACATAGAGTTTTGATTGCTTCAGAAACTCCAAGTCGCGTTTCTGGGACAGCAGCAATTGAGCATTGATGTCGTAAACTTGATAGCGGACTGTTTCGATGGTCGCTGCAGAACTCGGATAGATGAACTTCGATGTCTCCTCGAGGCATCGAAGCGACTGTTGAATGCGTTGCGAGGCTGCCTCGGCGATTTCCGACAATCCGCCGGTTCGCAACGCTTCTGATGTGGTTTTGGTTTCGCGACCTACGTCTTGGTTTGCATCGCGACTGCCGTAAAGTTGGTCGTGGCTCCAGCCTTGGGTCGCTTCCCGAAGTTGATGCCGAAGAATTTTGTACTTCGATTGGAACACGGCCTGATCTTGAAAACGGGCGATGTCCTCGAGAGTCCGTAACGCTTCGAAGGCGCGGTTGAGATTGGCATCCAGCAGTCGATGGGCAGCCAGATTGTCGTGGTGGTTCATTGGGGAATCAAATTGAAAGGGGTTCACGAGGCGATCAGTTCAGCAACCAACTCACGCACTCTTGCATGGAGGAGCGGTAATTGCTCCTCGGGAGTAGATGCATCGACATCATGGATATCCCAATATTCTACTCGGTCAGCAAATCGATCGAATCGTTTTTGTACCCAATGCAAATGCTCGTCCCGTTTCACTGCAATGATGCGATCGGAATTGGCAAAATCGTCTTCGGTCGCGTCCATCGGCGTTCGGACAGGATCGAACGGGATGCAAAGTTGATTGAGGTAGTTGACGGTGTAGCCTGAGATCGTGTTGGGAGTTGATTCAGGCAGAGCCAGACCGCGAGAGTCAGCGGTCCAATTGAGTTTCGCAGCCGACGCTTCCCAGTTGAAATAGATCTCCGCAAAACGGCTTCGATAATAATTCCAGGTACAAAGGAAAAGGATTTTGTTGGGCATGGATTTTCAAAACAGGTTGTCAGTCAATGCGGTTAGGATTGAGGCCAGTGTCGAACGATTGTCCTCAATCGTTTTTAACCTCGCCAATTGCCACAATCATAGCGTTCTCGGTTACCCTTCGCGTCCCCATTTTCGGCAATGGCGAAAATTGACATCAAACGGGCGACGTGAACGCGAGCCACGGTCATTGCAGAAGTATTCGAGGTAGGGCCTGCACCGGCTATCGATTTGAATTCTTGACTTCTGAGCGAGCTTCAGACCACCCCCTGTTTTGCGTTTATTTTACTGGGGCGAAAACGGTATTGACTTTGCAAAGACACTCGATCGTCCGTTCTCGTTTTGTTCCCAGAATACGTAAGCCGCTTTGCCCAATACCGGTTCCGTGACGATAACGGCATCGCGAGCATTCTGTGTTATCGATTGTACTTCGGTGTAGTAAGCGCTCTTCAACTTGAGTTCGCCGTCTTTCCGCGTCGACCAGATTGCGACTGGACCATTGGCTGTCGAAGCGATCCAAGGTTGCTCGCCAACACCGACCAGTTGCTCATCGGTTCCATCGTTGGTTGCAAGAAAAATCTCACGACCGCGACGCCAAATCGTTGAAACCAAACCTTTCTTATCGACGGTGAGCATGCCACCATCCATTGGACAAGCGTTAAGTTTCCAATGTTCGTTGCCCAACCGGATAGAATCTGCTTTGGACTTGTTCCCTTGGAACGTCATGGAAGTCAAATACATATCCCGGTTGCCTGAAATCGAGTTGCGAAAGAGCATGTGTACCGTCTTGTCGTGGATCGCGATCGAGGGATGGCAACATTCACAAATGTTCTTGTCCGAAGAGCGATAGATAAGTTCATTGGCAGACCAAGTTGCTCCGCCATCCGTTGACTTGGAGGCGACCAATTCCGTTCGCTTATTGCGAAGGTCTAGCCATGTACACCAGACTTCGCCAGTGGAGGAAACCGCCATGGCATGTAGACCTTCGCGAGCGGAATCCGCCGTGTCATTGACCATAACAGGACCTTGCCATGATGCTCCGCGATCGCTGGATCGCCATGCGAGCACATCACCATCGCGGCCCTTGCCTTGTTTGCCTCCGATGGCACTGATGACCAACGTGTCGCGATGTGCAGTAATCCGCGGCCCACGTCTGCTTCCAAGCGAAACATTGGGGACTTGGAAAGCAACGGTTGGCTTGCTGAAACTTTTGCCGCTGTCATTCGAACTGCATACGAAAATATCTTCGCCGGACCCAAATACGGTATAGACCGTACCATCGGACGATACTGCGGCTTGAGGTTGCTTAGGGCCATTTGCGTCTCCAGTTGCGATCAAGACGGCTTCGTCTAGTCTTGCAATGCAAATTGGGGAGAGAAAAAAGGTGCAAAAGAGTGCAAGTAAGAATCGAAACATGGCGATCAGAAAATTGAGTTTTGGAGCTTGGGAAACAACGAGTCGTGAGTGTAGCACCAATTGGTGGATCGTGCAGACATTGTGACGTCTTCGTTCGTCGAAGTTCCGTGACGGACGAGGTTACAGGTCCTTTGTGATTTTCA
Organism: Pirellula sp.; assembly: GCA_031424235.1. GTDB lineage: Bacteria > Planctomycetota > Planctomycetia > Pirellulales > Pirellulaceae > JBKCUI01. The sequence goes on from JANPHB010000403.1 coordinate 15,857, forward strand.
GCATGGGCAGGACTCGTGGCCTCGTCCACAACCCGAAGATCGAAACGGAACAATGCTTCGTGGTTGGGATGTTGTCTGTTCGACGAATTTTAGAGCCCAGTTGCGTTAGCTAGCTAAATACCCCATTGGGTGGGAGTAATAGACCCAATTTTTCCATCTTTACGGCGAGTGAAGTCGGTTTTTGAGGAGTTCCATGTCCCAAAACGCTTTCCACCAATGTTTTGCTCAAGTTTTGCCGATGGCGACAACGTTACCCTGTTTACTCTCAGTTTTGATAGAGATTTCGAATGGCTAAGAACCCATCTTTCTGGTCCCGGTTAAATGTGCGTTCGTGGTTTGGGGCAGATCGTGAAACTCATCGTCGGGCGGAGCGCAAGCGAACTCGAGTCGCTAGACGACTCCCATTCGAGTCGCTGGAAGAACGTGCTTTGTTGACCGTGGTGGTAGATCCCACGACCACAAGTGTCTTTCAGGACGTGCCAGCCATCGTCATCCATGGGTCGGGGTTCGATCCTATTGTTGCGAATAACACCGTCGATTTTAATGACGGGGTCGGAACGGTTATTAGCGCGACCGATTCCGAATTGACGGTCGAATTTACAACTCCCCCCAGTGAAGCAGGGATCCTTACCGCTGTCGTCAGCACTTTGACGGAGGATAGTGGAACGCCGGTTCAAGTTGCGACGGTTGTTCCCACAGTGACGGCCAGTTCCGAAGCCCTAGCCGCCGACGCCTCGTCGATCTATATCTTTGGGACAGGGTTTGATACACAGTTTGCCAACAATGTCGTCAACTTCAACAATGGGGCGGCGGGAACAGCGACAGCATCGACTGGCACCAGATTGACCGTTTCGATAACAACTCCGCCGACCGCGGCAGGTCCGTTGACAGCAGAAGTCGTCACCAACACGGTTAGCAGTGGGGCCAATGTTCGCGTTGCTACCGTGGTTCCCGTCGTGACAGCTAGTTCGGTGAGCATTGATGCCGATGCAACCACAATGACCATCGACGGTTTTGGGTTTAGCACAACCGAAGCCGATAACATTATCGACTTCGACGGTAAAGCGGTTGGAGTTGTGACAGCCGCAACCGCAACCTCCCTGACAATCAACCTAACGACCTCTCCGAAAGTCGCTGGCGATTTATTTGCCATTGTTCGCACCAACGGGGTTAGTAGTGCCGGGGCTGTCAAAGTAGCGACCGTCAAGCCCGTCGCAACGGTAACAACGACCAATTTAGCAGCGAACGCATCGACGATGACCATTGATGGTTTCGGCTTCGATAAGATTGCGGGAAACAATACCGTTGCTTTCAATAACGGGGCATTTGGTACAGTCACATTAGCGACTGCAACACAGCTAACAGTTGCCTTCTCAACCAAGCCAACCAGCGCAGGCGCATTGAACGCGACCGTGACAACCAATGGTGTCGCGGGTACGACCCATCAGGTTCGTACGGTCGTTCCTGTGGTTACGAGCCGCACCGTTAACGTGGCTGCCAATGCAACGTCAGTCACCATCAATGGTTTTGGCTTTGACGCGACTGCTTCTAACAATACGGTCGTTTTCAACAATGACGCCACCGGTACTGTCAGCTCCGCTAGCCCTACATCAATGACAGTCGACTTTGTTATCAAGCCCACGGCAGCAGGAATCCTAAACGCCACTGTGACGACCAATGGCTCGTCGAGCTCGGATGTTCAGGTGGCTACCGTCGCGCCCGTTGTCACAGTTAGCACAACAGACATGGCAGCCAATATTGGCACCGTCACCATCAATGGATTTGGATTCGATTCCACGTTGTCCAACAACACCATTGTGTTCAACAATGGTGCGGTAGGTACAGTCGCTAGTGGAGACAATACTTCTTTGGTTGTTACATTGACGACCAAGCCGGCAACAGCTGGTCCGCTGACTGCCGTGGTCACAAGCGGTGGAATCAGCAGCGGAACGGCGGTCCAGATCAAGAGAATAACGCCCGTCGTGACGACATCGACAACCAATCGGGGAGCCGATCAGACCACCCTTGTTATCAACGGGTTCGGTTTTAGCCCGGTCCTGGCTAACAATGTTCTTTCGTTTAGCGATTCCGCCGTTGGCGCTGTGACGTCAGCAACACCCACATCGATTACGGTTACTTACTCCACCAAACCGGTGACAGCTGGGGACCTGGATGCGTCGATCACCGTAAACAGCATCAGTGGCGGTGCGGCGGTAAAAGTAGCCACGATTACTCCTGTCGTGACCTCCAATTCTGGAAACGTAATCCCGGTTAATGCCAGTTTCGTCATTATCACTGGGTATGGATTTGACACGACTCTGGCGAACAATACCGTCGCACTGGTTGGCGGTGCAACAGGAACAATAGCGGAAGCAACGCCGACTTCACTGAAGGTTACCTTTGGAGTCAAGCCGCCTAAGGCCGGCTTGCTCCGTGCGACGGTTACCACCAATAGCTTGAGCAGCAATACCAACGAAACGATCGCGTCTGTCGCGCCAGTGGTTTTAGCGAATGCCGCTGCAAGAGTTGCCGCAGACGCTTCGACGGTAACTGTGGTTGGTATAGGTTTTGACACAACATTCGCGAACAATTCGATCGTTTTTGATTCGGGGGCAGTGGGCACCGTAAGCGCCGCAACGGCAACAACGCTTACCGTTTCACTAACTTCGCCACCGACAGCAGGCAATCTCAATGCCACGGTAACGACCAATGGAATCAGCAATGGCTCAACGGTTCGCGTTGGAACCGTACGACCTGTTGTTACGACCAGCACTTCCAGCCTGTCCGCAATCGCGAACACGATCACGATTCGAGGCAGTGGCTTTAACACAACAGCTGCGAACAATACTGTAGTCTTTAATAACGGTGCTGAGGGAGTTGTTACCGCTGCAACAGCAACGGAGCTGACCGTAGCATTCCTCGCCAACAAAAAACCGACGTCGGCTGGGAGCCTAACCGCAGTCGTAACCTCGAATGGGGTGAGCAGCAATTCGGCGGTTCAAGTAGCTACGGTTGCACCCGTAATTACCAGTCGCATTTCTAATCTTTCGCCAAATGCGACGAGTGTGACCATCAATGGATTTGGTTTTGCATCCACCTTGCTGGGCAATACAGTCAGTTTCAATAACGACGCAGAAGGAACCATTTCCAGCGCTAGTGCAACATCGATCACAGTACTATTCTCGAAGAAGCCCAAAGCCGCTGGAAGCTTGACCGCCACGGTTACATCTAACGGGATTGCGGGCGTTGCCAGCAATGTGCAAGTTGCCTCTGTGATTCCTTTGATCTTGCCAAATACCAGCTACACACTAGGAATCAACGCGACGACGCTGACGATCAACGGGTTGGGCTTTGACTCCACGACGCCAGCAAACAACATCGTCTTGTTTGAGAATGGTGCGATCGGAACAGTCTCCGCTGCGACGGGAACTAGTTTAACCGTTGACCTGGGAACCGCACCAACTGCGGGCGGAAACATGAACGCCTTCGTCACAACCAATGGCATTGGTAGTGGAGCCGCAGTGCAAGTCGCGAAAATCGCGCCACTCGTAACCACCGTGACAACCAATCTTGGAATCACAGCGACCAGCGTGACGATCACAGGCAGTGGCTTTGACACAACCGTGGGCAACAATACGGTTAGCTTCAGCAACGGCGCGGCCGGGACAGTGAGCGCTGCTACCGCGACCTCATTGACGGTCACTTTTTCCACTCAGCCAACCAGCGTAGGCGCACTCACAGCGGTAGTAAGCACGAACGGCGTGAGCAGCGGAACACCTGTTCAAGTTGCAAGTCTTATACCTGTCATCACCAGCAGCACCGCTTCTTTGGCCGCAGGCACCACGACACTTACGATCAATGGAGCTGGATTTAGCACCAACGCTGCGGAGAACGTTGTTTCGTTCAATAACGGAGCGGTTGGAACAGTGACCGCATCGGATGGAACGTCGTTGTCGGTGACGTTTACAACGAGTCCGTCAACCGTTGGTGCGTTGAACGCCACGGTGTCCACCAATTCCAAGTCCAGCGTCGATACACAAGTCGCGAATGTCATCCCTTCGGTGACCTCGAGCACGGATGCACTTGGAGCCAACGCCAGCTCGATCGTGATCAAGGGATTTGGCTTCAGCGATACCGCATCCGATAATACAGTCTTGTTCAACAACGGTGCGGTTGGTACCGTCGATTCGTCAACCGCCACCTCCCTTACTGTCACGTTTACAACGAAACCGGTTGGTGTTGGTAGCTTGACGGTCGTTGTAACGACCAGTGGTATTGCAAGCGGCTCTGGAGTTCAGGTGGCAACCGTCAAGCCGTCAGTCACCAGCATCACGACAGGTTTAGCCGCAACCTCAGATACGGTCACCATCGCTGGATATGGCTTCACTACAACCGCGGGAGATAATACCGTCGTCTTTAACAACGGCGCAGAGGGAACCGTCACGGCAGCTACAGCCACCGAGTTGACGGTCACCTTCACAACGAACAAAAAGCCAGCTACGGCTGGTAGTTTGACAGCCGTCGTTACAACCAATAGTCATAGCAGTGGCACGGCGGTGCAAGTGGCCACCGTTACGCCCGTGGCGACCGAGAGCACGGCCAATCTTGCAGCAGACACTTCCTCGCTTGTGATCAATGGTTTTGGTTTCGATCTAACAGCCTCCCGCAATCTCGTAGAGTTCAGCAACGACGCAATCGGAACCGTCACAAATGCAACAGCCACCACTCTGACTGTTTCCTTTACGACCAAGCCGAGTAGTGGTGGTAGCCTAACGGTTACCGTTCGAACCAATGGCGTGGCGAGTGCTACTGCCACCCAGGTTGCCACAGTCACTCCGGTCGTTGTCGCAAACTCTTCGCTCAAACTTCCTGCCAATGCAGATACACTTGTCATCAACGGCTCCGGCTTTGATCCCATTGAAGCTAATAATCTGGTCGTTTTCAACAACGGCGCTGTCGGGACGGTAACTGACGCGACTCCGACAACGTTGACCGTGACCTTTGGTACCAAGCCAACCACAGCTGGTAGTTTGACTGCCGTTGTGACCACGAACGGAGCTAGCAGCGGTTCAGCAGTTCAAGTCGCTGCGGTCGCTCCTGTGGTAACCACGGCAACGGCCAACCTCGCCGCCAATGAAGCAACCGTAACCATCGCTGGATTTGGGTTCGACACAACTTTAGTAAGTAATACAGTTGTGTTCAACAACGGCGCCGAAGGGACCGTTACGGCAGCAACTGCGACTCAGCTGACCGTGACCTTTGCGGACAACAAAAAGCCGACTGTCGGTAATCTTACGGCTGTGGTCACAAGCAACTCCGTTTCGAGTGGCACGGCAGTTCAGATCGCGTCTGTGATTCCTGTGGTAACAAGCAGCACAGCCAGTGTTGGCTTTAACGCATCCACGATCGAGATCAACGGCTTTGGATTCGATACAACGGCATCTAGAAACGTCGTTACCTTTAACAACGGAGCCGTAGGAAGCGTAACGACGGCAACGGCTACACGACTTACGGTAACCTATACGACCAAGCCAACCGCCGTTGGGAGTTTGACCGCCTCCGTGGCAACCAATTCCGTATCGAGTGGTACAAGCCTGCAAGTAGCCACGGTGGTTCCCGTGATTACCAGCAGTACCGTGAACGTCGGCGTCAATGACACGACCATGACCATCAATGGCTTTGGATTCGACTCTGCCACACCCGCAAACAATGTCGTAACACTTAGCACCGGCACCGGGACTGTGACCGGAGCTACAGCAACCTCACTGACGGTGACGTTTGCGACTAAGGCAACGGCCGGCAATCTGACTGCGTCCGTGGCGACCAATACTGTGAACAGCGGTACGGCAACCCAAGTAGGTACCGTCAAGCCAATCATTACCAGCAGCACGGCAAACATGAATGCCAATGCGACCACTGTGACTATCAGCGGGTTTGGCTTCGACACGACGCTTGCCAATAACACGGTTGTCTTTAGCAATGGAGCCGAGGGCACTGTAACCACGGCAACTGCGACGTCGCTAACGGTGACTTTTGCTGACAACAAAAAACCGGCTGCAGGTAGCTTAACGGCCCAAGTCACGACCAATTCCATTTCCAATGGAACTGCAGTTCAAGTCGCTTCGGTTGTCCCGTTGATCACCAGTAGCACAGCCAATGTTGGAATCAATTCCACGACCCTCGAGATCAATGGAGTCGGCTTCGACACCACTGCGGCACGTAACCTCGTTACATTCAACAATGGGGCTGTTGGCACGGTAACGGATGCTACCGCAACTAGGCTTACCGTAACGTTTGGTACCAAACCGACCTCCGTGGGAAGCCTCACCGCTACGGTGACGACGAATTCGATCGCCAGCGCGTCCTCCGTGCAAGTCGCCAACATGATCGGTGTGATTACCAGCAGCACCACCAGTCGAGGTGGCGACGAATCGACGTTGACCATCAATGGCTTTGGCTTCGACACGACCGCTGTCAATAACGTAGTGACCTTGAGCAGTGGTGCCGTTGGAACCGTGACCAGCGCGACCTCCACGGCGCTTACGGTAACGCTTTCGACTCGACCTAAGGCCGGTAATCTGACCGCCACAGTTGTTACCCAAGGAGTCAGCACCGGAACAGCTGTGCAGGTAGCCACCATCAAGCCGGTTGTGACCACCAGCGTGTCGAATCTCGCTTTCAATTCAGACACCTTAACCATCAACGGTTTTGGCTTCGACACGACCTTCGCAAACAATACGGTTTCCTTCAATCTGGGCGCAGTTGGAAATGTTACAGGCGCGACCGCTACCACGCTCTCAGTAAGGTTTACAACGAGGCCAACTTCGCTGGGCAATTTGACCGCAGTTGTCACCACCAACTCCGTGACCAGTGGCAGCGCATTGGCCGTGGCAAAGGTTGTCCCGGTTGTGACAAGCAGTACGGCCAACGCAGCGCTTACCGCGACAACATTGGTCATCAACGGTTTTGGCTTCGACGCGGCAACGCCTAGCAACAACACCGTGGAGTTTAACAACGGCGTAGCTGGTACAGTAACCTCTGCAACAGCCACACAATTGACAGTTACCTTCTCTGGGGTACTAACCGCAGGCAATCTCACAGCCATTGTTACCAGAACTGGAGTTAGTAGCGGAACAGCTGTTCAAGTTGCCTCGATCAAACCGACAGTGACCGTCAACGCAGCTGAACAGTTAGCCAGTCTTACGACACTTACTATTGCGGGCTCAGGATTCAGTACAACCGCAGCAAACAATACCGTCGTCTTTAGCAGTGGTGCCGTTGGGACAGTGACCAGTGCCACGGCAACAGCCCTTACTGTTTCGATAACTTCCAAACCGACAGCAGGCATCCTAACTGCGATTGTGACCACAAATGGCGTCGCCAGCGGTACTGCCATTCAAGTAGCTCTGGTCAACCCAGTCGTTACGACGAGTACCATCAACTTGGCACTCAATGGTACAAGTCTCGTCATCAATGGCTTCGGTTTCAGCTCCGTTCTTGCCGAAAATACGGTCGCATTCAGCGGAGGTGCAGTTGGTGCTGTAACGGCAGCAACCTCCACATCGCTAACGCTAAACCTAACCACTAAGCCAACAGCAGTAGGTAGTTTGACGGCTCGTGTCACAACCAAAACACGCCTAAGCGAAGCTGGCGTTCAAGTTGCTCAACTCGTTGCCAATGTACTGGTTCCTACAGTTACCGCGAACACGTCCGCAACGCAAACTGCGGAAGCTACGACCGTCACGATCGCGGGAACGAACTTCAGTACCACTGCCGCTAACAATCTAGTGAAGTTCAGCAGTGGAGCCATCGGAACCGTTACATCGGCAACGGCAACGTCTCTAACTGTAACCTTCTCGACCAAACCAAAAGCTGGAGTCCTTACCGCGATCGTCACCTCAAGTGGTGTGCTCAGCGGTACCGCTGTCCAGGTCACCTCTGTAACACCGGTGGTGACGTCCAGTACAACGAACCGGTCCGCTTCGGAAAGCACACTGACGATCACGGGTGTTGGTTTCGACACGACGGCTGGCAACAATACGGTAGCCCTGAGCAACGGGGCGGCCGGTACGGTCACCGCTGCGACTGCGACGACTCTTACCGTAACAATTGGCACGCGACCGACCAGCGTTGGTAACATAACAGCTGTGGTTACGACGAACACCAAGTCAAGTGGATCGCCCGTGCAAGTAGCCCGCATACTGCCAGGTGTAACACTCAGCACGGCAACACTTGCAAGCAATGCAACGAGCTTCGTGATCAATGGGTTTGCATTCGACACAACAGCGTCGAACAACACAGTGACGTTTAGCAATGGTATGGTTGGAACCGTTTCCGCGTCCACCGCGACTACGCTAACCGTGAACATCGGTACGAGTCCAACCTCCCTCGGGAACTTGACGGCGACGGTCACGACGAATTCGATATCGAGCGGAACCGCAGTTCAAGTTGCAACCGTTCGTCCTGTAATTACGAGCAGCACATCCAATCAAGGCGGCGATGTTTCAACCATAACCATTGCAGGTGATGGCTTCGATACGACGGCTGCGAACAATACGGTAGTATTTAGCAGTGGCGCCGTCGGTACAGTGACCTCGGCGACAGCAACGTCGCTTTCGGTATCGTTCTCCACCAAGCCTGCTGCGGGAGCACTGACGGCTCTCGTCACGACGAATGGCGTCAATAATGGTACCGCAGTTCAAGTTGCAAACGTGGTCCCAGTCATCACGAGCAGTACAGCCAACATCTCGCCTAACGCCACCACAATTACGATTAATGGATTTGGTTTTGACACAACTGCATCCCGCAATGTGGTTACGTTTAGCGGTGGTGTCACAGGAACGGTCAGCGCCTCAACAGCCACGACCTTGACGGTAACCTTTGTTGTTAAGCCGAGTGCCGTAGGTAGCTTGACAGCCCAAGTTGCGACTAACAGTGTCAGTAACGGGTCGGCAACCCAAGTCGCAACAGTGGCCCCAACCATCACTGTCAACACGACCAACCTAACCGCGACCCAAACCACCATTACTATCGCTGGTTTTGGTTTCAGTACGACCCTTGCCAACAACGCCGTCAGCTTCAATCTCGGTGCAGTTGGAGTTGTTACCGCCGCAACAGCAACATCGCTATCGGTTTCGTTTACAACGAGACCAACTTCGTTAGGGAATTTGACTGCGGTAGTTACTACGAGTTCGGTAAGCAGCGGAACTCCGGTTCAGGTAGGTGGGGTTCGACCAACGGTTACTGCTGCCACTACAAGTCTCGCGTTGACAGCCAACACCATGGTTATCACAGGAACACGCTTTGATACGACTGCCTCCAACAATACCGTTGTCTTCAGCAATGGTGCGGTTGGAACAGTCACCGCCGCGACTGCGACATCCCTGAGCATTTCATTCTCAACCCGGGCCAACGCAGGTACCTTGACAGCAGTAGTCACCACCAACGGGGTTAGCTCAGAAACGCCAATACAAGTGGCTACGATCTCGCCAACAGTGACCCTAAGCACTACCAGCCAAGCCGTTACCACAACAACAGTTACTATTGCTGGCTCGGGGTTTGATACGACGGCCTCACGAAATACCGTTACATTCAACAACGGGGCTGTCGGTACAGTTTCGAGTGCGACGTCAACATCCTTAACGGTGACGTTCTCCACAAGACCAATCTCCGGCGGCAGTTTAACTGCTGTGGTTACCGTCAACGGGGCTACCAGTGGTGCGGCCGTGCAAGTGGCCAGCATTAGACCTGTCGTAACAGCCAGCACAGCCAACCTTTCCGCAGGCGCTGCCAGCATTGTGATCGCTGGTTTTGGCTTTGACCCGACGATTGCACGCAACACGGTTGTCTTCAATAACGGTGCGGTGGGAACCGTAACGGCCGCTACTACGACTTCGTTGACGGTCAGAATCGATACGAAGCCGACGACTGTTGGAAGTCTAACCGCGGTGGTAACCACCGGTACCATTTCGAGTGGAAGCGCAACGCAAGTTGCAACCGTAATTCCATCGGTGACCGCAAGCACGAGTGCAATCACCGGTTCTACCACCACGCTTATCATTCGCGGTTTCGGCTTCAGTGCCACGGCCGGGAACAATACCGTCGTGTTTAACAATGGTGCAGTCGGAAATGTCACCGCCGCGACAGCGACTCAATTGACCGTCACGCTATCGACACCGCCGACGGCAGGAAACCTAACCGCCGTGGTCACAACCAGCAGTCTGAGCAGCGGCGCCGCAGTTCAAGTGGCAACTCTAGCTCCGACTGTGACCGTGAACACATCCAATTTGGCTGCCGACTCAAGTACGGTGACCATCGCTGGAACAGGATTCGATACAACCGCTCTGAACAATCGAGTTGTATTCAACAATGGTGCAGTGGGTACTGTTACGAACGCGACGTCCACCGCCTTGACGGTGACCTTCTCAACTCGTCCGGCTGCAGGCAACTTGACCGCGATTGTGACAACGAACGGTGCGAGTAACCCAACGGCAATCCAAGTGGGTGCGGTTAGGCCAATGGTCACCGCAAACACGACAAGTCTTGCCCGTACCGCTGCCTCGATTGTGATCAACGGTTTCGGCTTTAGCACGACCGCTTCCAGCAACACAGTCGTATTCAACAACGGCGCGATAGGAACGGTCACCGCAGCTACTGGAACGAGACTCACGGTAACGTTCTCCACCAAGACGACCATCACCGGAAGCTTGACTGCAGTGATCACCTCCAACGGGGTTAACAGTGGTACAGCAGTTCAAGTTGCCAACATGACCTAGTTCCCATTTAGGTACGAGATCAACGCAAGGTCATTCCGGTCTGGGAATGGTCTTGCTGTGGGCTTCGAGTGGGCTCATTGGCCTATGTCGCTGGATCATGGAACGAAAATCCCCGAGGTTCCAAGGACCAATGTAAGGCTGACTCAACTCGGCCTCGGCGACCACAACAGAACCCCATGTATCTGCCTGGGCAATCGGTTTTCCCGTCTGGTCGAAAATCGCGGACCTCATCCAGCCATCCTTGGGTTCCATGAACGTGCTGCTCACAAGAAAAACGTGGTTCTCGCAAGCGCGGGCTTTGGCAAGTTGCGGATTGCAGCCCCAGACTGGCCAAGCGATGACTTCGGCCCCACGGTTACTCAGCTCGCGGGCCACTTCGGGAAAGAAGCCGTCGTAACAGACCATCAGCCCAACTTTTCCGAACTGCGTTTCGAAAACGGGGTAGTCCGTGCCAGGCGCAATACCTCGCTCAACTTCGCCGTGCGGCAAACAGACCTTGCGATACTTGCCGATCAATTGGCCATTCGGCCCCATCAAAACCGCCGTGTTGTACACAAGATGCTTATCGCGCTCATACAGACTCAGAACAATGTGCAGATTGTTTTGCTTAGCCAGATCCCCAAAGTAGTTCGTCGATGGACCAGGAACTGGTTCCGCGGTTTCAAACGATGACGACTTGTCGATGACGCCAACGGATGGCACCGTCTCTCCAAGCACGACGAGATCGGCTTTCTGTTTGGCTGCTTCGCTCACGAGAGGCGCATACTCTTCGCAGTTGGCCCGAGCGGATTTTCCTTTGGGCTTGTAATGGATCGTCGCAAGCTTCACCTTGCGACTGGCAGGGGGCGTTGTCTTGACCAAATCGACTTGACTCCACTCCGCTCGCCCCTTGGGTGCCCATTGCAAATGCAGTTCGACCACGGCCCGAGTCGCTTTCATTGGGACTCGATAGATTCCGTGGACCGTTGTCCATCCGTTTGCGTCGGTCGATCCATCCACGGGATGTTCCGGCTCAGCCGATGGAACATGCCCCAACTCCTTGATTTGCTCGTCAGGCACATCCGCTGAGACCATCTTGCCCACCTCATTCTTCCAGAGCACTCGCACCAAAGCACTACGCCTAGGGACCGCGACCGAGGCTAACTTTCGAAGTGCCTGAAATTGAACGTACTCGCCACCCGTGACAGGAAACTCCTTTTGGAACCAGCCATCCAACCCTTCGCGAAAGTCGTGCTCGATAACAAAACAGCCGGAACCCGTTGGCCCACCATTCGGCTTATAGGAAAACTCGGGTCGAATCTCATCGCGTGGGGCGCTAGTCACCCAGCCAGTCGGAAGGGGCGAATCCACTGTCGGCTGCTCCAACGCCGCAACCACTCCCTGGAAAACAATAGACGCAAACAGCAGGGAAACTACTGGAAATTTTGGGTTTTGCGACAACATAGCAACCGCTTCTCTTATTCGTGATTTGATTCTATTTTCCGACCCAACATTGCGTGAGCCACACCAAGGGAGGGTTCCATTCTAGCCCAAAACCAAACAAACAATCCTTGCGTCGCCAAACCTGACGGTTATACTTTGCATTGCAGAGCTCGAGGTCCGCAGCCAGTCGAACCCAACGTAGCCTCGTTTATGCCCTACAACTTTGCGATACAGAGTCAAAGCATGCAAACGCTCAATCACGATGTCTTTTTCAGCGATTCGGAAGGCCAAGTCGCCGTAGGTGGTAAGACTCGAAAGCAAATCGAACCACCCATTGGTTTGGACCGCTACACTAGGTCGATAGCCAGCGCCCTCGCGATGATGATTGGAGCTTATTGTCTGTGGGCCCAAGATTTTGGAAGCACCGGCTTTGCGATTTTTTTGATCGCGTCGGCAGTGCTCGTCGTTTGGAACTTGTCGATCGCCCGGAGCGATTCAAGTCGAAACGCTTTTAATTGGCGATTCTCGCTGCTGAGTCTAGGGTTGTTACTGGGGTGTCTGCGGTTGATTTGGCAACCCAATCCACTGGCCTGCCTTGCCGCGATTCTGTTTTGGTTGGCAATCGCTTTGGCATCGCAATCACGGAGAAGCAACTCTTGGCAACTCATTGTATTTCCCTTTCGAAGTGCATGGAACGGAGTCGTTCGTTGGGTGAACTCACCATGGGAAAGATTATTCAATGGCATGTCAAAAAATCGACTCGCTTGGCTAAGTTGGGGAGTGCCTCTTTTTGCCGGCATTTTGTTCCTTATTCCATTGATTCAGGCCCACCCGGAAATGGCATCGAATTTGGTACACCGCATAAGGCAACTGGTCGATGCGATATGGGACTACGCCAAGCAAATGAATCCCATTACCGCCCTGTTTGTTACGTTGGTTGGAGTTCTGTCTCTCGGGGTGCTGTTGCCAAGATTCGGAGCGGTTGACGGATCGGGAGCGACCTATCCGCCATTCAAAACAGACGCAGTTTGCTCGTCGATTGCATATTTCGCGTCGCGCAATACCCTCATTGTTGTTAGTTGTATTTTTGTTTGGTTCTTAGCGATTGAAATAAAATCAACTTGGTTTCGCGAGTTTCCTGAGGGATTCATTTACTCGACCTATGCTCACCAAGGAGCCGCTTGGCTGACGGTTGCTCTGGCGATGTCGACGGTGGCTATGTCCATTTTGTTTCGACCAGAAATGCATCAGTATCCTCGCATTGGGACCCTTCAAAGGCTTGCTTGGTTTTGGTCGCTATGCAATGTTCTGTTGGTGATCGCCGTCTTCTATCGCTTGCTCATCTATGTCCAGTTCAACGGCATGACGCGGATGCGTATCGTGGGCTTCGTCGGGGTGGCATGTGTCTTCGCTGGTTTCATCATCGTCAACTCGCGGATCGTGGGTCAGAGGTCCATCGCCTCGATCCTCCACAAACAATGCTGGGCCTTGGTGTGGAGCGTTTACCTCTTGGCTTTGCTTCCCATGGACACCATCTCGCACGTTTGGAACTGTTCTCGTATTCGATCGGGACATTTGGCCCCTGCGGTCCAACTCGCCGTTCAACCCATCTCGGACGAAGGGCTGCTCTGCATCCTGCCATTGATTGCGTCCGAGGAAACCGAAATCCGAGACGGAGTAACCGCCCTCTTGGCGCAACGATACGCACTCATCAACATCCAATCCTCCGAGCCGACGACTCAAAATGCCGAACCGTCCATTCGATGGACTCAATTTCAAGGCTCTCGCTTTTTGCTCGAAGAGCGCCTCAATGGTCTAGCCGAGCATCTCCAACCTTTCCTCGAATCGCCCCAAAAACGCCAAGCAGCGATCTCAAGCTTTCGAGATTGGACGAAGCGTTGGTATTGAAGGAGCTAGCAATAGGCAGTTGAGTAAGAACTTGAAGGCTTGGTATGCTAAGCACGTACACAAGAGTTTTTGGGGAAATTGGTAGCCTGCTGTTTCACTTTTTTGAGCCTTAGTCGCAAACTTACCACGTTACGAGAACGCAACTTAGGAAGGTCGTAACCCCGAGGAGGCAAAGCCATCGTAGCGGCCTGAACTGCGGAGCAGTGGCATTTGAAAGCCACGGATAAAATCCGTGGTCAGCGTGGTACGGATTGTCTGAGAGTCGCAAAGCGACGGCATTCGCACCGAAGCTGTTTGGCCTGATGGTTAACATTGCCTTTGGGTAGAAAAATGATTCACTGCCAATGCCGCTCCTTCAGAGCTCTTGATCAATCTGGGCGTAATACCTGGGGTTTCGTTCGCGATGCGAACTCACCCCAGGCTGAAAAATCCCATCGCATTCGCGATTCAATCGCAGAAGGTTAGTACGGTTTAGTTATGACGACCTGCTTAGCTGTTCAGCTCGTCGATTGCCCGATCGATGTATTGGTCGAACTCGCGTGGCTGAAGGATGTCGACAATTTGAGCAAGCATTTCGTTGACATGATGGGCGAAATCCTGCATCTGCTTGAAGTGTTTTAAGTCGGTCGGGCCGAGGACGTCGACGCCGTTTTCGTTGATCACTTGCTGAGTTTCCGCAAGCTGCTTCTTCCAGTGAGCCGCGTACTTGAGCCGAGCTGGGATGGAAAAAACATCGGTGCCGGGCATGGTGTAGACTCGAGTGCGGAGGCGGAACTGCTCTTCGTCGTCGCCACTCGTCTTCCAAATCGTCAGCAATTCATACATGCAATTCGGTGATTTTAAGTACGCGTCGCTGAGGAACACGTAGATGCGATCACTTCGCCCGATCTGACGCATGAACGTTGACAAGCGGTCACCGAGCGCAACGTGCGAGGTGTCGCGGATGATCGATCGGCCCGCCTCCGTCAACTTCGAGCAGAACTCTTCGACCTTGCCGGTTCGTTCCGGATCGGCGCTTCGTTCTTCCGTCCAAGCGTAGGAAACGCACGCATTCGTTTGGTTTGCGGGACGCGGTGGATCAGTAATGCGAATCTCTTCCACGGCAGCAGGCCGGCGGTCTTCAAGTGCAACCGACTCCGAGCGCCTAAGAATTCTTCACGCATTTCTTTTCCTGACTAATCTAACTAGCTGTAAAAGTCTAATTGCGAGCCGCTGGGTGTATTGTACGCCAAACCCTTTTCGAACAATTACGGACCTGGTGGAAACGATTGGGACAATCGTTCGACTCTAGACCAATTCGACGAGAGCATCGAAGCTTGGGTTGCTGGCTGTAAGGACATTTTCACATCCAAGTTCATGCAGGCGGGCTGTTATCCCGGGGGACAGACTTAGCCATTTTTGCCTACGACTCAATTCTCCTAACAAAGCAACTGCATGACTTGCTATGTTTCGGCTCGTTGCCGTTATCGCGTCCACCTCGCCTGCTTCGATGGCTCTCAGCGCACTTGCAGGCAGCGAGACCACAGGTGTTTGACGGTAGATATTCAGGCTCGTAATCGTGGCGCCCGCCCCTTCGAGTCGCGACATGGCGGAGGTTTCTCCATCTGCGTTTCTCACGAACAGGAATTGTTGGCCGTTGCATTGGTGAATGAGCAGCTCCGCCAAGGATTCAGCCCCAGCAACTTGCGGAACCATGTCGCAATTTAGCGAGTACTTCGCAATCGCTGCCGCTGTCCCTGATCCGACGGCCGCTAGCTTGGAGCGATAGAGGCTCCGGCCATCTTTTCCGATCGTTCTCAGTCTTTCAAAAAATCCATCCACTCCAAAGACACTGCTGAATACAATCCAATCGAAACGATCCAGCTCTCTAAGCGTGGCGTCTACCGCTTGCCAATCGACGGGTGGCTCAATCGTCATGACTGGGTACTGGAGGACCTCGGCTCCCTGTTCAGCAAACTTCTTACTAAGCGTATTGGCTGTGTATTCTGGACTGGTCACCCAAACTTTCTTTCCAAACCATGGCCGAGCAGAAAACCAATCCATGGTCTTCGCAAGTTGGATGACCTCGCCAACGATGCTGATGATCGGTGGCCGCAATCCAGGCATCGAGGCAATCGTAGCGGCGATCGTGCCAAGTTCACATCGAATCACTTGCTGATTTGCCCATGAGCAGCGTCGCACCATAGCGACCGGAGTCGACGCCGGCTTGCCCGCTTCGATCAGCTTGCTGCTCCAGTGTGATGCGGTGGTTACGCCCATATACAGCACTAGCGTCCCTGGGAATTTCGCCAACGCACCCCAGTCAAGCGACTCCTCCGCATCTTCGCTTCCGTCTGCAGGCTGCAGTCGGCCTGTGATCAACGCGACAGCAGATGACCAGTCCCGATGAGTTAGTGGGATACCTGCATAGGCGCTGACCGCTAAAGCAGCTGTAATTCCTGGCACTATTTCATACGATATCTCCTCCTCGATCAGCCGGTCAACTTCTTCAGCCGTTCTCGCAAAAACTGCAGTGTCCCCGCCTTTAATACGGGCTACCGACATGCCCATCTTGGCAAGCCGTATCACCTCGTCATCGATCTGAGACTGGCTCCACATTCCACCATGGCCATGTTTACCAACACAGATCTTTTCGGCGTGTGGCGATGCGTATCTGAGTAAAGCTTCGTTAGCCAGTCCATCGTACAAAATGGCATCGGCACGACCGATTAGCTCAGCCCCTCGAACTGTAATAAGACCTGGATCGCCAGGCCCAGCTCCAATCAGATAAACCTTACCAGGTCGCGCAGCATTCATGACTTTGCGCCGCTTGGATTCATTGCTTTGTACGAACCGATAACTAGCTGGCGATGCTTGTCCAGCCAGAATCGAACCTCGGGCAACGAAATCGAGATATTACGGAGAAGGTCTGTTGGGACAGCATTCGTCGCCAACACATGAACGATGTTGGGCAATTCCTCTAAATTATTCCAAAACTCGGAAGTCACTTTCGAGTCTTGCATATCCAACATGGTCACGTTTGGAAACTGACGCAAAACATCCAGAAAACTCTCTGAGATTGAGAGTTGTCTTGCAATGACGATTCGAATCCCTATCTTCCTCGAACTTGGAAGTTTGGTCAAACTAGTCGTTAAACCATCGACTTCAGATTGAGTAAGAAGAATTGCATCTCTAATGTCGCAAGGCGATACCAATAAGAAATCTCCTTGATCGACAACATTGAGCGGAACAGATTGCTTCTTCTTGACGCTCATCAATACGAAGATTAGGAAGAGATAGGCAAGTAGCATTAGCCCCAATGCGACCTGATGCACGCCTTCCTCGAAACGGCGGCCGCCAGAAATGAGAATAGAACCGGAAGCGGCCATTGCGATCACGGTTGTTGCTACCGCAAGTGCGATAGCAACCTTGGTAATCGTAATGACAAAGCGCTTTCGTTTTCGCATAGGTGCTAAGCTTCAGCTAGTTTGCGAAGTACCGTTGGAAGGATACCACCATTGCGATAGTAGTCGATCTCGACTGGCGTATCGATACGAATCAATGCATCAAAGGTCTGCTTGGTGCCATCGGGACGGGTTGCGACGACTGAGACTAGGCTGCGTGGTTGGAGAGAATCGCTCAACGATGGAATATCGATCGTTTCTTCACCGGTTAGGCCAAGGCTTTGAATGGACTGACCATCGAGGAATTGCAACGGGAGCACTCCCATACCGACAAGGTTGCTTCGGTGGATTCGTTCATAGGATGTCGCAATCACGGCCCGAATGCCGAGCAGCAGCGTCCCCTTGGCTGCCCAGTCACGCGAAGAACCAGTTCCATATTCGGCACCAGCCAGAATCACGAGAGGTGTTCCACTCGCTTGGTATTTGATTGACGCGTCGTAGATACTCATTTGTTCGCCAGTCGGCAAATACTTGGTAACGCCGCCCTCGACGCCAGGAGTCATTGCATTGCGGATGCGGATATTGGCAAACGTTCCGCGCACCATGACTCGGTCGTTGCCACGTCGGGCACCGTAGCTATTGAAGTCCCTAGCGTGGACACCGTTGGCAACCAAGAAACGTCCCGCTGGACCATCTTTGGCGATCGAACCGGCTGGTGAAATATGGTCTGTGGTCACTGAGTCACCAAGAACGGCCAGGACACTAGCCCCTCGAATTGGCGTGATGGTACCCTCCTTGGTGGTGATCCCCTCCAAGAACGGTGGAAGCTGAATATAGGTGCTCTTTTCGTCCCATTTATAGAGTTCGCCGGGAGTGATCGGAATTGCATTCCACGTTTCATTCGAAGTGAACGCGCTGGAGTACAAATTCACAAACATCTCAGGCTGAACACTTTCTTGAATCGTCTTTTCGATCTCTTCTTGGGTTGGCCAAATCTCTTTAAAGAAAACTGGCTTGCCGGCCTCATCGTGTCCGATGGGCTCAGTTTCGAAATCAATATCTACCGTTCCAGCGATAGCATAGGCGACGACCAATGCAGGACTTGCTAGATAATTCGCTCGTGTATGAGGATTGACGCGTCCCTCGAAATTGCGGTTGCCGCTCAGCACGGCTGCCGCAACCAAATTGCCTTCGTTGATCGCGTTGGAAACTGGTTCGGGCAGTGGACCACTGTTGCCGATGCAAGTGGTGCAACCATATCCGACAACATGGAAGCCAAGTTTCTGCAAGGGACTCAAAACGCCTGCCTTGTCGAGATAGTCGGTCACAACGCGAGAGCCTGGCGCCAAACTTGTTTTGACAAAGGACTTCACCGTAAGCCCGCGTGCAACAGCCTTCTTAGCCAAGAGACCCGCACCTAGCATAACCGACGGGTTGCTCGTGTTGGTGCAGGATGTGATCGCAGCAATCACGACCGAACCATGCGCAATCTCGGTACCTTGACCGTCTTGAACGGTCGCTGTCAATGACAATTGCTCGCTGGATAGCCCGAAACCACTTTCCGCGATTGGGGCTGAGAGGGCTTTCGAAAATGAGGACTTAAGCGACTTGAGTGCAACGCGATCCTGCGGTCGTTTTGGGCCTGCTAGAGATGGCTCGACGCTGCTGAGATCCAGAGTTAAAACCTTCGTGTAGTTGAGGTCCGGACTGCCGTCGGTTCTGAATAGACCTTGCTCTTTGCAGTATCGCTCTACGAGCTCGATTTCGTCGGCAGTGCGCCCGGTACGCCGCATGTAGACTAGGGTCTCATCATCAACAGGAAAGAAGCCCATGGTTGCGCCGTATTCTGGGGCCATGTTGGCAATGGTTGCTCTATCGGCGAGCGACATCCGTGAAACACCTTCACCAAAGAACTCAACGAATTTGTTCACAACTCCTTCCTTACGCAAGATCTCGGTGACGCGAAGGACGAGATCCGTTGCCGTAGCGCCAGGTGACAACTTGCCCAACAACTTCATACCGACGACTTCGGGCATCAGCATGTAAAGAGGTTGTCCAAGCATAGTCGCTTCAGCTTCGATACCGCCAACACCCCAACCAAGTACCCCCAGGCCATTGATCATGGTGGTGTGAGAATCTGTTCCAACCAAAGTGTCCGGGTAAGCGACTGCACCTGCGTGGTCCTTGCCGGTAAAGACAACCTTTGCGAGATACTCCAAGTTGACTTGGTGGACGATACCCGTGTTTGGCGGAACTACGCGGAAGTTATTAAAGGCTTGCTGGCCCCATCTTAAAAATTCGTAGCGTTCCTTGTTTCGCTCAAACTCCACTTCAACATTCTTGGAAAGCGAGTCCGCAGCACCAAAATAATCTACTTGTACGGAGTGATCGATAACAAGATCGACTGGAATCAATGGATTGATCTTTTTTGGGTCGCCGCCGAGAGTTTTCATGCCGTCGCGCATGGCAGCAAGGTCGACAACTGCAGGTACACCTGTGAAGTCCTGGAGGACCACTCGAGCTGCTTTGAAGGGGACCTCGAGTTCAGCTGGCTTGGCTGCGTTCCATTTCGCCAAATTCACGACATCCGCTTCGGCCACTTGGTATCCATCGCAGTTTCTCAAAACGGCTTCTAGGAGCACGCGAATGGAGAAGGGCAACTTTGAGACCGGAGCAATTCCGTCTTTTTCGAGTTTGGCGAGTCGGTAGATTCCGAGCTGGCCTTGGGGAGCACGAAAGGTGTCGCGTGAGCCAAACGGGTCGGTCAGTCTCTTTGGGGTTGTCATAGCAGGCACTAGAGGAAAGTGAGGGGAAGGTGATTTGGGTAGGCTATTGTAGCTTGCTCAGTCAAAAGAAAAACGGCCCGTGCAAGTTACCTCGCACAGGCCGTTTTAGATTTATCGAAGTTCTTGCCCTATTTTGGTCACGGACAGGGTCCGCAGCCTAGTAGGCCCGAACCAATTACTTGCATCCGCAGGAAGGAGCAGCTGGAGCTGCACAACCGCAACCGGACGAAGCAGCTGGAGCTGCACATCCGCCGCCGCAAGCGCTTCCGCTGATCGCTGCACCGCCGCAACCGGAAGTCGCTGGCACGGAAACAGGAACGGTAACGGTTTGTGGAACCATCTTGCAGACGGTAACAGCAACTTCTTCGGTAACTGTGTAAGGAACGCAGACGTTGTATGTGTCTGTCTTCTCTTCGTTAACAGTGTCGTAGACAGTTACGTTGTAGGTGTTGGTGCGTTGTTCTGGAACCATAACGGTTGTAACAACGTCCTTGGTCATGGTTTCTGGAACGCATGTGACGACAGTCTTCATACGTGTGCGTGTTTCTGGTGTGCAGACAACCTTGCTCACGGTACGGGTCATTTGCTTCTGAACAACGCTTGGAACCTTAACAGTTCGTGTTCGTTGTTCGGTGTTCATAACGCACTTCGAAACTGGTCGTGTACGTGTTTCCATTTCGGTTACTGTCTTGTTAACAGTACGCGTACGTGTTTCGGTGTTCATAACAGTCTTGCAAACGGTTCGTTGGCGAGTTTCTGTTTGCATTTGGCACTGCTTAACAGTTCGTGTGCGAGCTTCAGTTGTGTACGAAACCTTGTTAACCGTTCGCATCTTGGTTTCGGTGGTCATGCTGCACTTCTTGACCGTTCGCATCTTGGTCTCAGTTGTGTAGCTAACCTT
Source organism: Pirellula sp. (assembly GCA_031424235.1). Taxonomy (GTDB): domain Bacteria; phylum Planctomycetota; class Planctomycetia; order Pirellulales; family Pirellulaceae; genus JBKCUI01. The sequence goes on from JANPHB010000403.1 coordinate 37,032, forward strand.
CTTGACTGTGCTTTGACGAACTTCGTCACGGCATAGCGAAACGGTGTAGGTGTAAGGCTCGTCAACCATTTGGCGTTGCATGGTTGTTACCGGCACTTCTTCTGTTACAACGTTTGGAACCCAAACCTTTTTGCAAACAGTTCGTGTCGCAGGAGCTGGAGCACAACCGCAACCAGCGTGAGCAGCAGGAGCTGCACAACCGCAAGCTGGAGCAGCAGGAGCTGCACATCCGCAACCGGACGATGCTGCAGGAGCTGCACAACCACAACCGGAGGAAGCAGCAACGCCACATCCGCTTGCAACTGCAACTTCTTCAGTCACTGTTTGGTAGGAACCCATGTCCTTGGTTACTGTACGTGTGCTCTGTACTGGGAACGAACGGCAAACTTGGCGGGAGCCAGTTCGTTGTTCGGTGTAAGGCACCTTGACGGTCGTCGAAACAACTTCGTCTGTGTAAACAGGAACTTGAACAGTGTAAGGAACTTGTTCGTCTGTGTAGACAGGAACTTGAACGGTGTAAGGAACTTGTTCTTGTGTTGTTACAGGCACAGTAACGTTGTAAGTCTGAACGACGTCAACATAGTGTGGAACTTGAACTGTGTAGTCAACGGTTTCGTTGACAGTAGTTGGAACTTGAACCGTGTAGGTCTGTACTTCAGGAACAGTCTTGCAAACTGCAACTTGGTAAGTTTGTTGCTCAACAACTGTGGATGGTACTTGAACCGTGTAGGTATCAACTCGGTCGGTGTAGATCGTTTCGTTGACAGTGTATGGAACTTCTTCCGTCACAGTCTTCGAAACATTGACTTGGTACGACTCTTCAACTTGGCTCGAAACCGATTTGTTCACTGTGTAAGTGACTTGCTTAGTTTCTTGCTTTGGAACCATCACGGTTGTCGTGCTGGTCTTGGTCTCTGTACGTGGAACTTGTTTGGTCACTGTGTAAGTACGAGTGCGAGCTTCCATCTTGGTCGCTGTCTTGTTGACAGTTCGCATTTCGGTAACTTGCGTTGGGACCATGATGGTCTTTTCAACGTAGCTAACTTGTGGGGCTGCACAACCGCAACCAGCGTCCGCTCTGACAGCAACTGCTGGAGCTGCATTGCAACCGCAATCATCTGCAAAAACATTACCGGCCCCAAACAACATTGTGGCCAGCCCTAGGGCAAATCCTGGGCGAAACTTCATTGTAGTCTCCTCGACGAATAAAAAAATTGGCCACACGGCCGGGTAACACATCACTTACTTTACCCTCCACAAACAAGATGTAGGGGATGTAATTCATTGTTGCTGATCTAAGCAGAAAAGGCTGCTGGGGTGGTAGAAACCTCCAACGGGGAGAAATTCATTCGCTCCCTTACCATTCCTGTGAGCACGAGTTTAGCCTTGTGAATCCATTAGGGAAGATCTTTAGGAAGATTTTCGCCAATTTTCCCCGTTTTCCTAACTAGACTAACTCCTTCAAACGGATTAGATCGCTGAGAAGCGTAGTCCCCACATAGGTTGCAATATATATATGAGGCCAAATAATCAAAAGAAAACATCGAATAACAGCTACTTATTTTTCGCGCACAACGGGCTGAATTTCGACCGTCAAGGGTTTTCCATCTCTCAAAAAGCGAATGGGATAAGCCCGGTCCGCCGGAAGCTGCTCAACCAGACTTTTAAAGTCCGCTGGCGTAAACACTTTCTGACCCGCCAATTCGAGAATAATGTCTCCGATCTCCATTCCAGCTTTGGTCGCAGGCGAGTCCGCTACCATCCTGGTAAGCTGCACACCGCCACGCACCGGAATCTTGAGCTCCTCTGCCACGTATTGTGGAATTACCTCGACAGTTAGACCTAGCCTCGCCCGACGAACCCTTCCGAATTCAATTAACTCCTTGGAAATCCACTGAACCCTTCGCATTGGAATCGCGAATCCAATCCCCTGAAATTGACCGCTCGTTGTCGGAATGGCTGTGTTGATCCCGACGAGAGCACCGTCCAAGTCAAGTAATGCTCCCCCCGAATTGCCGGGATTGATAGTCGCGTCCGTTTGTAAAAGCTGCCCCTCCAACAATCCGCGAATGGTTCTGCCCTTGCTGCTGATGATACCAACGCTAACGGTCTGGTCCAACGCAAACGGACTGCCAATGGTCATCACCCAGTCCCCGATCACTAACGCATCTGAATCTCCAATTGCCGCAGCTACCAGCGGCTCCTTGCTCGCAATTCGAAAGACGGCAATGTCGCTCGAGGGATCGGATAACACATCCTTCCCAATCATTTCCCGGCCATCGGCAAGCTTGACGCGTATCCCCTTCGACCCCTTGATCACATGGTGGTTCGTGACACACAGTCCGTCGGCCGAAATGATCACTCCAGAACCAATATTGAACGCCGAAGAATCCTCCTCCAGCAAATCCAATTCATCGAGCGTCTCATCAACGTCCCCACGCTTAGCAAGCACCGTGACGACGCTCGGCATCATTTTGGCTGAAGCAGATTGGAAAGCATAAGCTAAGCCGCGAGCCTGATCCTTTGCCGTACCCAATCTCGCCGCATCGGAAACCTCTTGAGCCAATAAACGACTACATCCAAACGAAAAAGCGAAAACGCATGCAACGATGCCAAAGACCGCTCGATGACTTTTGCCAAAAAACATCATTTGATTACCTGTTCCTAACACCGAATTTGTCACTCCAATACCAATGGTAGCTGCGACCAATCGGTTATCATACCATTTGTGGGTCGCAACCCATTGGAACCAATCAGTTTACTCCATTCACGCAACTTTGGTTGACGCAAACATGATTCCCGCCGTTGTCATTGCAAACAAACGAGATCGTCGCCCACTCTCGACCGACGAAATCAATTACATGATCGATGGATATGCCCGCGGGGCCATCCCAGACTACCAAATGTCCGCTCTCGCGATGGCCATTTATCTAAATGGAATGAGTGACCAAGAAATTTCGGACCTCACCGATGCCATGATCGCCAGCGGATCGAAATTGCAGCAAGCCGGAGACTCGCCACGTGTCGACAAACACTCCACCGGCGGACTCGGGGACAAGACCTCGCTCATCCTGGCACCGCTATTGGCCTGCTGCGAATTGCACGTCCCCATGATCAGCGGCCGCGGCTTGGGTATCACGGGCGGAACTTTGGACAAACTCGAAGGGATCCATGGCTTCCGCACCAATCTTTCCGAAACCGAAATTCATCGCCAACTGGAACAAGTCGGATGTGTCATCACCGGCGCAACAGATACCTTAGTGCCGGCAGACAAAAAACTCTATGGACTCCGAGACGTCACTGCAACCGTCCCCTCGATCCCATTGATCACCGCCAGCATCATGTCGAAGAAAATCGCAGAGTCGCTCGACGCTTTGGTATTGGACGTCAAGTTCGGGAGCGGTGCCTTTCTGGGTACAGAGAAACTTGCCGAAGAACTGGCCGCTTCGCTGATCCGCGTCGGCAAACTCGCAGGAGTCAACACAACAGCCTTGATAACCGATATGACACAACCTCTCGGCGATATGGTCGGCAATGCCTGCGAAGTCGAAGAGTCGATCGCGATCCTTCAAGGTGGCGGACCAGTCGATGTTCGTGAACTTACCATCGAACTCGCAGCCCGATTGCTTATCTGCACCCACCGCGAACAAAACCTCGATGACGCTCGAAATAGACTTGGTAAACTGCTAGACAACGGCGCAGCCATGGATCGATTCGAACGCATGGTGCAATCCCAAGGTGGCTCGCTTGCAACGGCTCGACATATCGGTCGCAGTCAGCCCTTCCTCGCCAAAGCAACAGGATACTTAAATGCCATCGATGGCCAATTGCTCGGCCAAGCGATCATCGCGATGGGAGGCGGTCGAATGGTCGCCGGTCAAGCCATCGATTTTTCGGTCGGTCTTCGCATGCATTGCAAAATCGGCGATTCGCTAACCGAAGGACAGCCTATCCTCGACGTCCTTTGCGACGATCAAACCAAAATGCAAACCGCCCTGAAGCTGATCGAACAAGCTATCTCCGTTTCGGATGTGGAGCAAAATCGTCCGCCACTTTGGAGAGATTTTTCGATTCAATAGCTCTCCACTTCAACCTGATTGCGAACATACATCAGCTTCATCATCGCAATAAGTAAAATGCAAGAGAACACGGCAGGCGCAATCATCACGAACCAAAAGACCGTTGGATTCCGCATTTGATATTCCAGAAGCCAACGATAAGTCTCGGCTTGAATCACCTCTTTGGCTTCGGGCGTATTGAAGGACGCCGCACCGCCTCCACCTCCTACCGCAAAGTCGGCCGCAAGGGCGCCGCCGCCAAATGCAGCGTGATGGGCGATCGCTCCGCCTCCTGCTGCCGAGTTCCAGCCAACGGCTGCACCTCCACAGGCATCGTAGCCAACGGCTCCTCCGCCAATCGCTTGATATCCAATCGTTCCTCCGCCGATGGCGATCACTCCTAGCCCAGCCCCTCCCATACCTAGCAATCCAACCGCCAGCCCGCCGATTGCCAGGCCACCATATGCGAATCCACCGAACGCCACCAAGCCTCGGGCAATTCCACCAATGCCTATCAAGATTCCATGAGCCCGATCACCTATCGCAATCCAACCGCTCGCCGTCTTCGGACTGGACACGTCCCCTTGATCCGAAACCTGGATGTCGATCCATGGCACTCCCAAAAAGCGAGCTTTGCTTTGGAACGATCGTCCACGGTAATTGGTCTTCTGACTCTTCACCCAAGCTCGCATTTGCGACGGATTGGGATCATCTTCCTCGAGTACCGTTTTTCGAATCTGCATCGCCTTGCGCTGGGCTGCAACACTCACGCTGAAAATGGTCGCAAAAAAAGTTATCTGCAAGACACCGAACATCGTCCAAAAAATCGCAACAGGGATAACTTGATAGACGATGGCCAAACTCAACAAGAGAACGAGAACCGTGTAGACGATTGAAATCGCCATGAGACCACGACCAGACTTCTCGAGATGTCGCCGCTCCGTCATCGTGTGTGCAGCCAAGGCAGGCAGCTTCGTACCAAAATAAGCACCCAACAGACCTCCGCCAGCCCCGACCAATCCACCCAGCAAGCCCGATGATGCTCCTCCCGCCACCCCCACGACTGCTTTGCCTGCAACCGTGCTCGCAATAGAACCAGCGACACTCGATGCAATCGCCTTGCTGCTTAACGCCGAACCCGCCGCTGAAAAACCAGCCACTGCTGTCATAATGCGAAGCGTCAATGCCTTGCCAGGTCGAGCTCGCACAAGAATCCCCTCGACGGTCTCAGCCAACGAACTACGCAGCATCTCGCGGCCACGACTCAAACGCTGTTTTGCGGTATCGTTCGAGATATCAAGCGATTCAGCAATCTGCTGAACCGAACGAGACTCTTGATAAAAAAGTACCAGTGGCTCGCGATACGATTCGGGCAATTCAGCGATCGCATTCCAAACAAGCTCTTCTTCTTCTCGCGAGATGATGGTGTCAATCGGCTGCTCCACAGGATCAAACGGGTCCGTTGCATCGTTCATGGCGAGCGTGTGTCGATGAGCACGAGAGCGGCAAGCACCCGCCGCCAACCTTCGAGCGATCGAACACAACCAACCGAGCAACTTTTCCGGTTCTCGCAGTTGTTCTCGCGAACTCCACGCAGCAAGAAACGTTTCTTGAGCGATGTCCTGACTGGCTGCAAAGTCCCCACACTGACTAAAGGCAACCGCGACGACTGCCCCCTGGTACTTTTCGACTACTTTTTCAAACGCCGATAACTCGTTCGCGACAACGCGCCTCCAAAGCTCTGCGTCTAATCCCCCAGATTCAACTATCATCATTTTTTCCTTTATTTTTGAGTCAACTCAGGTGGCTATTCGATGGATAGTTGCAACTCAGACGATAAAGGTGACAAGATTTTTTAGGCGTTAGCCAAATGGCTCTCATTTTGTTAGCGGAACGGCGCAAGCCGTCCGGTGAAGGGGCTTTGTTTGACGGTCAGCCGTAGGCGTACCGGGTGCTTTTGACAGTACGCCTACGGCTGACTGTTAAACGACTAGGTCAACAAGCAAGTCGTCGGGCGATTGAACGGCACATTGAATGTGACTACTTCTTTGGCATCGCAGAGATCTTTTCCGATGCCAGCTGTCGAGGATGATCCTTGTTCGAGCCCGCAGGCAATGTGGTCAAGACAACACAAACGCGATCACTTTCAGGATCAGCCCAGGCGATCGTGCCTGTCGAACCTGTATGGCCAAAGGTCTTGTTCGAACTGTTGGAAACGACATCGTTCATTCCAACATCTAATCCTAATCCTCTCGATGCGAGTCCATCTGGGTTGTGATTCCGGATCATGAGTTGAGCAACTTCGGGACGGAAGATCCTGCCCGTTGGATGCAAGAACTCTTCGAGAAAGCGCCCGACGTCTGACGCGGACGCTTGAGCACCACCCCACGGGGCTCCAAGATTGCGCCAATAAGGACTGTTCCAATCCCAGCCTTTCGAGTCCGGCGAGCCACCTCCCGATTCGATCGCTCCAAATTCAACCTGACACGGCATCGTATCCTCTGGCTTCAATCGCCCCATCCCGAATGCCGTGCGCTGCATTCCAAGCGGTTGTAAAACAGCCTTGTCTACGAACTCCTTGAACTCGATACCTGAAATACGTTGCGCGATCTCGGCAGCAAGCAAAATAGCCATGCTCGAGTACTCATATCGGGTACCCGGCTCAAAATGCAAAGGAACCCGCATTACCCCTTTCACGAAATCCGCCAACGGCGCATGGCTCCTTCGCAAGTCCGCGTTCTCTGGCAGTTGATCGGGAAGCCCCGAAACATGGGTTAGCAGATGCCGGATGGTAACACGGTCCTTTCCATCCCCCTTGAATTCAGGGACATACTTCGTCACGAAATCATCGAGACCAAACTTCCCTTGGTCGAACAGAGTCATAACAGCGGCGACCGCGATCGGTTTGGTGATCGAGCCCAAAAGAAACGACGCGTCCACCGACGTAGCATCACCAAACGCCCGTTTGTAAAAATGATTTCCATCACGAACGTAGATGACCGCTGCACGCAATTGCCCGCTTGTCACCGCTCCCGCTAGAACGGTATCTGCTTCATTCCACTGATCGTCCAACATCGCAAACAATGGCCTCGTCGCAAGAGTACCTATCGCACAACCTAAAAATGCTCGGCGTTTCATTGTGTATTTCATTGACAAATCGAGAAAGGAACGTGAAATGAACAGCCGCTCGCCAGACTAAAGTATACTACACGCGGAAATTCGCGTCGTGCTCACCCGATCTCAAATGAGTGTGTACCCCTTCCTCCACCGAATCAAAACAGGAACGCCATCTTGGTCAAATCCTCTTGCCTACTTCTGCTCCTATGCATTTTGCCTTGCCACTTTGCGATCTCGGCTGAACTCCCAAACATCGTTGTGATCTTCATTGATGACATGGGGTATGCGGACATCGGTCCGTTTGGGGCCAAGTCCTATCCGACTCCTAACTTGGATCGCATGGCTCGCGAAGGGCGAAGATTTACCGACTTTCACGTATCCTCGGCCGTTTGCTCTGCGTCGCGAGCCGCGTTGCTCACGGGCTGCTATCACGAACGGATCGATATTTCGGGCGCACTCGGTCCAAACGCGAACATCGGACTTTCCCATTCCGAAATGACCCTCGCAGAAGTTTGCAAACAAAAGAATTACGCCACCACCTGCATCGGCAAATGGCACTTGGGGCACCATCCTAAATTCCTGCCTACGAATCACGGATTCGATTCCTATTATGGCCTGCCTTATTCCAATGACATGTGGCCGAATCACCCCGAGGAACTCGCAAAGCGAGCAGCGAACCCAGAGGCAAAGTCCGGCTATCCGCCACTTCCACTCATTGAAAACACAACCATCATCGACGCAGACGTGACAGGCGAAGACCAAACGCAATTGACCACCAAGTACACCGAGCGAGCAGTGGAGTTCATTCGAAAACACCGTGAACAACCGTTTCTCGTCTACTTGCCCCACTCCATGGTCCACGTTCCTCTGTACGTCTCCTCCAAGTTCGCGGGCAAGAGCGGAGCCGGACTTTTCGGTGATGTGGTTATGGAAGTCGATTGGTCCGTCGGCCAAATCTTAGACACGTTGAAAGACGTCGGCGTAGACGACAGGACACTCGTGATTTTTACATCCGACAACGGCCCCTGGCTATCGTATGGCGACCATGCTGGCTCAGCGGGACCGCACCGTGAAGGAAAAGGGACCGCTTGGGAAGGTGGCATTCGAGTACCAACCCTCATGCGATGGCCTTCGAAAATTCCAGCGGGCACAACATGCGACGAACTGGCGTGTACCGTCGACATAGTTCCAACGGTCGCTTCGATTCTTGGAGCTAAGTTGCCGAAACATAAGATCGATGGGCACGATATCTTGCCACTGATGACTGGCCAAGTCGGGGCTGTATCTCCACACGAGACGATGCCATGCTACTATGCGAACGACGAACTTCAAGCGATTCGCGATCCCGCCTGGAAACTGGTCTTACCACACCAGTATCGAACGTTGGCTGGCAGGGCTGGCGGCAAAGGCGGTATTCCTGCCAAATACGAGACAACAAAAGCCGGCCTGGAACTCTACAACATGAAAAGCGATCGCAGCGAAACCAAAAACGTCGCCCAAGATCATCCCGAAGTCGTCGCAAGACTCCAAAAGTCGGCAGAAGCATGGCGCACAGAACTAGGCGACAAGCTTACCGACCGCAAAGGAAACAGTATTCGGCCACATGCGGTTAGTAAGGAGTAAAAGAAAGGCTTAAGGCTTAAGGCTTAAGACTGAAGGGAAATCAGCAAACTGACAACTGACAACTGACAACTGACAACTGACAACTGACAACTGACAACTGACAACTGACAACTGACAACTGACAACTGATAAGTGATAAGTGATAAGTGATAAGTGATAAGTGATAAGTGATAAGTGATAAGTGATAAGTGATAAGTGATAAGTGATAAGTGATAAGTGATAACTGATAACTGATAACTGACAACAAGAGAATTTACATGCTAGTTCGATTGATTGAGACGCTTTCTTGTTTAGGGTTGACCGTCGTCATTGCTAGTGGCCACGCGCTTGGCCAGAAACTGGACCCGGAGCTGGCCTCGGAAGTACCGCCAGAATTGGCTTATTCCGACCATTCGCAATTGCTCATCGTCCGCGATGCCGTTGGGGGCCAGCGGCCGGTGAAGACCAAAGAGGACTGGGCTTTGCGTGTTTCGCACATCAAAGCCAATATGCAACGGGTCATGGGGCCGCTGCCTGATGTTTCCCAAAAAGCACCGCTCCGCATCAAGGTGCTCTCACGTGACAGCGTCGGCAAATATGAGCGGCAAGCAATTTTGTTTTCGCCTGACGAAAGCGATCGAGTCCCTGCCTGGCTTTTGGTCCCTCATGATGCACGCGCTGATGGTACGACTCCTGCGATGTTGTGCTTGCACCAAACTATCCCAATTGGCAAAGATGAGCCAGTTGGTTTAGGAGGCAGCGAATCGTTGCACTACGCGCATGAGCTTGCCGAACGCGGCTACATATGCATCGTGCCCGACTATCCATCCTTTGGAGAATACAAGTACGATTTCAAGACCGCAGGTACGAGCTATGAGAGCGGTTCCATGAAAGCCATTTGGAACAACATTCGCGCGGTGGATGTGCTGGAGTCGCTACCGCAGATAGACAAGAATCGAATCGGTACCATCGGCCATTCTCTGGGCGGGCACAATAGCTTGTTCACGGCCGTCTTTGACGATCGAATCAAAGCGGTCGTTTCAAGCTGCGGATTCACTCCGTTCCATGATTACTACCAAGGCAACCTAAAGGGCTGGACTAGCGATCGCTACATGCCTCGCATTCGCGACGTCTACGACAACGACCCAAACAAAGTTCCGTTCGACTTCTACGAAATCATAGCCGCTCTAGCGCCGCGCGGCTTCTATTCGAACTCCCCAATCAACGATAACAATTTCGAAGTTTCTGGAGTTCGAAAGGTGTTCGAAAAGGCGCAGCAGATTTACTCGATGTTTGAAACTTCCCCGGCGTCCTCTGAATCTCGCTTAAGGCTAGAGACCCCATCCTCACAGCACGATTTCCCGAAACTCGAACGCATGCTTGCCTATGACTGGCTTGACGAAGTATTGCGTTAAGACGTGTGCAAACCTGCGATGTTATCTTGAATTTTAGTCCTGTCGGACGGTCGTCCGCAATTGGGCACACTTCGGGCGTTGAGCTCTTGCGACTGCTCGTTTCCAGTTCGGGAACGATTGAGGACAATCGTTCTACACTGCGACGCTGACCAGAATAGCTCACTTGCGCAACTCGAAAAGTTCGGTTGGGTTGATTTTGAATTGCAGCATATTGGCTGACTCGCGGCCATTGTCGCCCCCTTTGCGCTGCATGGTGATTCGGCCAATCTTCAAGCTTCCGGCGGGCGTGATCTGAACTTCGCCATCACCAAAAAACGCAACTGCTTCTGCTGTCGTACATATCATCCATTGCGGCTTTTCCTCGGCTCGAGTTGAATTCATGGAGGGCGTGCTCAACCTTTTCTTGTCGGCGGCAAGAGATTTCTTGCCTTCGGCCGCATTATCAGTCGTCTTGAGCGTTACCATGATCCAGCCAGCCGCGTGCTCGCCATCGCCTGCAAACAAATCCGAAACGATCTGCTCGCGATGAGAGCTGAAAAAGCGGACGACGGCCTGCTGCTGCGACTCAGGCAACTCATTCAAAAACATCCGACGTGTGTCTCGCCCTGGCTTGATCGGTGCAGTCTCTCCAACAAACAGCTTCAATGCCGAGTGGACGTCGTCTGGCATCATCCACATCTGTGCATAGGTCTTGAGCCATCGCTTATCAATCTGATTGAACCCTTGTGGGTTGCTGACTAGTTTGATGGAAATGCCATGAACTTTTTCGCCGGACTTCGTTTTGACTCGAACCTCCACATCGGCTTTCTCGCCGTGCGGCTTAGCTGCCTTGACCTGCTCAATCTCATTGAAGCGGTAGGTCATGGCCTCTAGCCATTGACGAGCATCGGAGTCTCTTTGCCAATCGTTGAATTTATCTCGAATCTCGTCTTCGTTTTGGAATCCCCCTTTGGCTGTTTGTGAGCCCAAACGAACCTCCTCCTCTCGCGATTTTTGGCCGCTTGCTTTTTGAGTTTGTGCTTCTTGTGCGTTTGCAGAACTTGCAACCAATGGAAGCATTACCGTCAGAATCAACAGTTTGAAAAGCGAGGAACGGATTGCCAGTACTCTCATGATGGAACGGTCGAAATGAAAACAGCAACGAACTTGTCAAAACATCAAGAGCTAAAATTATATTTGATCAAGTTCATCGAGTTTGAACGATTTTGCAAAAACTTGGCACGAACTGCCCATGCAGTACCATCAAGCGATGCGGAGTTGACCACGAAAGACTCGAACCACACGAAAAACAAAAATCAATAAGTTCATACGGTGAGGCGAGTACCGCCAAGTGGGAGCAATGTACATTTTTGTTCTGCTCCACTTATCCTGTTTTCTTTCCGTGTATTTCGTGTGTTTCGTGGTTACCTAGCCCTTAAACAAGCGAACGCTTGTTTGTCGGAGCCCCATTTTTGCAGCGCAGCGGTGACCGAGCCAGCGGGGCTGGTTTGATTTTTCTATTTTAGGCTGCTTCATCTTTTTTCGGTTTCTAACTTGGTTTGGCGTTGC
>JANPHB010000404.1:0-11020 GCA_031424235.1 Pirellula sp.
TTGGCGTTAAACATTCTGCAAAAGGACACTACGATTAAAGATGCAATTCGAGGCAAGCGTAAGCGATGTGGCTGGGATAACTCTGCGATTGAGAAGCTACTCGCAGGTTATTCATGCTGCTAACGTGCGATTGCCCTGACAAGAGATGTTTTTAAAAATTCGGAATACGGGCGACTTGATTGATGTTGAAAGCATCACAGAATTGGTCAGCCCCAACGCAACACAAGTGCGAGGAAAATCTCAAGCGGGGGAGGACGAAAAGTCTTCTAAATCGGTTTTCAAAAAGGACCTTTTGTTCCCGTCGGGCGAACCATTACCGCGATGTTGGGTCGATTCGGATGTCCCAAACTAAAGTAGCCCTAGGCAAAGTTTCGACGATTAATGCTGGAAGCTTTTCGTTCACCATGCTTAATTCGAAAGTACCACGACCTTGATTCGATCGTCAGCGTTGAGCGATTGCTCTGAAGGCTGAAGACTTGGGTGAGTCAATTAGACTGATTGCAAAGTTTTAGAAGATGGCCAGGGGGCGAGGCTCTGTTTTTGAAGAATGAGTTTGCAGCACCCTGCGAAGCCAAACACCAAATTGATTCGCAAATGCCTCAAGTTGACGTATCGCAATTCTTGGCACGCCATTTGCGAAATCGGCTTTGAACTGTTTTGCATTGGGTCGTAAGTTCTTTTGGTATGGTCTAATTCTATGAAAAGCAAAGGTAGTGAGATGTTTGCGTCTGCCGTGCAGAGCATTCATGCTAATGATGACGCGTTGGCCAATGAGCTTAAATCGTTGACTCGGCTTTTGATCGATTCCGAGGAAGGGCTCTCCGATGCTTCGCAAAACATTGGAAATGCTGAAATTGCTGCCCTTTTTCGTTCCATTGCAGGTGAACGAAATGCCATGGCCGTCGAGCTTCAAGATTTGATCAGGGATCAAGGCGACGAAGCACCGGTATCAGGGACCGTTGCGGGTGCGCTGCACCGTACTTGGCTTGATCTTCGAAATTCAATTAGCGGACAAGACGCTCTTTCGATCCTGCTCGAAGCCGATCGTGGTGAGAATTACATACGACGCGAGTACGAAATCGCGTTGAATTTGGATTGGGGAGTCGCTATCCACGGTGTTTTGTCAAACCACTACGTGAAGGTTAAATGGGCGTACGATCGCGTCGTACGACTTCGAGATTCATATGCAAAATAGCAATTTTGGATCAAGTGTTTTCTAGATGCACGTGCACGTTTTCACGTGGTCGTCTGCAATCCATCTCAATGTCCTTAAAGCCGACTCGGTTACTTTAATTCTACTAGGAATCATTCTAGCACAGCAAGTTTTGTCGGGCGACATTCCTAAACCTCACCGATGATGGCTGTTGGCAAGCATCGCCGGTTAAGGACTTGGATGTTCAAAGACTGCAGGTAACGCTCCCCGTTTTGGTGTCCGCACATGAAAAATTGGTTAGTCGTTGCGAATGAAAAAGCGGGGAAAGCGTCAGCGCTTGCAACGCTATTGGACGAATTGAGCCGAGACAAGTTGACGCAAATTCTTCGAGCCTTGCAAACAGACTATATCGACTTTTTTTTCATCCATGAGCCAACGGAAACGATCAATAGAATTGACGACTTGTTCGATGCAGCCATTCGCCTAAAGGAACAGGGAAAAATTCGAGCCTTCGGACTTGCAGCACCTTCGATTTGTGGAGGAATACACGCTGACTATTTGGAACGCTTTGAGTTATTGCAGTTTGCGAACTCGCCGGGGATTTCGGACTACGATGTAATCCGTTCGAAGAGAAGTGAGAAACCGAATATCTTTTTTTCCCCATTTCGCTTGCGAGGAGATCGCTCACCGTTTCAAGCTCTGAGTCAACTCGCAGTGGATTTCCCGTCGTCGGTAATCTTATGCTCCATGTTTGACCCTGTTCACATCAAGTCCAATGTTGAGGCAGTTGGTTGCGAGCTTAATCCCGCAACCTTAGAGACATGAATCAACTAGCTGTAATTATTTTGACCTACAACGAGGAGTTGCATTTAGAGCGAGCGTTGCAGTCCATCGCTTCGATCAGCAAAGAGATCTACGTGGTCGATTCGAATTCAACGGATCGAACCACGGAAATTGCAAAGCAATATGGGGCGACTGTCTTGCAAAACAAATTCGTGAACTACGCTAAACAATTTCAATGGGGAATGGACAACGCTCCTATCCAATCGAATTGGGTCATGCGACTGGATGCCGACGAGATCATAGAGCCGGATCTGCAAGCCACGATACGTGATCGAATGGCTGGCATTCCCGAGGACGTGGTGGGGATTAACCTTAAGCGTAAGCATATATTCATGGACCGCTGGGTCAAACATGGTGGTCGGTATCCGCTCGTACTCTTGCGCATTTGGAGGAATGGTAAGGGAAGAATTGAAAACCGCTGGATGGACGAACATATGGTAGTGACCGGTGGACGCACAGTAACATTCGAGGGCGGGTTTGCAGATCACAATTTGAAGGACCTAAACTTTTTCACCACGAAGCATAATTGGTATGCGACTCGTGAAGCAATTGATGTTTTGAATCAGCGACTGGAATTGTTTCCCCGAGACGAGGGAGTGACGAGTGCAAACTCGTCGCTTCAAGCCTCCGCGAAACGCATCATCAAAGAAAAGATCTACAACCGCGTTCCCTTTACTATGAGTTCACTTGGCTATTTTCTCTATCGCTACATTTTGCAGCTTGGGTTCCTCGATGGTCGATCCGGATTGGTCTACCATTTTTTGCAAGGGTACTGGTACCGATTTCTGGTGGGGGCAAAAATTATGGAGTTGGAAAAAGCAATTGCTAACCTGACAGACAAGGATTCCATTTGCGCTGAGCTCTCGCGAATTACGGGCTACGATTTAAGACGAGAGAAGCCAACGTGAGTATTGCAAACCAATCGTCAAAATTGTTTTGACCTGTACGATTCAGTTTGAATTTACCCATGCAATTGCAACGATGAATCGGTTTACGGCCCAGCCGCGATTGCTACATGTGATCGCCAGTATGGATCCTCGGTCGGGCGGCGTATGCCAAGCGATTCGAACGACGATCCCAGAATTGGATTCACTCGGGTGGAGCAGTGAAGTTGTTTGCAGCGATAACCCAAATCTAGACTATCAATGCAACGACTCTTTTGCGTTGCATAGATTAGGACGACGGCAGGGCGTATGGGCTTATAGCAAACACTTGCTCCCCTGGTTGAGGACAAACGCGATGCGCTTCGACGCAATCATGGTACATGGTCTTTGGTCTTATCATAGCTATGCGACCCAGGTTCTATTTCGTCAGTGGAAGCGATCGGGACGAACAAATGTTCCAAAACTGGTGGTAATGCCACACGGGATGCTTGATCCATGGTTTCAACGGGACTCAACTCGGCGAGTGAAAGCTTGGCGAAATTGGCTGTATTGGAAGTTGATCGAGAAACATGTGATCGCGGGCGCTGACGGAATGTTGTTTACTTGCCAACGGGAAATGGAACTCGCGCGTGAGACCTTTACGCCATATCAACCTAAAAAGGAATGCGTGGTTGGCTTAGGAGTCGCCGAACCGCCATCGGAAACGTGCGCCATGCGAGATGCGTTGCAAAAGGCCTGTCCTCAACTTCGAGGTCGACGATTCATCCTCTTCATCAGTCGAATTCATCCAAAGAAAGGGGTCGATTTACTTATTGACGCGTATGCGAATCAAGCCGCGAAACATGCTGAAGCGTCGGAAATACCGCTGCTCGTGATTGCAGGTCCCAAGGATTCTGATTATGGCATGCAAATGGAGAAGCGCGCACGCGATTTCAACTCGAAGGGAGTTTCAGGTGCAGCGATTTGTTTTACTGATATGCTGCAAGGGGACGCCAAGTGGGGTGCCTTTTATGGTTGCGATGCCTTTATATTGCCGAGCCACCAAGAAAACTTTGGGATTGCGGTCGTCGAAGCCTTGGCATGTAGCAAGCCGGTGCTTATCTCCGACCAAATCAACATTCACCAAGAAATAGTTGACGCGGGCGCGGGCATGGTCCGCCCAGATACTGCGGATGGCGTCAACCAACTAATTCACGATTGGTTCATGAAGTCCGAACCGCAGCGGATTGCAATGCGTGACAAAGCAAGGCAATGTTTCGTCGATTTTTTCGAAGCAAGCAACGCAGCGAGGCGACTTGGTGATGTAGTGAGTTGCTGTTGATAGTGACTTAAAATTTAGTGGCCCTTCTCTGCGAAGACGTCTGATATTGTGAAGATCTTATTGCATGGCCTTAACTTTGCGTCTGAGGAAGTTGGCATTGGGAAGTACTCGGGCGAAATGGTTGCTGAATTGGCGAGCCAAGGGTGCCAAGTGACCGTTGTGACGACTCCTCCCTATTATCCGCAATGGAAAGTCGCCTCTGGTTTTTCGGGTTTCGCTTACACGCGGCAGATGACCCATTCGCCGATTAAAAGGCCGGATAGCTCAGACGCCGCGGATGCACCGTCGACATTTGGCAAACGTGCCGCGGGTTCGGTCGAGTTGATTCGCTGTCCCTTTTGGGTGCCGAAGAGAGTGAACGCCTGGAAGCGGATCGTGCATTTGGCAACCTTTGGACTGTCTAGCTTCCCCGTAGTTCTTTGGAAGGCGATTACCCTTCGGCCGGATATTATCATGACTGTCGAGCCTGCAGCGTTTTGCATGCCAACGACGTTGATCGCCGCCCGACTTTGCGGTGCGAAAGCTTGGTTGCACATCCAAGACTTTGAGGTGGATGCGGCCTTTGATTTGGGAATCCTTCGGCATTCGTTGCTTCGAAGACTAATACTCGCTGTCGAAGCGTTCTTGATGAGGCGTTTTGATCGTGTTTCAAGTATTTCCCCTAAGATGGTTGAACGATTGACTGAAAAAGGGGTTGCAGACGAAGCGGTTCGATTGTTTCCAAACTGGGTCGATTGCGATGTCATGAGACCGCTTCAAAATACAAATTCTCTGAGAGCAAAATTTGGTTTGCCGACAGGTAAGTGCATTGCACTATACTCAGGGAACATCGGCGCCAAGCAGGGGCTGGACATTGTGGTGGACGCTGCAAAATCCTGCTCAAATCGTAGCAACTTACACTTTGTGATCTGCGGAAATGGGGCGGCATATCCCTCGATAGAGAAGTTGGCCCGTGGAGTCTCCAATTTGCAGATGTTGCCGTTACAGCCCTTGAAAGTCTTTAATGAATTATTGAATGCGGCTGATATCCACTTATTGCCTCAACGGAGAGATGCTGCCGATTTGGTCATGCCTTCAAAATTAACAGGAATGCTCGCAAGTGGTCGCCCGGTCGTCACTTGTGCAAGTGAAGGAACACAAATTGCACAGGTGGTACAAGGAAGAGGTTTAGTAGTTCAGCCTGGCGATACGAAAGCATTTTGTGACGCAATTGTCCTGTTGGCTGAGGATTCGGGACTCCGCGAGCGAATGGGAGTGAATGCTCGTGAATATGCCGTCTATCACCTTGGGAAATGGGCAATTTTGAATCGATTTAGGCAGGAATTGTCAAGTTGCTTAAGACCGGATTACTGTCCGCGATTTCGGCAAAGCACTTAAAGAATTGCCTGCCGACCAACGGTCGCGCGTAAATTTCATCGTTACTCGTTTTTTTCGAAAGGGAACACCGTCCCTTTCAATTTACCTGCAATTTTACTTAAGGAAGTTCAACATGACTCGATTACGTCGATTTTATTCGCAAAGAAGAATGGCCGCTGTATGCATCACGCTTGGCACTTGGAGTTGCTTTGGCCATACGCAACTATTGGCACAATTTTCTCGGGAGGTAGTTTCCGCAAGGGTATTGAGTAGAGCCGAAAGTGGCGAGCAAACACGGACTGGTCAAAGCGTTTATCTGAATGGCGAGGGTGAGCTGGTCGGACAGGTTCAGATTTTGGGTACGGTTTCGAGTCGATCCGCCAAACGGATGAAAGTAAGCATGTTGACGACGGATGGCCAAGCAGTCGACACGACGGTTGACCAGACTGGCACTTTTGCGTTCGCCAATGTCCCTCCTGGGGTTTGTGCTTTATTTGGTCATGGGGACGGAGTTGTTGTTTGCCAATCGATTCAAGTTCTCGAAAACGAAGGTCAGGCGGACGACGTATTCCAGTTGTACGCAGTGTCACCGGTTACGCGAGAAATGGAGAAATTGGTCTTCTCACGGACGAAAGAGATGGTCGCAAACAAATCCGACACGCTGCTGCCCAGTGCCCCCCAAACGTACGGAGTACCCAATGGCGTCGTTGCATTGAGCGACGACGGTAGGATGCAAGGGCAGTTGTGGAGTGTTCGAGGGAACGTAAGTGTAGCGGATGTAAGAATTTATCAAAATGGAATTGCGGTGGCGAGAACGACTGCGGATGGATCCGGCAAGTTCGCGGTTAAGCTTGGAACGGGTGTTTACGCTTTGGTGGCTTCAGGGACAGGCGGAGTGGCCGCCGTTGGGTTCAAAGCAGAAAGTGCGAGCTCAACGACTTCCAAAGCAAACACTCCCAAGAACATTAAACTGGTTTCTCTTACCTCCCCGGCAGTCGCGCCAATTTTGGTGGTCGGCCTTGCACCTCCCCAAGAAAGTATCGGGCCTTCGCCAGAGCCAGCAATTGTTGAGTCTGTCGATACTCCAGTGGCCGATGGATTTGTCAGCGATGGTTTGGTTGGCGGCAGAGGATTTGGTGGTGGCGGCTTTGGTGGCAGCAGTGTAAGTGGGGGTGGTGGCGGAGGTGGGTTGTCATCTCGGCGTGGACTCGCCGCATTTGCGGCAATCGGCGGATTGACTGCCGTTGCCATTACGGCATCAGCAAGCAACAACGACAATGCAAAAGTCGTTTCGCCCTCCGGTCAGTAAGGCGAACGGCAAGAAAAAAAAACTCAGATTCGTGGCTGGATTCGCCAGAAAACAGTACTTGCGAATCCAGCTACTATTGTTTTCATTTCGCCGCCATCTAAATAACCGCGTATCCAACAAATAAAGATCGGCGAAAACCGAGCCTTTTTTGTTCGTTTCGCGTCTAACTGCGAGCTGACACTATTCGTGCCAAACGGATAGTTGCACATTCAAACTGCTCAGAAAACGATCGCTCGCGACATTGCAACTTGTGCATGCGTCGTCTTACAAGGCATTCTATGCATTTGGTGGGCGCCGCGGCAATTGCACACAAGTGAGTTCAACTGGCAACCCCAGCTTGCAAAACGACAACTTCTACGAATCGAAGTGAGCTTTGGTCTAGACCGTTCTCTCGACGAGCTTCTAGGATCCGCTTTGGATTTAACGTAAACTACGGTTGGGCGAGTTTCAGAAGCCGCCTTTGCGACGCGTACGAATACATTTGTAACTAATCGCGTTATGACGCTAAAGCCGCAACAGATACCGTCCTTTATCGCCCTGGTGTATACGTGTTACTATCAACGAAACTGACACAGTGTTCACTGAGGCATCTCAGCGAAAAATTTTCCTATTGGTTGCTCTTTCTCGACCTTTCGACGAATTCGGAATAGCAGTTGCTTTGGATTCATTCCGAGAACCCAATGCAATGTTGCTTCGGGTAAATGAAGATTTGTGTTCGTTTAGGAGAGTTTGACGATGAGCTTCAAAAAGCTATTTAGCAGTTCCATTTGTACAGTGGTACTGTGCACTGCCGTTTCAGCGCAAGAAACAAAACCAAACCAGTTGCCCCAGCAGACAGTTGCTAATCAAAGCGCGAACAAAATGGGCTCCCAAGCGATTGTTACCCCTCAACAACTCGCAGTGTGCTGGGCCTTGGACAACCAAGAAGAGGTGATCTTGGCCAAGTTCGCTCAAGAGAAAAGCAAGAACAAGGAAGTTTCCGATTTCGCCAAGATGATCGCCGAAGAGCATCAAGCTTGTCTGAAGAAGCTTAGCAAGTTTGCTCCAGAGGCGACTGTCGAAGGCTACTTGATCGAAAATCAAGCAGATCAGTCGAAATCACGAAATGAATCGACCCCAGATTCGATTGGGGGCACCAATCAGAATGCCAAAGCAAGCGGGACAACAACGTTGGGAATTGACATGGCTCAACTGCAACGCGAAATCGCTCAGCAGTGTATTTCGGATTCAAAGAAATACCTGAACGCAAAGGATGGAGATGAATTCGACAAGTGTTTCGTAGGAATGCAGATTGCGAAGCATGCTGCAATGCATACTAAGCTCGTTGTTTTGCAACGCCACACATCCGAGGAAATGAAACAAATGGTCACTGAGGGAATCCAAGCGACCGCCAAGCACATGAAGGCTGCCGAATCTTTGATGGCAAAACTTGATGATACGGATGCTTCTGCGTCGACGAAAAACGGCAAATAGTCATTCCACAGTTGGAATGTTAGCCTTGTTCGATAACTCGTTCAAGGCTTTTTTTGTTGCTTCACCGCTCGCAGTTTGGAGAGTAGTATGAGTTTGGATCAACCAAACGGGCCGAATCCATCGAACCTCCACCGAACCTCCACTCTGTTGGTGCTTACCTTTCAGAAATCTGGTTTTTCGTGTCCTCGCAAAAATTAGTTTGCACTTCCTGCCGGGTGAGGTACGTCATTTGCATTGCAGTCAATCCACGAGGTCGCCATTGCGGCAGCGAAGATGCGTTTTCGACCCATTTTGATGACGTCTTTTGCGTTCATCCTCGGCGTATTGCCGTTGGTTTTCGCAACGGGCGCCGCTGCTGTCAATCGTCGCTCGCTTGGCACCGCACTTTGTAGCGGCTCGCTCACTTCGACTGTTCTTGCGGTCTTCTTCACGCCAGTTTTCTACGTCGAACATTTGGAAGAACAAAAGGCTATTTCGAGATGAAGCCGAATAGAATCTTAGAGACCTGCGCAATTTGCATTGTGTTGGGCTTCTCGTTTGATCATCCGATGGCGTTAGCGCAGTCTCCCGAACGCGTTGTCCCGGCAATATCTGAGTTAGCAGCAATTCGGGACATTGTTGGCAGTCAGCTCGCGAACCGCCGCAATTCGGAAGACGACGAAAAGGAATTCGCCCGGCTACGCGCGACCCATGCAGTCATTGGATTGTTGATTGGCAAGGCAAGCTCACTCCGCGACAATGATATCGCCCAATCAAGTCGTCTCGCAAACGAAGAAAAAGATGCCGGCGGTACCCAGGCGTTAGAGTTAGAACGCTTCACTATCTTGAGGGATGGAGCTAAGCAGAAGATTGCGTTTATTCAACTAAATCTTGCAAAGCGTTCGGATGCGACTAACGCGGTCGCTGGTGGGGCTTTGAAGCAAGTCAGTGAATACGATTGGTTGTTCGTCTGGGACTCGCTCGAAATGCAAAAACTGGATCGGGAGGTTGAGACGCTGCAGTCAGCAATCGACGCCCTGGACCAAGTGAAAACCGACGTAACGATAAAAAAGCTAAGCGGTTATGTGGAACAGTCTTTGAAAGTTATGAAGGATGACAACGCAAGGGTCGCAAACCACCCAAGCTCGAAGGGAATGGGTGACGTAAGTACAAACGAACTTGGCTCGAACTCTAAGGAAATTGTAGGTTTGCCAGAACGGATTGCCCGCCGATTAGTTGACGCAATGGAATTACTGCCATTGATTCCCAAAAAATCCTCGCAAAATCAAGTTGAAAATCAGAAGGAATTAAAAGACCGATTTACGGCGTTCAACAAGGAAGTCGCATCGCTACGGGAGAGGATCGTAATGCAAATCGCATCCTCTGTCGTTCGTGAGCGAAAGTTTGTCGAGAGACTTTTGCAAGTGACCGACCTAAGCGGTCCGGATTGGGAGCCGATTAGTCAAGGCGAAATAAACAACGGAGCCATTCTCCGATCAATCGCGACGCTCTCACTTTGTGTTGCCTCGCTCGAGGAGACACTAGACGAATTCAGCAAACCCAAAGAGTCGACATTCAAAGCCAGCTCAATCCTACGGAGTGTATGGAATTACGAGCTAACTTTCGGCGAAGACGCAAGCGTGACGCTTGGCGAATTGGTGCTGCTAGCCCTCTCACTCTCCACGGCTATCCTACTCTCATTCGTTTTCAGTAAGCTTATCGCAAAATGCTTGGTACCGTGGTTTGGCATTAGCAAGGGAGTTGCAATCGCATGGAGACTCATTATTCGAAACGTCCTAGCGCTCTTGTTCACGTTTGTAGCATTTCAACTTTTTGGCGTTCCATTGACTGCGTTCGCGTTCGTCGGCGGGGCCGCCGCGCTTGCCGTGGGATTTGGTAGTAAAGACATCGCGAACAACTTCATGAGCGGGATCATCATCCTCACCGAGCAACCGGTCCGCGTTAACGACGTGGTTATGTACGATTCTAAGCAGTGTCTGGTCACTTACATCGGACTCCGAAGCACCCGTTTGAGAAACATGGAAAACCATGAATTGGTTGTACCAAACAGCGTAATGATTGATCGCTTGGTTACTAACCTGACTTTATCCGACAAACTAATCCGGATGGTCTTGCCCGTCGAAGTCGATCGAACAGAAAATGTGGAAGGGTCAATTCGAAGAATGACCGAAGTTCTCAAAAGTCAGACGTCCATTTACCATGAGCGACCGCCCGTTGTCTTCCTGAAATCCGTTGACACTTACTACTTGAACTTCGAAGTTCACGTGACGATAGAGTTCAACGACTTGACAGAAAATAGTCGCGTTCAAAGCGAGGTGTTAAGTGCCATCGCCAGGTTGTTCCCAAGTCACACCGAGTCAGCTTCGGATTCAGTTGCCGCCGACCCAATCAAGTCGCAATCCGATGACGCTGCTGAATCGAAATCGGACTGTCCACCAAAAGGACAAGATGGGAGCATTAGACGGTCATGGCTTGGTCGAAGCAAAAAAGAGATTGAACATGAAATCAATGAGTTGAGACGCGAACTCGGGACCAAACGGGCCTAGTCCTCAATCAAGCGAAGCTTGTTTGAGGTTTCTTGACGATTTCATAAAAAAACCTGAAACCTCCTGGTGTTTTTGCGGTTTAACGTAGTAACAACACAAACGTTTTATCGCTAGCACGGAGGATTTCAGGTGAAG
>JANPHB010000405.1:0-17271 GCA_031424235.1 Pirellula sp.
GCAAACTCCCGTTTGGGGCTTGTGGAGTAAATACGATCTATGTGGCTGCGTTGACAAGCTGCTGCAGGCAACTTGACAACATCAACGTCCTAAGCTTCTAAATTCGCTTAAAACTGTCAACGGAACAGATACTAGGAGGTGTGTCATGATTAAACAGTCTTTTATAGCCGCGTCGATTCCAAACAGGACCCGCTGCGTGGCGTTCTCGATACCTTCGTGAGTAAAGTGTGGCAGTCCGTCTCATTCAACTGCAAGTTTCGCTGTCGGGCAATAAAAATCCAAGAGTGGAGGCGAGGCACAAATGCTTGGAGAAATCATCTGGGTCTTGCCATCTCGTATCCAGACTCCTGCTTCCTCATCCCCCGGCCCCTTCTCCTCCCGAGGAGGAGAAGGGGAGAAAAAATCAGGTGATCTCGCTTGCTGCGTCGCTACTGTTGCTTCCAATCGAACGGGACAAAAACCACGCCTCCTATTGACACTAAAATAGTGAACTTTTTACACCCCAGTCTGAAAGGCAATTCTCCAAATGTGTTCACCTTTCCCGGCCGAAGGCCGCCTTGGCGCCCCCAAACAAAGAGACCTGACCCCTTTTTCCTTTTTCACGAGTTAACACATTGCGCCGATCCATTTGGCATCTAGTTTACCCCTGTCCGCACTCACAGGAGTCGGACTCAGGTTCTTCTCGCTCATTGAATGTATCGTTGTAGTCATCCCATGTTGCTGCGCCTAATTCCACCGCCAACATGCCACCGGCCTGTCGACTTGGTGCAATGAGCTGTTGAACTAAATAGAACCAGACCTCTGGAGGGATCAGAGCAAGAGGTCCCGGCCCGCGAAAAAATCTAAACAGTTTCAGCCAATTGAGGCGCATATTTCCTCCTTTTCCCCTTTCACACTCGATCTGGTTTTTTTCGCTAGTGTCAATCGTCCTTTCTAAAGCTCCCTTAGCAGCTCCTCTAGCTCCAATTCGTTGTTGTTCAATCTCAAATTCGGCCTTCAACCTCTCTAAACCACCATATTTGCCGGTTAGTTTTAAGTCGTCACCAACGCCATTCAGGATTTTTCCGGTCGGGTCCGTCGAATTTGTTACACGGTTACTCACATAACGATAAACATTCGTGTCCCCTCCGGCAAAGCCGATCGGGTCTTCACTGATAAACCGACCGATCGCGGCGTCGTAGTAGCGTGCGCGGTTGTATTGCATTCCCGTTTCGGAATCGAATTCCCGACCGGTGTATTTATATCTCGATTCGATGGTCGGGTTTGATTCTGCAATGACATTGCCAAAGCTATCGTACTTGATGTGGTTCACCACCTGACCGCTGTTGCTCACCAGATCCCGGACGGTGCCTAGTTGGTCCGCCAGCATCCACTGAACATCGCCGTTGGCTGACTCTTGGGCTAGGATCTGATCGACGGCCGGACCATGCAGATATCGCATCGAGATGGCGGGAGAGGCGGGACCACTGCCGTCCGGGTCCACCAACTCGGCGATAACATCTTCACCAGCGTAAACATAGTAGGTAACCTTACCGTCAATCGCATCCGCAGGAGTGGAATCGACATTGGAAGCAATGCGACGATTCTGCAAATCATAGGTGTACTTGACGACCTGAGTGGCTGCTCCGGCCGCCGAAGGTCTATCGGTAATCTGCACCAATCGATTGCGATGGTCGTACGCGAATTCACGAACTTTTCCGGAAAGAATCTCGACCCGCTTCGTTAAGTTGCCGTTGGCATCGTAGGTGTAGGTGTATTTGCCGTCGCTGGTCAATCGATTGACATCAGCGGTGCCAGCGACGCCACTTCCTACAACGTAGCTGTTACCGTGCAAATGGGAAGTTTTGCGATTGCCAGTCGCATCGTAACCATACGTCTCATCGGGCTTGCTCGGGTCGGCATGTGTCGCGGCAGTCAATTCGTCGCGTTTGTTATAAGCATAGGTCGTCAAGCCATCGATGTCGGTGATTTGAGTGATGCGACTTGCAACGTCGTACTGATAGCTGAACGAATTCAAGACTGAATTGCCAGCGTTGCGATGCGAGATGCTCGTCAATCGATTGAGCGTGTCATACGAAAAGTTGGACGCGACAACAGGCAACTGGCCAGCGGAGTCGGCAAAGCGAGAAATTGACGTCGTTTGCCCCAGGGCGTTGTAAGCGAAGTTCACTCGCTTGGTGGCGATTCCAGGACCGGCTTGAACCAATTGCGTAACGCGATTGATGTTGTCGAAGGTCGATGTGTTGGTCGCACCAATGACGCTGTTAATCGTGTCGCTCTGCGTTAAAACATTTCCAGCCGCGTCAAACGTGTAATCCAGAAAGGACGTTGGAATGCCGTTCGGACCAGCCGTTTGCATTTGCTGGACACGATTCAACAAGTCGCGGGTATACGTGATAGAACTGAAGGCGTCGTTGGCTTGTTCCAAAAGACCAATCGCGTCATACGAGTAACGAATGATGTTGGCTTGTGAATTGTCCGGATTCAGCCAAGTCTCCGTCGTTAACTCACCCAAGTCGTCATAGTCAAATTTGGTCATGCGGCCAAGCCGGTCGGTAATGGAAACCAAATCGTTGGTGCTGTTGTGAAGGAACGTCGTACGGTTGCCCAACGGATCGATTTCCGCTATCCGACGGTTGCGATCGTCATATTGGTAGCGTGTTATGTTTCCGGACGCATCGGTCAAGGAAACCAGATTGTCGTTAAGGTCATAGGCAAAGCGGGTGGCAAAGCCGGCTGCGTCGATACTGGTCGTCATCCGATTGCGTGAGTCATAACGCATTCGCGACACGTTTCCAATCGCGTCCGTAATTTGAATGACATTACCCGCTTGATCATATGCATACTTGGTAATGCTATTGCCCAAGTTCGTGACCGAGACCAAACGGTTCATCGCATCGTAGGTTCTGGTGCTGATGTTTCCCAACGGGTCTGTCACTCGCAGCAGATTTCCTACCGCATCATATGTCATCAGGGTGATCGGGGACTGGAGTGGCCCAGCGCCGTCTGGGTCTGGTGGCGTGATTCGAGTGAGCCGGCCCATCGCGTCATATTGATAAGTTGAGCGATGACCGTTTTCGTCAACCATGGCTGTAACATTCCCCACCGCGTCGTATTCAAAGGTCTCAGTGGTTTGGAGTGGTGTTCCTTTTGCTTTTTTGCTCGCGATGATCCTGCCTCGCGAGTCGAAGTCAACGTCAGTGATTCTGCCAATCGCATCGGTCGTTGTATCAATCTGACCAGATGCCGTATAAGTAAATCTCGACACCAAATCGTCACTCCCGCCGGCTTGTCCGACAATCTCAGTCACACTCAGGACATTGCCATTCATAGGGTCGATGTCGTAAAGCGACTTCCGCCCCTGCTGATCGGTCCTGCTGGTCGGCTGATTAAAAGCGGGATCGTACGTCTGGGCGGTGCCGGTCAAAGTCCCTCCGACCAAGGGCGTCGCGGGCTCTTCTAGACGCGTGAGCCGTATCGAGTAATCCAGGGGCGACCCGGATGCACCTAGACGTATAAGCGTCACGGTGCCTGCCTTGGAGAATGAGACAATACCCTCTGAAACGAAGTTGACGGGGGATGTCTCGACGCGTTCCCAGCGGATAGGTAAGTACGTATTCCTGTAAAACAATTCGTTAGGATCATATATGACCCAATTGCTGCTCTCAGCTTGTAGCAGCAGTTTGTCACCCGCAGCAACATCGACTCGGCGAATCACATCCTCCTTGCGGCGTGAGTTTGTCCCGGTGAGGTTTGTGCCGATCTCCAGTTTGGGTTGCGCATCGATATCATTCAGTTGCAGCGATAGCTGCATGCCAGTGAAGTAGGTACGAGCAAAACCTATATATGCACCTGACTTGGTCGCAACCTTTGGAACTCCGATTGAGATACTGTTGGAGAATCCCAAGGCATCGACAGGCATTGAGGCTGAAACTTCAAAGTATCGATAAGCATCATAACTGGTGTCGATGCTGTCTTCAACGTTTGCTTGCAGCAAGTACTGCTGGCCGGCAACTACATCAAAACTGAACGGATACAGATCGAATCCATCGGGCACAGGATAGGAAACTCCTGGGGCCAGTTTCGTGAGCGTGGAAACGTCGGTTAAGGAGAAATCGTAGTTGGTCGGACTCGTTATCTGATTATTTCTCCCAACAAGCTGAGCCGTGTATTGTCCACTACGAGGCAATACAATGACCATCTCCTCAAAAGAGTTCCAATCGGTGTTAAGCTTCTTAATCGTCTCGCCGGACGGACCAACAATTAGAACCGCAGTTTGATTGTTGAATCGCTGTGCAAAGGAACTTAGGAAAAACACTCGCGTCCCAGCGTTCGCTTGAAATGTTGCAACCTGATCTCCCTCGTTTGCCGTCCCTCTGTAGGAAACACCAAGCCCACTTGTTGATACAGGCGCGTCGTTTACCAATGAGATCAACGAGGAGTAGGGAATGACTGTTTCAGTATCTTGATTGCTGCTTGTTACGAGTAACAGATGCTTGCCTGTTTCAAAAATCGCAGTAAAGGTTGACAAAGGATAGGCTCCCGAATCGAAAACCAACTTTCCACTTGGAGACATCACTTCAAGTTTCGTAGTTGGTGTCGATTGTTCTAGTTTCAGTCGCTGTCCCGCTACTAGGTTAAGCTGGAACAAATGGGCTACGGACCCATTTTTGAGTTGCCCAGTAATCGGAGTTCCAATCGATGCCAGTGAAACTTCTGCTACGTTAAGTAGTTGGAATTCATAGTTGGTGCGTTCGCCTCTTTCTTTTGAGATCTGCAAGCGATATTCGCCCGTTACTGGCAAGGTGTATGGTCGTAGATCGCCGTCCACTGCGTAAGGATTGACCGAGCCGGAGGGGCCGAAGAGTTGCCATGCGACTTCGCGAGACCCAAGCGTGGCTTTTCGCCAATCCAGGTAGATAGAAGATCCTTGGACACCCCGGAATGTATACGTGTCCACATGGTTCGGCTCGATGTTCGCACTCACCGTCTGTCCTAGAGTAATCGGTTGAGAGCTCTTCGTTTTTCCTTTCAGTCGGAAACTGGATTCTTGTAGCGGCACATTACTGGGGGCAGTGGCCATAAGTACATATTCCTTTGGACTGCTGGCCCCATCAACGCCCTCAGGTAGCGTCAAAGTAGGGTCAAGCAGAAAAACTCTAGCTTCGTCCATGACCCTTAATGATGTATAAAAATACGATCCTAAGTACTCGAAGCGAATCGTGTCGCCTGGCGTGGCGAGAAACCGATAGTACTTTTGCATGGGAGCATTTGCCGCTACGCTACCAGGAACCACCTCGCCAACATTGATGAGCGGCATTTGACTTAAGTCAACGGATCTGAAGAAAAAATCCGATCTTGCATTATCGCTGATGTCAAAGATCAGATAGTAGTCTCCAGTATACGGAAGCGTGTAAATTCCCGTGTTTCGCATGCTGTAGGGTTGTACAGTAGATAAGAGTAGCCACATGATATCCGACCCAGGCGTGTCAATTGCTAGTCGCTGTCCTTTTGTGCCACTTAGTCGATAGATGTTTGCTTTACGTCCATTTTCAGTAGTGAGAGTTGCTTGGATAACGGAACCAAATTGGGCCGTCGTTGCTGAGCCGAGATCCTCGATACGGAATTGATAATTTCCCGAACTACCGGATTGAATTCGCTTCACCACAAATTGATAGGTACCAGACGAATTGAGTTGAAAAGTAAGATTGTCACCCAGCCCATTATTTTGGTAATCGACCTTGGGCAGAATTCGGTCCTGAGTATCGCGTAGTTCAAACTTGAGTTGGTCTCGTTGCCCTAAGTTGTCCAAGTAAATAAATGCTCCTTGTGCACCAGTAAAAGAAAATCGTTTTTCCTCGCCCTGCAGCAATGTCCCCGCGTAGGTGGTGCCAAATCCGCTGGTCGAAACCGGTTCCGGATTGAGCAACTTCGTCGTGAAGTCCAGCGAGCCTGGGTTGGTTGCACTGACATCGGTCGAGTGGACGAGGTAGTATTCGCCGCTCACTTGCACCATAAACTCGTAGTCCGATGTGTCCTGAAAGCGAATCAACTTGACGCTCGAATTGTTTGGCCCCGTCACTTGCCAGCTACCAACTGGGTTAACCGAAGCGTCACTCAAAGTAAATCGCTGATTGCGTTCTGCGGTGAAGCGATAAACGATATCTTCGCCTGCCTCAAAACTTCGCGAGACTCGAGTCCCGACGGGGAGTTCCGTTGCGTAGCTCTTCGATCGGATCACAGCCCTGTAGGATCCTTTGAACTCGCCTACGTTAACTTGATAGGTTCCGTCTTCGGGCAATCGCTCGGTCGTTAAAGTCTTACCTGACGGACTGAGAACATCGATCGTAGGATTACCCGCCATCTTATCGATCGAGATAAGTTCACCCGCTTTGCCGGCGAAGCTATATCGATCTGACTCGCCTTTTCGCTGTAGGTTGCCAATCAAAATCCCGATGATGGAAGGCGTATCGCCCAAACGCACAGACAGACTATCCTGCGAAGTAAGCAAGTTTCCGCGGCTATCAAAGGTGTTGAAGGTCTCAGCTCCGCTTGCGGTGGTGTTGAGGATTGGCAAATTGTCGCTGTTGCGAACCTTGCTACCATGCGATCCGACGTTGTCGCTCGCAGAAACACTCTGGCCGAGTTCATCTAGCTTGTTTCGAATCATGTTGCCGTTGCTATCCGCGACTACGGATTCTGGGAGCGGAACCCTGCCAGCGATCGGATTGGCAAGCGGCGAAACGACTGGGTCTGCTGCCGTTTGTTCTGGCGGAAACAACCCTTGGACATCGATCGGAAAGAACTGACGCGTCGAACCATCTTTGCGAACGACGTCGGTCACTCGTCCATGAAATCCGTAGTTGGCTGTCTCGACATACCCCAATTGATTCGTTTCACCCGTCATGTGATTTTGGCTGTCGTATCGCCATTGCCGCGACGAACCATCAGGATCGGTGACGCGCGTGAGATTTCCGCTGACATCCAGGTTAAGTCGCGTCACGCGGCCTGCTGGATCGGTGATCTCAATAAGTCCCTGAGAGTAGACAAGAGTCGTTTCTAAGCCAACTGGGTCTGTGAACTTGACCAATCGACCGTCGCCATCGTATTGGTAACGATCCACATTCCCATTACGGTCGGTGATCGACGTCAGCCTTTTTGAATTATTGTACTGTTCCGCCGTTTGATCCGGCCATACTCGACGAAACGTGCCATCAGCCGTTTTACTCAAGTTTGCGAACTCACCTGGAGGATGGTTGTAGGAACCGTTTGCATTCTTCGTGTAGAGCAACTCGCTTCCGTTACCATCGATCACCAGTACCGAGCCGTCGCTGTTCTCAACGAGTTCGAGTAGTCCGCTAATGCCCCAACCTGCACCGAGAGGACTGCGACGAGTATTGACCGATGTAAACTGTCTCGTCGTATCGTTCAATGTGCCTATGTAGCCGAGAGCGTCAACGTAATTCAACATGCCCGACCGTAGCGTATAGTCGTACACTCCAGTCGGTTGATCGCGAAGATCGACTTGCAGTGCGGCGTCGACAGAGCCTGCTTCCAGGGGAAGACGCCAAATATTCTTATTGCCGCGTAAACCGTGCGTTCCTCCTTGAAAGCCCGGCACTTCTGTAGTGATTCCATTGCGATGAACATCGAGCTCCGCGATCAAGCGAACTGCGCTAGGGACGATGTGGGTTTTGGGATTCAAATCATCGAAGGTGAAGTGAACGATAGGGCGAGGGTCGGCTCGCATCGAATCGTAAGTCAGCGTTAACCCTCGCGTTTTCCCCTGGGATTGATAGGTAACCAGTTCATGAGTCTCTATTAAAGCACCTGAATGCAGCTCGCAACTTGAGGTCGCAGGGCACGCTGCGGGGGGTGAGCTTGGTTTTTTGTTGCGAGGTTCCGGATCATTCTTCGGACCAGTAGGTGGTGTCGGAACAAAGTAGTGCCAGCTTGAATTGCGGATACCGCCACTGATCGTGTCGATCACGTCACCGCTCGCATTGACTTGGCCAATACCGACTTTGTCGAATTCGCCCGTGATGGGATTGATCGACCACAAGTCCATCACTACGCCCGGAGCAAACCCTCCCGCATTGGGGAGCGAGAGTGGAGTTGGTCTCGTGAAGACCATCTCACCAGGTTGAATCGTAACCACCATGTCCGGTATCAGACCTTCAGGAAGTGCAGCTGGTGTTAATGCAACTGGCACGTCGGTAATGCTGAGCACGCCCGTGAACGGTGTCCCCTGCTGATTCATGAGCGTACTTGCTGCCACTTCAACTTTTGCACCCGGAAGCGCACTTGAGGTTACTGTCGTGTTACGCGTTGGGTCGATCGTCTTGCCGTTGGCGATGTCGATCTCCGGCAGATAGATTGGGCGATCGATTACATTGTTGACACCGGCGTAAACTGGATGTTCGAGGATGAAGGCTAGTTTCTCTGCAATGAATGGATACAAAACTGGACCATTCATTAGCTCGCCACGTACCTTGAGCGTATCGCTGACCACGGTGCCTGAGCCTAAGTCGAGCGTGAACGAACCGTCCGCTAACGTAAGTCCTTGAACGGCACCGATTTGGATCGGCATGCTCGCCAACGGCTGACCGTTGACCTTCAAGATCTTTCCTGAGACGCGTGTCGTCGTAATCGGATCGGCCACGACGTTGAGCGTGACCGAGCGAGTCGCCTCAAGAGCGCCGTCGCTGGCGATCACATCAAACTGATAATTCCCCAGCTGCGATGGCTTAGGCCGAAAAGTTAGTACGCCAGATGATCCCACACTACCGGTCGGCAAGGATTCGGTTGCACCTGTCGTCACCAGCGAAAAGGTAATTGCGTCGCCATCTTGATCTGCTGCATTGAGCGGTACGTTGAGTACTCCGCCTGGCATAACGGTGAGTGGGGCGATCGGAGCAAGTGTCGGTGCACGGTTCGTTGCAGCAAGTACTTTGGGCTTGAGCACGAATGGTACTTGGCCAGGACTATTGAACTCAATCGCCACCGGTTCCGTCCATGAACCCTTGGTTAGACCACCGCGCTGAATAGCGGACTTTAAGTTGATATAGGGCTCACCCGCTGTTGTCGTTCCGGAAGGACTGCGTAGCGAGACTCCTGCAGGGAGACCGGGGAAAACGACCGCGACGTCTCGACCTAGAGAGTCTCCGTCGTTGCGAAGTCGAATTTCTGCATTGTACTTACCGGTCGACGCAAAGTAACGGACATTGCCGACCTGCACTTGACTGTCGACAACTGGCATTAGATTCGCGAGATTCGTCGATGGGCCCGCAGCCAATGGCGACACGTTTGACGAAAACTCAGGACTATTTGTGCCGTCGACGTCTACTTGGTTGGTCAGCGGCTGAATCGAAACTTTCGTGTTGCCGTCGTTGTCGCTATTGAGCAATTGAAATTTGAGTAGACCCGTATCGCTTAACTCTAGATCGCTCAGATTGATATCCAGGACCGAACCGTCCCAGCGAACTCGCCCTGGTACGAATTCGGCTTTGGAACCCGCGAGCGTGAAGACGGCGGTTCCATTTGGTCCTCGATCAAGAAGCGTTGTGGTTGGATTCTTGGGATCGACTAGATACACGGCGAGCAGATCTTCGAGGGCCGCGGTTCCATCGGTGGTGTCAAATTGGCTGTCGATTCGGACACGGTAACTCCGAGTCCCTTTCGTTTGCCCCAGCGTGATCGTCACACTTGTTTCCTGAAAAAACTGGCCTGCACTTTCGGTTAGATTGCGAGAGCCGCCATTCGTATTCAGGTGATTGATGACACTCAAAACATCCAGCGGAGAAACGCTTTGGTCGCCGTCCACGTCGAAGTACGGCTTGCTCGGATCGCGCACAGTCGCGAGCGATCCAGCCCCGTTAGCGTTGATGTAGTTGATAACGACCAAGGCATCGAGAGGAGAAGTAGAGCCGTCAAGGTCCACATCGACCGAATCCACTGGATTTCGCCAATCAACGTTGAGTAATCGGCGGTCTTCCAAGGACTCGACCATGAGCCGCCTCATTTTGGAGCGTTTGCGAAACAGCTCCTTGGCTGCGAACCTGCGTTTTGTTAAGAAACCGGGGGCCTTTTTGTGGTCCATGAATATTCTGCAAAATCAGTTGGTGGGAATCGATGTACGAGCTGCGGGAACTTCAGGTAACTAAATTACATTGGCGATACATCTTGAACAACACATGGGTTTGTTAAATGACATGGAAAATGCCCGCTAAAGGCGAAACCAAGGGAAAAACAGTACGATTGAAACTCAGGCCGCTAGCCAGCACACTGAACACGAAGGATTGGCTAAAGATTGAAAGGAAGCAACTTGGTTTCATTCGTTTAGTTCGCTAATGAGTCGTAACATTCCGGTAAAGATGAAATCAACGGATGTTACATCTTCGCTTGTTTGAGAATGGCATTTGCGTCTTCGGCCAATTCGCTTGCTTCTTTTCGCTTTGCATCTCTGCTCTCGGCAATGGACTGCACCTTTTGGACAACGACATCCACGTCGACAACGGATTCATCCAGGATCGCTCGAATAATATCCATATTCTGCGTGCTCGCGTTGCCCAAGATTTCATGCGATTTTGACATCTTCAAGAGGAAGTTCGTTGTCTTCTCGTTCGTACCGTGCTTCGTAGCCTCGACGAGCACCCTCGATGACTCATGCAGTTGCTCACTTACTGCCGCAAACTGCTCCGAAAGCTTCGCGCAAGCTTCGCGTTTTTCGGATCGAAACGTTTGGACGCCCAGCTTGTCGAAATCGCCAAGAAGCTCTTGGAAGGCTGGTGCGATGGCTGCCGATTGTCGATTTGCTTCTTCGGCCAACGAATCACTTTTCGCTAACAAACCGTCTAACTTCGAGTTGGCGCCAGACTCTTTCAACTGGCCAACACCACGGTATAGCTTGGCGGCTCCTCCAGCCAGAACAACCAGGCTGACCAAAATCGCTAAGACAGAGTACAAAGGAGATTTACTATTAGACATTGGAGTTTCTTTCTGTTGATTCAGTTAAGGTATTGCGATGATTTTTGCGTAACCGATCACTGTCGCTTGTACATCGTGCCGCCGACGAACAAACGGTCGGGATAGATGGGGGTCTTGTCATCATCGAATGGAAACGCGATATGTTTTTCCGAAACACCGTCGGACTTAGTCAATTCAAGCACAAAACCATCCAGACTCCAACGACCGTTAGCTTCACTCTGACCGCCTACCTTGGCTTGCGTGCCGTTGCTGGTGGATGACAACGAAGAGATACCCGACATTGTGTAGGTACCGTCCGCGTCGAGGCGAAGCGATTTTGAAACGATGACTGAGTTCCCGCCCCCACCCAGGGAAGCCCCTCCCTCGTATGAGCCCACAAGGGATTTGCCCTTGGTAAATTCTTCCACTGGCAAAAACATGCCCGTATCCCAATTGAATCCGCCGGGCACAATTTCCAGTTCTCCTTT
Source organism: Pirellula sp. (assembly GCA_031424235.1). Classification (GTDB taxonomy): domain Bacteria; phylum Planctomycetota; class Planctomycetia; order Pirellulales; family Pirellulaceae; genus JBKCUI01. The sequence continues at coordinate 11,454 of JANPHB010000405.1, forward strand.
GGAAGATTTGCCATCGGACCAAACGACTTCGAGAGTGCCGCCACCGGCTTTGTAGGTTCCTTTTGGGCCTTTATGGGCACCCAAGTCTGCCGGAGAAAACCCTGTGGACAGGTTCTCGTAGAACTTTCCATCGGGAGCAAAGTACCAGCAAGACTTTTCTAAGAAACGTGTTGCAATCCAATATTTTTGCATGTAGTACAGCCCTTCCGGCTTGCCGTTGACCATCTTGGCAGGAGCCGGTTGGACCGCCTTAGTTGAAGATTTGGAAGCCCCCGCTGGAATCTTGTCCGACTTCGATTGTGCATGGGCGATGCCGGTAACGAAAATGCAACTTGCGACGGAGACCAATAAGATTGAAGATCGAGAAATACCTGTCATAGCCGTTCTTTCTGTTTACAATATGGAGGATTCGACCCCTGTATGGCGAATTACTAACTCAATCACGGTCTTCAAAACTTTTGTGACATCCGCCACCGAAAATTTCAGCAATTTCTCGAATGAGCCTGTTTCTCTATGGATTGAACAGCTTGCGACCGCGGACCACGACGCAGCCAGTCGTTTGTGGGCCCATTTTTGTCAGCGCCTCATGGTCTTTGCCCGCAGCCGAATGAGTTCGTCTACCCGGCGGATTTACGACGAGGAAGATGCGGCGGTCAGCGCGTTTCGAAGTCTTTGTCGCGGGATTGAAGCGCAGCGGTTTCCGGAACTTGGCGATCGAGGGAATCTATGGGCATTGCTCGTCGTCATAACAAGCCGCAAAATCGCAAACCAATTTCGTTATGAGCACCAAGAACGGCGGAACTCGAATCAAACGCTTAGCGAATCGATGTTGCAACCCAGCAACGGTCAAGTGATCAACGTCCTGCAGTCGCTTCCAACGCACGAACCGACCCCCGCCTTTGCAGCCGAAGTGGCCGATATGTCCGAGCACCTCATGTCCCAACTCGGCGAACCCGACCTCCAAAAAATCGTCCACCTCAAGCTGGAAGGGCACACCAACGAGGATATTGCTGAGCTTATGAAGATCACCCGCCGTACCGTTCAGCGAAAATTGGAACGAATCCGACGTATTTGGCTCGAATCTGCGGAATTGCCAAAGCCAAAAGAAAACTAGTGTCACCCATTTGTACTAAACGGTGATAAAGAAGTGGGCCTGCCAGTCTCCAAATTAACCCTTTCAGAAACAGATGAAGGCTGTGCTATGTTATCACAGCGAGATGCTTAGTGACATGGTCGCAAGTCACTCTCGGCAAGAGTGCCCCACCGTGGGCCGCACAATCCACTTCGTTCGGTACAATCAACGCCAAGCAACTCTTTCCGTATGAAACCTTTCGATCCTGATTTTTCCGAGATTTCCAACGAGCAGCTTGCTGAGATCGATTCCCTTTGCAGTGAATACGAAGCCAAACGGACGCAAGGTATGGATGTCTCCGCCGAAGCGTTCATTTTAGATGCCTCCGTCGAGATCCGTTCATCTCTTCGAAAGGAATTGATACAAATCGAGATGGAGATCCTCGATGCCTGGGATCAATTGCATTCTCCAAACGTCATGCTTAGGCGTTTTCCAGACCAGGAAGTTCACATTCGTCAGCAGTGGGAATCGCTCAGGACCAGAACAAGGCAGCGACAGGCTGACCATGTGCATAAAGACACACTTGGGAACACTGTCTCGCCCGCTAGTACACACGAAGACCAACGCGTCGGACAGCCAATTGCAGAGCCCGACGATGAGTCTCCGCCCAATGCCGATCCATGTCCCCGCTTTCGTATTGTTCGAAATTTGGCCCAAGGTGGAATCGGGACCGTCTTTGTTGCCATCGACCTTGATCTGCAGCGCGAAGTTGCCATCAAAGAGCTTAAGGGGAAATTTGCAAACGTGAGAGCCATTGTGCAACGCTTTGAGGCCGAAGCGACTGTCACTGGTAACCTCGAACATCCGAACATTGTGCCGATCTACGCTACCGGAAGACGCTCCGATGGTCGCCCCTATTATGCGATGCGGCTAATTCACGGTCGCTCCATGCAAGTCGTGATTTCTGAACTGCATCACGCACACGGTCCTCATGTGGACTTCCGAAATAATGCTGCAGCCCGCGACCTTTTGCTTCGATTCGTTACGGTTTGTAGGGCAATTGGATTTGCTCACAGCCGAGGAGTATTGCATCGGGACCTGAAACCCAGCAACATCATGGTTGGAGACTTTGGTGAAACGCTTGTGGTGGATTGGGGGCTAGCGAGAAACCTGCGTTCCAGCGATCAAAACCAACCGCAATCGACTGGACCTGACCTGAAAAATGGGCCCGATCAAAAAAATGGGCTCCAGAAAAATCCAATCGAGTCGGAAACGACTTTGCATGGAACGATCGTTGGAACGCCTGGATACATGAGTCCAGAGCAAGCGGCGGGCCGCAACGCAGAGATCACCATTGCGAGTGACATTTACTCGCTTGGAGCAACACTGTTTCAGATCTTAACGAACAACATCCCCTACATGCACACGGGCTCGGAATCGCCCATTCGAATCAAATCCAAGGACTCGGTAGCGGTTGCCAGCCTACAAGCCAATACCGATGTTTGCGTCGAGAGCAGCCTCCAATTTGGAAGCCGACATCCGTTGGACAATTTTGGCAGTTTTCCTGCGCCTTTGGACGCAATCTGTCGGCAGGCGATGCAGTACGATCCGCGAAAGAGGTACACCAATGCCGAACTACTGGCAACAGATCTCGAAGCATGGTTGCTGGACGAGCCCGTCTCGGTACTTCCCGATACGAATTCCCAGAAGGTCCGAAGATGGGCGAAAACACACCCAGCTACCGTAGCTGGTGGGCTAGCAACTCTACTCATCACGTTGCTTGCGATGGGAGTCACTCTCAGCATCGTATCTGTGAAAAACGAATCCCTTCGTCTCTCCAACCTACGTGAACAAGCGTCTGCACAGGAGTCTTCTGAGAATGCAGCTGTCGCAAAACGGAATGGCGAAGAAGCAGTCCGCCAGCGCCAACGTGTACTCGGAATCTTGAACACATTTCTTTTCGACGTAGAACGCGGCTTAGCCAATGTCCCCGGAAGTGCGGCCGTCCAACGAAACGTCCTGACGACCGTCCTCAACAAGTTGGGCGAAATTTCTAAGGACTTTGCAGACGATCAAGTCAACACAAGCAATGCGATGGCGCTCATCGACCTGGGAGATCTTTTTTCGCGGGTTGGGACGAAAGACATCCAACTCGATTTGCCTCGCTCAAACAAGTTATCACTTTCTCCACTTGAAGCGGCAGGTGAAATGTATGCAGAAGCGATGAAAATCGCGATGCGTTCGACACCGCCGGAGGGGAAAGAGTCACGCCGTATGATTGCGATGATCAAGCAAAAGCAGGCCGAAGTTCTTCGTCAAACAGCCCGTACTCCCGAGGCCCTAGAATTGCTCGAGGAGTCCTTGGCGATTCGAAGAATTCTTTTCGCGGAATCCCATGAATCGGTCGACGCATCACTCGATCTTGTGATTGCCATCGACTACCGCGGTCAGATCCGCCTTCAAGATGGAGACTTTTCTAGTGCACGCGATGACTTTAGCGAGTCACTAACGATCCTCACTCGACTGTCCCAGGAATCACCGAAGGACATCGATATCAAGCGACGCCTTGGGATTGCCCTGTCAAGAATTGCCGATATCGCTGTTCACGATGGCGACTTTGATCTAGCAACGCAACTTTACGATCAAGACTTGGCTATTACGAATGAGTTGTACCTCAGCAGACCCGACAATTTCACTGCGAAACGCGATCTATGCATTGCCCTTGATCGGATTGGAAACATGGCCGCGGAAAGGGGACAATTGGATAAGGCCATGAATTCCTATCTTGAATCCCGTCGATTGCGAGAGGAGTTGCATGCTTCCGAACCAACAGATCGCAAGGCAAGCCAGGAGTTGTTTGTATCCTACATGAAAGGTGGCGATACACGGATGCTGTTGAAACAGGTCGCCGAAGCGCAAGCAGACTATGAAAAGGCGCTTTCGCTGGCGGATGAGTTAGCTCGCCTCGATCCACAGAACGCCACGGCAAGACGATTTCAGTCTCTTTCTGCAGAAGTGCTTGCGGATGTGGCTATCGCTCAAATGAAATTTGACGACGCGCTCAAATATGCGAATAAGTCATTGGCAATCAGTTTGGAGCTGCTAGCGAAAGATCCCACTGACGGTCAAATGCAACGGGATCTCTACATCTGCTACGTCAAAGTAGCGAAAGTCTATCTTGAAAAGGAGGCATTCGAGGATTGCCAGGCGCAGTTGGAGCTCGCTCTCGGTGTCGTACAACCAATCTACGAGCGACACCCAGAATCGTTGCAAGCGATCGGGGGCTATAGCTTTGTTCTGTTGAAACGTGCGGAAGCATATCAAAAATCGGGCAACGCCCAATCAGCGCAAAGCGTGTTGAAAACCGTCATCCCCCTCCTCGAATCCATTGTGGAAGCCAACCGTCAAGACGCAAAATCAAGACGCCGCCTCGCCAATGCGGTTACGATGCTCGGGCGAGTTCTACTGGCGGACAGTCAAACCGCGCAAGCACGCCAAGCGTTCGAGCGATCGCGACTCTTGACTACCGCTATGATCGACGAAGGCATGAGGGTAGAGCAAATGAAATTAGATCTTTCCGAGATCGATGAGCTTATTTCGACTGCAGTTGAGAACCAATAACGACTCAGTCTCACAGGACTCGCGGCGCACCGTTTCATAAACCATTTTCGCTTGAGATGTTTTCCCTTGCTTCGGAAAGGCATCGCCGTCGTAATCCATCCTTGAACAAACCCGTTAAACTAACAATTCAGGTTGTACAGATTTTCCGCTTTAGTTGCTGACCGAACTAGGCAGGAAAGTCTTCCAAGATACATAGCGGGGGTCATTCAACGTGATTGCCATGCCTGGATTCGTGTGTGGTCGAACCGGCGTTGTCAGCAGCTTCATTGAGGCTTGTAGTGGCGTGCGGCCACCCTTCTTGCTGTTGCACGAAGTGCACGAACAAACCACATTCTCCCAAGTCGTTCTGCCACCTTGCGACCGCGGCACCACGTGGTCCAAACTCAGTTGGCTCATCGGACGCGTCTGAGCGCAATACTGACAACGGTAACCGTCACGTGCAAAAAGTGTCTTGCGATTGAAGCGAACAGTGGATTTCGGAACTCGGTCGTAAAGCACCAATCGTACGATGCGCGGGACTTGAAGCTCTCGGGTTGGAGTGCGAATAAAATCCTCCCCTTGCTGCTTTTCCAACGCATGCAAATCGGACAGTTCGCACCAATTCTCAAAGTCATAATTGGCATACTGCTCATCTTCAATGACGATGACCTCCGCACACCCCCGATAGAGGAGGGTCATTGCTCGACGGACATCGATGACACGCACTGCCATGTAGAAACGATTGAGTACCAACACACTACAATCCAACGTAGAGCTCTCGCTCATCCTGACTCCTCCCGGTGGGTGATCGCTTAGAAACCGAAACACTGAAGGTCATCCGGGTACTTAGCATAACCCATTTTGGTGCGGCTCGCCAATATCCGTGAAAGAACTTCACAATTTCAAAGAATGAAAGGATTCCGCCGAATTGACTCCATTGCATTTCAATTGGTTAAGGCGAATTACTGAGCCGCGGGCGCTAGCCGCGTTACGGTTTCCCTGATAAACACGGTCATCGCGGATAGCGCCCGCGGCTCAATTCGGACTAAGCGAGTGCTATTTGGCTCCTGTCGAACCTTTGCGCCGCTGGTTCGGCAGGAGCCTCACCCTCCCGAGTCATGACTAGCCTCCGCAAAACGGCCTGGA
>JANPHB010000406.1:0-6649 GCA_031424235.1 Pirellula sp.
TCCACAGGGTAAACCTGTGGGATTCTTTGCGCTAATCACAATATAGCGAATGTTCTCTGAGATACACCTCAACTGCGGGCGGGACTTGATAGCGTATGCTTTTGCCCTGCTTGGTTCGCTGGCGGAGGTCGAATGAGCTGATTTCAATCTGTGGGCCAACCACCTTGTTGCGGATGCTTTCTTCAAGCCGCTTGGGCTCGATGTACGTTTCGAGAACAGCCCAATTGGGTTCACTGACGCCGCCTCGAGCAATGACGCATGGAGTTACTAACCGAAAAAGTTCGGCCGGCTCTCGCCATTTGGCAATATCCGCCAGCGCATCGGCACCCATCAACAAAAACAACTCTGCGCCTTGGTTTTCCTCTGCGATGGACCTGACCGAATCGATCGTAAAGCTGACTCCACCTCGCTCGATTTCCCGAAGATCCATTTCAAAGCTGCTATTGCCTCCAATTGCCAGACGAAGCATCTCGGTTCGATCTTTGTTGCTGGCCGGTTGCTTATCAACCTTGAATGGCGAAACGCTAGCGAGCAGGAAAAGCACTTTGTCTAAGCCGAGCGATTCACGGCAAAGCTCGGCCAATAGTAAATGGCCATTGTGAATCGGATCAAACGAGCCACCAAAAATGCCGATTCGATTTCCCATTCTTTTTACCGCATTCTGCTGTCGCGCATCCAGTTGTCCATCGCAAGTTTCAGGATAGACTGGCTCGGCTTGATAAAGACGACTTCTGCGCTCCCATTCGAGTACAGGGTCCCCGGTTGATTTTCGTCCAGGATAATTCGAACTTGATAAATCATGGAGTGCAATTCCCCCGAACGCGGCTGGTTTTTCGTCGCTGACTCGTCTGGTTGGCTCATTGTGCCAATTTCAACAACCCGACCTGTCAAAACTTGGATGGGGTTCTGGGTCATGCATACGCGCACTTGCGTCCGAGTGCTAATATCTGCGATCTGCTCTTCGTTTAGTCTACATTCAATTCTTGGCGACCTGTCTTTCGTGACCCAACCGATCAACGTCCCTCGATCAACGAGCCTTCCGATGGCAGAGTCCGATGTCCAGTGATCCGAGTCTACGCCAAAGCCAGCCGTATCAAACCCTAAGGCCACGTCCGATGGACTGCTAACCAGTTCTGGTGCGTGAGCCACAGCCGGTTCAAACCAACCTGTAGCAGGAGACCTAACATTCAGCCGCGACGCTTCGTCCTGTTTCTGAGATAGTTGTTTGGATACAAGATCACGTTGAGCGATCAAGATCGGTATAGAGTCCAACAAGCGTTGATCAAAGAATGCATTGCGCTGATAGGTTTCAAGCTGGGTTTCTAAACGTTTGAGTCGAGACTCCAGTTCGAAAATGCTTTTTTGAATCGATGTATTCGTTAAGGTCAGGATAGTCGCGTCGCTTTCGACAGGTACTCCGTTAGCTGATGTCAGAGTTCGTTCGATATTTCCGGCGAGCGTCGCGTAAATGCCTTGACGGTCTCCCAGGTGAACTGTGCCAAAGGAGAATGTTCTGCTCGGTAAAGGAATGTTCACAGCCCAAGCAATTAAGAGCGACACGGCAGTCCAACCTAGAATGACAGCCCGTCGACTGAGCTTACGAACGCCGTCCGCTGAAACTTGATTGAAGGTCCAAGCCGCCATCGTAGAGATTGTGGCGCAACAACCATACAACAAGATGAATCCAATTCCCAAACCTCGAAGCTGCCACTGGCTCGCAAGGTAATACACCATTGATACCACTCCACCGAGCAACACCAACCGATTCAACGTGGAGGCGAAAAAGTAAAGCGTCAAGAAAATCGACATGGCCATCGAGTTCTTTCGCGTACGCCCGTCCAACATCGCATCGAGAGTTTCGAAGGACTTATCTCGCAAGTTTTGGGTATTGAGCAAATCGCATAGCACGAAGTAGCCATCGTACTTCATGAGCGGATTCGCATTGAATAAGACGGTCGTCGCGGTACAAACAAGCATCGCTTGAAATGCTGCTTCATGGATCCAACCTGGATGCGTACTTAGCCAAATCATCGCTGCCGCAGATGCGAGAACGCACTCCGTGTAGATGCCTGCGAGTGCGATGGCGATTCGATGGTATTTGCTGCCGATTTTCCAGGCGCCGGTTATATCGACATAGGGGCATAGCATTCCAAAACTGACTAGGAAGCCTGCGTCTTGGCAGGAAGCACCCATGCGTTTGCAGACGACCGCATGACCTAACTCATGAATGAAACGCGTCAAAACAAAGATCGCTCCGTAGCCAACGAGCAGAGCCGGTGACCTAAGAGATTGAAGACTTGGTAGCTCCGACCAAAGTCGCTCCCACTGCATGGCGATCAACCATCCTGCCACGCAGAATAGGCCGAGCCAAACACGAGCAGCAACCGTAGAATAAAGACAAGCCAGCTTGGGAGCCAGCGAATTCATGAGTCGGTCGGGTGATCCAAGCGAAACCTGAACTTGCGTCAGCTTGCCAACGATGCCTGCGAGCCAACGCACCAAGATGAGAAACCAATGCACATCATTGGAAGGCAAAGGGTTGGTCGGAGCTGTCCGTGCTAGCTTCCCGTTAGGAAGTTTCCAGATCGTTACGCTTGAAACAGGAGCGCGATTCAAGATGACGGTCGGGCGAAGCATGCCGCTCTGATTGCACTTGGCGACCAATTCGCGGATCTGCTGCAACTCAATGGTTTGCGGCGCAAACTCGGAGCGGAACCGATCCCTTACCGAGTCAAAGGTGCTTTCGCTATTGAGCCATTCTAAAATCCGATACTCTTGGTTTCCGCAACGGAATAACTTTCGGGTCAAAGGATCTTCCGCGATCCACACCAGTTCGTTCGAGTGATTCTGTTTATGCGAGTGCCAGGAGATATCGTGCCGAAGTCGAAGGCCGATTCTGGCAGGCATCGCAATCAATGATTGATTCACAGACATAGCCATTAGGATTTGGGCAACTGCATGGAAACGGACATCCCAGGCAAAAGCATCCAATGTTCACCTTGCTTTTGATTCTGAACCGTGGCATGCACGCGGACTTGTCCGGCTCCTGTCACGTCTGGATCATAGGAGGTGATGCGGCCTGAGAACAACAATTCATTCGAACCACGTTTGGACAAAACTTTGATTGACTTCCCGACCAACGACGAAGGATCGAGCTGATCGATATTCACGAAACAATCGATTCGCACTTCCTCAAGCCGAATAATCTTGACGACGGTCGTTCCCGATTGAACCCATTCTCCAGCGCGGTGATCGATTCGGGTAACGGTGCCGGCGATTGGGGAACGCATGGTCAATCGTTCGACTTTTTGTTGACTGAGTACAAATGCAGACAGAGCGAGTTTGGACTTCAATTCGCGTTGTTGTTTTGCGGTTTTGCTTTGCCCCAACCGAACTTTGGCCTGCTCCGCCGCGAGCTGTCGCTGTTTCAATTCTCCGCGGCTCGCGTTCCCTTTGGCTGCCATCTCTTCGTATTGGTCGGCCTGCAATTTTGTTTCTTCAACAAAGGCCTCGGCCAATCGAATTTCGCTTTCATCCATGGCTTCCGAAGTTGCAACTTGTTTTTGAAGTCCTGCGGCATTCTCTTCGAGTTCCGCAATCTTTCCATCGAGTTTTCCAATAACCTGGTTTGCGGCTACCGAATCATTTTCCCTGACTGTGAGGCTGGCAATCGTACCTGTTTCTTGCGATGGCAGATCAACACTTTCTGAAGCGAAGACCATGCATTTATCGAAGGAAATCCAGCCGGATTTTCCAGAGTCATCGGCCGAAGTCGAGTGATACGCAAAGACCGAAGCGGCAAGGACCAAAGCGGAAAGGATGCTTCTGGTTCCCAGGCTTCTGCCTGGGAAGTGCAAGTGCCTTAATAACCATCGGGAGAGCGGGGCTCCTGCCGAGCTTGCGACGCAACGGTTCGGCAGGAGCCTCACCCTCCCGCATAACACTGGAGGCGGAGCCTCCGATGCAGTGCGTTCGCAAGCGGGAGCCTGGGAACGAGAATGACGAGAAAGGTCGTGCTGGCGATTTGCGAGAGGTGTCGTTATTCGCATCATGATTCATATTCCATCTGTGCTAGATCCAAAGCTGGATGCGAGACCAAACTTGATAGGCGAAGTCTTTGCCAAGCGCCCAGATCAGAGGGCCGCGCCCGACGGGGATACTGATGCGCGCGGTTGCACCCGCAACAGCGACATCCTCTGGCAACCGGTCTGTATCGATTTCGAATCGCATTCGAAGTACCGAAAGATTTGGGTCTACCATCGATTCCCCTTTGCGGCGGCTTTCAATTCTGGGTTTCGTCGTTTGCCTTAGCCGAACAGGTAGTTGCACCTGAGGATAACTCGTCAGTGTTGCGAGCGCTGGAGCCTGATCCTTTTCCATGGCAAGTCGAAATTCGTTGGCATCTCGTTCCGGTAGCGTTGCTTCTAAAATCCATAGGGACTCAGATTCCTGAATGGTTAACAGCCACTGTCCCGTGCGTAGGGGCCGATCCTTAAGACTATCCTGAACGTTCCATGTCGAAACGACTCCGTCCATCGATGAAGAGACAGAAAGCGAAGCCAATTGACTTCGAAGCAGCGCCAGCTGCTTGGACTCTGTGTCCTGGACGCTCAAGATGGCTTTGCGTTCCCCTTCTAACTCATCGCGTTGAGAATTGCTCAACGATGTTTCTCGAAGTAGGCGACCGTCAATGTCTTGGAGCCGCTGAGCATTACGATTTTGTTGAGCGAGGGTTTGTTCCAGTTCCGCGGACAAGCTTGGCGATCGCAATTGAAGCAAGGGATCTCCAAGCTTGACTTCTTGCCCATGTTCAACCAAAACGTCTTCAACGGTTGCCTCCAATGGAGCGAATACGTGCTGTTGGACTAATGGGACTAGTACGGCAGTTGCATGTAACTGTATTGGAACTGGAATTGCCATAACAGCAGACAACATCAAAAGTGCCGCACCCCATTTGGCAACACGTGGCCAGGTCGCGGGATTGAATGGATTGATCAAAGAACGATGACCAGGTCGACTAGCGATCAAGGCCGATTTCCACCAAGGAATTTGGAGGGCAGACAAACCTAGCCTCGAAATCAAAGCGGTCTGCTCTAAACATCGAGTTGGAGGGCGATCCATCCCAGACCACGTCAGCAGGACTGCGATGTCCAATTTGGGCGAGCGTGTCGTTGCGCTATCTTGCTTCAATGGCTTGATCCATTGAAGTTCCGATATCGCGAACGTATTCATTAGACCATTGAGATCAGGGTCACGTGCATCTACTTCGTTTGGTAACTCCGACGCAACGAGAGCACCTCCATTGCGAAGAGTCGATTGGAAGCTGGATGAGGCCCGCTCAATAAGGCCAATCCCTTCGGCGCGGCGATCGATATCGACTAGACCAGCGGCCCCAACGACCCTCCAGCGACCAACGTAGGATTCTCGACGCAAAAGGAATGCGTGCTCTGCGTGGGCGTGCTGGCGAATCGTCCGCATCAGTTTCTCGATCCCTTGCTTCGCATTTAGGCCGCCTGCGAGTTCATGCATGACGTGCTCTGCAAGCGACAAGTATTCGCGGTCCCGTTCGAAAACTCGCAACCGGTGAGAGCGAAAGTAATCGCTCATTAGGTCTGCCATTTGAGCTACAAAACGGAGATAGCCTCGCTGGCTGGCAGGGCCGCCGCTTGGCGATTGAACGATTTGAAGCCAGAAACTGCCCATCTCTTTCGAGAGCATCAATGGGGCGTAGATTAGCAACTCCGAGGTCGGGTTGGCTGGCCGATCGCGATTCAGTAACGCTTCGCAGGGTGGAATGAGGATGGGTTGTCGTTCACGTGCGACGGCATTCAAGATAGATAGGTGAGATTCGGACGGGTGTTGCCAATGATCCGTCGCGTTATGTGGTTCACTCGTTGGGGGCGATTGTGTCGCGTCCGTCAATTGTGCTTCAAGGAAATCCAAACGCTCAAAGGAGTTGAGAGCCTCGCCCCTCTTGACCTCAGATTCCTTTTCTTCATTCTGACTTTGCAACAAAACGGGAGGCAGATTGAAACTGCCCAGGAGGCACCACCGATTCTCCGGAAGCTGTTGCCAAAGAGCAGCTCCCGTTGCGGCCATGGCGTTTGCAATTTTTGGCAAGGTCGTATGGACGAAGTCCTGAGGCTCCATTGGCGAATGAGCCAAAGTCGCGATAGCCTCGACGACAGTACGAATTTGGTCCTTGGTCTGCTGTACGAATGCACTGTCCAATTGAAGTGGGCTTCGACGGTCGACCAACGTGTCGCCCTCGGAATTTCGTTCCAAAGCAGTTGGCATTCCTGCCCCCAGGGCGGCGGCAGGAGTAAAAAAATTGCGCAAGCTGGCGATTTCAGCAGCCAGGGGCTCTGTTTTCGGATGATTTTTGGGAGTGGGAAATTCAGACCGTTGTGCCATATCTGTTGTGGTTATCAAAAACCACAATCCATTACAAGACGAATGGATGACGGCGAAAGATAGCATTAGCTGCGGGCGTGCTGTCTAGTTTTGTCCTCGCTCCCCTCGCCCCGCTTCGGTAACGCTGTGAAGCATTTCAGGACGGCTGGGGCTTGCCCCACCGTCCGCAGCTTTGGAGTTCTAGATTCACGTCGCCCGATCGCATGTCTCCGGATTCGTCGCACCGCCAAGGGCG
>JANPHB010000407.1:0-3186 GCA_031424235.1 Pirellula sp.
ATCGAACGCAGAAAAATGACAAACCCAGTCACTACCTTAGCACGACGCGCAAGCTAGTGAATTTACTGTCCAATTCACTAGCTTGCGCGTCGTGCTAGGCATATTGGCTCCCGCAGTACGCCTTAATGCAAATTCCAAAGCCCTATCAACCAGTTGGCGATTAAGAGTGCAATGAGTCCGCTTCCAATCCATCTCGATGCCTGAATGGGGATTAGCTCTCGGTCGCCGATGCGCAAGGCGATCAATCGGTATGGTAATTGGAAGACGGTTGCAATGAAAAGCAACCAGCCTATTCGATGCATTTCCCAAGCGTCATTCCAATGGCCATGCATTAAGTGGATGTAGCTGCGGGTTAGGCCACATCCTGGGCATTCAACTCCGAAAAGATCCCGAGACATGCAAGTCTGTGGGACCGGCCAATTGGGAAAGCCTTTAAAAAAAACTCTCCCAGCTTCGCCCACTTCCAAGAGGCAGGACAATGTAATAACAATCGCGGATAGGATTAACATCTCTCTATGTCGGTTGCGCCGAATTTTTGAGTTTGTTATCTCGCGATGGCTCATGGGAGTTGCAGCACTTGGTGAAATTATTGCGCGTTCAACGCGGCGGTAATCGCAACCCGTATTATGCTCCATAAAATACTAAAACCAATGGAAATACCTATCATCTTGGCACCGTTGGCTTTTCCTTGAATCATTCGAACGATACCTACGATGCATCCAATGCCTGAACACAGAATGCAAAGAGCCCAATCCACTGCTGTCAGACTGCCGTCGTCTACTACTGAGGGGCTTGAATTTTCGGTAAAGGATGGTGGGGTAAATGGATTGGTTTCCGGCGTGTTCTGGCTCACGGTCAAATTTCTTTCTGATGGCTTTGATAAAATGCTTCCTAAATCGCGAAGGCATGATAGAGCACCAGGATTTCATATGCAACGAGATTCACCAAAAAAACATATCAGTTGGTGGACCAAGAACTCTGCCGAAGCAAAGAAACTCGCTGACCAAAAGTGTTACACTCACTGCAGTCCGATCCTCTTGCCTTTCCACTAAGGATTTTAAGTCATCATGAAACGATACTTTAGTCGTCGCAATCCGCTCGATAGAAGACCATCAGGTAGTCGCAAGCTTAAAATAGAATCGTTGGAATCGCGACAGCTCTTCGCCGCAGACCCAATCATTCTGAAGGATATCAATTCGCTTCCAGATAGTGCTCAAGGTTCAGAATTGGTGGCCTGGGCAAATTCTTTTGATTCGGGAGGCAGCTCGTTTTTTCTCGTCAAGGTGAATGGAAATACAGAACTCTGGACGACAGGTTTTAGTCTTGCTCAAAGCCCCACAGGTATTGGAAAGCTTGCAACGATTCCCACGTTTGATAACTCGAATAGCCCGTACGTTCGTTCAATTGCATCCGTTCGCACTGCAGACTCACGTGTTTGTTTTGTGCATGCTTCCTCCACAAACGATAACTCGACTCTGATTTACCGCTCCAGTGTTACGCCCGGTGAAACAGTCGTCGATAGCTTGGGTTACGCAACGCGTTGGTTGGGCATTCTGCGAGATAAAATCATCCTCCAACGTATTCAGGACAACGCGATTCTGTCCAGCGATGGAACCGCCGCAGGCACCTCGGTCGTGACGATTGCGTCAGGGACGGCAATCGCGCTCGTGCAAATGTCGGATCGATTGTATTTGCGAGTGGTCGATGCGACGGGCGGGCAAGCCCGCGCCGATCTTTTTGATTTTGATGGCTCCATCAACTACAGTTCCTCATACCCGTTGTCGCCCTCCCGAACCTATTTTGCCTCGATTAACAACATTTGGTCCGTCGATCCAGACGGGTCGATCTATGAGCATTCGTTCAATTTCAGTACGGATCGCTTAATTGCCAAAGAACCAACCGCGCCAACTCAACTGAAAGGAACGTTCACTAATTTCCTCTATACGGGCCAATATGACGCTCAGACCAATACGACGCGGATCGGCAGTTTGCTGTCCGATGGTCGGCCATCAAGTCTCATTGCAACGTTACGCGGTTATGCAACGATCGATGAAATCAACTTAGGAAATCTTGTTGTTACTGTAACGAACGGACTAGATCAGGGGAATTGGATACTTGACTCGACTCAGACCGCCTTCATTCGAGATGAAAGCCTTTCTAAGTTGAGAGGTCCATTACATGCCGAGAATTCTTCTATCCTCGGCTGGAGAGACTTCCCAACTCTCGGAAGCGAACTGGCGGCCTATACACCAGACGCAACGCAACGTTTCTTTAGTAACACCGTCTACGAGAACTCAGACCCTGCCAACTTTTCAGCGGCACCTTGGCTTGACTCTCCTGCAGAAGGCTCCTCGTCGAGTGAACTCGTGGCAGGTCCGGGAAGTGAGGACAATGCTAATTTCTATTTCGATTCATTCGGCTTTCTAAGAACCAAGTCGTCGTTCGACTTTGAAAAAACACCTGTTTTGCATGTTCGACTCCGAGCGACTGTCGGGTCCTTTGCTCCATTCGAAACCGCCTTGAGCGTTTTCGTTCTCGATGTGCCTGAGTCGATCACGTTGTCGAGCAACACAGTCCGCGAAGATGCGTTGCCAGGCAATCCAATCGGACGACTCTACGCAATGAATTTCCCGTCCTTGGACACCGTAAGTTTCTCAGTGGTTTCGGTCGATGGCGCAATTGGAAGCAATGCATTCAAGATCGTTGAAAATCAAATTCAACTGAACAGCCCACTCAATTTTGAAACAAAGAAATCGTATTCGGTGGTCGTCCGTGGAACTTCGAGTTCCGGTACCACCGTCGATCAAACACTGACCATCCAAGTCGAGAATATCGACGAAAACTCGGCGTCCAGACTCACGCTTTCCAATAACACAATTATCGAAGGAGCGGATGCTGGCAGCCAGATCGGTTTGTTGGGTGCGCAAGGGCTGAGCGGAGCGGCAAGTTACCAACTCGTGGCTGGATCGGGCGATTACGACAACACGAAATTTACGCTCGAGAACGGTGCATTGACCCTTCACGAACAACCGGACTTCGAACAGCGAAAAAGCGAACGAAACATGAACGCCGCGCGATCGAAGCCAATCGACGCCGCATGAAAGGGAAAAAGGGTAAAAAGCTGCAACGTCTTCGGAGCGAGAAGGTCGAACGAACGTTCGCACATGTGCTTGAGACTGGAGGCGC
>JANPHB010000408.1:0-2660 GCA_031424235.1 Pirellula sp.
TCGAGAAGAAATGAGTGGTATGGTCGTTGGGAGATGCGACGCCGAACCAAGATCGGCATAGGGGCCGGATTTGGCCGGGCCTCTGCCACACCGCTTGCATGCGGGGACGCACTAGGCGTTTCCTCTCGCTCCGGTTTGACACGCCGGTGCGAGTATCTGCCGTTATTCGAAGCCCAAAAGGGCCGGAAATGTGGCACCTAGCAGCCTTCAGCGATTGGTCCGAGTTCGAATCGCTCAGCTGGTATCCTGATCTCCTCGTGATTCCTATACACCATATTGGACTCGTCATCACCTTAGTGGTCACTGATGACTTCACCACCAGCACGGCTTCCGACGCTTTGCCAGAGCGAAAGTTCGATATTATTGGACACGAACTGCACGTGGCCGTCGCAGTAAAGCGCATGAACGCCACTCACATGTTTGCTGTGCGCGGCAACGTTATGGCTAAGCCTACTCCACCAGTAAAAGTTTCTTTGGCTATGCGGCAGGCCTCCACGGCAATCTATCTGGTTGTCATTCGGGCCGCGAACATGGTTGTACATTGTGTGTCCCGGAGCGCCGTATAGGATACGGTTGCCACGCGTTAACTGCAGCTTATTTCCGTTGACACAATCCTGCGGGTATTGGAGTAGCTCGGGGCCTGCATTCGTATTGTTGTTCCCAGTAGTCAACACGAAACCCGTTGTCGGTCGAACTCCATTCCAGTTTCCTGAATTATTTGCTCGATCGGCCGGATCCGACAACACTTGCTCGCTAATGCAGACGGTTTGGCTTGTTCCATCGGTGATATCTGCAAAACGTACTTTTGAATTTTCGAAGAAGACTCCAGTCACTTGAACGCCAGCAGGATTTCGAGAGGAAACAGGGAACGTCGTTCCGGTATTCAAAACGTAGTTGCTTACACCCGCAAACCCAACTCCCTGTGCCAAGGAGCGAACTCCGCTGTCTGACGGACATAGGAAAACGGGAGGCTGAGTGATACTCATGTCGTTGTTGGCAGCAGTATCTGGTCCGCTATTGAAGTTGACTTGGTTGTATATCGTAGCCTGTTCCAATTGGGGCAAAAGGAAGGCAAAGGCTGAGAAGCAATTTCCGTTTCCAGTGGTCGCATTTCCGTTCGCCGACGAAGTCAAATTGTCGCTTGTTGAAACATTGACAAGGCGACCCGGCGGAAGAGTTCGTAACGCGGACTCATAGTTATGCATTGCCAATCCAAGTTGTTTCAGATTGTTAAAACACTGAACTCGCCGTGCCGCCTCCCTTGCTTGTTGAACAGCCGGGAGCAATAGTCCGACTAAAACACCAATGATTGCGATTACGACAAGCAATTCGACAAAGGTAAAACCGCTGCGGGTTGCCATCTTGATTGAGGGCATCTTTGAACTTTCCAGCTCTCCTGTTTCTGACACGTTGTAACCGGGCAATTTGCCGAGCAGCCCTCTGTAAGTGGCGCTTCGAATCGTTGAAACGAGGGCTTTGATTCGGCGATCGCCTTCCATCGAATTCAAAAAACAAAGGTCGAAAGACTCCTCTTGAACCGGAAGAAATTTTAGTCCTGCTTCCGCACTCGCCAACTGAACGCAGATTCCAGCATCAGCCATTTTTGATTGAATCGACTCCGCCACTTGACGATGGCTACCTGCAATGAGACGAGGTGTCGGGCGATCGCCAAAGAGCTGATTGAGGCACTGACGAGCTCCGGACCCCGTTTCTCTCGCGACCCATTTCAGTCTTGAATTAGTCACGCTGCGAACAGATCGGATTTTTGAATCAGATCGTACAGCAATCCCCTCCTGCCACTTCGCAATACGCAAAGCTTTAAAGTCCTTTTGCAGCTTTGACTGAACGAATTGAGTATTCTTGTTTGGCTCTTCGTTCGTCGACAAATGGATACCAGCCATATGAACGAGGCCTTGCCGAAGTAACTCGACCGACTGAGAACTCGACCTGGGGAGAACAAGAATCTTCAATCCAGACATTTGAGTAAAACAGCTCGCAAGTAACCCTGCCGCTGGATCGCAAGATGCAATGACCAAGGTGTCTGCCGCACTGGATTCAGTAGTTGTCGAATTGTCGTTACAGCAATCTGGCAGAGGTACCAACATTGGGCGAGTAGTTGCTGGATAATGCACCATCCGTCCACCGACCTCAGCCCGCCAAAACATCGAATCACCGAGAAATGGCTTGCTCTCCCATACAACTTCGGCCGATGTACTTTTGTCTACACCAAAGAGTTCTTCGACACTTTGGCGAAGTGCACCAGCAAGGCCAATCGCCGCAGTCACTGAAGGAACCAATCGATTCGATTCAATAGCCGTGACCGCTGACCGTGAAATCCCTGCTCCGTCAGCAAGTTGGGACTGCGTTAAGCCTGCCTTCAGACGATAGACTCGTACTCTATTTGAAATTGATGACGATGGCATGATCCTACCATCATATGGCAGCATGCTGCCATGTGCAATTACTCCCCGATGCGTTTCGCGACGTATGGACGGTCACCCCAAACTGGAGGCCGACTAGCTCCGGTTTGACACGCCGGAGCGGCGTTGTTGTCTTGGCTCCCTGCCAAACGTTCACCTCCAATCGCGCCCATGCCCATTCAACCCGCCAGATGGATTACATTTAGGGTAGGTCAACCGGCGCAGTGTTGGAGAATTACT
>JANPHB010000409.1:0-11887 GCA_031424235.1 Pirellula sp.
AGTAATTCTCCAACACTGCGCCGGTTGACCTACCCTAAATGTAATCCATCTGGCGGGTTGAATGGGCATGGGCGCGATTGGAGGTGAACGTTTGGCAGGGAGCCAAGACAACAACGCCGCTCCGGCGTGTCAAACCGGAGCGGGTTGGCGGTTGCGAAAAAGAAATAGTCTTGGACGGCAATTTCGATCAGCAATCCAAGCACCGTAGTAGCGGGTTTCACTAATGGGATGCGATCACAATAGGGAGCAGATGATGACTTTCCGCTGTGAAAGTTCATTTTTCTACTTCCCGTCGCATACTGGACTCACTTGTGCCGGTCTTCCTCATTTCTCCGCTACAAACTTGCCATCTTTGCTAAGCGTAAGCGTACCGAGATCCTTTTTTTGTCCAGGCATGACGGAGAGTTCTTCTTCGAAGGAGGTAACCTGATCGCCGTCAGGTCCGTAAGTGAATGTAGTGAATACATGGACTTCACAACCCGAGGGCATTTCGATAGTAAAACGCCCGTCCTTGTTCGTTGTGACAGATTCCAAGTTGGGGCTGAAATGTTCGCAAGGTAGGATGGCAGGTTCAAGCCTGATGCCTGGAAGTGGTTCACCGCCGCTCATAAGTCGCCCCGTTACAGTTGCCAACGGAAGCAGCTTCATTCGTATCTTTCCTTCTTTGATCTGCTCAGGACCAACGCGCGTCACCAAACCCAGTTTGCGACTTGTATGCAACGCGATAATCGAGCGAACTTCGTCCGGACCGAAACAAACCGCTTCGAAAACATGGGACCCGCTTCCGGATGGAGCCATGTGAAACACGACTTCATTTGGTTCCAAACCAAGGATGCGGCCGCCTGTTACAGGTTTGTCCATTTCGTCCACCAATTCAATCTGAATCTTCTCACCTGGATCCAATTCTAGGTTTAACTCGATCGTTTCGGCCTCCGTCGATGGATTGATCGACAGCATCGCGTCCGGCCATTTTGCACATACTAAATCGCCGTAAACATCCAGGTCTCCGGAAGCCTCATCCCACTTGGGAGTGATTTTCGCTACTTCGTCGTAGCCTTTGCCAAAACGATACGGCTTTGGCGCATCTACCGCACCGACAATAGCTGGGCCCGGCAGTCCAGGCATGCGAAAGTTTCCGTTTTTATCTGTTTGATACTTAGCGTTATAGCCGAGAAAATTTTCTTCCACACCAGGCAATGATTGCGCAAATGGATTGGATTCCCATGGCAGATAAAGCATCGTAACGCCAGGAACCGGATCCTTGGTTAATTGATCGGTAACGCGTCCAGTGATCCAAATGCCACGATGCAATTCGACTGTCATCTCGCGCGGTTCAAGGCTCTTTGCATCAGGAGGCAGCAACTTTCGCATCAAATAGGGCTGGTCGCCACTGGGTCGAAACAAAAGACCTTGGGGGTGACTCGTCGGATAACCGGTCAATCGAAAACGTCCTTGAGAATCGGTTTTCGTTTTGAGATTCGGTCCGCTGGTGAAAAAATAAATCTCAACCGACACGTTCGACAACGGTTCTTTCGTTCTGTCGTCGACGACGATCCCTGTGATTGGTGGACTCGGCGAAGCGGTATATGTAAACTCCGCTCCAAAAAGTCTTACGCTGGGCGCCGTTTGCGACATGAATTGCGGTATTGCAGAAGCAGGCATCGTACGCGTGACGGCAAGAACAAATTCGAGGCCGACTTGGTCGCTCTGAAAAGCAATTTCTACGACCCGATCACGACCGATCCCGCGAATCTCAAAGGAGCCGTCTTGGCCACTTCTAAATTCCTTTGTGATTCCAAGCTCTCGCGGATGCATTCTGCGAACGAGGTGCTCGGAAAGCGTTTGAGCATCGTCTTTAGCTTCCACCCCATCCAACCACCGCGAGAGGTCATCGTTCTGCCCGGAACGGATCGATCTAATATGTATCCAAGTGTTTGCGAGTGGCCGACCTTCCAAGTCGATAACTCGCCCGCGGATCGGTAAGTCTTCAACCAACCGAAGCGTGACCGGCTTGGATGGATCGATCGACTCGTACGCAATCCATGCTGGACCGTATCCGTCGGAAGTCGCTGAAATGGCCATTAACTTTCTCCGATCCTCGTCGGCTGCCGCTGGAAGTTCGCCGAACGGATGTTGGTCGACCAATATTTCAAACGCACCTCGTTCATTGCACGTCGTTTTTGCAATCGGAGGTTCGAAATCCTCTGATACGAACTTTGTCATCGGCCAAACCACCCTTGCCGTCGACCGAACAGTTGCTCCAGCCGCTGGTGTACCATCTGGCTTGAGGACGATGCCTTTGATGATGATTTCTTTGTTGGAATTCAGTTTTGTATCGGCTCTGATCGTCGCTTCATTGTCGCTCGCAGGTGTATCCGATATCGTGTTCGTAGGCTCATCCGCAATGGCAGGTCGAGTAATAGGTCGGATGACGACAATCGAGAGAACGACCAGAGACGCAATCGAGGCAAACGCGAGAGACATTCTTCTGCTGAGCGGCAATCGCGAACGGGCCGTGTCGAGGATCGCTCGAATTCGATCGTCGAGGCGTGCAGAGCTCGCCATGGCGACCGCAACACTGGGGCGATAAGGTTGATAAGCCCTCGCGATAACGACCAACTGCTTGGCGTATTCCGATGGCAACTCGCCAGCTTCTAAGACGCAATCATCGCACGCCAGTTCGCGTTCGATCCGAAGCTGACGAAGCGCGTACCCGACCAATGGGTTGAACCAGTGAAGAGCGGATGCGAAAAATCCGATAAGTTGATAGGCGACATCGAAGCGTTTGATGTGAGCGAGCTCGTGAAGCAATACGCATTCTCGCTGTACTTCGGTCCATTCGCCCCAATCGCCCGGAAGCACAATCACTGGACGAACGACTCCCAACGTCATCGGTACAACAGAGACGTCGGCTTCATAGAGCGGGACAGTACGACTCATTCCGAGTCGAGCTGCGAGTGAACCGACAAGATTCTGCTTAGGACCATCGAGAACTTTTTGGGACCTCTGAATCAATCGATGATTGGCAACCAATCCGACAAGAATTGGAATGAGTTTCCATGCGAATCCCGCGACCAACAATATTCCAATAACCATTCCTGCACCCCATCGCATCAAAGGTTGATTCGTAGGACCATCCTTCGTGGTTGGAGTTGCTCGAACGGAATTCGAATTCGGTTCCGATGTCGCAGCATGAGTCGGATCCGTTTCCAGCAGAGGAATTGGAAACTCGCTGTGCTCTAATTCCGGTCGAAATCCAGCCCGTGCCTTGGATCTCTCGATCGAATCACGCGTTTCCATGAACTTGTGGTTCGGCGCGGGCATTGTGTCTTCCAGCATCGCTCCCGTGTGAGTCACCGTCCGCTGCGGTAAAATCGGAAGTTGCCATTGTGGCAGAACGACGGTCAGAATGGGAATGAACAAGGCGCTGCAGAGACTTACCCCCCAAACCCGATGTCGCACTGCGGCCGACGAACGAGTCAACATTCGATCCAAAACGATTGCAAGGATCATGATAAGACTTGTTTTGATGGTCGCATCGATGACTAGCGGCAAACGAAGTTCTGATACGAGCGTTGTGAGTTCATACCACATTATCGCCCTTCCTTTCGAGCTTGTTCGATCAGTTTTTCAAGTTGATCGAGTTCTTCATCGCTGAGTCGATCGGAAGATATATCGAAGACGGCGGCTACGGTATCGGAAGCCGATCCTTTGAAAAACGTTTTCATCAAATGCGACAACGCCGAGCGGCTTGCCGTTTCATGCGACTGCGTTGGCCGGTAGACATATTTGGTTCCCACGCGACGGTGTCGGAGGAGTCCTTTTCCTTCCAGGATTCGGATGATCGTCCGAACGGAATCGTAGGCGGGAGGATCGGGCAATTGTTCAAGAACATCTCCGACCGACGCCTCGCCAATTTTGTAGATGAGTTCCAGGATCTGCCGCTCGCGGCGTCCCAGGTCGGAAGCCTTTGCTTTTTTCTTTGCCATGTAATGATCCCCGTGCAGTTCGTTCGAATATCGCGACGCGTTCTAATCGATTGGGTTTCTTTATGGTAATAAATTACCACTGGTAAAATAATACCAGAGGAATGCCCTTGTCAAGCTGCTTTTCAAAAATTTCCGATAAGCGCCCCATCACCGCCAGGTTCGCTTCGATCGCCCAACGTATTCCCTCTAGGCACCACCAATGGTCGTAGTGCTCGTTCAGCGAGGTTGTTCGTCGGAGGTACTCGGCCTTGGAACCTGACGCTTTTTCATGGCTCACGTCGCAGGTTGTTAGAGTCTCCAATAGCTATTCAAGCGACGATTTTTCGCTTTCTTGGGGCAAGGAAACGCGGACGGAAAATGAAAAAGCGACAGGGGTAATATTGAAGTTTCGGCAGAAAAGTCGCTGCATTCGGTTCAGGTTTGACAACAACCACTTTTCGCCAGCACACTCACGAGGGCATGTCCTGTGCACTCAATTGACGGCCTCTAAATTACTTTATTCTGACGGTTCGAAAGCAGATCCAAGCTGTTTTTCGGCGCACCGGTCACCCAAACCGGAGCGAGTTCGCGCCCGGTCGTCGGTTTCCCGCATCGCCTCAGTTTTGGGTCGGTTTTGCCGTTTCGTTTAGCAACGCCGTTTGTGAGAATGCCTTTCCGACAGTACTGGAAATGCTTGTCCGCCTCTAAGCTGCCCGGACTTAAGCTTCCAATAGCTAAAAAACGACTACCCTATGGCTTTCGTCACAAGCAGTCTTTAGGAACAGCCTTCAACCGGGCACCTTTGCAATTGGCTCGATTGGCCAGCTATTTGCTGGGTGGTTGGTCGCCCTTTTTTCCTATCGATTTCCGTCGCTGCACCTCGGAGCATCCGTACCATCCGCTCGTCGACTGTGTGCCAAGCTAAATCCGGCAGCAAGTGATACTCTGGCGGATCGGTGCCATTTGAACAATCTTGCATAAGCTCAATCGGCACCGCGATAGCTTTGTTTGCTTCTTTGTGAGTCGACACGATTGCAATGGTAGCGATTACCCTGATTCAAGGTCTAACTGGGTTTCCTGTTTTGGATTCCGGCCGCTTCGGAGCTGTATTCAATCCCATTCGTGGCCCAGGTCCGGAGAATTGGCCAAGTCTTCTTTTAGCCGATTCCACAAGTTGTGGATTCTTTTTTAAAAAACGGAAGATTCTTCGTTCGTTTTCCTTGCGAATATCGCCTTCAAAATACTGTCTGATTCGGGAAGTATTTGCTCAGGAAATCAGCGATCGCTAAAACTTCAAGACGGATCCAAATTAGAATATTCGCACGGGAAGTTACGCTCCCAAGTTTCAATTTCCCCAATGCCATTTTCGCAAGCTCAAGCATGCTTTCTCAAAATCGCCAAGCCCGCCACCGCCTCAATCACCAAAACCGTCGCCCCATTCATGTCCGTCCGATTATCGAGCAACTGGAAGCTCGCCGATTGTTGGCGGCTGATTTGCAACTGGACTACGAGCAACCTGCCGCTGCTTGGTACGCTCGCTGGAACCACGAGGCTCTCCAAGCTGCCTCCGTCGCTGCTGGCGAACCAACCGATGAGTGGTTTTCCGAATTTGTCGGTCCAAGGATTTTTCAACGCAACGACTGGATCGTTCGCCTAACTTCCGACGCGACTAAGTCGCTCGCCACAATCGAACAAGCCACCGCGCTGCTCAATCAAAATAACATCGATTTCCAAATTGTAGCCGGACTCGGTTTGCCTGGTCTCTTGCATGTCAATACTTTATCTAGGAGCGCCACAGAAGTCGAAATATCCTTGGCCACAAACTCGCGTGTCGCTTCGTTCGCTGCCAACGACAAAGTCGGCGGTCAAGTCTTACCGAACGATTCCGATTTTGGCAACATGACGGGCCTCCACAATGTGGGCCAATTCGGTGCGACCAACGATGCGGACATCGATGCACCGGAAGCATGGGATACCTCCAAAGGCAGTCCTTCGGTAGTGGTAGGTGTGGTTGACTCAGGTATCGATGCAACCCATCCCGATCTCTATTTGAACATCTGGCTCAATCAAGGTGAAATACCAGCAGCGAAACGATCTGCGTTGGTCGATACCGATAGCGATGGTTTGTTTACGTTCTATGATCTAAACAACGCCGCTAATGCAGCCCAAGTTCGCGACTTGAACACGAACGGCTACATCGACGCGATCGATTTGCTCGACGATCCATTGTGGGCCGATGGTCGCGACACTGACGGCAACGGTTTCACGGACGACTTCTTTGGCTGGAATTTCCGAACCGATTCGAACGAGACCTTCGCCCCGAACAATCCGTCGGATGTGTTAGGGCACGGCACACACGTGGCTGGGACGATCGGTGCGATCGGGAACAACGCGCGCGGCGTAACTGGTATCAACTGGCGCAGCTCGATCATGGCTTTGAAGTTTCTCGATGTGAACAATCAAGGGGACACTGCCTCGGCCATCGCGGCGGTCAACTACGCGACCATGATGCGAACGCAGTTTAATACCAACGTTCGTGTCCTAAACAACAGTTGGGGGCAACCCGGCGGTTCCAACGTCGCGCTCAAGAACTCCATCGAAGCCAGTGGCAACGCAGGGATATTGTTCGTCGCTGCGGCGGGCAATGGAAACATCCTCGGTCAAGGCGTTGATAACGATCGCACTCCGTTCTACCCAGCTAGTTATGAACTAGACAACGTTATTGCAGTCGGAGCCAGCGACGGAACAGATCGTCTGGCAGGTTTCTCCAATTACGGCCTACGCGGGGTCGACATCGTTGCGCCCGGAGTAGGCGTTCGCAGTACATTGCCGGGAGGTCGCTATGGGGAAGCCAACGGAACCAGCATGGCGACGCCGCACGTCAGCGGATCGGCAGCGTTAGTCTGGTCATTGCAACCCGACGCCACGGTGCCAGAAATCCGCCGAGCGTTGCTTGAGCAAGGGGATTTGATTCCAGCGATCGGCAGTCAGATCAGCACCGGTCGTCGGCTGAATGCGAACAAGAGCTTAGCCGCGAACGTTTTTGCTCCGACAGTGCAACTGGTCAGCGCGGCCAACATTACTACTGCAGGTGGCACCGAGCAATTGATCACAGTCAAGTACAAGAATCGGCTGGGGGTCGACAAGGCCAGTCTCGGTAACGGCGACATTGTGATCACCCGTCAAGCGGCCCTTGATGAGACACTGACCACTACGTTAGTATCGTCGACCGAGAACGCCAACAAGACCGAGGTCACAGCCATCTATCGATTGGCGGCAGTGGGTGGTTCGTGGGATGCACAAGACTATGGCAACTACAGCATCACGGCCAAGTCCGACGCAGCCCGTTCCCTAAGTGGACTAGCATCGCGAGAAACCACCGTCGGCATTTTTCAAGTCAAGATCGCAGCCGCAGGGATCTTCTACGTCGACACGTTCTTGGACACCGTTGATACGAATCCCGGCGATGGCGTAGCTCGCGACGCTTCGGGCCGAACAAGTTTGCGAGCCGCAATCCAAGAGGCAAACGCCCTCTCACCGAGTGCAGTTAAAATCTTTCTGCAAACCGGAACGTATCCGCTAACCATAGCCCCAATCATCGATCCAGCGGTCGTATTCCCAGCCCCCGGTCCAGGCTCAGGTTACGACGCCCCTGCGAATCTCCAATGGTCCAACGCCTCCACTGGCGACCTCGATCTCCGGGGAAACATTACGTTAGTGGGCTTAGGTGTGAATCGCACCACTATCGACGCCAAGGGAATTGACCGCGTTATGAAAGTCTACGCCGGATCGACGGTAACCATCACGGGACTCACACTGACTGGAGGTGATGCCCCAGCAAACCATTCGGGTGGCGCAATTTTAACCTCAGGAAATCTATCGCTTGATCTCGTTACGATCAGGAACAATCAAGCCATCGGTGGCCCAGTCTCGCTTGGCGGCGGCATCGCCGAGTGGAATGGGAATTTAAATATCTATCGGTCGACACTTGACAGCAACAAAGCTATCGGTGGTGGGGGGGTGATTGTAACCAATGCGGCGACGGCAAAGATTGATTCAAGTACAATCTCGCTGAACATCGCTTCTGGAATTCAGTACTCACATGGATTTCAATTGGGTGGAGGTGGACTTCTAACGAGTAAGCCAGGAAGCGTAAACATCACCGCCTCGACTTTCTCAGATAACCTTGCGGAAGGTGCTGCACTAGGAGACTCTATTCGCAACAGAACTGGTACTGGTGACGCGGATGTGTTTCCAGTTCAGATAAGTGGAAACGGGCGATACATCGCAATGTCTGCTACCGATGCGCTCACGGCTACCGCTACAACACCCTACCGCAATATCTACCTTTATGATCGAGATACCGGAGAATATGAACTGGTAAGTATCGATTCTAACGGTGCACACGCAAATGGTGAGAGCATCATTTCGTCACCTGGAACTGCAGTCAACAATGATGGACGATATGTCGTTTTTCAATCCACGGCAACGAATCTGGTTCCAGATGACAACAATGGGGTACAAGACATCTTCATCCGTGACCGTGCCCAAGGAAGCACCACTAGAATCTCTGTAGGTCTATCAGGAGCGGAAGCAAATGAACAGGCCAGTGTTATTGGAATTTCCCGCAATGGTAATTCGATTGCATTCATGTCATTTGCCGATAATCTGGTATCGGGAGATACGAATGGCACTCTCGATGTCTTCGTCTATGACATACCGAGCAAAACAACGCGGATTGTAAGTGTAAATCAAAATGGAGACTCTGCCCCTGGCGATAACTCGTATCCCACGATCAGTGCGGACGGAAGGTTTGTTTCCTTTCAGTCCGATGCGAATACTCTGGTCTCAAATGATCGCAATCAAGTTTACGACGCATTTGTAAAAGACATGCTTACTGGTGTTGTCGACAGAGTTAGCGTTTCGAGTCAAGGACAAGAAGGTAATTCACATAGTAGCATTCCCAGCATTTCTGCCGATGGCCGGTTTGTTGCCTTCTATTCCAGCGCATCCAACCTTGTCGAAGGAGACAACAACGGAAAATTAGATATCTTCGTTTTCGATCGAGAGACCAGGATCACCAAGTTGGTGAGCAAAGCAATCGACGGTACACGGTCGAACGCAGACAGCACGCACCCGACGATCAGCGGAAACGGACGGTATGTGGTTTTCAATTCCGATGCAAGCAATCTAGTACCCGGTGACGACAACGGACTTTCGGACTACTTTTGGGTTGACACGGTCACGAATGAAATAGTGAAAATTCCGTTCAATGGTCCTCTTAACACTTTCGCGAAGGCGACGATCACGGACGATGGCCGATTCGTGAGTTACACGACAAACGAGAGGGGACACGAGGGGGTGGGGGACTTCGACAACTGGAGGGATTCCTTTACCTTTGACCTACAAACACGCACGCTTCACCAGGACACTCCAAGAGAAGGCATCGAGCGGTTTCCAATGTCAGAAATGTCCGTGTCTGGATCGGGACGATTCTATTATTATCGATCAAACCCTAACGTAGTTATGAACCGTACGGTAGGCATTCAGGATGTATTCGTCTATGATCGTTTGCTAAATGAAAATTCTCTCTTAAGCCGGGGGATTAACGATACACTCGCGAACTCAACGAGTTTTTCCCCAACTGGCAGCGACTCGGGCGAATTTGTCGCATTTTTGTCGGCAGCAAGCAATCTCATACCAAATGACACGAACTCGGCTAACGACCTCTTCCTGTCGAACCGAACAACCGGGGTGATTCGTCGAATTGCAACTGCAGACCCGACAAATCCAAATCTCTCACCAACTAATCCAAAGATCAGTAGCGATGGCAGAAAAGTCGTTTTTCAATCAGCCGCATCTCACTTGGTACCTGGCGACACAAATGGGGTTTCTGATATTTTCATCTACGATGTTCTGACTGACTCCATTCAGTTGGCCAGTCGATCAAGTAATGGGCTAGGTGGTAACGGTCCTTCAAGTAGTCCCGTAATCAGTGGAAATGGCTCTGTTGTTGTGTTCGCTTCCGCCGCAACAGATCTAGTGGGGGGAGATGCTAACGGTCTGCCTGACCTTTTCTTGTTCGATCTGCTGACGAATCAGGTTTCTCTGTTATCTCAATCAACGGATGGTAAACTTGGCAATCAAGCAATTTCTACCAACAAGGTTGGAATTGCCTCGCTCGACTATGAGGGGCGACGGATTGCTTTTGAATCGATTTCTTCGAATCTTGTTCTTGGAGATACGAACGGATCGAGTGATGTATTTCTTTTAGATCGTCAATCCGGTCAACTGACCCGCGTCAGCTTTGGTGAGTTTGGTGTGGAAGCAGTCGGGGCAAGCTCGTTGCCGAGTATCAGTTCAGACGGGCGATACATCGGATATATTTCAACCGCAACAAATATTGTCGCCACTACCCAACCCGCTCTGGCACAGTATTTCATTTTCGATTCGTTGCGACAAACTACTGAGTTACTAGCAATGAATGCTACTCAATCATACTTCGAGAAGGCTTTTTTTGGTTACGACAATTCTATCATGCTGCCACAGTTCTCGGGTCCATCGCAGATTTCGGCATACATAACTCGGGTGCCGATGACGATCGACTTGGAGACACATGAGCTAACTGCATTTAAGAGACAGCCTTCGCTTTCGCCAATCGA
The DNA here is from genome assembly GCA_031424235.1 of Pirellula sp. Lineage (GTDB taxonomy): Bacteria > Planctomycetota > Planctomycetia > Pirellulales > Pirellulaceae > JBKCUI01. The sequence goes on from JANPHB010000409.1 coordinate 10,631, forward strand.
GGTGCAAATTGATTCGTCAACAATTTTCTCTAACCGTTTACCAAGCCGTTCGCTTGGTCCTGAGTTGATAGACGGCGTTATGACAATTACTAATTCGGCTGTTTCCATTCCGCTTAACAATCCAGCGTTTGGCATGAACGTTTTTCGGAATGAGCCGATGCCCGTTTATTTAAATACCGTGTTTGTAAGTGCTGACGAGCTTGAGCCACTAGCAGACAACGGAGGCCCAACCTTGACTCACCGCGTCCCCCTCGATTCGCCCGCTTTTCAGGGTCTGAAGAGCTTTCGTTGGAGTGCATTTGATCAACGAGGAATGATGCGTGGTGGTGCCTTCGATGCTGGGGCCTTTGAGAATGTTGGTTCGATAATTCAAGGCCGAGTCTACATCGATTCCAACAATAACAAAGTCTTTGATAGCGATGAAGTTGGGATTCCCGATGCCCAAATCTTCGTCGACGTAAATCGAGATGGTGTTCTTAACGACAACGAAGCTAGCACGATGACGCAATCGGACAACCTATCTACTCTCGCGATCAATGAAGGCGGGATGTACGCGATCGAGGATATTCAACCAGGCTATGTTTCCATTGTCGCGAACAAGAACGGGGTACTGAGTCAACCCGTCCGCGGTCAAGATAGCCTTCCAACATCGCAAAGTGTCCAGTCTATGGCAATATCGCAGGACGGGCGCTACATTGCTTTCGCTTCAGATGAACCAAATCTTGTGCCCAACGATACGAACGGAGTCAGCGACGTCTTCGTTTGGGATCGTGACAAAGGTGAAGTTAGGCGAGTCAGCGTATCCAGTTCGGCGGCTCAAGCGAATGGTCCTAGCAAATTTGCAGGAATCAGTAACGACGGGTCTACAGTAGTTTTTCACAGCAAAGCATCCAATCTAGTTAACAACGATTCAAATGGGGCTTTTGACGTTTTCGTACATTACCTTGCTACTGGTGTAACGCGACGCGTCAGCGTGGATCAAAATGAACTTCAGGGCAACGGTGATACATTTAGTCAAATTGCAATTGACGAGTACGGAAAACTTGTTGCATTTGCATCCAATGCGTCCAATCTTGCTGGAGATCCAAATGGCGTCGCTGATGTTTTTGTAAAGAACGGTTCTTCGCCAATTTTAGTGGGTAGGTTTGAAAACACAGTGGATTCGGTATCCTTTTGGGATGAACGAATTAACCACTGAACATTATCGTGCATTACTGGGCCTTGATTCCAATTGGAAGGTAACCAAAGTCGAGTTTT
>JANPHB010000410.1:0-47879 GCA_031424235.1 Pirellula sp.
TGGCGTTAAACATTCTGCAAAAGGACACTACGATTAAAGATGCAATTCGAGGCAAGCGTAAGCGATGTGGCTGGGATAACTCTGCGATTGAGAAGCTACTCGCAGGTTATTCATGCTGCTAACGTGCGATTGCCCTGGGGCGGGGGGTGAGGGGTTGGAGTGCACTAAAAAGTTCGGTGCAGTTGTTTATTAATTGCGGAGCCGCAGACGAAGTGGGGGGCGAGCAATGAATACGTTGATTGTACTGACAGCGACCCCTCACCCCCAGCCCCTCTCCCCGACGCGGGGCGAGGGGAGCAATCGCATCCCTGCGGGATACGTTTCTCATTGACGACCTCAAATCTAATAAGCAATAAAAACCTGAGGTGGCTGAGCGAGGAACAAACCTAGCGCAAGCCATTTCCCCGCGACCCCAGTTTTTTAACAGCCTAGGGCAAGCCAGCAGGATTTGATGCATAGGCGTAAGCAAATTATTGGCGTTCAGCGAGAAGTGTCGAAAATATTTCTAAAAAAAACCCAATCCCCCGGGAAGATTCAAGTCCATCGGACGTTTCCTTTGTGAAGACCGACGCTGGTTCGGTCAAAGTGGTGAAATTGTTTCGAAGTGAAATAGGGTGATATGATGAACAAAAATGGCACAGTTTCTTGGTTCAATAAAAGCGGTTTCGTTTTGGGATTTGTAATCGCGGTCGCGTCTCTGCAAACGGGACGGGCATCGGCAGACGACTATCGCAATGGTCATGGACACGGCTATGCCTATTCCGGAACAAGCTTGAAAAATCATGCCTCGCAGGGTTACGGGGCTTATGCAAAGTCGACCGGAGCCTATTCGTCAGCCGCGCCGAAAAGCAACTATTATCCGAGTGCACACTCGAGCTATCCCAGCAACTACGCCCCTAAATACAATCCTCAACCAGCGCACAACGCCTATCGTCCAGCTTATGGACACGGGCACTGCCGATAAGGCCACCGTAACTTTTGTTTGCAGCCAAGAATGGTTACACTGAACTGGACAAAGTATTCGGTTCGGCACGCACTTGGGATGCGCACATGGAAATCAGTGAAGATGAAAGAGTAACGCAGCTCATTGATCGCATTTGCAATGGCGATCAGCAAGTCTGGAACGAGATCATTAAAATGTGGAATCGTCGCCTGCTAGCTTTTTGCTCAGCCCGATGTTGGGGAACTGCCGCAGCAGAAGATGCGGTGCAAGAGACCTGGATCGCAGCTATCAAGAATGCAGAGTCCTTTCGCGGCAAGTCGGGAAAGGACTTAATGAACTGGCTCATGCGTGTTGCAACCAATGAATCGGCAAATCAAGGGCGTCGTGCGCGGCGATACTCGAACGAAAGCATCGAAACCATTGAGTCGGAGAAAGCAAAAACAAACAAGGGCCAGGATGAGCTTCATCGGCTTATGGAATCGGAGCAAGCCAGCGTGTTTGAAAGCTGCTTGCAGGAGATCGAAGCGATCTTTCGACAGGTAATCGTGCTCAGGCTTAACGGTGCTTCTTACCAAGAGATCACCGACTCTGTGGGAATTCCAAGCGGAACGGTCGGAACAAGGATCCTTCGTGGCACCAAGGACATGAAGTTCTGTATCGAAAGCAAGTTATCATGAAGCTAGCAATATTCGATTTACCTGAGGACACATCTACTTGGCCGATCTGGCTCGAGCAACAATTGGTCGGGATGGACATGAGTGAACTGGTGATGCAACTGGAAACTCTTTACAAAAATCCGTCTCGCCAACAGCAATCGCTCAGCGAGATTTGCGGCAGTCAAACGTCGGAGCTTTTGCAGCGAGGACTGAGCTCGCTCAGCACACGGCAAATCTCAGCGTTGTTTCAAAATCCGGCAGCCCTATTGGAGTTGCAAGAGCAGGTGCTAGCAGGTGGCGGTTCCTACTGGGACAACATCCCCTTGTCTGGAGCGGATCGCGAAGCCGTCGACCGAGTCACTTTGCGTGCTTGCCAGGCTGTAAGCAATACAACAGATCGAGCCCCTAATGCACAGCTCAGCACCGCGAACAATGCAACGCAAAACATTTGGTTCTCCGGGAAAGCCATTGCGACACTTGCGGCTCTTGCAGCAACGGTGCTTCTTGTACTTGGAATTTGGTCGCAAACTGGGGGCAAACCAGCCGGATGGGGATTCGACCAACCAGGACTTTTGGCTCAGGACGTCAGTGCTCGCAAGTACTTGAGCAACCTGTCCGATGCTGCCGGCCAATGGTCGAAAAAGAAGCCCGCGAATGCACGAGAATTGGAAACGAGGTTGGCTGAGTTTCGACACGGGTGCGATACCTTGATCGCTGCACCTCATAAACCATTGGAAGAAGTAGACAGGCAATGGTTAGTCGGAAAGTGCAAGGCTTGGGCTGGGGAAATCGATTCTTACTTGGCGGAGTTGAGTCGGGATGCCGGATCGTTTAGCGATGTGAATTTAAAAGCAGACGAGACGATCGGTCGCCTTAAGAATGCTCTTAAGGATCGAGCGTTGAAACTAGAATCGTGATTTCGCAGGGCAGATACAAGAATGTCACAGCCGACAAAAGGAGCAGTCACGCTCCGTCGTGCCGTCCGCTGGAGTGAATGGACAATGGTTCCTGGTGAACGGCACATGGAATGTGCCTACTACTTTCCCTTTTGTCGGCTGTGTCAACAATACAAAGTGAAACGAAACATGTCTAAGAGCAACCGAACACTACTTACGGCTTTTCAAATACTACTTGCCTTCTCGTTTGCATGGATGCCGAATGGGGCTTCTTCGCAGCAGCCCGTTACGGCCAAGAAGTACGCAATGCTAGTCGCCGTGAATCAGTACGAAGACGACTTCCTCAATCATCCGCCGCTGAAGTACCCGGAGGCAGATGCACTGGCTTTGAAAGCAGAATTGGAAAAAAGTGGTTATGAAGTCGAAACGCTTCTTGGCACTCAAGCAAAACGCGAGGCGATTATCGCAAAACTGTCTGAGCTCAATGGCAAGGGGAATGCACAAGGCTGCGTGGTCCTTGGATTCTTTGGCCACGGGGTCGAATTTGAATCGACCAAGGAGGCGATGTTCATACCGTTTGATTCAACTCGACGACTTGCTAAGGACCAGGATGGTAAACAACTGTTCGCCACGGAAGGTTCGAATACGAAACTGACAGAACCTGATCCGAAGTCGCTGGTAGGGATGTCGGAGATGCTTGACGCGATGCGTTTGTGCAAAGCGGGTAGCAAGCTGCTCATTGCCGACTGCTGTCGCAAGAATCCAAATGCAGCGCGCGGTGCGCGAGCCTTCGGATCGAGAGTTAAGCTTTCCGATCTTCCCAACAACACCGCCGCCATTTTCGCTTGTGCAGAAGGTGAGGAAGCCCAGGAAGATGACGCATGGAAACATGGTGCCATGACCAAGTGTTTTCTTGATTTGATACCCGAGATGAGTGACGGATCGGCGGACGTAGGCGCGATCGCGGGAAAGCTTCGCAAGCAGGTTGCTGCGTTGGTCTCCAAGTCGACCAATGGCAGCAAGCGTCAGACTGTCCATCCGATCGTCAACGGTGTCGTTGAGTTGCAATTGTTAGCCCGTATTCCAAAAACGACCATCACGCCCGGCAAAGATGCTACAAAGCCGCTAGATGAGAAAACGATGTCATCCAATCCGCCCAAGCCAACAACAAACCTGAGCATGGAGGGCACCAAGGCGGGCGAGCTGCGCGACGTCCATAGTCTTGGGATGAAGCTAGTATGGATTCCGGCAGGCAAGTTCAAGATGGGAGGGTATAAAGTCTCTGCCACGTTGACGGATGGCTTTTGGCTAGGGCAAACGGAGGTCACGCAAGAGCAATGGACCAAGTTGATGGGAACGGAGCCTTGGATAAACCAGTCTCATGCCGAAGAGGGGGCCGACTTGGCGGCGAGTTATGTGTCGTGGGACCATTGTAAAGAGTTTCTCAAGAGGCTGAATGCCGGCGAGTCAAGTCAATTGGGCGACGGTTGGCGGTATGAATTACCGACAGAGGCGCAATGGGAGTTTGCATGTCGAGCTGGTACCACGACCAAGTTTAGTTTTGGCGAAGATGAAAGCCAATTGGACGACTACGCTTGGTACAAAAAGAACGCGGGTGAAGGTTACCCGCAGGCAGTGGGAAAGAAGCGGGCGAATGCGTTTGGTCTACATGACATGCACGGCAACGTATGGGAATGGTGTCGAGATTCGTACGTAGTGACTGTGGCTGGTGGCAAGAATCCATTGGTTGTCGAAGGTACGACGAGCAAGGTAACGAAGGGCGGCAGTTGGTGGGACGAGGCTGAGTCCTGCCGGTCGTCGGACCGCAACTGGGGCTTTCCGGAAGACCGGTACGACTACGTGGGCTTTCGTGTCTGCCTCGTTTCGGCTGACAAGTGAGCGAGCGTAGCGTAAGCCGTCAAGTTCGACAAACGGAAGTTTGTACGAATCGTTTCCATACTTTTGCTTGCCGAACTGCTTTCAGGTTTTCGAGGCGACCGCTCGACCATCGTCGAGACCGGTCTGGCAAGCACCCACTCGCCGGGCAAAAACGAACGAAATTGTGATCGCAAACTAGTATCCGGACTCGTTCAAGCGTTAAACTACATGGCTGATCGTGGAGCATTCTTCCGGTCCAAACGCGCAATTTTCGCCAATCATACCCTTTATCAAGGAGCAGTATTATGCAGATGCGTTTGTGGAACATTTGCTTATTGTCTCTCGGTTTTTGGATTTTCGGGTGCGAGATTCTTTTCGCACAAGCGGCCCCTTCCAAAGACGCACTCTTGATCGGGATCAATCAATACGATCACTCAAGCTTCTCGGAACTGCAGTACTCAGAATCGGACGCAACTGCTATCGGAAAAGTCTTAACTGACAACGGCTATAACGTAGAGTTGCTTCTCGGCAGCAAGGCTTCCAAAAAGGCCATCATCGAAGCGCTCGACCGCTGTGGCGGACGGGGCGCAAACAAAGGGGTATTGCTGATCGGCGTGTTCGGACATGGCATCGAATTTTCGAATAGTTCAAAGTCCTATTTTTGTCCCCATGACGTCGAAGTCGCAGTGGTTCGCGACGCTGACGGCAAGATCTTGTACGACGACAAAGCAAAGCCACTGATCGAACCTAAGCGAGACAGTCTCGTGGCAATTGACGAGTTCTTGGTTGCGTTGCAGTCTACCAAGGCCGCACAAAAGGTATTCGTCGCAGATTGTTGTCGCAATGATCCGAATCAGGCTCGCTCGAGATCGTTTGGAAGCTCGTTAGCCACCAGCGATCTACCGACGGATAGCGTCGTCCTCTTCGCATGTTCGCGAGGTGAACGCGCCTTTGAACACAAGAGTTGGGGACACGGAGCATTGACCAAGTGTTTCCTTGAGTCGATGGGCAAGAGTTCTTCGATGCTCAAGATAGTCGAAGAGGTCAAGCCCGCTGTCGAGAAATTGTGCTCGACGACGGAGGGCATTCGTGCCGCTCAAACTCCTAGATTTCTTGCGACTGGCTCAGTCGATCTTCTCTTGAAACGGGCTGCTACCAAAGCGAAACAAAAGCCAGCCGAACTGAAGGTGCCTTTTACGGAAGCACAAGCGACTGCTGCCCAAACCGCTTGGGCGGAATTTTATGACATTCCAGCAAGCATGCAGAACAGCATCGGCATGAAGTTTCAGTTGATACCTTCCGGTACCTTTACCATGGGCTCCAATGAAACCAATCCAAGCAAGGACGAGACGCCTCACTCTGTCACTTTGGCCAAACCCTTCTACGTTTGCGAGCATGAAACCACGGTAGGGCAATTCCGCAAGTTTGTCACCGAGACCCAATACCTAACCTCAGCGGAACAAAATGACCTGACGGACAGGGGATGGGATGCGAGCTCAAACCGTTTTGTGGAAGCCAAGGGATTTCGTTGGAACAACACTGGCTGGAGCCAACAAGATGACTATCCAGTTGTCAATGTTTCCTGGGAAGACACGGCTAATTTTGTCGGATGGCTAAATGAAAAAGAGTCGGTCAATTCCTACCGTTTGCTAACGGAAGCGGAATGGGAGTATTGCTGCAGGGCGGGCTCGAATAAGACCTATTCGTACGGGGACGACCCCAATGAGTTAGTCAAATTTGGTAACGTCCTAGACAAGGTTGGCTGGGAAAAGTTCAAGGGAGATGATAGAACGGCGCGGGAGATTCAAAATGAAGTGATTCAAGGAAACGATGGCGCCGTGTTTACTGCAAAAGTGGGGTCTTTCCGGCCCAATGCCTTTAAGCTTTTCGATTTGCACGGAAACATTTGCGAATGGTGCAACGATTTTTATGCCGAAGATTACTATCTTAAATCGAACAACTCGCGAGATCCGAAAGGCGCACCGTTTGGTGAGCTAAAGAGCGCTCGAGGGGGGCGATTCGATACCGGTGATCGACTAGCTCGAGTTTATACGCGAAACCGAGGGCCCATTTTGATGGTCGATATGATCTTGGGATTTCGGGTGATGAAGCAGATTCAACCATGATTGCGCAATGGGGTTTTTTGAGACGAAGCCTCCTCGTCCAGATTGGGCATTGTCGGCTGGGAATGAGTCTACTGACTGCCTGCGGATTGTTTGGAGGAATGGTTTTCGCTCAGGAACGATCCTTTCCAGCGCACGTCGATCAAAAATCGCTTGAGCAAGGGAAGTGGAAAACAGACCAAATTGTCGAAGCCGGTAGAGTTCTCTTTTCCGCCAAGTTTACGCGTGCCGAAGGAGCCGGCAGGCCAGCGACAACGGGCCGCAACATTCCACGAAGTAGACGGACGAGCGATCTAGCTTTCGCCCGTTCTATCGGACCAGATGCCAACTCGTGCGCTGGCTGCCACAACGATCCTGTTTCAGGTGGTTCCGGCGACTTTGTAGCCAATGTGTTCGTTGGGTTGGGCGATCCGGCATGGAACAATATGTCGTTGTCATCTGAGTTTTCCGCAGAACGCGGAACACCCGATCTATTCGGTACTGGAATCGTTGAGCTTTTAGCGCGCGAGATTACCGCAGATCTTCACGCAATTCGGGACAGTACAATCGCTTCTGCAAAGAAACAAGGCAAGTCAGTTCAATGTACACTAGAGTCCAAAGGAATCCATTTCGGTTCGATCGTTTTCAACGCGTTTGGAGAAATTGAGTCCGAAGAACTTGAGGGCATCGATCGCGATTTGATCATCAAGCCCTTTACGCAAAAGGGGACGGTAGTTTCGTTGCGAGAGTTTACTGTCAATGCTCTCAACCTGCATCATGGAATGCAAGCCACCGAGCGATTTGGACTGGCAGAAACCGGTTCGGAAGATTTCGACGAGGATGGAATCCAGAACGAAATTACAAATGGAGATGCGACTGCTCTCTCAATCTATCAGGCGAGTTTGAGAATGCCAGGTGTTTGTTTGCCTCGCGATCCAAAGCAGAAGGCCAAAGTCGATCACGGCAAACTTTTGTTTCAGAAAATCCGGTGTGCCGGTTGCCACGTTCCGGAGCTGGAATTGCGATCACCTGTTTTTCATGAACCCAGTCCGTTTAACGTCTTTGGCACATTGAGTGCTTCGAACACGAAGGGGATCGATGTCGATCTAGCTCCGTCCATCCCGGCTTTGCGTCCAAACGAATCCAAGTTCCATAGGATTCCCGTTTATACCGATTTCAAACGACACGTCATTGCAGATGAAAAACATCCCCACTTCAACAACGAAACGGTTGAACAGCGAATGCTTCCGACGAGTATGTTTCTCACTAAGCGTTTATGGTCGGTCGGAAACACGGCACCCTATGGCCATCGCGGAGACTTGACGACCATTCGCGAATCCATCTTGGCACATGGCGGCGAGGCTGCTGACTCATGTGCTCAATTCGAAGCTCTTGGATCTGACGAACAAGAGTCGGTGGTATTGTTTTTGAAGAGCTTGCAGATTTTGCCCGCGGGGGCTGGCCATAATATCGAGGAAGAATCCTTGCCCACGCTCCCTTACGACTCGGAAACCGATGAGAGTTCGCGATAGCGGCATGCCCGTAGGGCGAAAAAGTGTCGCGCAATTGTCCTCAATTGTTGCTCAACTGAAAAACCACACAACAACGTAAACACGTTCGTCTAAGGCAACTCGGAGAGGAGTTTTCTTAGTCTTCGAAGCACGCGGGATTTTGCTTGATAGACACTCGCAACGGAGATTCCAAGCTGCTCGGATACTTCGGCTGATGGTCGAGATTCGATCGTCGTAAGCCAAAATCCTTTCCATGTGACCGGTTCAAATTCGCATTCGACTTGATTGATTACTTGCCGAACCAAAATGGATTCCGAACTAGACCACGAGATCGTTGACTCTAATTCCTGCGGTGTTTGTTGAAGCATCCGCGCCGGTTCTGTCCCGCCAACACCAGGCGTTTCTTTCTTTCTCTTGCGCACGTGGTCGATCACTCGACAACGCGTTATCGTGGCCAGCCAAGAGCGAAAGCTATCACCCTCGTTCCGTCTCTGAAAGCTCGTGGCTTTTCGGGCGACGGTCGCAAACACGTCTTGAACCAAATCAGGAGCATCCGATTCGCTAATTCCGGATTTCCTGCACCAGGTATAAACAACGGGTGCGAAAATCGAAACCAGCCGTTCCTATCGTTCCCATCCCTGGCTATCCATGGATTGAACTAACGAAGACCGATGCTTTGGATCGATTGCACACGACCGCTTCGAGCCATGGTCGCGTGATGGTGCTTGAGGTCATGGGTCGGCACGCCGGTTGGATCGCTTTGCACTCTGGGATTGCGGGTGGAGGTGACGTGATCTTGATCCCCGAGATTCCGTGGACCTTTGAGAATGTTTGCGCCAAGATTGTTCAGAGGCAAAACATGGGCAAGCAATTCACACTGGTCGTCGTGGCCGAAGGAGCTGAGTTACCGGGTGGATCGCTTGTCGTTCAACAAACAGCGACTAACGCGCACCAACCCCTTTCCGCAATCGCATGTGTTGGCGAAGGCGGAAGCAGAAAAGTACAACCAAACGTCGATGAGTTCTGGGTTGTAGGGCGAACGGCAGAACGGATCTACCGTAGCACGACGCGCAAGCTAGTGAATTTACTGTCCAATTCACTAGCTTACGCGTTTTGAAGTTGCATGTTTTCTGTGCTTCCGGGCCAACGGCCAAGCAATTTACATAGCCCAGCCCAACGGGCTGGGTATTCGATGCAAATGATCTTAAGGGCCAAAGGTCCGACCGTTTGTTGGCTAACGTCTCCAACTGAAGCAAACTGCTGGGCCGTTGGCCCTATCAATTCCTTTGCTTGATTTGACCCAGCCCTTCAGGCTGGGCTATGTAAACGACCGGGGCTTTGCCCCTAAATCAAAATAGTGCAACTTCAAAACTTGCGCGTCGTGCTACGGGGACTATTTTCCGATCGATACTCCACTAGCCGCGAGGCAGCATTCCAACCACTGAGCTTCGCTCGGATTCAGTTGCAAGTCTCCGATTGATCCATCGGAAGACAGCACTATTCATGCCTGGAACCTACCACAGACCAAATTACTTTTTAACTGGTTGGCGTTTGGCGGTGAATTCGATTTCGCCTTCGTTGCCATCCAAGTCGTATTTGATATTCCCCTTCATGCTACTGCCGAAAGGACGTCCCGAGTAATCGGCTCGAATTTTTCTTCCTTGGACGGTCGCATCAACACGAAACTCCAATTTGTTGTCACGGATTTTGAGGTCGGTCACGTCAACCACGGTTCCTTCGGCAACGGTGTACTTGCCTTGCAGTGCATCGCCTGATTTTGTAATGACGATGGATGGCTCGAGTTTGTTGCCGTTCGCATCGATCACGATGTTCCATTGCCCGACGGCATCGTCTATTTTGACGGAGCGTTTCGGAGTCCAAGGGTATTCCTCGGTACCTGCCTCGGTGGTTACAACAACGCTACCTTCGAGATCATCCTTCTTGACCTTGCCGACGAATTCGAGCGAGACGGTTTGGTCTTTATACTTGTACTCAACGGTACAGGATACTTGATTGTCTTTTAGCTTCGCATCTTTAACGACAATGGGCTTGCCGAGAATGCCTTGGAATGTGCCGCTTACTTTGCCATCATCCAAATTGAGTGAAAGTGAATCTTCCTGCGTTTTCCCTTCGAACTCGTAGCTCCATCGCCAAGTTCCTGATGGATCCGAGGCCGAACTCTGAGCGGCAGCGAACGATGCGGTCAACGAAAGCAAAACCATTGGGATGAACTTAAGAATCGCATTAAATTGCGACATAGTGAATACCCTAAAGATAAGTGGAAGGAAAAGGAGGAGCAGATTGTAAACTGCTACTATTGGATGGGCTAGGGAGCCATTATAGAGGCAATTTCATTTCCTTGCACCAACCATTTCCTTGCACCAACCAATTCCTTGCTAGGGAGGACGAGGCCTGCCGAGTTGTGGACGCTATGGCTCGGCAGGAGCCTCCTGCAAAGTAGTATGCACTACCGAACGGGTCGCAACAATCGTGCAATTGCATCCGAGATTCTAACCCCGTTGTCTTTAAGCAAAGTCACAATTTGAGCTGGGGTCAATGGGCTGCCAGCGTCTTTGGCTTTTGTCATCGCAATGCGAACAATCTCAACGGTTTCGGCTTTCACGTTCAAACGAGTCAAGACGTTCGTCACCAATTCAACCGATGGAGTCCAGCGAGTTGGCTGCTCCTTGGGTGGTTGAACGACAGGAAAGAGTTTCGTGACATCCACGCCAAGTTCGACCAAGCGTGCTCGGATTTGGTCCAAGGTTAGTGGCGTTCCAGCATCAATGCTCGCCTTGAGCTCGGTCGCAATTGTTGTGATAACTTCTGTGGTAACTCCAGCCGACTTCAGTTTCTCGACGAGAGCTTGAATGCGTTGCTCAATGACAGGTGGAGTATGCGGCGTCTCTGGATGTGCTGGAAAAAGCTTCGTGACATCGACGCCTAGTTCACTTAGTCTTGCTTTGATCTGATCTAGCGTGAGTGGCTTCTTGGCATCGATTCCAGCTTTGATCTCACCAGAAATCGTCTCGATGACTTGAGCGTCAACCCCGGCTGTCTTTAGTTTCGTAGAGAAACGTTCCAGGAATTCGGCTGCTCGCCCCGCATGCTCGGCATCAACGACGTCAGGAGCCAATTCGGCAGCGATATGTTCCGTCTCGATCTGTTCGACTTCGATCCGTGTGTGCAATCGACCGTCGACGAAACGTTCACCCAATTCAGGCCGACCGCCACTCTTCATCGTCTGAAGCAACTCCTGTGCTTCATCGATGGTCAACGCTTCTGGTAACTGCCCCTTGGCGATTGCCGACTCAAGTCTTGTAACACGGGCTAAAAGTGGGACACCACTCGGATTTGCGGAACCATCCGTAGAGTTGCGATTTATGTAATTGATGACCACCAAAGCATCGAGTGGCGAAAGCACACCATCTGCATCGACATCGATCATCTTCGAAGCTGCAATCGCCCTCGCAGATTCTGGTTGGTTGAGTTCATTGATCACAACCAGTGCGTCCAGCGGCGAAACCGAACCGCTAGAATCGCAATCCTCAGGCATCGCAAAGTTATGAGGAACGAGCAAGTCAGCTGCAAGCAACGCCCTCGTTTCCAAGGATTCAAAACGCAATGATCGCTTAGAGGATGATTCGCTTTTCATGTCTTACTCTTTCCAAAAAGTGCGTGCAAAAATAACAGACCAATCGTGACTTGTCATAGGTTGCACTGGGTAACCCGACGCGTGACTTTGGAAACCCGACGCGTAAGCGAGGATGCTACATCGAGCCTCGCTTACGCGTCGGGTTTCCAAAGTCATGCAACCTCGGCGCAAATTGCCATTTTAGCGGGAATTCGGACCGAAAAGCCAGAACCATTTCCTAAATAATCACGAACCGATCGGCGAGGCAATGGCTGGGATATTTTGGTTTGCCCAGATTGCCGCTCCCATCGCGCCGGCATCATCTCCAAGCTTTGCCATTTTGATTTCGAACATGTCTTCGTAGCATTGCAGCACACTCCTTTTGACTGTCTTGGTGACTTCATCAAGGTAGATTTCGCTGATCGATTCAACCAGTCCGCCCCCCAAAATAATGACTTCTGGGCAAAGCATGTGGACCAAATTGGTGACCGCGTAACCGACCGTTTGGGCTGCTTGCCGAACGACGCGTTCGACCGATTTGTCTCCATCGCGAATAGCTGCAGCCAAGACTTTGCTGCGAATTTGGGAAATATCGGTGCCCGCCGCACGCAATAAGTTTGGCGCTTCGCCGCGATAGGCTAGTTTCGCACACTCGGCGGCAATGGCCAGCCGGCTCGCCTCGCTCTCCAGCGTTCCCGTCATTTCCGTACCACTGTTCCGATTCGATGAGGTGATTCGAGTGTGCCCGATTTCCATGGCGGACGAACGTCTACCTCGTAGGATTTTGCCTTCGTAAATGAATCCGCCACCAATCCCAGTTCCCGGGAAAACTCCAGCGACACTTCGAGCTCCGACCGCTGCCCCTAATGAAAACTCGCCGTACACACCTGCGTCAACGTCGTTGAGTACTGAAACATGGCAGTCGAGTTCGTCTTCCAACATTGCGCCCAACGAGACGTTTTTCCAGCCAAGATTCACCGCCACATTAACGACTCCGTTGTCCATATCGACGGGGCCAGGACAGCCAATTCCCAGCGATTTCAATCCTTCCAGCGGTAAATTGTTTTCGGTAAAAGTCTCGCGAATCATATCAGCGATCCGCATGACGCCTGCCTGCGCCCCCTCCGTGCCTTTGGTTTTCTTCCTTTTTCTGGCAACGATTTTCTGCTTTTCGTCTAGCAGAATGCACAACATCTTGGTGCCGCCCAAGTCAAAACCACATGAATACTGATTCTGCATATTGTTTTCTCTTGGCGAATTTCCGAATAAACCGATATCTGTTTTGGGGCTGTCCGCCCGGTATTGTAATCGGAAGGCCCCGTTCCTGGCAGGCACTTTGCTCAATGCGGTTGCGATTGATGGAATCCAACGGCCGATTGGTCTACAATAATCGTTATATCGCTTTTGATCCCACCCAGAGGTATCTACCTCATTCAAACGACACGCTGCAAGTCGACAGTCGAAACTCCTCCAAACGGCTAGAACCTGATGTTCAAGGTAATCACCCAACGTTGCTTGAAATTATCGTGGGTCACTCTTGCCGGGAGTGACTTTGCACAGGTTTCTACCCTGAATCGAGCTAGCCACATTGCGACGATCATCCTGTTCGCGATCCTTTCTTCCCAACCTGCCTCCTCAGAAGAACCCATTGACTTCAACCGCGATATTCGCCCAATCCTCGCTGAAAACTGCTTCTACTGCCACGGTCAAGACGGAAACAAACGACAAGCGGACCTCAGGCTCGACATTCGCGACCAGGCCATCAAAACGAACGCAATCCAACCGGGCAAGTCTTCTGAAAGTTCAATTGTCGCTCGCATTCATTCTGAAAGTGTCGAAGACCAAATGCCTCCTCCCAAGTCGAACCGTCATCTCACGGCCGACCAAAAGCGACTGCTCGAAAAATGGATCGATCAAGGTGCTAATTATTCCGACCATTGGGCCTTTGTCGCCCCCGTTCGTCCACCGCTACCGAAACTTGCCAACCCAAATTGGGTTCGAACTCCGGTGGATCATTTTGTTCAAGCCAAACTCGAGGCAGAAGGCTTAACTCCATCCCCCGAAGCCGATCGAGCAACTCTCATTCGACGCCTTCACATCGATTTAATCGGTCTTCCACCGACGCCCGAGCAAGTAGATGCCTTCGTCAACGACAGCGACCCAAAAGCCTACGAAAAATTGGTAGACCAACTTCTCGAAAGCAAACACTATGGCGAACGCATGGCGTTGAGTTGGCTCGACGCGGCTCGCTATGCCGACAGCAATGGATTCCAACAAGACGGCGATACTTGGCAGTGGATTTGGCGAGACTGGGTCGTTCGTGCTTTCAATGAAAACCTACCCTTCGATCAATTCACGATCTGGCAACTTGCGGGCGATCTTCTCCCCAACGCGACGAACGATCAAAAAATTGCCAGTGGCTTCAATCGCAACCATTTGCTGAATGGTGAGGGAGGTGCCATCGCCGAGGAGCAACGCTTCGTCGTTCTTTTTGATCGCATCGACACGACCGCAACGACTTGGCTTGGCTTGACCATGGCTTGCGCACAATGCCATGACCACAAATACGATCCGATCACTCAAGTCGACTACTACAGCCTACTCGATGCCTTCAATCGTGTGCCTGAAACGGGCACACCGCAATTCTTTTCGTCTCGCATCCGCGTTGGTGCTCCTTTCTTAGAACTACCCAGCGAAGAATACAAACTCAAAATCGCTGAATTCGATTCCCAAATCACAGAGCTTGAAAAAGAGGCCGCCCCGATGATCGATGCGTCCTTCATGGGCTGGCGTGCAGGTTTGTTTTTGGACGGAGAGCCGGCGGATGGAAAAGGCTTGCCCGACGACCTAACTAAGCTCTTGAAGAAGCCAGAAGCGGAACGCACCAACGAGGAGAAACTGTCCGTTGAAACACTGCTGCGGAAATACTTCGACGAGAAAGTAAGATCGTCCATTAATTACAAATCACCCGCGATCAGCAAGCTATCTGAGTTGCGAAAGCAACTGGGAGACTACAAAGCCAACTCCTTGCCTCGCGTGATGATCATGAGCGACGACAAGCCACGCGAGTCGCACGTGCTCTCTCGAGGTGAATACCTGAAGCCCACCGACAAAGTCACCTTCAATACGCCTGGCTTCTTGCCACCCTTGGCTGCTGATGCCCCTCGCAATCGACTGGGATTTGCTCAATGGCTGGTATCGCCCGAGCAACCGCTCACGGCACGCGTCCAAATCAATCGCATGTGGCAAAACCTTTTTGGCGTCGGTCTCGTCAAGACCACGGAGGACTTCGGCGTCCAAGGTGAATACCCAGTGCATATGGCCTTGCTCGATTGGTTGGCCGTCGAGTTTCGAGAGTCGGGCTGGAATATGAAAGCCATGCAAAGACTCTTGCTCAACAGCGCAACGTACCGCCAGTCGAGCCGCATGACTCCTGAGCTGCGAACCCGAGATTCGGAAAACCGACTGGTGGCACGAGCTAGTCGATTCCGCATGCCGTCGCTGATCCTTCGCGATTGGTCCCTTTACGCAGCCCAAATGCT
Source organism: Pirellula sp. (assembly GCA_031424235.1). GTDB lineage: Bacteria > Planctomycetota > Planctomycetia > Pirellulales > Pirellulaceae > JBKCUI01. The sequence continues at coordinate 15,163 of JANPHB010000410.1, forward strand.
GGACCCTCGCATTGCGGGTGCTCCCGTTTATCCCTACCAGCCAGACGGCATTTGGGAATCGTTGGCGATTACCAAGGAAAGGGATTTTACCTATCCCGCATCGAGCGGCAACGACTTGTATCGGCGCAGCCTATATACTTTCTGGCGACGTACGGTTGGGCCTGCGAATATGTTTGACGCCTCGAATCGCCAGACCTGCCGTGTTCGTCCCTCAACGACAAGCACACCGTTGCACGCGCTCACCACGCTCAACGATCCCACATGGGTCGAAGCCGCCCGCGTCCTGGCCGAACACAGCATGAAACATTCCACGGTATCGGCCGACCAAATCAGATTCGCGTTTCGAAAAGTGCTCGGTCGCCCGCCGCGTGACAAGGAACTGGCAACACTTGAAAAAGCGATGCAAAAGCAACTCGCATTTTACACGGAAGATCCGGTCGCGGCCAAAGCGTTTGTGGAGGTGGGCAGTGCGACAAGAGACGCTGCTTTGGAGCTACCCATGCACGCAGCTTTGACCGCCGTCTGTTTAGCGATATTGAACCTCGATGAAGCGATGACACGAGAGTAAACACACACATGGAAAATCTGTTTCAACAAAACATGGCCCGAGTCAATCGGCGTCAACTCTTTGGTTCCGCAGCCAGCGGTGTCGGCGTTGCCGCTCTCGCGTCGTTGCTCGGCGGCAATGCATTGGCTGACAAATCAACCGCAACACCAGGTTCCAAAGGACTGCCGGACCTGCCGCATCACTTGGCCAAGGCCAAACGAGTTGTGCTGTTGTGGCAAGGTGGTGGTCCTTCGCACGTCGATCTGTTTGACCACAAGCCGACCTTACAAGAGATGGCCGGAAAGGATATTCCCGATTCGATACGAGGCTCGACCCGACTTTCTACGATGTCGAGCGGATACGGTAAATGGCCTTGTGTGCCTGCCATCAAACCCTTCCAAAACTACGGGCAATCGGGCATCCCATTAAGCTCAATGCTCCCCAAGATCGGTGGGATCGCCGATGAGATGACGCTCGTTAAATCGATGCACACCGAAGCGGTCAATCACGCGCCGGGTGTCACGTTCTTCTTGACCGGCTCTCAAGTCCCCGGGCGTCCAAGCATGGGCTCTTGGCTCTCGTACGGCCTTGGTAGCGAGTCCGATAATCTACCGACCTTTGTTGTGATGACCTCTAGCGACAAGTCGAAAACCTGCGGACAACTTTTCTTTGATTACTACTGGGGTAGCGGATTCCTTCCAAGTCGATTTCAGGGGGTCCGGTTTCGCAACACGGGTGACCTCGTCCCTTATCTTGCCAATCCACCCGGTGTTAGCCCGACGGCTCGTCGAGCCTTGCTGGACGATATCGCAATCATGAACGCTGAGCATTTGTCTGACTACGGCGATCCCGAAATCGACACAAGAATTGCTCAGTACGAAATGGCCTTTCAGATGCAAACTAGCGTACCTGATTTGATCGATTTTTCGAAGGAGTCCGCATCGACCATCGAGCGTTATGGCCCCGATGCTCTTGCCAAAGGGACGTTCGGTAATAATTGCTTGATCGCTCGTCGACTGCTTGAGCGCGGAGTTCGATTTGTTCAACTCATGCATGCAGGTTGGGACCAACACAACAATCTGTACACGCAATTGGAACAGCAATGCGCGGACACCGACGCACCTGCCGCTGCTCTCGTTCAAGACTTAAAGGAACGAGGTATGTTGGAAGATACGCTCGTGATTTGGGGGGCCGAGTTTGGTCGGACTCCGTTTGGCCAAGGCGATCCGGCCAAACCGAATGGCCGCGACCATTTTGGTAGGGCCTTTAGTTGGTGGATGGCTGGAGGGGGCGTAAAGAAAGGAAATGTCTACGGTGCAACCGACGACTACGGGTGGAACATTACCGAAAATCCAGTCCATGTTCATGATATGCAAGCCACCATTCTGCATCTTTGTGGTATCGACCACACGCGACTCACGTACCGTTTCCAAGGTCGTCAATTTCGGTTGTCTGACATTCACGGTGACGTGGTCAAGGGCATAGTCTCTTAGTTGGGGAAGCGAGGAATTCCAATCTTCGTTAGAATGCTCGTTTTGTTGGTAAGTGATTCGGACTTCCGATCGCTTGCATCCCATGCATTACGGATATCGCTTCGTGGCCGATCAAACGCATAGTACCAATACACCCAATGAGCTGGACGATTACGATTTTGAGTTGCCTCGTGAATTGATCGCTCAAGAGCCAGCAACAAAACGGACCGACTCACGCATGATGGTGATCCATCGGGCCACTGGCCATATCGATCACGTTTCCGTGCGAGACCTCCCATCGTTCCTCCGGGCAGGGGATGCAATGGTCGTAAACGACTCCAAAGTCATACCGGCAAGGCTGATCGGTTATCGTGCTCAAACACGCGGCCGTTGGGAAGGACTTTTTCTCCGAGAGGAAAACGGAGTCGCCGAACTTATTTGCAAAACCCGCGGCCGGATTTTGGCTGGCGAAGAAATAGTAATCCGCGATCCGGAAGGCCGCGAAACTCAGAAGTTGATTGTGGTTGCGGAATCGGATCGCGGGCACATGCTCTTGAAGCCCGAGCCGAACGTTCCGTGGCTTGAGTTGCTGGAAGCCAACGGTCGCGTACCCCTGCCACCCTATATCCGAGATGGTCAAATGACTTCGTTTGACATCGAACGATACCAAACAGTCTATGCTCGCAATCCTGGCTCGGTGGCCGCTCCTACCGCTGGGCTTCATATCACGCAAGATTTGATTCAACGCATTCGCACCGCTGGCGTAGCGTTGGTTTCGCTGACGCTGCATGTTGGCCTGGGGACCTTCCGCCCAATCCAAACAACGCGATTGTCAGACCACAAAATGCACAGCGAGTACGCTCAAATTACCGAGCCCGTAGTCAAACGCTTGGCTAGTTGTCGATCCGAGGGAGGGCGTATTGTTGCGATTGGAACAACGACAGCCCGTACGCTCGAAACAGCGGCAGCCGCAGGCAATGGTACCCTTGTACCATGGACAGGGCAGACGGATATCTTTATTCGACCTGGGCACCAGTTCAAAGCGGTCGATGTCTTGCTCACAAATTTCCATTTGCCTCGGAGTAGTCTACTCGTCCTCGTTAGCGCTTTTGCTTCGCGTGAGCTGATTCTCGAAGCCTACCGCAAAGCCATCGAACAAGAGTATCGCTTCTACAGCTATGGCGATTGCATGTTGATCGTATAAGCCAACCGTATGACTTCTCCCAACGATAGCACAAAAGCAAAACCGCCAGTCCAAGTCAAAGATCCTTGGGTTGGGTTGGATATTGGCGGCGCCAATTTGAAAGCGGCTCACACCTCTGGCTGGTCGAATTCCGTGAGCTTTGCCATGTGGCGCGAGTGGCGAACGCTGGCTGTTTCGATCGCAAAACTTCTGGAGGAATGTCCAGCATTTGTCGGAGTCGCGGTGACCATGACTGGCGAGCTAGCGGACTGCTTTGCGACCCGCGCTGAAGGCGTTGCGATCATTCTCGAACAGCTGACGTCGATTTTGCCCGCTCAAATGGTCCGTATCTACTGCGTGGATGGAACGTGGAAGTCGGTTTCGCAATCCGCTCGTGATCCATGGAGTGTCGCTGCTTCGAACTGGCATGGACTTGCGCGGTTTGCTCTTCGTCTAGTGGGAACCAAATCGTGCTTGTTGATCGACACTGGTTCGACTACTACCGACTTGATCCCGATCCGCGATGGCCAAATCCAACTAGAGGTGAAGACGGATTCGCAACGATTGCAGGCCGGGGCGCTGGTATATACCGGGATCGAGCGATCCAACGTTGCAGCAATTTTGCCAGAAGTCACACTGTTCGGTGCTTCGTGTCCAGTTATGAATGAACAATTCGCAACCATGCGAGATGTTTATCTATGGCTGGGTGAAATGCAGGATGAGCCCGAATGCTGCGAGACGGCTGACAACAAGCCCGCGACGCGCGAGAGAGCACGCTATCGGCTGGCACGTATCGTTGGCGAAGATGGTTCAACGCTTGCAGACTCCGATATCGATCAATTGGCTCAGCAGATAGCCAGAGCTCAAACGCAACTTGTTGCTAAAGCGTTTTTGAAAATGACGGCGGCATCGACGAAAATATTATCGACACGTGCGAAGAAAAAAACTGAAACGAATAATCTACCCGCAAACCATGGGCACACGTTTGAGTGCGTTGCAATCAGTGGACACGGTGATTTCTTGATTGAAAGTTCGCTGGCAGCTTGCGGCTGGGATGGCGAGCGTATTCGACTGCAGGATACATTGGGAAATGAACTGTCGCGATGCGCTCCCGCGTATGCGATCGCGGTTCTTGCCTCTGAGGAATCGAGTGAATGCCCGGGTTGATCGAACGCGTTGTGATTAAAATTGGCGGTGCAACTCTCTTTCAACCGAACGGCTTTGCTAGCGAGTTGCGTGCATTGCTTCAGGAAAACGAAGGAACGCAAGTGTGGTTAATGGTAGGCGGCGGAGAATTGGTCGAAGCGATACGATCCGCCCATCGGATTTATCCCGACCTGGACCATGAAGAGCTGCATTGGCGGTGTGTCGAGTTGTTGGACCATACTTGGGCTATTGCGAGACAAGCGTATGGAGCTGGAGTTGCTATTGAAACAACGGAAGAACTTGCAAAGTACTCGCAACAACAATCTACGCCTGGAGTGCTTTGGGTCCGAGTCCAATCTTTCTACAGTCGGGTCGCAAGTCATTCCGTACCAATAGCATGGCAACCGAGCTCAAATTGGAATACCACGACTGATGCACTCGCCTGGCTTTTGGGCAAAACGATCGATGCAGATCGCGTGCTTCTGATCAAGCAATGTGAATGCGATCCGAACTGGACCGTTGCCGATGCCGCAAGATTAGGAATCACTGATTCCGAACTAGCCAGATTGATCGAAGCAAACCCAAGCGTTCGGCCAGTTGTGCAGCTACGCAAACTCAAGCTAGCCGTGAGGCACTCCTAGGCGAACGGCGGGTACAAAAACATCTAGCGCGACGCGCAAGCTAGTGAATTGGACAGTAGATTCACTAGCTTGCGCGTCGTGCTAAGGGACTTTTAGTTCGCCTGTATCGAATTGGAACCAAATGCCAATTTGAAAATTCGGCTATCACGTAGGCCAAGAGCGACCCAGTAGAGCACGCCGATAATGATTGGGAAAATGTTGTTGTCGTTAACTCGAACGTGGGTCGCGAATGCGCCGCCGAGGTAAGCCGTCACAAGAATGGCAGCCACAAACGCGGTTCGCGGCACAAGAAAGAGTAGGGCTATCGCGATTTCAACGATCCCGATTTCGACCATCACCGACTCAGACCACCCTATGCGCTCGAACATCTTCGCTTTGCCTTCGAAGTCGCTGAACTTGCCCATGCAGCTAAACATCATGAATGCGGTTAGCAACGCTGTAAGTGCCCAGCCACCGATTTTCGACTTTGAGCGTTTGATAGTTGGTTCGTTCATTTCAGCTTCCTCTTTTGGTCATGGATTGAGTTGGGGGCGTTTCAGCTAGCAGTTAGTCGATACCAGCGATACCAAATCGACGCACTCGCAAGAATTTTGCGACTCGTTTCTATTGCGAAGACGCTGGCGTTTCCGAGCCGTTGAGCATTTCGCCAAGATTGAGACCGGTTAAGGCTCTTCCGTTTCTAGCCAACCAAAAGAAGAGCCCTAGCGTCATTAGCGTCGAGGGAACGGCGATCAATGGGTAGCTCAACAGGGGCAAACGGCCCAGCTCCTGGTTGAAGGCTTCTGTGCCTGCAGGGCTCGACACCACCCATCGCGACAGGAAATAATTGACGACGGCGGAGAAGAAAAACGTTCCAGACAACAGGAACGTAGCAGTACGGAGCATTTGCTCAAACGGCGCTCGAGTTCCTTTCCTTGCAAGCCCTTCGTTCACGCGCTCAACATCAAACAACGATTCGTTGAAGACGAGCAAATGGATAAGCGGCGTACGTGTCCAAGTCGAACCCAAGATTACAATTCCGATCAGCGATGGTACAGCTGCTTCTTTGACAGCGAGCCATTTTGCGTCGAGTTCAAGCAGCCCGATGCCGCCCGTTAACAGCGTGCTGACCACTCCGAGCACCGCCAACCAATTTACTTTACGTCGACGCCATCCATCGTAAATCCCCCACGCGAACGGGAATGCCAACGCCAGCAAAAGAGCCATAAGCGGCCCCAATTTCTCGGAACCGCTAAACTTCATCAAAATAATCGCCGGAGCGACGATCGTAACAGCGATCTCTAAAAGAGGATTGGGTTTAGAAGCTTGTTGCGTCATAGAAGCATTAAAGATTTTGGATTTATTGATCTCTCTTTGAAGTCACTCTCGGCAAGAGTGACCCACCGTGGGTCACTCTTGCCGAGAGTGACTTGCACCACCTATTCGGCGTCCAATCGACCAAGGTACCGTAACCAGCCGATCGCGGCATCGGACTCCGCTCGGCAAGATTCTACACCACGGCTCGGCGTGACCGAAACAGGAGTTCTGTGCCGGTTTTGCCGATTGAAGCGATTTTACTTTCTCTCGATCGGAAATTTTGCCGCACCCAACACGGATTGCAAACCAAGGAACTCGCTTGTGACCCATGTTTTCGGAGCCAGTTCTCTTCTCGTAGTTTCCTTGGATTTACTGCATATGTCCGCTGAACGTTTCAACATCGAACGCCCAAACACTGAAAGCAAAGCCCTCGCCGTCAACCTTGACCCGCGCCGCTACGGCACATTTGCGGAAATCGGTGCAGGCCAAGAAGTGGTGCGATGGTTCTTTCGCGTCGGTGGGGCCGCCGGCACGATTGCCAAGAGCATGTCCGCCTATGATATGACCGTCAGCGACGCCATTTATGGCCAATGCGAACGCTACGTTTGTCGCAAGCGACTTGAGGACATGCTGGACCACGAACACACACTCAACCTCGAACGACTCAGAGAAAGCCGCGGCGACACAACCGCGTTTTTTGCTTTCGCAGACACCGTCTCGGCTCGCAATTTCAAAGGAACAAATGATTGCCACGGTTGGATGGGAGTCCGATTCCAATCCCATCCTGGCGACCAAGACAGTCAGATTATTATCCACGTCCGAATGCTCGATACCGAAAACGCGTTACAACAAGAAGCCATCGGTATCATTGGAGTCAATCTCCTCTACGGCGCGTTCTTTCTCAATCACGAACCGGATCAGTTGATCGAATCGCTACTGGACAACCTTAGCACCCGCCGGATCGAAATCGACATGATCGAATTCTCTGGCATCGCCTTCCGGCATGTTGACAATCGTGTCATGAGTTTGAGATTGGTTCAGCTTGGGCTAAGCAACGCCGCTATGTTCTCAGCTCGCGGTGAAGTGTTACAGCCATCGGAAGTTCTGTACAAGAAACCGATTTTGGTCGAACGTGGCAGCTTTCGCCCACTGACCAATGTCAACTTAGACATGCTACGATCTGCACACGAAAAATTCTGCCTTGAACCAGACGTAGAAGCTGACCAGGTGGTCACGCTTGCTGAAATCACGATGCGCAATCTCAAGGCAAACGGAGATATCGACTTACGAGACTTCCTCGCTCGAGTTGACCTTTTGGCCGCTTGCGGAATGACTGTACTCATCTCGGACTACTTCGAATACTATCGACTCGCTGCCTACCTAGCTCGTTACACCAAGAACAAAATCGGGATCACGATGGGAGCGAGCAGCCTTTGTGACTTGTTCGACAATAAGTACTACTCGGAGCTAGACGGCGGAATTCTAGAATCATTTGGTCGTTTGTTCAAAAACGACCTCAAGCTCTACATTTACCCGCTGCTCAATCGCGAAACAGGCGAACTGACCACAGTCGACAATTTGGAAGTGGCTCCCGGACTGCGAAAGCTCTACGAGTACCTTGTGGACAAAGGCTGCATAGAGCAACTCGACAACTTCAATCCTCAGAACCTTGCCACGTTCTCGCGTGAGGTCCTGCGTCAAATTCAAGCTGGCGATCCAAGCTGGGCCGACCACGTTCCAGTCGAAGTTGCCGAAGTGATCCAGCGTCGCGGATTCTTTGGCTATCGTCGATCACCCGCCGCAAAACAAGCGACTCCGGCATTTATCTCTGCTAGCGTCAGCAACACAACCTTTACAACGACTTCGGCGGCTCATTAGTTTCTTTCAATTCACCGCAGTCCTTAATCATGATGAACGCTTGGGTAGCACCGGATTCGCTGCCCATGCGTTCTATTTTTTTGACCACATCCATTCCTTCGAGGACCTTTCCGAAGACGACGTGCTTCCTGTTCAAAAACGGAGTCGGAACAGTGGTGATGAAGAACTGAGAACCGTTGGTATCCCTTCCCGAGTTTGCCATGCTGAGCAAGCCAGGGACATCGTGTGGAAAGAGAAACGCTTCATCGGCAAACTTTTCGCCGTAAATGCTTTCGCCCCCAGTCCCGTTTCCCTTGGTGAAATCGCCACCTTGTATCATGAACCGAGGAATCACCCGGTGAAAGAAACTGCCTTTGAAATGGAGAGGCTTTCCCGACTTGCCCTCCCCTTTTTCGCCCGTGCAAAGACATCGGAAGTTTTCCGCGGTTTTCGGTAGCTCATTTCCATAAAGTCCCATCACGATCCGACCTGCATCTTGGTCTCCAATCGCGATATCAAAATAGACCTTGGAAGTTACTTTTCCAGTTGAGCCCCCATCCGAACAACCAGTTAAGCCGATGGCCGTACCTAACACGAAAAGAAAACTAGCCATTGAGGCGAAACGAGACATCTTGAACTCCGGAATTGTTGAACGTTGTGAGTCGATTATTGCAAGGTTACTTCTTACCACAACAAAATTTGTATTTGAGGCCACTGTTGCAGTCACAAAGAGCATAGCGGTCGGGCTTCGAAATTAACTCGTCATTTGCTTCAACGATTGGTCTCGACGGGCGTCGAGGACGGCTGTGCAAAAAGTTATCGAATCCATTTAACTGTCTACCACCAAACATGGTCTCATATCGCTGAAGCATGGGAGTAATTACGGATCGTTTGAATTCCTCGAACTCGAGGTCATTCAAATTGAGTTTGACTTTCATATCACCAATGATTGGCTCACGAGCCTCTTCAGGCAAGCAACCCAAATTGTAACACAGGCTGCTTATGGACAACGCCCTGTTCATCGCTTCGATCGAACCATCAGTTGCATCGATCAGGGGTTGCGCGTATGCAACCATGGCCTCTGCTATTGCACCCATAAAAAACCCCTCCTTGTCCCATTGAATTCAAAACCGTTGGTTGTGGCTGAATCTGCCAAATTAAGTTTGTCTAGGATACCGATTCAAGTAAGAAAAATGAACAGGCAAGCGCCATTATCGCCCTGGCGTTTTCCCTTTCAACATCGAAACCACACCGACCACCAAAAACTCTGCGATCAAGTTTGCAATGCGGAACGCAATGGCTGCAAAAAGCGCAATGGGCTGAGGGACAATACTGCTCAAAAGCCAAGTGATTACCAGCTCCCGAATAACGGCTCCTCCAGGCAACATCGACGCAAAACCGACCACGGCCCCGAGCGACACAGCTGACACACATGCCGCCCACGCCTGAAATGTCCATAAACCTGGCGTCGATTGGATTCCGGATAGCACCAACCAGCCTGCCGTTCCATGCAACAGCCATCCCAATACCATCCAAGAACAAGTTCGCATCATCATTCGCCAAGTAAACGCATCACCAACGGAACGCGGCATCCGACCGATTTTGCTCTTCGCCAAGAAAGTAAGCACCAAGCGAAAAGTATGCGGCAACAGGAAAACCAACGAACATGGAATGCAGATAACTGCGCAAATCACCATCCAAGCAAGAGGAAATTGAGGCGCAAAGAACATTAACGTGCATCCTAGAATCGCACCGACCGCAACGCTCGTAAACGTCTCGACGAAAATGCTCACCACAGTTGGCTTAATTCCGATCCCATGCGGCGCTAGCCTCCCAACTCGCAAAACAATCACCATGGCTTTCCCTGGAACATACTTGCCCAAGTGCCCGAGGAAATACGCGTGTAAACCTACCCACAACGGAACCGTCTCTCCAAAGGCACGCAACGTTTGCAGCCATGCGATTGCGGCTGGCATCATTCCCACCACGTATGCCATCAGCCCCAAGACCAACCAACGCCAGTCCATCGCCGAAAAATCGAGATGCTCGCGATGTTCCATCACATCGACATACGCTTTCCAGATCGTCAGCACAAGGAAAACGAGCACGACCGCCACAATTGCCAACTTGATGCCAGGCTGGAAACGGCCCAACAAGCTCGGCTCTTCGGATTTCTTTTCCGCTTTCTTCGAAGGAGATTTTTCGGGGGAGCGAGGGGGGGCCGCAGGGACCTCTTTCTCAGGGCTTTCCATCAATGACTCAGTTGGGGTGATGGACTCATGACGATTCTCGCAGTAGAGTCCTGGACAATTTTAAGATAAAATCACCGGGGAAATCCTGGCATAGATAGGATCTTTGTCTAGGTCTTTTCGTGGATTGTTGTCCTCCAATTGACACCTTTTGCAGAAAATTTGCTCGATGGCGCGATATATCTCCTTTGCAGTGCTTCTCGCCATCATCGCCGTGATCGGCGTTCTGTTTTACAAAGTCATGATCGGTTTCTTTGTGCCGGTCTTTTTGGCAGCGGTTCTGGTCGTCGTTTTTCGACCATTGCATCGCTGGGTCTGCTCCAAAGTAGGCGAGCGAGAACACATCGCGGCGGGCGTCACCACCACTTTGATCGTGCTGATCGTGTTGATCCCCACCGCCTTGGTGCTGACCATGGCCGCCGTCCAAGGTGCAAGCTTATACCGAAACCTTGACTCTTCGAGCATCAAATTTGGGTTAGCGAAACTCAGGTCCAATCGTTTGTTAAAACTTGACTTCCCAATCGCCAAACAAGTGCAAGAAGTTCAGAAGAAGGTCAGCGATATTCAAGTCCAAGTTGCGAAGCAACAGACCTTTCAGGATTTGGTCAGCGACAAGGGCCTGTTGCGCAGCGACATCAAAGAAATTCGAGATCTTCTTACGTTGCTTGCGCCACGCCTAATCGAGTCTAGTCGCATTGAGCTCTCCGATTCGATTGTTCTACTCCGAGACAAAAGCAAGCCCAAAGTCCCTCACTCGGCTCAATTCGATGCGCAGCTCATCGAATTCTTTTTGCAGTCCAACGACGACATCCAACGTCTACTCACGGCGCATGAATCGATGTCGGATGTTGATTTTCGATCGGAAAAAGAGCGAGTTAAGAACAAGACTGATATGCCACTGAGTGAATTGACTTCAACAGAACGAACGATGGCGATCAATGCGCGTAGTGCATTGATCGAAAGTGGTGTCGCTTGGAACAATGAGATCGCTGCCATGGACAAGCTCTTGAGCGACTGTCTACCAAATGATGAAACCACCATGTCTCAGCTGCAACGGGCCGTTGCCGACTTAGTATCGCAATGGATGAGAACTCGCGAGACGATCGCAGGTGGCCCATGGCGAGCCGCTTTGATGGATCTGGCGAATCCAACCGACGAAGACATCGAAGCCATGAACACAGGTTTCTTTGCTTATATACGTCCGAGGCTAATGACGTTCACAGGTGATTCTGCGGCTTTTTTGTTGAAGTTCCTTGTCAGCAGCAGCATCTTGCTCGTGTCTCTCTACTTCTTTCTTTACGACGGGCCAAGCATGGTTCGAACGTTGATGGAACTAAGTCCGCTCGACGACCGCTACGAGCTGGAGTTGCTTGCCCAGTTTGATCGCATTTCACGAGCCATTGTTTTGGCCACCGTCCTGTCCGCTCTTTTGCAGGGACTTGTTGCAGGCATTGGCTATTACTTCGCGGGAATGCCGTCGTTGATCTTGCTCACAGCCTTGACGGCGACCTGCGCGCTTGTGCCGTTTGTTGGACCTGCCATCGTTTGGGTACCAGTCTGCCTCTATTTGGCCATTTACGAAGAGAAGATGGTGACCGCCGGACTACTCGCGGTTTGGGGCATGCTGGTCGTCGGCACGGTCGATAACTTGGTCAAGGTGTTTATCCTTCATGGACAAAGTCAGCTTCATCCGTTGCTGGCTCTGCTCAGCGTACTAGGTGGGATTCAATCACTAGGGCCCATTGGGATCCTGGTAGGTCCCATGGTTGTCGTTCTCTTGCAAACTTTGCTAGGCATTTTGAGAACCGAGCTAACGCACTTCAAAAAGGCGGAAGAGGATGGAACCGGAGGGGACACGCAATCGAATGAGACCAAGACACTGAGTGGGTTAATACGCAAAGTCAAAGGTTCGGTCATCAGAGAGGAATCGGTCAGCTCCGAAGAGTTGCCGAAAACGGAAATACCTACCATTGGCACCGAGTGAATGAAGGAATCGCGGTCTTCAATCTCGTTCCGTCGGGAGGGCGAGGCTCCTGCCGAGCCAATACATCGCCAGCTCGGCAGGAGCCTCGCTCTCCCAAAGGCAAGTTCAATCTCGTTCCCTGGCTCTGCCAGGGAACGCAATGTTACGGAGGCTCCTGCCTCCTGAGACAACATATCCATGCCATTCCCGACGCGGAGCCTCGAACGCAGTGCGTCCCCAGGCGTAGCCTTGGGACGAGGCCAAGATTGATGACACTCACGGCAAGTGTTGCACGTGCGGGATGCGCTTAGCGTTGATACGGATCCGCAAACGCGCCAAACGCTCCAAGTCCACCATCTACTTCCAGATCCGTCGCGGTCACAAACGACGCATCGCCGCTCGCCAACCACAGCACGGCGTTGGCGATCTCGTCTGGACGACCGATTCGCCCGAGCGGATGGCGATTTGCTAATGCTCCTTCGCCCCCTTGCGCGGCCAGCGATGCGCGGACCAGTGGCGTATCGATGGCTCCTGGAGATACAGAAACGACTCGAATCCCGTCTCGTGCGTACTCGACGCCCCACTGCATCGCTTGCAAGAGATTCGCTGCTTTGATTGGACCATATACCGGAACTTGACGAGCTGTCCGATGCCCTTGGCCGCTCGATAGATTCACGACCACGCCACTCTGCTGTCGTCGCATTTGCCCTAATGCGTACTTGGCCATAAAGGTATAGCCAAAGAAATTCACCCGCGTCATGCGTTCCAACTCGGCACTGTCCAATTGGTCAGCAGAAGTGTAAGAAGCCTTCGGTTGAATGGCCGCGTTATTCACCAACACATCCAAGGCCCCGTAATTGTCCACCGTCCATTCGACGACTGCCCGACACTGCTCCTCCAGCGACGTATCCACACGTCGAAATAGGACACCGGTAGGCAAGTCGTCCGCTAACTCAGCGGCCACATCAGCACAGACCACCGTCGCACCGCTGGATGCAAACCCGTCACAGATCGCTCGTCCTATTCCACTGCAACCGCCGGTAACCAATATCACCCGACCTTGATTGTCATACCGGACAGTCCCCTTTGGTCGTACCGGCGGGTTTGCTTCACTCATTGCAAGAGCACCTTCTACTTCATCAGTGTCATGATCAACGCTTGTTCCATTTCGCCTGGGCGAAATCCGAATGGACCGCGACCACCTTGGTAGGTCACTTTGCCATCGGCATCAATGACATACGCTCGAACGGGCATTCCGCTATAAAGGTTTCCAACGCGATCGTCCATCGTATCAACCAATAGTGGCATCGAATATTTGAGTTGTGACGCACACGTCTTCGCGACCGCATTTCGTTCATCGAAGTTCCTCGGCTGCATGAGCTTCACACCCGACTTCACATTCGATTCCATATTCCAACCGTCATCCGGGTGTGCTTCGCGAACGTAGACTCCAAAGAAGGTCGCGCGATCTTTGTACCTCTGTCCGATCTCGTCGAATTCAGGATAAGTCCGTCGAAATGGTCCGCATGTAAAGTTACCGAAAACAAGGACAACCGGTTTCTTGCCGAGATAGTCCTTGAGACGTATTTTTTTGCTTCCATCTTGCGTCGAAAGTTCAAAGTCGGGCGCCGCTTCACCAACACCTGGCCCTTCTTGCAGCGATCCAAGCTCGCTCAAGAAAAAACCGCGAATCAATCGTTCTGGCGTCGGTTCGTCACCAGGAAAATAACCACTGCCTACGCTGGCAAGACCAAACGAACGACGAAAGGCATCGATGCCTAGTTCCGCATTGTCACCGCGAGCCTTGTCGAAGAATGCAAGAAGCTCCTCCTTGGAAACTTTGGCATCTCGACTTTTGTCGATCATACGAAAGATTACGTTGGCGACTCCTTGCTCCCGCATGAACTGACTGGTGGGCCCCCAGTTGAAATCATCGCTTCGAAGGACCCCATCCCCGTTCCGATCTAGACGATCGAAGAACATTGACTCGCCCTGAAAGTCCTCCTTTTTCAGACTGCCATCCACTTCCACTTTTTGTTCGGATGCGAGCCAATTCCAATCTCGCTGAAACTTGGGTGGGCCAAACCAACCACTTCCCATCCCCATATCTGAACCTCGAAGAATCGCGGCCAGCATTCGGATCGCTTCTGGCTGTCGGTCCTTTTCATACTTGGACTCGATGCGCTCCAAAACGGTCGGGATTTTGTCGGGTGCTTCCAACGCCGCTAGACATTCTGACTCAAGGCCAGGGAAGTCAGAAAGAGAAAAGGGTACTTTCACGACAGGCTCTTGGGCGCTTAGTCGCGACGAACTAACGTACGAAGAGTTTATGCTGACGACAAATAAAAATATGCCGAACGAAAGTATCGATTTCTTTTTCATGATTCCGTATCTCAGATGAAAAACGCCGGCAACTTGTTCCCAGGCTTCCGGCCCATGGCACTCACATTGTTCGAATTGAGCCGCGGGCGCTAGCCGCGACAACCGTGTTTGGCAGGGAAACCGTAACGCGGCTAGCTAGCGCGCGCGGCTCAGTAATTTGCCTTTACAATCGCGAAGGACGAAGCACTCGAAAGTCACTGGAGAGCGAGGCTCCTGCCGAGCTTGCGACGCCAAGGTTCGGCGGGAGCCTCACCCTCCCGAAAACAAATCGCTGGGGTGAAGTCAATGCAAAGTTGTTTAGAGCGGGAGGCGGAGCCTCCAAGCCAGTCCGTTCCCAGGCGAGAGCCTGGGAACGAGTCCCCCCGCCTATGCGGGAATCATCATTCAAAGAGGCAACAAAAAACGAGACCAATCACTTAGAAGTGATTCCCGCTTCCTTAAGAAGCTTCTGGGCATCCTCTGTACCAACCTTCGCCGCAATGGCTTGGGCCGCTTGAACAGCGTCTTCCTTCAGCTCGGAAATTTTGACAGAGTTGATCGCAATCTTGAGCATTTCGATGTCCGCATATCGCTTCAGAATCTCGAGCACCATTTTCTGTTCGGCTGGTTGCTTGGCTGCTTCAATGGCATTCTTGCACATCACAGCTCGCTCGGGAGGATTCATCGTAAACTGCCTTGCGATTCGAATGTAACCCTTCATCGCACGCAATTGGAATTTGTCCGCTGGTCCAGTCTTGGCCAAGTCCAATAGGACTGGTGCCGCATCAATGGTCAGCCAATCGCCAAGCAAACGTGTGCTAACATCCTTGAGCTGAGTATCATCGCTCTTGGCTGCTGCGTTCATGGCTTGAAGCGCATTGGTTCCACCAACCGATGCGAGGATGTCCAAGATGGAACCTTTCGTCGCCACTGGCGCTTTTTCCATTCCTTTGACGATCTCAGCCGCACAAGCTTCACGATCTGGCATTCGAACGGCAGCCGTCTTGAGAGCCAGCTGAGCAACTTCTGCGTCCTCCGCATGTGTCGGAGCAACCACTTGCGAAATCAAAACGGCAAGTCCATCTGCTGGCACTGTTTCGCCAAGTGCCTTAAGCGCCGCAGCTCTCACGCCTTTGTCTGCATCACTCGTTGCCTTGACAAGCAAGGGTGTCGCTTCAATGCGACGCTTGCCTACAACGGTTAGCAGGACAGCGAGAACCTTGCCTTGAGACTTGGGGATTTGGGCCAAGATGTCATTGCTAATGGTTTGGTCAGGCAGATCAGCCAGCGCAGTCAATGCTGCATCAATCAATTCCGGATCCTGCTCGCTTGCGACTGCGATAAGCGGCGCGACGCAAGTCGTATTGCCCACCCGTCCCAACGCGTTGATCGCGGATAGTCGAACTTCCTTTGGACCTGCTCCAGCTGCCTTGACAATGGCAGGCAACGAGACGGTGCCTTTGCGATCTGCCATGGCTTGAATGACAAGTGCAGCTCGATCTGGTGCTGCTTTGGTCAATTCGGTAGCCAGTGCACCATCCACTTCACTACCCGCCATTTCGCGAGCGGTCTTCAGAGCAACTTGGAAGAGGACCTTGTCGCTGCTGCGAAGGTTTTCCAGCAACAGCGGTAGTCCAGCTTGTTTGCGTGCCAAAATTGCACCGCGAGTCGCTTCAACCACGCGTTGCTTTGGCACGTCAGCCTTGCGAACGTCATCGTAGATGGATGCCGCCAGTGTTGCATTGCCATCTGCTAAAGCTTTTTCGGCACAAAGAACGCAGCCTTCTGCGATAGCCGAACGAACACCTTCTTGCGAACTGGCGATCGCGGTTCGCAATGCCTGTGTCGCAGGTGCGTTTCCAATGCGTCCAAGAGCTACAGCTGCTGCCGAAGCCACCTCGAAGTCTTTGTCTTTCAGTCGAGCCGTCATCACATCGACCGCTCCTGCATCGCGTCGAACACCGATCGAGTTGATGGTGCCGACAAGCAATCTGCCTTTGAGGGTTTCGGTGGCTTTGCGAAGTGTTTCATCTACCTTGGCGCCAGGAATTGCCTCCAACGCAATCCGAGCCCACGCTGCGAGTTGCTCGTCCGTTAGCAGCTTCGCCAGTTCAGGCGCAGATTCCGCAGTGCCGTAAATAGCCAGTCGCTTGCAAGCCAGAGCCTTGTCCCCTTTCGGCGTATCCGACTTCAGAACGCCCAGCAGATCGCTTTCCTTTTCCATCGTCGTGACTTGGCAAAAAGCTCCTTGGCTCGTGACAACTGTCATGGCCATGCAAGCTGACAATAATAGACAACCTCGTTTAAATCGTTTCATCATTATGCAAAGGTCCAGTATGTTTCTTGGTTTTGGTTCGTTGGGGCCGAGGGCAATGCCGTCGGCCATGAAGAGAATTCGTTTTCAATCGATCTAAACTCGCCATGGCTCGCGAATCGCTTCGGAGCGCAATCGATTGGCTGCTTCGTCATTGATAAACTCGTTCTTGGCCAAGTCGTATTTCACTTGACGATTGAGAAACAACGCAATGTTGGCAGCATGGCAAGCGATATGCGCGTTGCAAGCTGCGTCGGCATTGCCCTTAGGTAGACTTCGCGATCGAACACAATCCAGGAAGTCGCGGACGTGGAACGTTGCAGGATAATTTGGAATCTCGATGACGGAGCGACCGGCCAACAACGTCGGAGAACTTAGCTCCAACTTGCCGCTGTCCCCTGCCTCAACCCAACCATCTTCGCCTTCGAAGCGAACTGGGCAGGAACCAAGTTTCTTCCAACCATTCTCTCGGAAGATCAATTCGACGCCGTTTTCATAACGAGCCATCAACTCGCCATTGGCTGGCGCATTGTATTCGATCGGCGGTGGGCAATCGTTAACGGCCCATTGGCATAGGTCGACGCAGTGCGATCCCCATTCAAGAACGCCACCGCCAACAAGTCCGCCACCCTTCTCGAAATTGAAACCATCAGCAAGCGTCTTGGAATTGAATGGACGCCATGCAGCAGGGCCGAGGTACATATCCCAATCGGCAATCTGTTTGTCTGGAGCTGTTTCAGCCGGCAGCCAACCACTCATCATCGCCTGCATTCCAGCTGGGTGAGCGTACACTCGCTTGAGCTTTCCGAGCTTTCCTGTTCGTGCCAAATAGCAAGCGAATGCGAAGTGAGGAAGATTGCGGCGTTGTGTTCCGGCTTGAAAGACACGGGCCGTTCGCCGCATGGTTTCGGCGAGAATCAAGCTTTGCGCAATGTTCTTCGTACAAGGTTTTTCGCAATAAATGTCTTTGCCAGCCCTTGCCGCTTGCATGGCCATGGTCGCGTGCCAATTCGGGCCGGTCGCAATCAAGACAGCTTCGACGTCTTTTCTTTCAAGCAATTGCCGAAAGTCGTCGTACATATCGCAATCGACGTTTCCATACTTTTCGTCGACTTTCTTCTTAACCGCGATTCGGCGCGATTGCTTGACGTCGCAGACACCGACAAACTGAACATCTTTCTGCTCTAAGAAACAGTCCAGGTCATAGTTTCCGCGGTTTCCGATTCCAATCCCACCGACCACGATTCTCTCGCTGGGAGCTACGAATCCGTCCCGCCCGAGCGCCGAACTTGGGATGATGGTAGGGGCCAAAATCGCCGTACCCGTCACCGCCAGGGAGGATTTTAGAAAATTACGCCGTTGTATTTGCTTTACCTTTTGTGTCATCGTTGCTCTCCGGACCCATGGCCGTAAGAATACCGCTAAACTGCCTGAATGCGTTTCAGGTTACCCTACGAGATCGTACCATACCAAGTTCCCTTTTGCATCCATCCAGGTTTTTTTCCATGACTGACGCTTCAAATAACAAAAATCGCCCCTCGACGCTCGTGTTGCTCTTTGGTTTTTTGTGCGTGACTGCCATTACATCAGCCGTTTTGAAGGCTCAAGACGCACAAACCACCATCCACGTTTGGCCGGATTTAGCGCCGGGCGAAACGAGTCGAGAGACAGGCACCCCTCTACCGGTGAAGCCAGGCGAGACCAAACCGATCACTCGCGTCTCTGGCGTCCGTTGTCCTACCATGGATGTTTATCCCGCAAAAAACCCAAATGGCGCAGCGGTTTTGATTCTCCCCGGCGGAGGATTCACGTACGTTGTTCCCGACTTGGAAGGTTCCGAAGCTGCTCCGTGGCTAAATGAAATGGGCATCACCGTCTTCGTCTTGCGGTATCGCACGAAGGAAGCGGCGGTTGCTGGTGAACCGCTGTGGCAACGACCACTTCAGGACACCCAGCGAGCGATGCGACTGATTCGCTCGGAGTCCAAGCGATGGCAGCTCAAATTGGATCGAATTGGACTTCTTGCATTTTCCGCAGGTGGTCAAGTCGGCGCGATCGCTCATTCCAAAGGCGACCAATCCGCTTATGCCGCAATCGATACGATCGACCAAATAAGTTGCAAGCCTGATTTTTCGATGTTGGTTTACCCATGGCAAGTACTTGATGCCAAAACAAACGAATTGCTCGAACCGATCCAAATCACAGAGCAAGCGTCACCCGCGTTCATCGTGCACACACATGATGATGCCTCCAGTTCCGTCGGTGCTGCAAAACTCTACATCGCACTGAAGCAAAACAAAATTCCCGCAGAGCTTCATGTCTATCAAAACGGCGGACATGGTTACGGACTGAGAGATCGCCCTGACTCCGTCATTTCCACTTGGCCAGCAAGGGCCACAGAATGGCTCAAAATTAGGCATATTGTCGATAGCAAGTGATTGTCCCATTTTCACCGAAGGCCAAAGCGTGAATTCCAGCTTTCGAAGGTTAAGTTCATTCGCGATTGCAACTCTGGTCGCAGTCTGTGCTTGCTTGCCTGCTGTGTCCACCGACCAAGAATTGGATCGCATTAAAATCGGTGAGAAGGAATACGTGATGTTGGAAAGTCCAATGATGTATTTTTGGAGCCAAGAAAGGCCGAAGCCGAATTTTGACGTTGAGCAATCCTCGAATTGGAGCGGCTATTCTGCCGTTTGGGAGATCAAGCACGAAAAGCTTATACTGACTTCGTTTCTCGCGAAGCAAAAAGGAAAAACAGTTGACACTGTCAAACTCTTTGGACAAGAGTTGCCGATGGAGGCTAAATGGGTTTGCGGGCAGCTGCATGCAACTCAGACAATTGAGTTTTCTGATGGCAAGCGATTTGCACCTTCGGTCATACGTTTTTTCTTAACTGATGGATTGGTTATGAAGACCTCCAACTTGCAGGAACGTGTGGACTGCAGTCGGGGCGCGCTGGGCATTACTATTGGCGTTAGGAACTACTTGCCTGTTGTGGAAAAGGTCACACATGGAAGTGCCGCACAGAAATCGAATGAGTTGAACGTAGGAGATGTGATTAAAGCAATTGTTGACTTTGACGATCAACAGATCTCACTGGAGAAATATCCAGTGGAAAAGGTAACGCAATTTCTCAGTGGTAGGATAGGGCAAGACTGTCGTCTCGTTGTCAGTAGACCAGACCGAGAGGATTCTCGAATGATCCGAATTCGCAGGGAATGAGTTCGGGAGCACTAACGAATAAAGCGGCTTGGAATTCGACGAATCAAGTTCGATTGATTCATCGCACTTCACCGGAGTCCCTTGTAGCCACTTGAGACAGATGCCAAGCAATCCCGCCTTGTCAACTCGGCTTCTCGCTTTTGAGTGATGTCAGTAGGTGTTTCTTGCAATTCAGAATCTGGTTTGCTTGAGCAATTTAAGCGGACTCGGAGAAACTTACTTTTGGCAGTTAATCGGATTTATGTTGTACGGTTCACTCGAATCCAACAACATAAACAGTGACGAGGATTCAAAATGTTATCGCTCGACGGCTTGCGGCACGCTTATTGAAAGCGTGAGCAAGAGGGGACGTTACTTGCTGGTTCTATATTAGACCTGCATCAACGTGCAGCGGTCTATTACCAACTCTTCTTGGACTCAGGCAGAAGCCATGTATTCCCATTGATTGCCGCTCACGGTGCATTGTGGGCTGGAGGGTACTTTTCGTTCGGGATGAAGCTCGGTAGGATTCTCTCGTTGCCCTCGTTGCTTATTCCAAATCGGCGACGGCGTCAAATGCAGCAGCTGCGAGATTTTGCAAACGCATTTCGCGAGGTCAATCGACGCGTGTGCGTTGACACCTACACGTCATTTCATTTCTCGGCATCGCATGGAAAACATCCAGAAGCCGACACGTTGGTCCCAGAGGCGATGCTTGACGGGCTCGCTCGGGTGCACAACGCCCGTCGCCTCGGGAAGCAGCTCTGTCGCAAGGATAGACAACTTGTTTTTGAGGCGTTCTTTCGTGCGGAGCAATCGGCGATCGTTGGGCCAAGCGTTCGACGAGCAGAAGAAGAATTCCGCTGGCCACTCATGAGGTTTCTAGCGCTAAGACCGTGCATCCACTTTGCTTTTTTTCCTCAGGGAGCAAACCTATGGTTTAGAAACTTCGCTCACGAATCAGAACGAATTACAAATGGACTCAAAGCTTTTGGGATCGCAGAGTTGGTTGGGCTGGATGATGTTGAAAATAAACTATGGAATTACCGAGTTAGCCCAAGACCATTCACCGAATCAACCCTTCGCTATGTGCAAGTAGCCCACGGTCTGCCACGTTCGGTTTTGGCATAGTCGAGCCTCGGGAAGTACTCATCGCATTTTGCATGGGCTCACTTCCTACTATCTGCGATCCGATCTACTGAGTCTGTAATCATCAAAGGAAGCAAGCTGCGACCGAATTCTGGCCGGGGGCGAATTTACGATTGCGATTTTGAGCGGATTCTTTGAGGCTCTTGGGTGAGCCTGCTGCGCTGCCTCGGCCGAAGTACTTTTTGAAATTCCACACCAAGTCGCACCACATTTTGCCATCGATGCCTAGCTTTTTGAGGATCGGCTCAAGGTCATTTGGGACATTTGGTTTCTCAAGACTGCCAACGCGCTGTCGGCCTGTCCAGTTGAGTAGTTTCAGGTAGTCTGATAGGTTCATCCAGAGGAAACCTTTGTCGCTTGCTCGTACACCATTGAGGCTTGTTTGGGCGCCAGGTTTGTCCCGTTCATTGAGCGTGAGCGGCGATAGCCAGGCGTCTCGCGGCATCGTCGGGCCTCGTTTCTTTTTGGCTTCGGCTTTTCGTTTGCGAAGCTCGTCGGGAGTAGTTGTTCGGCGGATTCGGCTCGCTTCTTCGGTCTCGATCGCGACCAAGTTGACAGCGGCTGATTGGATTGTTTTTCCTTCGAGTGCTTTGATGCGATCGTATGCCGATGTGTGGATTGATTCCTGGGGAGACGAGGTCATGGCGGCGCGGATTGGGTTTAGGTCGACGTACATACTGCATGCGAGCAAGCCGGCTTCGTCGGTGATGGCTTGAGCTTTGAAGCGACCTTCCCAGAAGTGGCCGGTGACTTTGTCTTGGAAATTGGCAAGTCGCGCGATGGGTTCGCAAAGAGACTTCATGAACCAAGATGGATCTGACAAACGCAAGCGGATCAACTGAATCCGATCGGTGTTACTTGCCAGGGTGTCAACGGAATTGGTGGTGGGTTCGGCGAGGTGTTCGTCGATTCGCTGCCCGGGGAAAATCCGCAGCCAGCGAAGAGCGACTTCTTTGTCGGACCATTCCTGTACGACATCGGGTCGGGTTCGAGCGACAATGTGGAGGTGATTCGAAAGGATCGCGTAGGTTAGAACATCGATCCCGAAGACCGACGCGAGTCGTTCCATACGGCAACGGATCCATTCTCGGCGGTGGGAATAGTCTTTTCCTGTGATTTCATCGAAACCGGTCAGGAACGATTTGCGGACGCAACGTTGGATTAAATGAACGATGCAGACTTGGCTCGGATTAAATTGTTGAGCACGCGGTGTGCGAGGCATGTCAAATCTCCTTTGAGCCAAATGTAACAACAATGCACGCCTAGTCAAGTAGGTGCCAGGCACCTAGTTTTCCCCCCTTGAGCACGCGGTGTGCGAGGCATGTCAAATCTTCTTTGGGCCAAATGTAACAACAATGCACGCATGGTCAGGTAGGTGCCAGGCACCTGGTTTTCAAACAAGCCAGGCAGACACGAGTCACTACGGAAAAACGCTGGCAAAACACATACTTTTGTCGGCTGAGTCAGTACAGGGCTATGACGTTGCCGAAACTCTTGATGAGTTTCGCTACATTTCAAAGTTCTTGGACCGGAAGAGTTGCAAAGAATTGAGGGGGGGTTACTTTGGCAAATCGACCCGCATCCATGTTGGATGCTGCCGGTCCGCACGCCCCCGAACATCCTCGAGCATGACTCGCGTTTCTGGCTTTGGTTTCAAGATTACGTTTTTTCCTTTGCCTCGCACTTCGATCGTCTCCTTACTGAAGTCGATGGTGTCGGGAGAAAGAAGCACCGTGCATGTTTTGGCTGGAACAGTTCCCAAAACCAAAATGTTTTTGTCTGCAGTAACAATTATTGACGACTCGATTTTGTACCCGCCTCCAGCCTTGGCGTCCTTGGTTAACAAAAGTGGGTGAGCCAGCTTCTCTTCAAAGAGTCGATCAGTCTGAAACCACCAAAAGAATTTGTCGCCAGCGCGAAGTGTTGTCACTTCGAATTTGAAGTCCTTCTTTGAATCTCTTGGTGTTTTTCGGACTCTATCGGGAAAGCTCATCCACTGCATGATTCGAGGCAATTCCTCCTGGAAGTGGTCGGGTTTACGTCCCTGGTATATCGTGACAAGACAGCTATTCTTGTTGTCCTTTTGAAGCGTTGTCCACTCTGGGCCGTTTGACTCCTCAACAAAGAAATCATGTTCCCCGGCCACAAAATAACTGGGCACATAAAGTGAATTTTCTCGGTAGGGCGCGGCGAACTTCTTGGCTTCACCACTGATCACGATGTTCCCTGCCCAAAGATCTGGGTGGGCCAGGGCAATGTCCCAGGCAGCGTCGGCGCCCATAAAATGTCCCGACAAGAAGACTCGATCTGTATCTATACTAAATCGACGCATCGCATCACGAAGAGGAGCAAGTACCATCGCGTGCTCATTCTCGGTGCAATAGTACTGCGGTTGCTTTGGCTCGGTCCACTCTGGCGATACTACAATGTACCCTAGCTTGGAAGCTTCTCCGAAACAGCGTTTCATTTCAGGGATGTACCTGCCTGCCCACCAGTCGACTTGCCATTCCGTATTTGTTGTGTCGCCTGGGAGGCTAAGAATGCATGGATAACGGCGGAATGGATTGTACTCAGGCGGTAGCTGAACCGTGTATTTCGCGACGGAACCAATCATGTCTCCTTGCAAAGGAACTTCGATTTGATAGCGACCTTGAACAGCGAACAAAGATTGTGGATTGTCTCCCGAGCCGCTTGAGCGAGTCACCATTGCAGATTCTGGAGTCGACTTAGGAGGAGCCATGTTCGCGAGAATTTTAGCAACGAGCTCTGGTGTCCCCGATTCGAGTTTCAGTAAGTCTTCGATGAGCTGGTTGTCTTTGACTGGCTTGGACAGAAACTCAGTTATGATTTTCCTGGCTCGCACACCAGAAGCAACAACCGAGGATTTGTCGATCCCCGCCGCTGGGCCATAGATCCAGCCGCTGATCGCTCGAGATGCCAACTGGTCCGCGATGTTGGATTTGTCTTCTCGCTTAAGTCGATAATCAGTAAACCGAAGGGATGAATCTGCGTTCAAGTTCGCTTTGATTTCTGGCAATACGGACATGAAATCCGACTTGGCTTGCCCTTCAGCCATGCTGTTTATGTCAGTTGCAATCCAACCGATGAGCTCTTCGTTCTCTTTTGCTGACGTCGTTAACGCTTCCAGTTTTGCTTTAACCTTTAGTTGCGTTTCTATCGACAGACCAGCTTTGTCGATGCTTTCCAGGATCGACTTCGCGAAGAGAAATTGACCGGCTGTTTGCGCCTGATCGGACGCGGAAAAAAGCTGATCGGTTATGTCTTGGTCCAACGACTTCAAGTCCGCTTTGTTGCGCTCCAGCTCTGGGAATCGCAGAATCGCCTCTTCGAGTACGATCCTCGCGTCCACAAACCTCTTTGCTGAACGAAACAGATTTACAATTTCCAGGAAATCGTTCGACTTGGTGGGGTTTGCGTTCTGTACCAAGATGTCCCGCAACAGTTGACTATCAAAATTACTGAGAGCGATTCGCATGTCCCAATCGCATTGTCCTGCCTCCCCTTTCAGTCCCTCGACCTTGACGTAATTGGTCGTAATCTCTGTGATGCCCTGGACATATGGGACAACACCTGTTGGGGATCGCACGAAGCAGATTCTTCGCCCGTGCACGTCAAATGTAGAACAGTCCACGATTCGGCCTTTTGGTACCCCTGGCACGCCGTGATAGACGGTTTGATTAATCTTGATTTCAACAGGTGACTCATTCACCGGAATCGGCTCCCTGAGTTTACGGCTTTCGTTGAAGTACGTATTCCGGAGTCCATCCATCAACGCAACGATCACGGGCACTTTTACTTGACTGTTCTGCCCAACCATGGCTTTGACTTGTCCGATGTCCGAGACAAAGTTGTACTTCCCTGGCCCGATAATCATTCCATCCTTGAGTTCGTAGATAACGTCTTGCGACGCCCCGCGACTAGTAGCGACCGCGCATAAAAAAAACGCGAGAATCAGTCTCGCGTTTGTGGTCGTCATCGTATGTAAAATCGAGCGGAATTTCACCATGGCTGAGGTCTCTGAATCGGGCAGGAGCAACGAAATCAAACTGCTTGGCTATGGCTCACCGACCGCCAAAGTACTTCTTCAGCGTCTCTGAGGCAGCAGCCTTCGTGTCCTTGGTTGCTGGTCCGGTAGCAGCTTGCTTCGGCAATTTAATCGGTTCTCGCTTTTCCGGTCGTTTGGGCTTTGCCGCCTCTGGCGTAGGAGCAGGCTCCGTTTCGGAAAGTTGCGTGCTATCGAGTCGAGTTGTGTCCTCCATCGCGATCTGCCGCGTATCAAACTCGTCGGATGCCGCCGGCACGCTCCGGTCAATTTGGTCCGCCTCGGACAACCAAGAGCTGATGTCCACACTTTCTCGTGAGTCGAGACTGCTTTGCTCCGTCATGCGGCCTGCTGCATCTTTGACCGACTGTACTTCGGGCTGCTTCGAATTCGCGATCCCAACCTCGAGCAATACCTCAAACTCCAGTTGACCACAGCGAAGACGATCACCATTTTTCAGGATCTTCGCTTTGTCCGGCGAAACTTGCTTTTCGTTGATAAATGTCCCGTTGCGGCTTTTCAAATCAACCAAAAGCAGTCGTCCATCCTTCTGAACAATAGCACAATGCTTTCGGCTTATCGATTCGCTCTTCGGTCGCAACTGGCATGAATCGCCTCGACCAATAAGGAATTTTTCGTCCTTAATCTGGATCAATTTACCTTCGTGCGTTCCAGAAAGGACCTTCAGAGAAACCTGCATCGCCTGCCCTTTTGCAATTGAAATCCAACCAATCAACCTAGCTCCGCCATCCCTGTAATTCACCAAAAATTAATAATTCGGTGGGTACGTTTTGAGGAGCTAACCTCTCATTCTAGTCATTCGATAACCAAAGTAACATTCCCAAGGGAAAAATTATCTTTGTTCTGAACGGCTTGCCGTGCGCATTATTCAAGTTCCACACGGGTCGCCGAGTGTACCATTTCGCCAATCCACCCGCAAATTTTTTCCTAGCCCGGTTTTCAAAGCCTGGACGAGAAAATCAATCCAGCCATCCAACGTACTAGACGCGTCGAAGTTGTTTTTCCTCCGCAAGTTTTCTTGGTCAACTGAAATTAAATCAGCAGTGGCATCTAGAAGACCGCACAATTCGGGCGTCGATTGAGAGCGACGGAGGAGAAAGCTGCCATGTTGAAGCAGCCCAGTCGCGGATCTTCGTTGAGCACTACCTACTATCTTATCGCCATCCAATAAGATGTCGACAGGGGATCGCCGCAAAAAACAGAGAAACGGCTCTGACTTCCGAGAAGCACTCGTTTGGCATGTACAAGATTCCGACAGTTTCGCGTCCCAGCCTAGACTCCTCAAATTTTCCACCAACGACAAATGGATCGATCGATAGAGCGATTCGCTGTGGCCCTTGGTCGGTCCCTCAATCCCATTGGGGATTACGATGCTATAGGTCAACTCCGAATCGTGAACAATCGCACCGCCACCCGTCTTTCTTCGCACCCATGGCAGTCCTGCTGTCAACGGATTCGAATCGCGATCTTCTAGTCGCTGGAAATGCCCGAGGGAAAGCGTTGGTCGATCCCACTGGTAAATACGCATCACAACCGGCCCATCCGAAGTCGCGTTCTTGAGTAACGCCTCATCGACAGCCATATTGATCTCGCCCGACTGAGGCGGGTCCAAGATCACCAGACCGGGCACGTTTGCTTGCATCTTCAGTGACTGCACTGCTTTTTGTAGGCTTCCCAATCCAATAAACCTGCCAGTTCCGAGGGGTCGCTCATCTTAACCTTGATGATCCAGCCTTCGTTGTAGGGGTCGACGCTGAGACTCTCTAGTTTGTCGACCAGCGCCGAATGGATCTCAACGACAGTACCACTGACTGGACTGTACATAGGGCTAACCGCCTTGACGCTCTCGACTTCACCAAACTCACTGCCGGCTGTCAGTGTTTGCCCAACTTTCGGAAGCGCCATAAAAACCAAGTCCGTCAGTTCCTCAACCGCAAAAGCCGAAATTCCAATCGTCGCAATTCCGGACGAATCGTCCGCAACGTATGCCCACTCATGGGAATTCAGGTAACGTAGCTTCTCTGGGGTAATGCTCATGACTGTTATGATTTCTTGTAAAAAGGTAACGGGACGACGGAAGCCGATACTTTAGTCCCTCGAATGTCGATGTCCAAGGCCATGCCTAAGACCGCCGCTTCAGGCCTTAGATATGCCATCGCAATGGGTTTGTCTAACGTTGGTGAAAAGCTACCACTAGTTACTTGCCCAACGATACGTGAGTCTGCGTCCAAGACATTCGCGCCTTGACGTGCTGCCCGGCGCCCCTCCAAAACCAATCCAACTCGTTTGGAAAGCGTGTGGTCCTTAGCCTTTAGTTCAAGCGCTTCTTTTCCAACAAAGATTCGATCCTTCAAATTACAGGCGAAACCAAGTCCAGCTTGATACGGATCGATGTTTTCATCCAACTCATGACCGTAAAGCGGCATTCCGGCCTCAAGCCTAAGAGTATCGCGTGCTCCAAGCCCAACCGCTTGAACGCCCATCTCACGACCAGCCATCATGATGTTTTCCCATACTCGCGGAGCATCTTCGGCTTTAATGATCAGCTCCAGACCATCTTCGCCCGTGTACCCCGTTCGTGAAACAATACACGGTTTGCTCATTTGTTCGGTTACCTTCGCGCGATAGTAACCCAGCGTAAGTGCCGAGGCTGGCAGAAGCGCCTTACACGCCTCAATCGCCCTTGGGCCTTGCACTGCGATCATGGCCGTCGCATCGGTCACGTCGTGAAACTCAACATCTGGGAAATCAGCCAAATGCGGCTTGAGCCACTGCACAATCTTCCCGCGGTTACTGGCGTTCACAACCAACAGAAAATAATTCTTGCCGCTCGGGCTTTCTAAACAACTAACCAAGACGTCATCGAGAATTCCGCCTTCTTCGTTGCAAACCAGCGAATACCGAACCTGCCCGGTTTGCATATCCACAACACGGCGTGTTAGGAGATGATCGAGCAACTGATCCGCTCTCGGACCATCGAATCGCAAACGCCCCATGTGTGAAATGTCGAAAACGCCAATCGCATTTCGTGTTGCAAGATGCTCTGCCACAATACCGCTGTACTGAATCGGCATCTCATAGTTGGCGAACTCAGCCATGCGTGCTCCGTGGGCTTGATGCCAAGCATGCAATGGGGTAGCGGCGAGTTGTGAACTCATGGGGTGCTTTTTGCCTTGTCAACGAGCAGATGCCAGGGCCGCAAGACATGTCCGTTGACTATCCTGGCCCGACCTGACCAAAGTATACAGGCAGGAAAAGGATCTTCAACAAGCGCTGAAATATTAGGCGAGCGGTAGGAACAGACCACGACTCGTAGCAGAATTCGTGAGAATTCAGAAGAAGCTGAATTCTCACGAATTCAGCTACGGTAGTTTTTAATCTGCCGCTCGCCTTAGGACATGAAACTGCAAAGATGTGCCTGGGCAACGCTCTGCGGACAACTCCAAACCAAGAAAAACAAAGCTTCTCGACACCATCGCCCCACGTCGTGCCCATCCGTAAATCCGACTCCTTTGGCAGCCACCAAGGCCGCTTGCGTGCAATTCAAAGCCAAATCATTGGCCTTCTTCCTCATTGAAATTTGATCGTGCGGCCCCTCCTGGCTGTCCATCCAACAAAGCTCGCCAAATGCCGCTTCCCATTGTTTTCGAAGCCCTTGCGCGATTGGAATCAACTCGACACGCTGCCGGCTTTCAGTGATCAAATACTCAATCGCTTGCGCCGCGTGACCAAGAGCCAGTGCCGAAGTATGAAGACCACCTGCGCCCCCTTTAGAATTGCTAGATGCCGGTCGCTCTTCGGCTGGTTCCTTGCGACTACTAACCTCCATTACGTTTTCCACCGGTCCATGCAGCACATCGGCCTCCGACGCCATCACCCGCTCGAATCGCACCGGCCCCGTCGCACTACCATTCAACGCCATTAACTCGCCGCAAGGCTCGACTTCCACACCTAGACGGCTTCTTGGTATGGCAAACAATAGCTCCCTGGATTTGCTCGATTCATTTTCTTTCGCAAGAACCGTTTGTACAGCGCCAATCACGAGGGTGTCCGCAAACCGAGCTCCCGTCACCCAAGGGCTGAACCCCTCCAGCAACCAGCCTTCGCCGGTCGGGACCGCCCGAAGCGGCGGCTGACTCAGATGCCGGCGACTGGTCGTCAAATGACTGATCCCAACGGTCGCAAAAGTGACGCCGCTGCCAAGCGAGCTCAGTAACGTCTTGCGGGTCGATTCGTTCGAACTCGTTTCGATGCGTCGCACAGCAGCGCTTCGCTGAGTCATAACAAAAGCCGTCGTTAAGCAGCCACTAGCAAGCCAGACATAAAAGTTCAGAAGCGAGTAGCTGGATTTGTGAGAATTCAGTGAACCTGAGTTACAGGAAATCGCATTCTCAATCCGAGAGCATTGGCGCACATTCAAAACAGGAAAGTCGTTGGGCGATCGAAGTCCTCCGGCGCCTTGCCTCAACTCAGATAGCCACTGCTTGCTTTCCGGTTTGCCACATTCCTGAGAGATTGCAGCCTCTAACTCCGCGTCCAGTTCGGCCAAAGGCTCAATCACACAGCCACCCATTTTGCCTGTCTTAACAAAACGATCGCGAAATGTTGTCAAATCCATGCTGGCTTTGAACTATTACGAGCGATCCGGTATAACGATGATGCAATGCCTTGGCTTAATTCCTAGCATTGGCAAACAGAATACCAGAATCGGCTCAAGGCAAGCGACGGTTGGAGCCGTTTAAAGCCTTGCTGTTCTATTCCCGAATTCGCCGCTAACGCTACTTTACCTGTAAGTCTTGAATCTTTCAAAGAGATAATCCATGACCCAAATTGAATATTCGCTCGGACAAGAAGTTAGTATTGCTGGCATTGCGAATGAAATTGATGCGGATTCACTCTACGACAAGTGCATGGCGTTAGCCCGCAATCTCTGGTGGAGCTGGCAGCCTGAGGTCAACAGCCTCTTCCGCGATATCGATCCGATTCGATGGCGCCAATTGGACCACAATCCAATCGCTCTCCTTCGCGAATTCAACCCCGAGCGACTCGCGATTCGGGCCGGAGAAATGGTGCTTCATAGCCGAGTGAACTACGCGTTCCGCCGCTTGCAAGAATATCTCGAAAACAAAAACACCTGGGCACAAAACAACGCCGGTGTACTCGGCGCAAAACCTGTGGCCTATTTTTCGGCCGAGTTCGGTCTGCACGAATCATTGCCAATTTACTCCGGCGGCCTCGGTGTCCTGTCTGGCGATCACGTGAAGAGCGCGAGCGGACTGGGCGTCCCCTTGGTTGGCATCGGCCTCTACTATTCGCACGGTTATTTCAAGCAACATTTGAGCGCCGATGGCTATCAACGCGAAGAATACTTCGAAACCAAAGTCGAAGACCTCCCACTAGAACCAGCCGTCTTGCCCGATGGCACTCCTCTCATGGTGTCCATCGACACTCGCAACGGACGACTTCTCGCCAAAGTTTGGAAAGTGCAAGTTGGACGCGTTCGCCTGTTCTTGCTCGACTGTAACGTTGAAGGAAATCGTCCAGAAGATCGCGAGCTGACGAGTCGTCTTTACGGCGGTGACGAAAGAACCCGAATTCGACAAGAATTGGTCATCGGAGTCGGTGGCGTTAAAGCTCTCCGAGCTCTCGGCATTAATCCGGGCGTCTACCATCTCAATGAAGGTCACAGCGCATTCGTACCACTCGAAGTCATGCGTGAGAGAATGGCCGATGATGGCTTGACTTTTGAAGATGCGATGCGTGAAACCGCCGAAGCCACCATCTTCACAACCCACACCCCCGTCCCAGCCGGCCACGATCGATTTGACGCGGCCTTGATTGAAGAGCACTTGGGCCCGCTTCGAGATTCGCTCGGCATCAGCGCCGACCAATTGATGGGGCTAGGCCGTGTGAACGCTCATGACGCCAGCGAAACTTTTTGCATGACCGTGATCGGTCTGAAGATGTCTCGAGCCGCTAACGCAGTCAGCCAACTTCACGGACATATTTCCCGACGCATGTGGAAAAGCCTCTGGCCAACCCGCGAAGAGCGAAACATTCCAATCGGACACATCACCAACGGTGTGCATATCGAAAGCTGGCTGGCAGCACAAATGCAACAGCTTTACGATCGCCATTTCCCTGCGAACTGGAAGAGCCAAATGGGCGAACCCGACGTTTGGCAAAACATCCATTCCGTCGATCCAGGCGAACTTTGGGAAACCCACAACGCGCTTAAGAATCTGCTGTTGGCGTTCGTTCGCAGACGCATTTCGCGTCAATGCCGACGCCGAGGGGAAAGCGATGAGATCGTCGAAGCCGCTCGAAACATCCTCAGCCCAAACATCTTGACCATTGGATTCGGTCGCCGTTTTGCAACCTACAAACGTGCGAATCTCATGTTCAATGACTTGGACCGCATTTGCAAGATTCTGGACAGCACCGATCGTCCTATCCAAGTAATCTACGCGGGCAAAGCGCACCCAAAAGACGAACCAGGCAAACGATTCATTCAGGAAATCTCGAATTTGCGACACGATTCTCGGTTCGCTGGAAGAGTTGCTTTCCTTGAAGACTACGACATCAATGTTTGCCGACATATGATCCAAGGTGTTGACGTTTGGCTCAATAATCCACGTCGGCCACTCGAAGCTTCCGGCACCAGCGGTCAAAAAACAGTGCTCAACGGTGGCCTCAATTGCAGCATCCTCGATGGTTGGTGGGCGGAAGCCTACGACGGTTCGAATGGCTTTGCAATTGGCAAAGGAACGAGCCATGCCGACGACCGTTTGACCGACAAACGCGATGCGGAGTACTTCTACGAGACGCTTGAGGAACGAGTGATTCCAACCTTCTACGATCGCGATCGAGATGGATTGCCACGCAAGTGGATCAAAATGATGATGAATAGCATCAGCACCTTAGCGTGGCGGTTCAGCAGTCACCGAATGGTGATGGACTACACTCGCTTGGCCTACGTGCCTTCGGCTGGTGGTCTAAGCAGTGACATGCAAGGCTTTGATTGATTAAGCGAGATTGGTGTCTGCTTTTGGTAACCCGACGCGTAAGCGAGGGGTTTGAATATGTCGTTTTGTCCGGCTCGGGCTTGTCCCGACCGGGCACCGCTTTGGTGTTCTAACGGGCCTCGCGATGAAAATGACGTCTCTGGATTCGTGGGGGGGGCGGGGGGGGGGGGGGGGGTGCAGAAGGTGACGAGGAAGGGGGGGGGGTGAGGAAAAGGTAAAAGGAGACGGG
>JANPHB010000411.1:0-22856 GCA_031424235.1 Pirellula sp.
TCTCACGAGGCATTTTATGACCATCAAATCACTCGGGTAGACTACGATGCAGAGCTTGTGTCGCTCCTTCAGAGCTCTGTGGCAGTTGGGGCATTGGACCTGGGGTTTCGTTCGCCCTGCGAACTTACCCCAGGCTAAAAAATGCCATCGCATTCGCGATTGAATCACAGCGCAACTCGCTCCGGTTTGACACGCCCGTGCGTCGGTGTTTACTTGACTCCCAGCCAAACATTCTCTTCCAAGTAGCTCGACGGCCCATTGAACCAGGCAAATGGGGTACATTTAAAAAGTGTTTACCTGCGCCGCGCCGGAGAATTACTCGTTCGATACTTCGAACTACACAGCGCCACGACCACCCCGTCCCGTTTAGGCTTCCCGGACCGGCAGACTTGGGCACGGAAAGAGTGGAGTTTTCAAGACCCAGGAGCCGACCAGCCCATAGCTTTACTTTGATGTCATTGGAGAGCGACATGCATCCGGTGCCTTCTATAGAAGATGGTTCGTTTGGCGAACCAAGAAACCTGCCTAACGATTCCAAGCCACGCCGAAACCATTTCAACCAGTCGGCGTACGCTGACTTTAAAGCCCCTATTAACGATTGCACTTTTTTTGTGAGTTGGAAGCTATACTGACAGGAACGCACGGATATCCGTCAAGCCACTGACTTCATGAATAGCGATTTTTTCGGAGCCTCTCTATGTTTAAAATCCTGCTCGTTGATGATTCCGCCACCGATCGCCGATTGATCGAGGGTCTCTTGAAAAAGAGTCTCCATTTTGAAGTGGAAACCGCTTCGGATGGTCTGATGGCCCTGGAGAAAATCCAGGCCAGAGTTCCCGACATAGTGGTGACGGATATGCAGATGCCGAACATGGATGGGATACAGTTGGTCGAGAACGTTCGACGGTTTTATCCGTGGGTGCCTGTTGTATTGATCACTGCGGCAGGTAGTGAAGAAATTGCGTCACAAGCCCTTCAACGCGGGGCGGCTGGCTATGTCCCAAAGGCTCGTTGCAGCGAGCTCCTGAATGAGACCCTAGATCATGTCCTAGAACTAACTCGGACGGAATCGAGTTTCGAACGAATCCTCGAGTGTGCAACACTCACTCAGTTTGAATTTTCGCTTGAAAATGACTTTGCATTGGTAACGCCCCTGATTGAGCTAGCACAGCGTATGATCGTTGGGCTTGGAATCTGCGATGAACCAGCGGCGGTACAGGTTGGCGTAGCTCTCGAGCATGCGATTCTCAACTCCATTTATCACGGTAGTTTGGAGATTGGAGGTCCACTGAATGGCGATCGCGAATTGATGGATCAGCGTCTAACTCTAGCCCCCTTCAAAGATCGGCGAGTACATATCTCAATTCGCGTGACGAGTGAGGAAGCTAGATTTACGGTTCGCGATGAAGGGCCGGGATTTCAATACCAGGAGCTGACAGCGATGGGTCGAAAAACGGCATTGCTTGGCGAAGGTGGCCGTGGACTTTTTTTGATGTGGGCCTTTATGGATCGCGTTTCGTTTGACCCGACAGGGAACACTGTCGTTATGGTCAAACGTCGAGTCAAGGAGGGTTCTGTTGAGAAAATGCACCCTCCTGAAATCGATCCTGTCAAAGTGGAACCGAAAAAACCAAAGTTACCAGCGGTCCTCGGAACGCTCAGACCTCGCGATGGCAGTATGCCTATCGAACTTCGTAAGCCCAAGATGACGGCCGGCCGTGATCCAAGTTGCGACATCGTGATCCGTTCGTCCTCGATCTCGTTGCACCACTGTTTGCTTTATACTTTTGAAGGTTGGTGGTTTGTGCGGGACTTGAAAAGCACCAACGGCATCAAGGTCAATAATGTTTCCTTCCGAGAACATTTACTTCGACCTGGAGTTCAACTTTCTATTGGCAAATTCGATTACACGATTGACTATGAGCCGACCGCTCTCGGAGCTTTCGGCATCGACCCTCCCGCCGACCCGTTTTGATCGGCCATCTTTAAGGCTGGTTCGGGTCCTTCATTGCTTCTACCAATTGTTCCCGCATCGAGAAAAGTTCGACGCGAAGCGATTCAAAGGTCTCCTGTGCATGATTTAGCGCACCCAATTTAGCCATTTCCTCCAGGCGTTCCGCGAATGCCTGGGCTGGAACGTTACCAAAAAGCCTGAGAGTCCCTTTGATGGTATGACTCGCGCGTTGAACGACCACAAGATCAGCTCTTAGGATGGCTGGTTCCAACTCGGTCATCAAGGTCGGGTACTCCTCCAAAAATGCGTCGACGACATCCTTTAACAATTCGAAGTCGCCGTCCGTTGCTTTCAATGCCGTCGTGAGATCTATGGGCTTCATCGCGTGCGTCTCCGAGAGTTCTATTTTTGGACCAGTGGACGCAGAGCGTCATAAAGGGCTTGTTTTTTGAATGGTTTGGTAACGTATCCGTCCATCCCTGCCGACAGACACTTCTCACGATCACCTACCATCGCGTGTGCCGTCACGGCGACGATAGGAACATGCCGATTCCTTCCGACCTCCTTGGCACGAATGGCTTGTGTGGCTTCCAGTCCGTCCATGACCGGCATTTGGACGTCCATGAGAATAACGTCAAAATCGCCATCAGCCCAGGCGTCGACTGCATCTGCGCCGTTCTCCACGCAGGTTACCGAGTGTCCCCAGCGTTTCAATAATCCGACAGCTAATTTTTGGTTTGCAAGTCCGTCTTCTGCGAGAAGTACTTTTAGGATGGGCAAAGATTCCAATTCTGCATTTGGGGGAATCAAAAGGGCGTTGGTCTCACGGGTTGTACTCGTAAAAGCCCCGACCGTACTAACCAACGCGTTGAAGAGTTCCGATTGCTTAATCGGTTTGTAAAGAAACGCGGCAATATTTAGGTCCCCAAATTCGCCCTGAGCGACTCCCACGCTAGAGCTAAGCACGATGATCTTCGCTTCAGAAAGTCGAGCATCTCGTCGGACTTCCGAACACAACATAGCACCGTCCATTTCCGGCATGTTATAGTCGGTCAACAAAACGGGTAACGATTGCAAAGGAGACTTCTGAAGCAATATCTGCAAGTAGTCGAGGGCAGCTTTGCCCGATTCCACGGCATGTACCGCTATCCCCCATGCGGTGAGCACCTCGACAAGAATTCTTCGATTTGTTGCATTGTCATCGACGATTAAAATCGAGGTGTTATGAAATTGAGCCACATCGAAGTCTGCACTTGGCGAATGACTGGAATCCTGACCGAACTTCGCTGAAAACCGAAAGGTGCTTCCCTTTCCGAGTTCACTTTCAACTTCGATTTCACCCCCCATCAGCTGAGCTAATCGACGCGAAATCGCAAGTCCCAAACCTGTGCCGCCATAGCGTCGCGTGGTGGACGAGTCCGCTTGCTGAAAAGCGTCAAAGATCTTCGCGTGATGCGTTTTAGCGATTCCGATTCCGCTGTCGGTGACCGAAAATTCGAGTTCCAAAGAACCATCGCTCTCGATTAGTTTGCGTACGCTCAGCAGGACTTCTCCCTGGCTGGTGAACTTAATCGCGTTGCCAACTAGGTTAAACAAAATCTGCCGGAGGCGTGTGGAGTCACCGACCATCCAGGCTGGCACGTCTTCGTGGCATTGCCAAATCAATTCGATCCCCTTTCGGAAGGCCCTAACCCCGAGTGATTTTAGGGTAGTCCCTAACATTTCCCGGAGTTCAAAAGGCTGGGATTCCAATTGCATTTTCCCTGCTTCAATCTTTGAGAAATCCAAAATCTCGTTGATAATCGTCAGGAGTGACTCGCCCGCTTCCATAACGCTAGCCAAGTATTCGCGTTGGTCGGCGGAGAGTTGCGTTTCTAGTACCAATTCGGTCATTCCGATGATCGCGTTCATTGGGGTCCGAATTTCATGGCTCATGTTTGCCAAGAACTCGCTCTTGGCAACATTGGCTTGTTCGGCTGCTATCTTGGCTTCTCGCAACGCCATCTCTGCGGTCTTGCGATCCGTTACGTCCCAAAAGATCGCTTGCGTCCCGATCACAGAACCTAGGGCATCGACCACCTGTGTCTTCAGAACTTCGAAATAGTGGCGGCCGGTGCCATCAACATTTTCCTCGACGTCTTCAAACAGCTCACCGGTCTCCGCAACATGGATATCATCGCGACGGTACTTTTCGGCCAGTTCCTTTGGATAGTGATCGAAATCCGTTGTGCCTTGAATTTGGTCGAGCGACTTGTTTAGCAACCGACAAAAGGCTTGGTTGGCAAAGGTAAAGCGGCCAGCAAGGTCTTTCCGCATGAGGTAGACAGGCAGATTCTCAACCAAGGAGAGGTATAGCAACTGGGAACTCTCGCGGGCTCGTTCCGCATCCCTAAGCGCATCCTCAGCTTTCAGCAACTTGGACGCGACTGGTGACGTTGAATTTTTTATACCTCGAAAGACCAATAACGCTAAAGCCATTCCTAACAAGGCGGTTGTCGCAGCAACTAAAAACGTCGAATGAACAAAGTCCGGAAAAGCCATCGTCGCGCCTCCTGTCTCGCGCTAAGCACGAATTGCCTAGGAAATGAAAAACGCGTCGGTAATTCTAGCCCAATGCGTTGCATCCATTTGTACGGCACAAAAGAAAGAATGACAATGTTGGTCGGCATTCCTGGATTTTGGCTCGTCGAAGCGATTCGCCGGGGCGTTTCGAGACTACTTAAGCAGATCGTCATCCGATGCCGTCTCGACGACTAGGACCAACTGAAAACGCTCTCCGTCTCGGCTAGCAGTCCCATGCGATCTTGCTGCGCGATTCCTCTCGGGGCTCAGGTTTATGAATGTCGGACGAGCAAAATGACCACGAGCCAGCCCAGGCAATGAACTTAGGATTGCGGTACTCTATGCACTACTTTGACAGACTCGCGGATGGACGTCCCAAATGTCCCTTTCAATCGGAAGACTGGGAGTCCCGAAGCTCATCAACAAACTCGCACCGGTTTGACACGCCGGTGTGTCGGTTTTTACTCGGCTCCTAGCCAAACATCCCTCCAAGCAACTCGCCTGCCCACTCAACCAGCCAGATGGAAAGTGCACCGGAGTTGTGTACCGACAATGCAGTCATGGGAGAGTTGGCACGGGAAAAGATCAAGCTTGGGCAATTCGATACATTGGAACTCGACGCCAAGCCGGGCCTGCTGAGATCCTAGTATATTGTAAGGCGAGCCCGGTTTCGGACGACTTTCGCCGTTCCGCTAACTCAAGGCCATTTGGGATGAACGCAGGCACCATCGCGTAGAAACAAAACAATTCGGAACTTTTGAGATGTGTACCATTACCAATCCATTTTGCCGATTGTTGCTTTGCATTGCGTTCTTTGCGCCCATCGTGAATGCTCAGTCGCAGCCACCGCTCCAATCGATTCGTGTAAGCGGAGATAAGTTGCATTTCGTTGACTCCAATGGCAAGACGTTTCGTGTTTGGGGTGTGAACTACGATCACGATGACGCAGGACTGTTGCTGGAAGACTATTGGGTGAGCGATTGGCAGCGAGTTGAGGAGGATTTCGCGGAAATCAAAGCGATCGGTGCCAATGTGGTTCGCGTGCATCTGCAAGTAGCAAGGTTCATGTCGACATCACACAAGCCGAACGACGCGGCGTTGCATCAGCTTGGCGAGTTGGTGCGTTTGGCCGAGCGAATGCAACTCTATCTGGATATCACAGGTCTAGGTTGCTATCACAAAGCCGATTTGCCAAAGTGGTACGACCCGCTCGATGAAGCAGCTCGCTGGGAAGTTCAATCGCGGTTTTGGCGAGCTGTTGCTGAAACGTGCAAAGCCAGTTCTGCTGTTTTTTGTTATGACTTGATGAACGAACCCATTTTGCCAGGTGAAAAGCCGGAGCCGGAGT
Organism: Pirellula sp.; assembly: GCA_031424235.1. Lineage (GTDB taxonomy): Bacteria > Planctomycetota > Planctomycetia > Pirellulales > Pirellulaceae > JBKCUI01. The sequence goes on from JANPHB010000411.1 coordinate 5,865, forward strand.
GGTTGGCAGGTGAACTTGCTGGCAAACATTTTGTGCAACGGCTCTCGTTGGATCTCAAGGGTCGCACGCGTGAACAGGTGGCCAGGGATTGGGTAAAGAAGATGACAGATGCCATTCGCGAAATCGACTCGGGCCACATGATAACCGTCGGAGTTATCCCCTGGGCGCATGTTTTCCCGGGTGCCAAACCGTTGTTCTATGCACCTAGCGTTTGCGGACCGCTGGATTTTGTGAGTGTCCACTTTTATCCAAAGGCAGGCGAAGTTCAGAAGGCGATCGACGCACTCAATGTCTACAAAGTTGGTAAGCCGATCGTCGTCGAAGAGTTCTTTCCGCTAGCGTGTTCACTGGAGGAAGCGGCTGAGTTTATCGAAAAATCGGACACCAACGGTTTCGTTAGTTTCTACTGGGGCAAGACAATCGAGCAGAACGAACAAGCAGGCGATATCCGTGGTGCGATCATTGCGAAGTGGCTGCGATACTTTCGCGATCAAGCGGATCGAGCGAAAGGCCCGTGACGAAAGGCCCGTGACGAAAGGCCCGTGGGCTAGTTCCGTTTTGATTTCAAAGCGAGGGGTTTTTCAACAGCTCGAGCAGCACGACCTGCCAGATGAGGTACATTAAAATGTACTTAGCGGCGCCGGGCCGTAAAATTACTTGTTATCCAACTGAAATCGTCGAACCTTATGTTGGCGGCTGTGTCCCTGCGTGGCTTGCTTCGACAAATGACCATACCCCAAATCGTGGACCACCAATGATTCGCCCAACACAGGCAAACGATTTTGACGCCTTGATCGACATCGCAACCGCGTCTGGACTCTTTGAACCCGATCAAACCGAGATGCTTGCTGGTATGCTTCGATCACCGAGTGAAAATGATGTTTGGTTTACTGACGAGGACGCCAACGGGCCCGTTGGCGTCGCTTACTTGGCTCCTGAGAAAATGACAAACGGAACTTGGAACCTGCTGTTTATTGCAGTCCATCCTAATCACCAACGTCAAGGACGCGGCAAGACCATCCTGAAACACGTTCAAGACTGGTTGCGATTAAAGGGGGAACGAATCCTACTCGTCGAAACCGCAGGACTAGATGATTTCGATTACGTGAGGACATTCTACGCTAGTGATGGATTCGAAACTGAAGCACGTGTTCGCGACTTTTACGACTCTGGCGTCGACAAGGTCATATTCCGCAAATCACTGATCTAAAACGGTGGATAAATTGGGTAAGAACGCCCGTTGCCGGGAACCCTCCCCACACGACCGTTCATAGCGCCGGAGATTTACTAGTTTTGTCGAACGATCAAGGAGCTGAATCAAGAAGCGATGTTACTCGAAGCTGCCATAGGCGACGCATTTGGGGCAGGTTATGAATATGTCCCGCACAAGGGTGTTCATAACCCCGATAAACTTGTCTACGTTCAGCACCCACGTCATCGTGACACTAGACCTGGAATGTACACCGACGACACTCAAATGGCGCTTGCGATTTCGGAGCTTTTACTCTCCGAAAATGAATGGAATGCGTACAACGTTGCGGAGCGATTTCTAACTTGTTTCCAACGTGATCCGCGAGGCGGATACGCGAAGGGATTTCATGGGTTCCTGACCGAGACTAAATCTGCGGACGCGTTCTTGGCTAACATTCGTGCAAATTCTGACAAGAGCGGTGCTGCTATGCGAGCTTCTGCAATCGGCTTGCTGCCAGACATTAAACAGGTCGTTGAGTACACTAGCATCCAGGCGTCTGTGACACACAACTCAACAGATGGAATTAACTCGGCTATCGCATCATCGCTGATGGTTCATTACTTTGCCTACGCATTTGGCACTCGCAAGCGATTGCCGCATTGGATATGGAGGGCCTGGAATGGGTGGTTAGAGTGCTGCTGGTGGAACTGCTACGGGGGGAACTGGGATTTTAGGAACTTTGCCTGCCGCGTCTCTATCTGCGTCAGCCTTGTCTGCGGCGGTTGCATCCGGCGTTGTTGTAACCGGGGAAAACGAGTCCGGGGGGAAAGTGACCATTGAGTTTGCGGAATTCGCTCTACGCACCATACCTCCGCCAAGGGCTTGATACGCGTTTACGATGGCGGTTAGCTGTTGCTTTTTGGTCTCAATGATGACGATTTTTGCGTCTTGGAGGTCGCGCTGGGCCAGGAGAACTTCGACGTACTCGGCGCGAGCGTTTTGAAAAAGCTTAGTTGCGGAATCGACAGAGGCCTCAAGCGATTCCAGTTGCTGCTTCTTGATCTCAATGCTCTGGCCGTACTTGTCCACCTTGCTCATGTAGTTCATAACCTCGGTGAAAGCGTTCAAGACCGTACGTTGGTAGTTGTACACGGCCTGTAGCTGCTCCGCGTTCGCGGTCATGTAAGCAGCCTTGATCGCAGCCCTGTTGATCAGAGGGGCCACCACGTCGCCAAAAGCGTTGTACACCAACGACGCAGGTGTGGTGAACAAAAACCCTGAATTGAAGGCTCGATAACCGACACCGGCACTAATGTTCAATGAAGGATAGAAGTTGGCTCGGGCGACCTGTACCTCGAGGCCCGCAGCCGCTAGTTCGCGTTCGGCTTGGCGGATGTCGTTCCGGTTTTGAAGCAACTGGGCAGGAACTCCGGCGCTCAGTGAATGCAAGTTCAAATTGATAAAGTCGACGCTCTGTCGCTCTATCGGTTGAGGGTAGCGACCGGCGAGGAAGTTGATTCGGTTTTCAGCCTCGACAATCTGCTGCGCGATGACCAGCTTCTCGCTTTGGTTCTTTCGAACTTCCGCTTGGAACCTCTGGACAGCAAGCTCGGTACCGCGGCCTGCTTCCTTCTTTGCCTTAGACGCTTCGAGACTCTTTTCCTGAAGTTCAATCGTTTTGTCCAGCGTTTGAAGCTGTTTGTCGAGTGCCAAAAGATCGTAGTATTCCTCAGCAATGTCAGCGACTAAACGAGTGATGACGTAGTTCCGTCCATCGTTGGTGCCCAAGTATCGTAAGGCGGCCGCACTTCTCGCGTTTCGCAACTTTTTCCAAATGTCGATCTCCCAAGACACATTGGTACCGACCAAAAAATCAGGTAGCGGATCAGGAAAGGATTTGCCGCTAGCCATGAGGTTGCTTTCGACTGCTCCCTCCCGCGTGTACTCGCCGGATTTTTCGACTCCAGCGCGTGCCCCGAAGAAGACGAAGGGGAAGTATGCACCTCGCCTCGCCAAAACCTCATTGTTAGCAATCCGTATATCCTGAGCCAATATCTTTAGCTCTTGATTATCGACCAACGCTTGGTCTACCAAATTGGTAAGCAACGGATCATTAAAGAACTCATGAAGCTCGACACAAGCGGAATTGTCCCAATTCATCTCGCCGTTGAAGGTTTCCGGCATCGGTTGAGCTCGATCCGGTCGACAAAGCTCTGGGATTCGACATCCGGGATTGCCGAATAGGGTTCCAGTGACAATCGCGAATGCAAGCACGCGATTTCTGATTGCTATCTTCTTGACAGTCATTTTCAGTTCTTCCGTCTATTCCTTGACGTCCCAATTCAGGATTCCGTTCCTGCGAGCTCGACGCTCTCTTTTATCTTCGTCTCATTAGATTTCGCTCTTTATGGGTTCTGCCGTGAAGTTAGAAGATGCCTTGGAGTCGGATTATGCCGGCGAGCACCGCAAACGACATCATTGCTCCGGAGCAGTATGCGGTAGTTGTTCAATGCGTTCACTTAACGGTTGGTCCGTTTCATCCTTAAGGAGTTTCCGTCCATCCGCGATTTTGGCGAAAATGTAATACAAGCCTGGAATTACCAAGACCCCAATCAACGTACCCATAAGCATTCCGCCAACGGAAGTCGTGCCGATGGTTCTATTTCCGATGGCTCCAGGGCCGGTAGCTCGGACCAACGGAACCATACCTGCGATAAAGGCAAACGAAGTCATGAGAATCGGTCGGAATCGCAACTTCCCTCCTTCGATTGCGGCATCGATTAGGCTCGCTCCCTCGTGCCGCCGCTGGACCGCGAATTCAACAATCAAAATCGCGTTCTTGCCTAACAGTCCGACAAGCATAACCAGCCCAATTTGCGCGTAGACGTCGTTCGACAAACCCATCGCCTTAAGGAAAAGAAACGATCCAAAAAGGCCAATCGGAAGAGAGATGATGACCGCCAAAGGCAGAAGAAAGCTCTCATATTGCCCAACCAACACAAGATAGACGAAGATGATGACGATCAAAAAGATGTAAATCGCCGTGTTCCCCTTTTTGGCCTCGTCGTACGAAAGACCCTGCCAGTCTATGTCGAAGCCGCGTGGAAGCGTCTCCTTGGCAACTTGTTGAATCGCTGCGATCGCTTGACCGGTGCTGAAGCCAGCGGCCGGAGCTCCTTGAATTGCGGCGGTTGTATAGAGGTTGTAGCGGCTAATTTCGTTCAAGCCCTGCTTCTTCTTGATTTTGAGAAATGCCGAGTAGGGCACCATGTCCCCTTTGTCATTCTTGACGAACATATTTTCTAGATCATCAGGAAGCCGTCGAAACTCTGGCGCGGCTTGGACGTAAACTTTATAGAACTGGCCAAAGCGAACAAAGCCCTGCTCCCAAGTGCTTCCAACAACAATAGACAAGTTGTTCATTGCGTCAGCGATCGAGATCCCCTTCTGCATTGCCACATCATTGTCAATGACCAACTCGTACTGTGGGTAGTCGCTTGCGAAGAAGGTGAAAAGGCCTTTTAGCTCTTCGCGTTTGGACAGTGCGGCCATGAATTTATCCGTCACTTCACCCATCTGCGTGTAGTTGCCGCTGTTCGTCTTGTCCAGCAAGTTCACCGAAAACCCACCCGCTGCACCGAACCCAGGAACCGCAGGCGGCTCATAGAACTCGAGTTTCACATTGGCAATCTCGCTCCCCTTTCGCTCCAACTCCTGAATGATTTCTTTGGACGTCCGCTTGCGATCGGCCCAGGGCTTTAAGTTGATCAGACAGGTTCCTGCGTTGGACCCACGCCCCTGAGTCAGAATCTCGTAGCCAGCTATCGATGAGACTGTCTTGACTTCTTCAAACTCCTGACAGATGGCCTGAAGCTCGTGGGATTTGGAGTTGGTGTATTCCAATGTTGAGCCCGGAGGTGTTTGAATAATGCCGTAGATAACTCCTTGATCTTCCAGCGGGATAAAGCCCGAAGGAAGCAAGCCGTTCACTAGAAAAATTCCGTAACCGAAACCTGCCACGACAAGCATGGTGAAAACGCGTCTTGGAACGATAAGGCTCAAAATCCCCGCGTAACCACCGGTGACTTTTTCGACACCTTGATTGAACAGATGCAAAAACATTCCGAGGGGGCCTCGTTTTTTTTCCTCATCTGGCTCGCTTCCCGATAGGGATGAACGGAAGGTCAAAATGAACAACAATGCCATAACCACGGCGATGCCAATCGTGATCTCTTCCGTCAGAGGAATCTGTTCCGAAACGAGTTCGTGAACGATCTCGATCTTGAGCAGACGGTAGATTCCGAAACCTGCCCCAAGACCGAGGAGAGCAGCAAGGAACAATCGCAGAACGTTGGCATAAGAACCCGCGATCCTTTTGATACAACGGTTCACGAAGCCCACGATTGCGCCTTGTTCGTTGAGGTTCGTGTGTGGCTTGAGGATCATGGCACATAAGACGGGAGTGAGAGTCAAGGCCACTAAACCGGACAACACGATGGACATGGCCATCGTTAGTCCGAACTGTCGGTAAAAGACGCCGACCGGCCCAGTCATGAAAGTCACTGGAACAAACACGGCTGTCATTGTCATCGTAATCGCGATGATTGCGCCGCTGATCTCGTGCATGACTTCCTGAGTTGCCTGATAGGGTCCAAGATGCTTGGTATGCATTTTTTCGTGCACCGCTTCGACCACCACAATTGCGTCGTCCACCACAACCCCGATCGCCAACACCAATGCGAACAGAGTTATCAAGTTGATCGACAAGCCAAACATCAACATGAAGAAGAACGCTCCGATCAACGAAACGGGCACAGCAAGGACCGGGATCAGCGTGCTGCGAAAGTCCCCTAAGAACAGATAGACAACTAGAGAGACAAGAATAAACGCTTCGAGCAACGTGTGCAGCACCTTCTCGATCGATGCATCGAGGAAGCTTGAAACGTCGTAGTTGATCTCGTAGTCCATGAGTGGTGGAAACGACTGCTTCTTAATTTCCGCAAGCTTCTCTTTGACCCGCTTGATGACTTCGCTCGCATTGGAGCCTGGGGCTTGTTTTAGGACGATCGCAGCCGCAGGTTTGCCATCGATGTCGGAGTAGAGGTCATAGAACGAGGAACCAAGTGAAATCTTCGCTATGTCCTTCATCCGGAGGATCTCACCTTCGGGGTTGGCCTTCAGAATGATATTCTCGTATTGCTCAGGTTTGTCATAGCGTCCAACCCAGGTCAGAACGTACTCGATGGTCTGCGACGTCGTTCCAGTTGCTTGGCCAAGTCGTCCCGGCGAACCGATGATGCTCTGGTCGGCCACCGCCTTCATCACTTCCTCAGCGGATACTTTGTACGCGCGCATGCGCTCCAAATTTAATTCGATCCGCATGGCATAGGCACGATTGCCGAGAATGGTAGGTCTCGCGACCCCTTGAATTCGCTTGATTTCAGGGAGAACCTGGTTGTTTGCAAAGTTGAAAAGAAAATTCTGGTCGACGTTTTTGTCGGTACTGTAAACGTTCACGTACATCAACATGCTCGACATGTTTTGCATGACGATGATCCCTTCGCGATCCACGATGGGAGGAAGGTTGTTCTTCACCGCTTGGACTCGGTTATTCACGTTCATGACCGCAACGTTCGGGTCCGTTCCGGGTTCGAAAACAATCTGAATCGTTGCCTCGCCGGCGCTGGTGGCGTCTGAGATCATGTAACGCATGTCCTGGACGCCGTTGATGGATTGTTCCAGAATCACTAGCACTGAATCGATCAGTACATTGGCGCTCGCACCGGGAAACGAGACCGAAACCACTACGCTCGGGGGCGCGACGTCGGGAAACTGAGAAATCGGCAAAGTCACGATTGCCAGACCACCGAGGAACAAAATGATCAATGAAATGACGATGGCCAGCGCAGGCCGATGAAGAATTTTTGCGAACATGGATGGAGAGGGGCCTATTCCGCGTGGTATTTGAGGTGATTGAGCGCCTGTTCTGGCAACTGATACTCGTACTCCACCTCGTCGCCATCGCGAACTTGGCGAATACCTTCGAGAATAATCCTATCGTTCACGCCAAGGCCGTCCTTGATCAGAAAGATATCGTCCATTTCGTTCAAGATGACGATCTCGCGCTGCCGGACGATGCCATGGGAATTTTCGTGCCTCGCCGGATGTTTATCACCGTGCCCCACTTCACCCTTTCCATGATCTGGCTCATCATGTGCTGCTCCCTCTTTTCCTTCATGCGTCACGTGCGCCTGCGGCGAGTACTCCTTTGCCCCGCGCTCCGCGCCTCCGTTTCCTTCATCGCTTTGGTTGTCTTCAACGACGAAAGCATATTTCTTCGCAAGAATCTCGAAGGTTGCACGCTGTGGAATAACGACTGCATCCTTCACTACCCGACTAATAAGAATCGTGCCAGTTTGACCATGACGCAAAAGTCGGTCGGGATTCGGGAAATCAGCGCGAAAGGCGATGTTGCCGGTCTCGTTGTTGAAATCTGCCTCGATCGCTCCGATCTTGCCGATCTGCGGAAACTTTTCGCCATTGGCGAGCATCAACTCGATTTTAATATTGTCTTTGTCCGGTCTAGCTTGATATTCCAGATAGCGGGACTCGGGCACGTTAAAGTAAACCCACATGGTGCTATTGTCGGATAAGGTCGTGAGAATGTCTCCCTCGGAGATCAAACTTCCTTGCTGATGACGCTGGTGGTCGATGATGCCGTCGAACGGTGCTTTGATATTGGCGAAGTTTAACTCGGCCTGCGAGAGTTTCACTTTGGCTTTGGCTTTGGCAAGTTTGGCCTGAGCCAGAGCCACCTCCGGCTGCGCGACTACCTTTTGCTGAAATAACTTCTGAGTGTTGGTGAACTCAATCTCCGCAAGCTGTGCCTCAGCCACCTCGGCATCCAGTTTAGCCTCGTAGAGCGTTGTGACGACCTTGAACAGCGAATCTCCCTGCTTGACCGTTTGGCCCTCTTTGACTTGAATCGCCTCGAGATAGCCGCTCTCCATGGCGCGGACCTCGATATGGCGGTAGGAATGGATCTGGCAGACATACTGCTGCGTATTGATCACATCCTTTACCATCGGGCAGGTTACGAGAATTTTATGGTGCTCGTGATGAGCTTGCTCCTGTGGCTTTTCACAACCAGTAAACGGCAAGAAGGCCGCAAATAGAAAAAAAAATCGAGTTATCGAGAATTTCATCGTATGGTAATTGGTTTCGTGTCTAGTTTTCGGGGTGGCTTAGCGCACAGGATGCATCAGGTCAATGATTCACTGGGTAACTACGAACTAAGCAATTGGTGGGCCAAAAACCACCGCGTGAAGCTTGATAGCGTTCAATGAATTTGCGACTCACAAGAATGTCGTTTAGCAGTTAGCCGTAGGCGTACTTTAGTGGCACCGAGTACGCCTTAGGCTGTCTGCTAGACAATTAATAAAGAATCCATGAACGGTGCTTGCTTCTAAAACCAAGAACCTGCAAGAAGCTGCAAGAACCTGCGTCTGACCGTGCAATTGTTTGCAGGCCAAGACTTTCAACCCGCCTACCGCGGCAGTAAGACTGTAAAGGTAGAGCCACGTGGACTGGTTTCAAAGTCGATGCTGCCGTCGTGTTGACGAACGATCTTGTCGCAAAGCGCCAGTCCCATGCCCGTCCCATCGCTGCGGGTAGTGAAATATGGATCGAAGATACGGGATTGGATTTCAGGAGGAACTCCATTGCCCTCGTCGATGATGTCGATGCACAATTTACCCTCTTGGTCCGAGAGCTTGAATCGGAGCGATCCACCGTTGGGCATCGCGGCAACCGCATTGAGTGCTAAGTTCAAGAACACTTGCTCCAACTGAGCCGCGTCGGCTTGAATGGCAACGGCAATATTGGCTGGCGATTCGACGATAAGCTTGATCCTTTTTTGTTCCGCATCGGGACGTAACAGCCGGAATAGCTTTTCGATCATAACAGTCACATCGACTGGTGCTCGGCCAATCTCGTGAATCGACGCATAGTTGCGAAAGCCATCGAGTACTGCACTAATTCTATTGACCTCCGTGTTGAGCACGTCCAGGATCTCGTTGACTTCGTGGTCCCCCGTTTCTTTCTGCAAGCGTTCGCAAAGCAGTTGGATATGAAGCGACAAGGCACTGAGCGGATTCTTGATTTCATGCTGCAAACCAGCGGCAAGCGCACCTAACCCCATATAACGTTCCATTCGACGAAGTCGTTCTTCTATCAAGACCTTTTCCGTGACATCACGGACATGGATGACCATCCCAATTTCCTCTTTTCGTCGATTCCTGAGCATTGTACATCCCGCTCGCAGTGCTATCCCGTGACCGTCTCGTTGTGTTCGGTAGTCTCGGTCCCGGATCAGATGATGGTAATTGCACATTTCCTCACAGATGGCTGCCAATAGTGCATGTTCTGAGCCAAGTTGCTTGATATTCTGCACAGAGTTGTCAGTACTCAAATTGACTAATTCGCGTCCGCGCGGGTTGATGCTAATGATTCGACCGGTCATGTCCGTCGTAATCACTCCCGCGTCCATGCTCGCAAGGATGTCCGCTGACAGCACTTTGACATCCTCAAGGTTGCGTTCGCTGCTAAAGTAGCCGCGAATCACAAACGAAAACGCAACGGCCGCAGCAACAACGTTCAAGACTAGAACCAGCGACAAACTCTTTTGAATTCCCAATTCGCTCGATAGCTCGTTGGCGACCTTCAAGTCATTTCCCTCCAAATGATTGATCAAGCTGGTGACGATTTCCTGTTCATGGCGAACATTCAACAAGACCCAGGCCGTAACGATCAAGGCGAACAGGCTAACGATACCGAGCAAAAACGCGAACTGCTTAAAGCGAGGAATGTCGTTGGTTTCAAACATTTCGTAGCCTCTCCATGTTGCCATCGCCTAAAGTTGGAGCAAACGAGGGATTGTACATGCAGAAATTGGCACAAAGTGCAACCGATTGCGTCATCCGGCAATCACACAGAGCTAGAAGGCAATGATTTGTGTAACGAATGGCGATTCCTGGGTTCGGCACAACAAGTGCATCTTGACAAAGTGACGCAGGACGAAAGTTTTCCGAAATGATCAGATTCTGCTGCATCCCAGCTAAAAACGCTTGCTTGGGGATCGATGATTCACCTCAACAAAAGGAACTGCGACGATGATCAAGCCAACACTTTGGTTGTCTCTTTTAACAGCCGTTTTATCGGCCGACCATTCTACTTCAACTGCCGCTACGTCAAATTCACTTCGAAATGCGACTTCCCAATTTTCGCTTGCAACTGAGGAGGAACGTTCAGAGCAGCAACGCATCAACGACGAAGCACGGCGAACGTTGGGACGCGAGCTTTTGCGACTATGACAGCAACATACCTAGTGCAAGCCATGACGGCTCATCTTGTAATGCAGCGTTCGGACGCTAATTCCAAGCGTCTTTGCTGTATTTTCGCGATGAAGATTGCAGGATTCGAGCACTAGTTGGATCGTAGTCTTCTCGCATTCATCCATTGCTTCGGCCAATGAGTTTGGTATCTTTGAGTTCACACGTGGAATTTTTCGCAATTCAGCCGGAAGTTCGCTTTCCTGAATCACATCACCAGCACACGTGATCACGAGCCGCTCGACGACATTGCGCAGCTGGCGAACATTACCGGGCCAAGCGGCGGCAACTAGGATCTGCATTGCCTCTGATGAGGTTCGCTTAACGTTACGCTTGTGCCGAGCGCAAAAGTACTCTAGAAAATGTTGGACCAGCAGCGGTATGTCTTCGCGACGACTTCGCAATGGAGGAAGTTCGATCGGGATGACATTCAATCGATAGCTGAGATCCTCACGAAAAGTCCCTTCTTCGATCAGATCCTGGGTAGATCGGTTGGTTGCTGAAATAATCCGAGCATCCGAAAGCAATCGTTCCTCACCGCCGACTCGAGTGTATTCGCCCGTTTCCAAAACACGCAGCAGATCGATTTGGCTTTTGGCCGACATCTCCGTAACTTCATCTAAAAACAGCGTGCCGCCGGACGCTTGTTCGAAGCAACCTGGTTTCTGACGAGTTGCACCACTGAAGGAACCTTTTTCATGTCCGAACAGTTCACTTTCCAGCAACGATTCTGGCAGCGCTCCGAGATTAACAGCGATGAAGGGTCCGCTGCTACGATTGCTCAAATCGTGCAAAGCCTTCGCGATGAGCTCCTTTCCTGTGCCACTTTCGCCATGAATCATGACAGTGGCTTCGGTCGCCGCAACTTGACGCACTTGGCGGAAGATGTCCTCCATCGCAGCCCCGCCTGCGACGATGTTGGACATGTCGCCGGAGTCTGCGAGACGATGACGCAGCGACAGATTTTCTCGTTGCAGTTCGTAGTGCTGGCGTGCCTTGCGTACTTGCTGGCGTACTAGATTTAGGTCAACCGGCTTGAGTATGAAGTCGAAAGCGCCAGCCCTCATCGCTTCCACCGCAGTTTCAACGGTTCCGTGAGCGGTAATGACGATAACAACCGTATGCTGGCTGATCTGGAGCATTCGCTTGAGCAACTCAAGTCCCGTCATGTTGCAATTTAGACGCACGTCGACGATGACGATTGGATATTTCAACGAAGCGAATTTAGCAATTGCTTCGTTTGCATCTGCTGCTGTGTCAATTGTATCTGCCTCTGCCGCGAGCCCTTTGGCGAGTCCGGAACGAATGTTCGGTTCGTCGTCGACGATGAGTACGCAAAACTGCTCAGATTGATCCATCGAGGATGTAACCTTTGTTTTTGTTTTGACCTTGTGAATTGGTAGATAACTTGAGCGTTCCACGTGCGCCGGCGGAGAAGTGGTGCAACCTAGTCTCCGTGAGGCATTATAACGTAAACAAGCCGACAGCCGCTGTGTCATGTGATTCTGCTGCTTGGCTTGAACTGCGGAGCAGTGTCATTTGATAGCCACGGATGAAATCCGTGGAACGTGTAGCACCAATTTGGCGAGAGTCGCGTAGCGACGGCATTCTCACCTTCTCTCACGAGGCATTTGATGACCATCAAATCACTCGGGTAGACTACGATGCAAAGCTTGTGTCGCTCCTTCAGAGCTCTGTGGCAGGTGGGACATTGGACCTGGGGTTTCGTTCGCCCTGCGAACTTACCCCAGGCTAAAAACTGCCATCGCATTCGCGATTGAATTGCAGTCCAACTCGCTCCGGTTTGACACGCCGGAGCGTCGGTTTTGCTGGGCTCCAAGCCAAACACTAACCTCCAAGTAGCTCCCCAGCCCAATCGCCTAGCCAGATGGGGTACATTTAGACTGCGCCGCGCCAGAGAATTACTAATTCGTCCAATCAAACTATGTCATCTCTTTCGGCTTTCAAATCATCGTATGCTTCGATCGCCAAGCGACTGAATGCACCACCCGAATATCTACGTTTTACAGAAACGCCCCAACACGATGGCTCGCCACACATCGAATTCGATGGGTCCAATATAGGCCTGGCACCTACCGAAGGGTCTTAAACTTCGCATCGGCTGGAAGCGGTGTCCTTTGGGCCGATGCTTTCTGGGATACGAGCAAAACCGGTACAAATGGTTGGTTGCTTTACGATGTCGCCGGATCGACCACTAGTTTCGGTAACTTCAGCTTGAATGCGTTGAACTGGACGGATAGCGGCAACATTGCTCTGAATACGGCGCGTTCTGGAGCTAGTTTCGGGCTCGTGCAATCCGGTAACAATGTCTACCTGAACTATACGATTTCCGCAGTTCCTGAACCGAGTTCTGTCATCCTGCTGACGAGCAGCGTTGTTGTCTTTGCGTACCTTAAGCGCCGACGCAAGCGTAACGACACGCTTGCTTGATCGAAACTGATGTGGTTTTTCGCCCTCGCCCGATTTGTTTTTGGGGCGAAGGGAACTGAGTCATATAGATGTGCTTGATAGACTAAGCCCGAAGGGCTGACACATCCTCTGCCGGTGATGGGCCAAGAACGCCACGAACTGAGGTGTGTTCGCCAAACCGGAGTGCGTTGGCACAGAACTGAATACCGCGACGCGGTTTACGTAAGGAATCTTCCCGCACTTTCCTGAGCACATTGCGATTCTCAAGTCATCGCTACTGACAATCGGTCCTGGATTCTCAGCAATTCCGAATGAAAAGACGGAGGATTTCGAGCGATTTGTCAAGCATGTCCGGTGCCTTGTCTGGTCGGATCAGGGTCCGCGTATGAAACAACAAAGTTTGACCGTCGGCCTCGAAACAGAATCTTCGTGTGCGTTGCAACATCAGGATGGCTCGGACTTCCGGTGTTAAGGCAGCTTGAACCGCAGGAGCATCAGCCCCCTGAAGGTGATAGGCTGAATTGAACTCCGCGTCGTCAGGAAGCTCTATAAATGGGAGAGCGGCAGTCTTTTCCATCAGCTTTATCGCTTGTCGAGAAAGCCAGGTTGCCGGCTGAATGTTGAAGTGCGGAAGCGCAAGCAGATCGGACCGGACCAAGCAGATGGTATGCGGCTTGTTTGCGTCATCTCCGCCGAGAGGGACGTAGTCGAAGATGCAGCGCCAGCAGCCATTTGCTTCGGATTCCAACAAATGCCGAGCGCATTCAGTACCTTGCGAGAACGTTTCAAAATGAGAATATGGCTGCAAGACGCCAGCGTTTTTTTCTCTGTATGTAAAACCGAGGTTCTCGGCAATTCGTTGCCACGCCTCTGATCGCGAACCCTGTATCCAGTACCTGAGCAGCCAGAAGACCGCGGATAGGGCAACGCCGCTGATCATTAGGATAACGAGCGAAAATACCCACCAGTCGGGAAACTTGGACACGAGGCAGACACTCTTTTAAAGGCGAAATTGTAATTCTCCGGCGCTGCGCCGGTAAACACGTGTTAAGTGTACCCAATCTGGCTGGTTAAATGGGCAGGCGAGCTACTTGGAGGTGAAGGTTAAATGTGCCCGAGTAAAAACCGATGCGTCCGTTTTCAATCGCATCAACATCCAAGGATTTGGCTGATTTGGTATGACTTGCAAGTTCGAATAGTCAGTGCTAACCTGTTTCTCTGTGACGACTTACAGTCAATCGATCGAAAGCCCTGAAATCGCCGACGGAACCGAAGGTTAGTTGTTCAAATCAACTTGGGTGTACTGGCTCAAAAATCAATAAAAATTGGTCGAAACGCCCTTTTGAGCGGTACCAGTCAACGTGACGGTGCGACTTTAGGCATACCTGAAAACCCTGATTGAGCACGATTGCGATAGCTCGTCCAAAATCCTTCGGCTCAACGTTTCGATTTCACCTATAAAGCGACTTTTTCATGATCACTGCCGACGAGCTGTTGCGTGTGCGATGGAACACAAACCTGTCGCGGGGTTCCCAGGGGGCACCGCTGGTACCACCTCTGTTTGTCGCGGAGCAAGGGCCGGGCGTCGCGATGGTGGACGTACGTCGCCGCGAGGAAGCTACCGGAGTGCTCGGCTACATCCCCGGGAGTGCGTTCCCCGAATCGCAGAATATGGAAGAACTAACCAATGAACATCAGCTTCTCCCGCTGGTGCTTATCAGTTCCAACGGCGATGAAGCGGCGACGGTAGCGCGGCGACTCGAGTTACGTGGCGTTCGTTATGTTGCAGCGATGGCGGGTGGACTGGCGGCATGGCGATCTCTTGGCCTTGAAACTTCGCGAGATCCCGTTGGAATCCGAGCAAGTAGAGACAAGTCGGCCGACAAGAGAAGCCAAGTCGGACCGCTAACGCTAGATCGCGTCCGCCAGCATATCGGTGACCCGCGTTCGGTGTGTTGGATCAAATTGTCATCGATGATCGCCCAAGGGAGGTTGTCGTGTATCGATGGACGAGACCGGCGAGGCGTTGTCGGCGCACCGGGTGGTGACGGTGGTGAGTTCCTGTTGACGCTTGCCGCAATTGAGCAGGTGACCGGCAGGAAATTGGATGAAGGTGCCGTCGCTGCCGGTCTACTATCTCGCTTGGACGACTTTGGACAATTCTACATGCACACCGACGTGAATGCATTCACAAAACTGATTGACAGACTGCAGGCAGACCCTCAAGTGCGGGCCGCTGCATCGGGAGTTGTCTCGCCTGGAGATTGGTTTGAATTCCTGCACCACCCACCAGCCTCGTTGCGTGACACGCTTCTTGATTATCTGACCGATCCGTCGCATATAGGTTGCGGGCACATCCGACTCATGTTGCTGCATAGCGATGAGTACGGGATTCGGTCGGAACTCGTGCGGTACTTCCTGCGTGCAGCGATTCGCATGTGGTGGGAGGGATCGCCGGAGATCGCGCTGACCGTCTTGCCGGGGGCGCACCAGGAAGGCGCTGTTGTGAACGTTCAACTAGCTGAGGACATTTGGAGCCTCAGTCGAATTCCACTGATTTCTCCAGAATTCGGTGCCCAACAAATTTTCGTCAACCACCCCGATGTTACTTCCCTGCTGCGGCAAGGCACTGTGCAATGGTGCGTTCGACGCAGCGGTCCATTGGGTGTAGAGCGGCCGCTCGAAAACAAGCTGCGCATAACGATTGACGAGCTGGCGGCACGTCAGTTGGGGGCAACCGTGGGGTATCTTGCCAAAGGCCTGCCCATCTTCCAGGTTGTTTTTTCAGACGACGGTGAGTTCCAAGTCGAGGATGCGTCTGCATGATCGTAGAAAAACGAGTCAACCTGAAGCGGCTAGTGGGGGGAGCCAAGAATCGGATTGCCTTCACCGCCGGCTACGCGTTCGTGGTGTATTTGTTATACCGAACCCATGTGACGTCGTTCGCGATGCCCATCGGCGTTCCTGCCATGCTGGGGACGGCTCTGGCGATCCTTCTTGGGTTCCGCACGAATTCCGCCTATGACCGGTGGTGGGAGGCTCGGAAGGTCTGGGGGGAAATCATCAACGAATCGCGAACGCTGGCGCGACAGGTGATGGCACTTTTCTTTCTTCCGGCTGGGGGAAGCGAAAGTGACATGGCTGCACTACAACGAACGATCGTCTACCGACAAATCGCCTGGAGTTACGTGCTCGCACGAACACTGCGAGGTCAGGAATGGTGCCCCGATATACAGGCGATGCTTAGTAGTGCGGAGATCGATATACTGCGACAGCAACATAATTGCTCAAACGCGATACTCCAATCCCAAATGTTTAGTCTGCGAGAGGCGTTTCGATTCGGTTACGTCGACCCGCATCGGCTCCTGGCACTCGAGGAAACGCTGAGACGTTTGTGCGATTCCATGGGGAAGTGTGAACGGATCAAGAACACGGTCTACCCCGTGCATTTCAGTTTTCTCATTTCGGTGATTGTTTGGGTGTTCCTGTTTCTACTACCGTCCGGATTGGTCGCGGATTTCGGTTGGCTCGCTGTGCCGGTCGCGACTGTGATTGCGGCCATTTTCCTTTTGATCGAACGGCTGGCAGAACACCTGCAAGATCCGTTCGCAAACCGAGCGTCCGACACCCCCATGCTTGCGCTTAGCCGCACGATCGAAATCAACCTTCGCCAGCAACTGGGCGAAGCGGAGTTTCCCGAGAAGTTGCAGCCAGTGAACGGCGTGCTTTGGTAGTGCTCGTGGGCGTGGAAACTCGGACTCCCGCCACCCTCGTGCGGCTCTCTCAGGAATTCTAGGCCTGCTGCGCTACACTCAGCATGCCTTTAGCCCGGATTATTCATACTGAGCCGCGGGCGCTAGCGCGGATTATTCATTGGTTGTTGAACGAAAACGGCCCTCTGTGCGTATAAGTTGTTTATCACAAGCAGCTTACGACGCATCAGAAGGACCGACCATGAGTATACAGTCTGCAACGCAAATG
>JANPHB010000412.1:0-2549 GCA_031424235.1 Pirellula sp.
GGCAAATCCGGCGGCTCAGCTACAGTCGCGAAGAGACGGCTTAGTAGCAAAAAACCTAAACTTCCACAGGGTAAACCTGTGGGATTCTTTGGGCAAGGCGACTGAACCGGAGGTGCACAGCAAGGAGTGTCTATTAAACGATAACTAAATCTTCATGGGTGGTTGGCACGCCCCGTCGCTGCATTGATACAGCACCGTGGAGGCTCCCTCGATGCATTCGCGTCCTTCCACAAGTCCAGAAAGACGCGTGCTTGAAAGCGAATTGCGGCCTCCATCGATAAGGCTGCTCAGTACGATGAGCGTTCTCGGCCTCAGTTCTGAGAACGCATGTTCGAAGGCCCGCCGTTTTCCCTCGGCGGTGCTCGCAACGTAGACCATTTCCGTGCTCGGGCCCAATAAATGATCTAGCGCGATCAGCATTTGGCAGACCGAGCCCGGAGAATGATGCATCAGATAAGACGCTTGTTCGATCGTTTCTTCTGCGAGTTGTGTCATTCTCGCTTCGCCGGTTAAGCGAGCCAGTTTGACTAGGGCTGTCGCGGCCATGGCATTTCCGCTCGGCACGCTTCCGTCGTGCTGATCTTTGTAGCGAGTGATCAAAGCCTCGCTGTCCGAGGCCGTGAAGAAAAAGCCTCCTTGGTCATCGTGAAAGCGATCGTCCATTATTTTGACGAGTGAGCAGGCTCGATCGATGTACTTCGCATCGCCAGTGCATTCAAACAAAGTGACAAGAGCATCTGCGAGATAGCTGTAATCCTCTAAAAAGCCGTCAATCTCTGTGGTGCCACTCCTCCAAGCGTGGTAAAGACGACCGTCCGGCTTGGTCATCGATGCATGGATAAAATTGGCTGCAGACTCGGCTGCCTCCAGATACCGAGGAATGAAAAAGGCGGCCCCGGCTTTAGCCATGGCACTGATCATGAGTGCATTCCAGGAACAGAGGACTTTGTCGTCGAGGCCCGGCCAAATGCGTTTTCCCCGAACGGCGAGGAGACTCTTCTTGTCGAGCTCTAGCTCCTGTTGAATCCCTTCGAGGGACATGCCTATTCGTTTTGCAATAGCAGCGAGCGGCTCTGGATGGTGAAGGATATTCTGACCTTCAAAATTGCCGCCAAACGTCACTCCGAAAGCTTCGCAGAAGCGATCGCCGCGTTCCATTCCGAGGACGTCGAGAATTTCTTCTCTCGACCAAACATAGAATTTGCCTTCGACTCCTTCGCTGTCTGCATCGCGCGTGCAATAGAAGCCACCTAGCTCGTCTGTCAAATCGGACAACACATAGTCGAGCGTTTCACAAACGACCTGTCGATAACGTGGATTGCAGGTGAGCAGAAACCCGTCTAGGTAAGCCATCGCAAGCAAAGAATTGTCGTAAAGCATCTTCTCAAAGTGCGGAACAAGCCATTTTTCGTCAACACTGTAGCGTGCGAATCCGCCACCCAAGTGATCGTAAATTCCTCCATCGGCCATGCAGTCGAGTGTTTTTGTGATGACATGAAGACGCGGCTCGGTGGGACGCCGCGTCTGGAGTTGGATAAGCAGTCGGATGTCCATGGCGTGTGGAAACTTGGGGGCACCACCGAAGCCTCCATAGTTTTCATCGAAGACTTCGATCAGCCATTTGTCCACATTCCAAAGCAGCGATTCATCGACTGAGATCTCTTGGTCAGACTCTGTGGTGGATTCCGTCGATTTCTGCTTGAACTTGCTCGCCGTTCGCAGATTTTCGGTGATGTCATCGCTTTGTTTGAGGAGGCTTTCCCGTTTGTTCTTCCAAGCGTCGACGATCGCTTGGAGTACATCCAAGAAACCAGGCCGCCCCCAACGTCGTTCAGGGGGCCAATAGGTTCCGCCATAAAAAGGCTTCATGTCGGGTGTCAGGAATACACTCATAGGCCAACCACCTGAACCGGTCAGCATCTGCACGGTCTGCATGTAAATGTGATCCAGATCCGGCCGCTGTTCTCGATCGACTTTGATCGAGACAAAATGCTCATTCAGGTAAGCTGCAATCGTCTGGTTTTCGAAGCTCTCGTGTTCCATCACGTGACACCAATGGCAAGCCGCATAGCCGATCGAAAGGAAAATCGGCTTGCATTCCAGTCGAGCCTTTTCAAGGGCCTCGTTGCCCCAAGGGTGCCATTCCACGGGGTTGTTTTGGTGTTGAAGCAAATAGGGGCTAGTGGACCCCGCAAGCTTGTTCGGCATTGGAAAATCGATTTCGTGGTTTCGTGTAAGTCGAACGAGAAAGCAACCAATCATAACCCGAAACGTCAGTTAGGGGCCTGTCGAATCGCCCCTCGCTTGCGGGCTTGTTGATTTAGTCGTTTAACAGTCAGCCGAAGGCGTACTGGATGCCATTGGCAGCACGCTCAATGGCACTCACTTTGCAATTGGTTCAGGCAACTTACTGAGCCGCGGGCGCTAGCGCGGATTATTCATTGGTTGTTGAACGAAAACGGCCCTCTGTGCGTATAAGTTGTTTATCACAAGCAGCTTACGACGCATCAGAAGGACCGACCATGAGTATACAGTCTGCAACGCAAATG
>JANPHB010000413.1:0-36575 GCA_031424235.1 Pirellula sp.
TCGTAGCCAGCGAAGAGCGACTTCTGTGTCGGACCATTCCCGCACGACATCGGGTCTGGTGCGAGCGACCAGATGAAGGTGATTTGAAAGGATCGCGTAGGTCAGGAGATCGATCCCGAAGACCGAAGCCAGTCGTTCCATCCGGCAGCGGAT
The DNA here is from genome assembly GCA_031424235.1 of Pirellula sp. Taxonomy (GTDB): domain Bacteria; phylum Planctomycetota; class Planctomycetia; order Pirellulales; family Pirellulaceae; genus JBKCUI01. Next base: position 154 of record JANPHB010000413.1, read on the forward strand.
CCATTCACGGCGGTGAGAGTAGTCTTTTCCTGTGATTTCATCGAAACCAGTCAAATACGATTTGCGAACGCAACGTTGAATTAAATGAACGATGCAAACCTGGCTCGGATCAAATTGTTCGGCACGTGGTGTACGCGGCATATCGAATCTCCTTGAAAGGATTCTAATAAATTATTCCCACCTGTCAATAGAGGTGCCAGGCATCTTATTTACTCCGATTTATCTTATTTACTCCGTTTTCTTTTTGTTTATTCATTGAACTTTGTCGGTCGGTTCGTCGTCGCTGCCGGTACCTGGCTAGCGAGTTTGGCGTTACACTATGAGGCAATCTTGCAGTCTCGCGACTTCCCGGGTGAGTTCATGCACTTGTTCCAATCTCTCCAACGACAGTACTGATCATGCTCTCCAAACTGGAATTTTCTTATCTTCGTGATTTTGGGATCTTTGCCATTTCAATCATTGGCTTCTCATCCACTTCGGCGATCGCAGACGACACGCGCGTCGAAAAGCCTGGTTCGAATGGAAATGGTAACTTTGTCATCGGCCCTGATTACGTCTTAGCGCAAGAATTGAAAGACCAAGGCAATCCTAAGGGCAAGGAATTCCAGTTCAGAATGTCGCTATCCGAAAGCAAAATTTTTCCCGGCACCGACTCGACGCTTGATCCTAAAAAGCCAGTACGGAAAGAACGCAAAATCACAGTTTATGTCCCGGCTGCTTACCAAGATGGGACAAAGGCGCCAATCCTAGTCATGCATGACGGACCAAGTAACCTCAACCTCGTTCGTAACGCGCTCGACAACTTAACGATTTCAAAGGAAGCAGATCGTAGGCTGCCGGCGTTTATTGCGATTTCTGTTGAAAACGGTGGTGACGATGGCAAGGGAAGCCAGCGGGGGCTTGAATACGATACTATGTCTGACCGGTTGGCTAGATTTATAAACGATGAAGTGCTGCCGGCTGTGTTAAAAAATGCCGATATCAAAGCGGCTTATCCAAAGTTCGCATTTACGGAAGATCCTTGGGGCAAGGCCGCGATGGGGTGTAGTTCTGGCGGGGCCGCAGCTTTGACCATGGGCTGGTTTCGCCCCGATTTGTTCCGACGTTTAATTACGTACTCGGGAACCTTCGTCGATCAACAAGACGACGATGCGTCTGAGGAAGCAAAGTACCCGCTAGGCGCTTGGGAGTACCATTCCAGCATGAATCTCATTGAAAAAACCGATAAAAAGCCTCTTCGGATTTTCACCCACGTTGCAGAGAACGACAATCGAGCCAATGACCCGGAAGAAACATATCACAACTGGGTCATGGCTAACGAGCGAACAGCAGCCGCACTGAAAGCAAAGGGGTATGATTACCGCTATGTGTTTAGCAAAGCGACAAGGCACTGCGACCGAAAGGTTTTTGAACAAACACTTGCCGAAACATTGCTTTGGACTTGGCGAGGATACGTGGCTGAGTAAGCTTAGCGAACGGGGTGCGTTAATTCTCGGCCGAGCGGTTTCCATTCGATTGATTGATTCCCTACGGTACCCTCCGCAAGACTCGATCCGCTTGAAAGGCTACATTGAAGCCATTCATTGCGATGAAATGAAAGCTCCTCCACGATTGCATGCGCCCGCTGGGAAACTTCGTTTTGTTGCCACCTATCATCCGGGGTAGCAAACAGTTCCACGCGCTGAACATTATCTGATTCTAAGCCGCGTTTCACCGACCATCGACAGCTCCACGCAGGAACTGCCACATGCACTTGGCTCTCATGGCAAGAATATGCGAGTTGATTCTTGATCGGCCAGTTTTCGGCAGGCAATGTGCTCGTTTCTTTTACCAAATCGGTTCGCACCCCGTCATCAACGATAACCGTTGAATTCGCATCTTCGTCGAGCCAGCTTTCAATTGTTTTCAAAAGCGAATTTGGCTGAACCATAAACGGCACTCGAACACCAACGCTTAATTGATTTCCGGGCCGAACGATGAGGGGCAAATGAAGCGTTTCTGCATAGAGTCCTTCTGCCAATTGGCCAACAAACCCGTGTTCGCCAATCGGATAGCCTTGAACGCCCGCCAAAATCTGCAGGCATTCACTTGCGACGCCAAGTTCCTCTAACACTTCTTCTATCATTGCCCAAGCGTCATCGAGGACCATCGATTGAGCTCCCATCGAGCATGCTAGCCCAAAGACTTCGTCTGGATCCGTGTCCTCAGTTATTTTCAGCTGCGCCGGAATCATATCAAATGGAGGCTCTGGATCACCTTCGTCGCACATGACACTTCGATATTCATAGGGTGCATCCCAAGTGCCATTGAGTCCTCGCGAATGAATCCAAAGAATTGGAAACTCGTCGAGTTGCGTTGCCCATTTCCCAAGTGCGGCTTGAAATAATCGCGTGAATTGAGGCTGAGCGTCCTCAGCATCCTCGTTCTCGGAATCAACCTTCTCAAGATCAATGCTGTCGAAGTCATCACTTTCGAATCCGTCGCCAGAATCTTCGGCTTGCGATTCGATTAGGAGAACGCTCCCAAAGTCGTCTCGGGTACTTTCTTCGATAAGTTCGACCGAGTCCGTTATCAACATCGCGCGTTCCAGGATCGATTCGCAATCGAACATGGCTCCATTGGTTCCAGATTGTGCGCTTCGAGTGGCGAAGTGCGAACCAGTCCACATTGATTCTAAAATATCGATCGGATGAAACGTGTCCGCCCAAAATTGATCAAAGACGATCGATCTGCAAGCAAAGCTATCGAGGTTTTTAGTCGGGGCGATTGCCCCGCCATAACACCCCACTAAATTCGTTCCGAGTCCCTCGACGGTTACGATGACTGCATATCGAGGTTTGTTACTCATGGTAGTAGCTTAAACTGAGCGGGTGCACTTTGCTTCAGGGCGGCACAGGCGGCCGGCTGATTTAGTCGTTTAACAGTCAGCCGAAGGCGTACTGTGTTGCGTTGGAGGTACGCCTACGGCTGACTGTTTAACGAAATGCCCTACGCAATTCTTAAATCAACAGCCTGCAAGCCGTCCGGTTCGTAATGATCACTACGCTTCGTCGTCGTCTACTTCGACAGCGTCGTCCGACTGCAACAGTTTGGGTTCGATCATGACAGCGTCATCCGACTCCGGATTGATCAACAATCCAAATTCGGAAGAAAGCGGGGCCAGGAGATCTTCACCCTCTACCTCGAACAAGTCGACTTCTTCGCCTTCGATTTGATCTGAAATCGAATCGACGAATTGTTCTGCGTGCTCCGAGCTAAGAAAAGCGACCAGAGCGGGGAATTCTTCTGTTTCTAGAATCATGGCAGAGAGGGACTCTTCGTCGTTACTGAGCGAGACGAGCGTAAAGTGCTCACTGCGAATCCAATCCAAAATCGCTGGCTTATCCTCGGCTTCAATTGCGGCTACCAAACCGTCCAAGCGGGATTCAAATTCGTTATCAGCTTCTTCGGACTGCATTTTTCTCTTTCCTTTGCGAATATTTCGTTAGAACGGCTCGTAAGTTTGACAAACGAGTGGGCAATGGCCTAGGGGAAATTCGCGAAAAAGGGGGCATTTCGCCATTAAGCGAGCGCAACATTGGAATCGATCTTTCAAAAACCCAACCATTGGGCTCCAAAAACCATCCATATTGGAATCGTTACGATTCCTAGCAACGATGTTCCGACGATCACGATCCAGGCTGTTTCCACGCTTTGGTTGTAGAGCCTGGTCATCACCAATGGGAAAGTTGCGGTAGGCATGGCTGCTTGTAGCAACAAAACTTCTTGGAGGTCGCGGGATAATTGTCCGTACTTTGCAATCGCCAAGAACGCGATCGGCAAAAGCAGAACTCGTACCACAATAGCCAATGTAAGTGGCCGCAAGGCGTCCGCAAACTTCACTCGGCCCGCATAGTCGTAAACGATGGCTCCGCTCAAAACCAAACCCAAAGGAATAGAACATCGACCCAATTGTTCGCTCATATGAAGAACGGGAGTTGGAACAAAGGACTGGCCACCCAGTTGCCGAATCGTGAGTGCGATCGCAACGGAAACGAGCGGTGGGCTAAAGACAACCCGCGTCCATGATTCCTTGATCCCTTGACCCGAGATGATGAACAATCCAAAACTCCATAATGCGATATCCACCCCAACGTTGTGAATCAGTAACGTGACGATGCAGTCTGGGTAAAATACCTCTGCCAATGGAAATGGAATGTAGCCATAATTTGCTATCCCAGTGCAAAGGGAAAAGGTACGTCGCTCCGACGAATTTTTCAGCCCGAACCAGCGTCCAAAGGCCCAGACCATCGCCAGTGAGACGGCAAATCCAAATGAGGTCAACGCGGCTCCGTATAGCGATGGAGTCCACGCGGTCAGGCTCGCCGACAATTTCGTGTCGGTCATGATTCGATGAAAGAAAAAAGAGGGCAGCAATGCGTTGGTCGTAAAACCTGCCAGTGATCGATCAGCCTCGCTTGTCAGCCATTTCATATAGCGAGCAAACGCTCCGACTGCCATCACCAAGAAAACGCCAGAAACTGTCGTGGCGATACTGAGAAAGTTGCTACCCGTATCGGGTTCCATGTGCATTCTAACGCTTCGTCATACTCGGTTTGGAAATTGAGCCGTCGCGTTCAATTTGGCTTGAGCCTAACGTTTCATGAACGGCAAATCAGGAACCATCCCAGCCAGCATAGACGTATCATCCTGCCTGACAACCACGTGATCCCCCGCTCGCAGCGAATAGTTTTGGCCTTCCATGACACTCTTGCCCGAATCGTCGAAATCGACATCTAACCTGATTGGGGGCAAGTTCTTGCCGTTGGGGCGAAGGATGGTTGTTTTGATGCGTCCAATCTTCTTTTGAAGCTTGGCGTCCCGAATCAAATCAGCGATGAAGAGCGATTGGCCCGGTACCAGAGGAATTTTCTCAAAATGACGCTTTCCATTGTTTACTTCCAGCACAATAGCAGGACTGCCGTCTTCGGTGGTAATTGGTTTTTGAGCCCCATATTCACCAAACGTATAGCCCGCTTGCTTAAGGCCTTTTGTGTCCAGGTTATCCATGGGGCCTTTGGTTTTACCCAAGAGAGTTGAGCATCCCGTGGAACAAAGCGTTGAACTCAATCCGACCAGCAGTAGCGCCAACGTTCGACGGCTTTTAGGGATAGGATGGGATTGGATGAAAGGTTTGCTAGCGTTTTTTGTAAGTATGCTCATCATCAACAATCCAAAAGGCAAAAACCGAGGTGAGAACGGTCTGGAATCGTACTACTTCCAAGATGTCGGCATTCGGCCTCTTAGGACTTAAACGAAAAGTCTGCTTTATCGGAAAAGTCGCGCCAAACCACTTATTCGGTGGTATTTACCCCGCTTTCACACGCAACATATCCTATTCAACTTCACACAAGCAATTTGTTACTCGGGAGGGTGAGGCTCCTGCCGAACCGTGGCGTCGCAGGCTCGGCAGGAGCCTCGCCCTCCCACCCATTTTGCCCTCGTTCCAAGGCTCTGCCTTGGAACGCACTGCCTTCGAGGCTCCGCCTCGCGTTATTCATGCTTTTACAACTGAGGAGGCAGGAGCCTCCGGTGCATTTCGTCCCCAGGCGGAGCCAGGGGACGAGGGCCAAAGATAGCTTCGTTGAAGGGTATTGAGGCTAAACGGTATTGAGAATAACCGACGTTGGGCCACGAAAAAGAAAAATTCGGCAAATTCGGAAACTCCAGTCCGATCGCTACGGATTGCTTTTCGTCGACAGAAAAAAACGATACTTCTTCACCTGTCCATTGGACTCGAGCTACGTTTCCTTAGACCCTCTTCCCACAGGCACGGCTACTGAACGCGATGCTCAAACCTTCCAAGAACAGATCAAACAAGTCGACGAATCGTCAAGGTGCTGCCTTGATCGAGTTGGCTATTTGTCTGCCTGTGTTTTTTTTGATCACGATGGCGACCATCGAGACTTGTCGCATGATCTACTTGCGACAGTCGCTCAAAATTGCGGCGTATGAATGTGCGAGACTGGCCATTGTTCCTGGATCGACAAAACAAAACGTGATCGATCAGTGCGATTTGATCCTTCTTGGACGCAACATCAGCGGCTACCAGTTTTCTTGTACGCCGAGTGACCCTAGTACCTTGACTTATGGCGATCTTTTTAAGGTGACTCTTACGATTGCTGCAAAGAACAGTTCTATTGTTGGAACTTGGTTTTATCGCGGCAAGGTCTTTAATGAGTCCGTTACTATTATGGCAGAGTACTAAATCATGAATGCCAAACCTTGGAAAACTGCAAGCGAGTCGACTCTTCGCGAGTGTCTCACACAAAGAACGCGGCTCTCGTCATCCCAGTCCGGACTATCGAGGGTAACAAAGAGACATGTGCGGATGCGCCGAGGAGCGACGGCGGCAATGTTGGCATTGATGCTTCCAGTAGTGTTGGCGATAGCAGCTTACGCGATCAACGTGGTGTACATTGAGCTGGCTCGAACGGAGCTTCAAATCACGATTGACGTTTCGACCCGAGCCGCAGGACGCGTGCTGGCTGTTACTCGAGATACAACTCAAGCGACGGCAGCAGCAGAGAGACTAATGCTGGAGAACCCGTTTGCGAACGAACAGATGAACCTAAGAGGGAGCGATCTTGTATTTGGTGTATCCACACGATACTCAGAAACGCAACGCTACAGCTTCAGGCCAGGCCTTAATCCAAACGCAGTTCAAATCCAAGCAAACGGCAAGATCAAAGTTCCAATGCTCTTTCCGACCATGGGCGTGCCGATCGATTTTCGTCCAATAAAAACCTCTATTAGTACTCAGTCCGAGATGGATATTGCCCTGGTTGTTGACCGATCTGGATCCATGGCGTTTTCAGCATCGGAGATTTCTGGCAACTACAATCCTTCCTCGGCGCCATTGGGATGGAAGTTCGGGGATGCCGTGCCGCCGAACGCTCGATGGCTGGATGCAGTTAACGCAGTTCATGCATTTTTGCTCGTGATTGAGCAATCGAGTCAGGAAGAACACGTCAGTCTAACAACCTACAACAGTACGGCAAAAACAGACGTTGCTCTGGTAAGCAATTATCTCACCATCGAAACAGCGATGGATGCTTATACAAAAAAGTTTGATAGCGGAGCAACCAATATTGGAGATGGAATTCTGCTCGGCGCAAACGCGCTCGCCGACAAAAAGACCGCACGATCCTGGGCGTCGCGTGTCATGATTGTGCTGACCGACGGTATCCACAATACAGGAACAGACCCACTATATGCGGCTCAGCTCGCTGCGGCTCAGAACATTCTCATCTACACAGTAACTTTTTCGGACGAAGCAGATATTGTAAGAATGGAACAGGTCGCGGCAGCGGGTTCTGGCAAGCATTACCATGCATCCACCGGACTGCAACTCGTCGAAGCGTTTGAGGACATCGCGCATAGACTACCGACGTTAATCACTTACTAGCATCGGAAACTGGGAGAGCGAGGCCACGCCTGAAAACATGCTTCATGGATGAAGTCGACAAAACTTGCTTAGGGCGTTGCCTCGCCCTCCCAATGGCTTAAAACTTTCATGCACGAAACTGCGAAACAAACCGGACGATCGGCTATGTGTCAACAACAACGTTTCCCAATGAAAAACCGACGAGGTGCAGCCCTCGTTGAGTTTGCGATCGTTTTTCCGCTCGTATTGTTGATCTTTGCTGGAATGATTGAAATAAGCCGGGTATTGCTTTTGCAGCACTCTGCGGACACCGCTGCATACGAAGGGGCGAGAAGTGCCATGGTACCTGGTGCCACAGCCGGCGAAGCGACGCAAGCGGCTCGCGCCTTGTTGCTCGCAGCCGGACTAAAGTCGGCCACCGTAACAGTAACTCCGCTTGTGGTTACCGAAGCGACTCCCTTGATCACTGTGCGAGTCGAAATACCAATCTCGCCAAACGCTTGGATTTCTCCGAGCTGGTTCAAAGAAAGCAAGGTCATTAGCGAATCCACGCTCTTTAGCGAACGGGCCCCCATGATTCAATTGACCGGCGTGCCGCAAATGCAGGCAATGAGCACTCAAGCCAAGAAAACAAAAGGAAAAGGTGGAGGATCTAGCGTTCCAGCCCTCTAAGCACATCCTGTTTTCTTTTCGTGTGTTTCGTGTCTTTCGTGGTTACCTAACTCGCGGCACTGCCTACGCGGTAATATCGATCGATATTGAGTTTGACCACGAAAGACACGAACCAAACGAAAAACAAAATCCTTAAGATTGGCCGCTGATTTGCCAAATGCCCTGGTCTTCACTTATGATGGTATCAATGGATGGCACCATCCTCCCACCATCCTCCCACCATCTGCCCACTTCCTGATCGCAGTTCCTCATGCGCCTCCTCGAGTCCAACAGGTTTCGATTCGCTCAACTTCTCGAGTCTTTCGTCGTTCTTCTGATGGGATTGGCCTTCCATGGAGCGATATTCGCCGACGAACATGAGCACTATCTTAAGTCGGTTAAGCCAATACTCCAATCGCGTTGTTTCGCTTGCCATGGTGCACTGAAGCAAGAGGCGAATTTGCGACTGGATACGGTTGCGTCCATGCTTCGCGGAGGTGATAACGGCCAAGTCATTCGATCCGGTGCTGCAAGCACAAGTCTGATTGTTGAACGCATCTCGGCGCACGAGGAATCGACGAGAATGCCACCCGAGGGTGAACCTCTCCTCGCACCCCAAATAGAAACGATCAAGAAATGGTTGAACGAGGGGGCACTTGCTCCAGCAGATGAACAGCCAGAACGTGATCCGAGAGAGCACTGGGCCTTTGTCGCACCTGTTCGGCCAGCCTTGCCTCAAAATACGGCCACCAATCCGATCGACGCGTTTTTGTTGGATAAGCATTTGGAAAAAGGCTTGGTGCCCCAACAAGACGCCGAACCCGCGATTTGGTTGCGGAGGGTTTCGCTCGACCTCGTTGGCTTGCCACCGACCAGCGACGAACTCAAGAACTTTGAACTCGATCACTCTCCTCAAGCTCAGCTCCTCGTTGTCGAGCGATTGCTAAACAGTCCACACTATGGCGAACGATGGGGCCGTCACTGGATGGACATTTGGCGTTACAGCGATTGGTGGGGACTCGGTGAGGAAGTTCGCAATTCGCAAAAGCACATGTGGCATTGGCGTGATTGGGTCGTGGAGTCGTTGAACACCGACCAAGGATACGACGAAATGCTGCAAGACATGTTAGCTGCAGACGAGCTTTACCCAAACGATCTTGGACGACTCCGCGCTTCCGGGTTTCTCGCTAGGCAGTATTTCAAGTTCAATCGGACAAGTTGGCTTGATGAAACGATCGAGCACACGTCCAAGGCGATGATGGGCCTAACGTTTAATTGCTGCAAGTGCCATGATCACAAGTACGACCCCATCAGTCAGGAGGACTACTATCGACTCCGCGCCGTCTTCGAACCGTATCAAATCAGGCAGGAAATGACGCCCGGCGGAATCGATTTCCAAAAAGACGCGATCCCTCGAGCGTTCGATTGCAATCTAGAATTGCCAACCTACGTCCATACTCGCGGTGACGATCGCAATCCAAATACATCCCGTTCGATGGAACCAGCCGTGCCAGCAATCCTTCGCTGGGAACCGTTTTCGATTCAGCAAGTTTCGTTGCCAAAGGAAGCGTACGAACCTGGGCTAAGAAGCTTTGTCGAAGAGGCATATCGTCGCGATGCCGAATCGAACTGGACGGCGGCAAAGAAGAAAGTTTCGGAAGCGAAGGAGCAACTGGATAAAGCTCAGGCGGTGCTGGCCAGCGAGTCTGAAACGGAAGTAACCGCAAGGAAGTTAGCAATCGATCTCGCGACGGCAGAGTTCGTCATCGCGGAGAAGTCCGCAGAGAAATGGAGATTGGAGCTGGAGGCGATCCCCAAGCGATTTGCAGCCGACCGGGCAAAACACGAAGAAACTTCTGTCGAGACTCTTGCGCCGTTAGTGAAAGCAGCTGCTCAGTCCGACCTGAATCTAGCTCTCGCCAAAGCCGAGGAGGCGGTTGCACGGGCTGAGCTAGAAGCCTTGAAATCCACGACAGCAACCAAGGAGGCTACTGAGAAAAAAGTCGCGGACGCGCGAACTGCCCGGGAGCTCGCGAAAAAACAAATAGATGCACCTGGGGAAGTCTACCTCTCGATGCGTGGCGCCGAAAAATCAGCCGAATCGAATTTGGAAGGTGAGGAGTCTCGAAAGAAAGCGTTTCCGAAAACAAGCACAGGTCGACGAACTGCGTTTGCGCGTTGGCTGATCGATCGTCGCAATCCATTGACCGCACGCGTCGCAGTCAATCACATTTGGTCGCGGCATTTTGGTCGGCCGATCGTGGCGACCGTTTTTGATTTCGGACGCAAAGGGGCTGCGCCGACGAATCAAAAGCTTCTTGATTGGCTTGCCGTGGAATTGATGGAAAACCATTGGAGCTTAAAACACATCCATCGGATCATCCTGAGTTCGGACGCTTACCGACGAACATCCTCGAATCGCGGCGCCGATCCCAAAAATTTGGCAACCGATCCTGAGAACCAATTTCTTTGGCGGATGAATGCCACAAGAATGGAGTCGCAAATGGTGCGCGATAGTTTGCTTGCACTTGCGGGTGAATTGGACCTGAAAATAGGTGGCCCACCGCTTCCTGCAGCGAACGAAAAATCGCGTCGCCGCAGTCTCTATTTCTTCCATTCGCACAATGAACACAACAAGCTGCTTTCTGCCTTCGATGATGCGAATGTTCTCGATTGCTATCGGCGAGGCGAAAGCATCGTCCCACAACAAGCGTTAGCCTTGGAGAATAGTAGTCTCGCTATGGAAATGGTGGAACAAATTACCAAGAAACTGACTGATGAGAACCCGATGGGAGCTGACAATGATTTTGCACGAACCGCCTTTGTGAGACTCTTGGCATCGGAACCATCTCACTCCGAGCTCGAATGGATGGAAGCGTCAATGAAAAAGATTCGGTCGTTGTCCGAGAATGCGAGTTCTGAAACTGCGGCCAAGCAAGCTCGATTAGGACTGGTTCGCGGGCTGGTCAATCACAATGACTTTATCACGATTCGCTAGGGATTTAAGATGACCATGAATTCTAAGAGAATCAACTTCGTTGACATTAATTCAGCCAGTCGGCGAACATTCTTGTCGAATTTCGGCATGGGATTTTCCAGTTTGGCGTTAGGTGCGATGCTCGCTCGCGATGGAGTTGGAAGAGCCAGCGACTCGCAAGATTGGCAACCGCCAACTGGGCAACCGCATTTCCCACCGAAGGCCAAGAGTGTTATTTGGCTCTTCATGAACGGAGGTGTCTCTCAAGCGGAGTCGTTTGACCCAAAGCCGGAACTGACCAAGTACGCTGGCAAATCGATTAGCGAAACTCCCTTTGCCGATGTTCAGAATCCGGAAAAGCTGAAACTAGCCCGTGTCACCGTGATCAACGATGCCAATGGCCAGCAACGCAATAAACTTTACCCACTGCAAGTGGGTTATCGAAAGTATGGCGAATCGGGCATTGAGATGAGCGACTGGGTGCCCAACATTGGCAGCTGCGTCGACGACATAGCTGTGGTTCGCTCGATGTGGACAACGGACGACAATCACGGTGCTCAAACGCAGTTCCATTCGGGACGGCATATGCTCGATGGCGAATTTCCTACGCTTGGCGCTTGGGTCCATTATGGTCTCGGTTCGCTCAATGAAAATTTGCCTCAGTTCATTTCGATGGGGAATCGAGAATACTGGAACATCAAGGATGGACATTATCTTGGCCCGGCTCACGATGCGGTGCCGATTCGAGTCGATCCCGCGAACCCTCTCGACTTTGGCAAGCCAGCAGTTGGTCTGTCTGAGGCCGAACAAAAATTAGGGTTCGAACTGGTCAATGGTTTGAATCGACTGCGAGCGGACGCTTATCCGAATGACTCGGCTTTGGAAGCTCGCATCAAGGCGTATGAGTTGGCCTTCCGAATGCAAACATCTGTACCGGATTCGCTCAACTTTCAAGAGGAAAGCCAAGCAACGCATGAGATGTATGGCTTGAATGAGCCAGAGACGAAGGAGTTCGGCATGCAGATGTTGGCAACGCGCCGGCTCGTAGAACGCGGCGTTCGCTTTATACAAGTGCAGCATGGTGCTGGCGGCGCTGGTGCCTGGGACGCTCATGGTGGCCTCAAGGCCAATCATGAAAAGAACTTCAAAGCCGTTGATAAGCCGATTGCTGGCCTCCTGAAAGATCTCAAACAGCGTGGCCTTTTGGATTCCACCTTGGTCGTCTTCGCCAGTGAGTTTGGTAGAACCCCTGGTACGCAAGGTTCCGATGGTCGCGATCACCACATTTTTGGTTTTTCCGTTTGGATGGCAGGTGGGGGAGTCAAAGGGGGCGTAGTGCACGGTGCGACTGATGAAATCGGTTTTCATGCCGTCGAGAATCGGCATTATGTAACGGATATCCATGCCACGATTCTTAAGCAACTCGGGTTGGATTCTCGCAAGCTGGAAATTCCAGGCCGCAAACGGTTGGATATCGACCACGGGAAAGCGATCGACGAGATTTTGAAAACTTAGTAAGCACGTCGGTACTAGGCTTGCGTTGAAACGAACCAATCAGCCACGCGGCAATAGCCTCGTCGTTACGATATCTTTTTGACTTTGCTCCCCTCGCCCCGAATCGGCAACGCTGTGAAGCACAACGAAAACAAAGGGCTACGTTTCAATCGTCGCGTCGGGGAGGTGCGAATTTTGGCTAGTCGCTTTAGCCGACATTGACTTTTAATATTTTTCGTTTTGTCCGGCTCGGGCTTGTCCCGACCGGACACCGCTTTGGTGTTCTAGTGGTCCGCGTGATGAAAATGACACCTCCGGATTCGTCGCATCGCCAAGGGCGTTGTGACGAATCCGGAGGCATGTGATCGGGCGACGTGAATCTAGAACTCCAAAGCTGCGGACGGTGGGGCAAGCCCCAGCCGTCCTGAGATGCTTCACGGCGTTGCCGAATCGGGGCGAGGGGGAGGAAATCGCATCGTTTTCGTTTAGTTTTAAGGAAATTAGACTTCTAGATTGAATCGAGTTGTGGGTAACGACAAGCGGCGATAACCGCAGTTCTCGACGAATGTCGAGCACTCTAGGAAACAGGGTCGAAGGAACGCATTGGAGGGAAAAGGGGGCGAGGTTATGATGTTTCTGTTTTGACGGGCAAATTGGTTAATTCCCTCGGATTCCACGATTGCCAACAATCTAAAATTACAACGGGCCTGCCAACCTTTCTCTAATCACTTACCAATCGAAATCAGATCTGTGGGAAACTTTTCAATGCCGACGAATCGTTTTTGCAATGTCATTAGCCGCGCGAGCAAGAGGTTGAGGTTCGTAGTCGCCTTGGCGCTAGCCACCCAATTCAGTGGCACCACCCCCGCAGATGACTCGAAGCAACGCCCAGAACCCGAGATGCCGAAATTGGCCGAAAAGTCTGCGGATGCATCAACAGCGATCGGTTCGTTCAAAAGGCCAGCCGGTATGACTTGTGAGCTGTTTGCCGCTGAACCGATGGTTGGCAACCCCGTTGCGTTTACGATCGACAATCGCGGTCGAGTCATTGTTTGCGAAAGTTATCGTCAAGAGAATGGCGTCACAGACAATCGTGGTCACGACGAAAAATGGCTCTCAGCCGACTTGGCTGCAGTAACTGTAGCGGACCGAATTCGATATCACCGAGAGCAACTTGGGGACAAAGCCGCGGATTATGAAAAGCAAATCGACTTGCTCCGCATGCTGATCGATACCGATGGAGACATGAAAGCAGACAAGGCCACTGTGTATGCATCCGGCTTCAACAATATCGAAGAGGGGACTGGAGCTGGAGCATTAGTCCGAGGCGACACCGTTTACTACACCTGCATTCCTAAGCTCTGGGCGTTAGTCGACAAAGATAATGATGGAGTTGCCGCCGAGCGAATTGTGCTTGCCGATGGCTTTGGTGTCCGCGTTGCCTTTCGTGGGCACGATATGCATGGTCTCATCATGGGCCCCGATGGTCGACTTTATTTCTCGATCGGTGATCGTGGATACCATGTCGAAACACCGACGGGGCTCATTGCCAATCCAGAAAGTGGTGCCGTCTTTCGATGCGAGCTCGATGGCTCCAAGCTAGAGGTTGTGGCGACTGGCCTTCGCAATCCGCAAGAACTAGCCTTCGATGACTACGGCAACTTGTTCACAGGCGATAACAATTCAGATTCAGGTGATAAAGCTCGATGGGTCTACATCGTCCGAGGTGGTGACACAGGTTGGCGCATGATGTACCAGTACATATCCGACCGAGGGCCATTCAATCGGGAAAAAATTTGGTATCCGTTTAGCGATGAATCGCCGGTCTACACGGTCCCGCCGATTGCCAATATTGCGGACGGTCCTTCGGGGCTAGCTTGCTATCCCGGAACAGGACTAACAGCCGCGGAAGGAACTCCGAACCAATTTCAGAACGCATTTTTCTTGTGTGATTTTCGGGGGCAAGCGTCCAATAGCGGAGTCCGAATGGTCAAGGTCGACCCAAAGGGTGCCTTCTTTGAACTCAAAAGCAACGAACAGTTCGTATGGAACATCCTAGCAACGGACGTAGATTTTGCGCCGGACGGTGGCATGTACGTCAGTGACTGGGTCAACGGGTGGAAGGGTGAGAACAAAGGGCGGATTTATCGTTTTGCAGACGAAAAAGCCCAAGCGTCGGAACTCGTAAAATCCACTCGTATTTTGCTGCGAGACGGAATGAAGTCGCGGAGTAAGACCGAGCTAGGCGACTTGCTTGGGCATGCCGATCGACGTGTCCGCTTCGAAGCGCAATGGGAGCTTGCAATCCGCGGTGACGTCGACATCTTGGAGTCAGCAACTCAGTCCGCCAACGCTTCGACGCAGAAACAACTTCATGGTGTCTGGGGATTGGGGCAACTGTTGCGTGCAAAGCCAAAGGATGGCATCGTTACCAGTGCACTCGCAAAATGCCTTACTCACTCTGAGCCGATGGTCGTATCGCGTGCCATAGAAGCGTTAGCAGATGCTGGCTACAAGCCTGCACAGCCCACAGTGGAGCAACTGCTCAAGCACGAGTCGGCGGTGGTGAAGTCAGCGACCTGTATGGCAGTCGGGCTACTGGGCTCCGATGATTTGGGCTCCGACGATTCTTTGCCCAGTATCATCCGCATTCTAGAGGAGAACAATAATCAAGATCCGATCTTGAGGCACTCGGGCATCATGGGTTTGGTGGGTGTCAAGGACTACGAAAAGCTGAAAGCACTAAAGAATCATGCGAGTGAAGCGGTCCGAGTGGCAGTCGTCGTGGCGCTTCGCAAGCAGGCCAACCCAATCGTTTTCGAATTCCTCAAAGACAACTCTGCAAAAGTTAGAAAGGAAGCCGTCCTCGCTATTCACGATGTGCCTCAGTTGCACAGCCAACTTCCGGCACTGGCGGAACTACCTCTGGCAGCAGACGCGGAAGAGCCGGTAGTCAATCGTGTTCTCAACGCGAACTTCCGTTTAGGTCGCGAACAAGATGCGAATCGACTCGCAAGTTTTGCTGCACGAGCCGGTGGCAAGGACTCGATGCGCATAGAAGCCCTTGAGATGCTTGCAAATTGGGCCAAGCCTGGTGATCGTGACCGAGTCATGAATCGCCATCAGCCACTGAGCGTTCGCAGTCCTGATTTTGCTACGAAGGCCCTGCAGGCGCGCATCGAAGAGTTGGCCGCCGCCCCCCAAGCTGTTAGCGACAAGTTCCTGGAGGTAGGAGCCAAGGCCGGAATAACCGAGATCGCCAAGATATTAAGCGCTACTGCCAATGATCCGAAATCCGAGGGGGCACGCCGTGGTGCCGCGATTCGAGCTTTGATCAATCTTGCACCAGATTCGATCCAAGCAATGATCCCTGAGTTCGTTCGCGATGCCGATGCGGATGTTCGAATGGCGAGCATTGCCTTTCAAGTTGCGAAGACTCCCGATGAGGCAACGAAAAGTTTGCGGCAAGCGATCAGCTCGAAAATCGTTCGAGAACGCCAGTTCGCTTGGGATCAGCTTGCTACGATGACTACCAACGTGTCAAAAGAATTGGTGGCAAAGGGAGTAGAGAACTACCTCAGTGGGACTCTCGAACGAGATTGTTGGATCAATGTTGTCGAGGCAGCCAAGGGCAAGCTCAAGGGGGATTTGGAGAAGCGACTTGCGGACAAAGTTGCCGTTCTCGACACTTTAAAGGATTCGGATCCCAAGAAGCACTACGCGGATTGCGTGGACGGCGGAGATGTCGCACAAGGCCGATCGCTCTTTTTCACCAGAAGCAGTTTGTCCTGTGTTCGATGCCATAAGGTTGGAAGCACAGGTGGCGAAGTTGGCCCCAACTTAAGTGCTCTTGGTAGTCAGAAGACGCGTGATTATCTCCTCGAAGCGATCGTGGCACCAAATGCCGCGATTGCACAAGGGTTCGAAACAGTTGTCATCTTGGACGAAGATGGAAAGACCGTTTCTGGAATTCTCAAGTCGGAAGACGACACCATTTTGACTTTGATGGATGCGCAGGGTGCTCTCATCAAAATCCCAAAGGATAAGATCGAAGAACGCAAAAAAGGTCAGTCTTCGATGCCAGTGGACCTACTGAAGTACCTCAATAAGCGGGAACTGAGAGATCTTGTCGCGTACCTCGCAACGCTAGACGGCAGCCCCGCAGCAATTGCGAGTCCAAACGAAGCGCAAGGCGGTCACAAGTTGGAATAGACACATGGAGTTGTGGTGTGCCCCACGGTGGGTCGCATCTGGAATGGCGTTGAGTTAAGTCTATCCCCGTAGCGGAAGTTGTAAAACTTCCTGCCGTTTAAGGCACTTCAGGAACTCTTACGAGATTCCACTACCTACTAATTCAACGCCATTCGGGTCGCATCTGCCGGATGCGACCTTTGACGCTACGGCGTCAGGTTTGGGTCGAAATCGCAGGTTCGATTGGCCATGAGGTCGTGAGGGAACTGTGCGACGGTTCATTCGCGTAGCTTAAGATTCGGCAGACAGAATGAAGACGATGAGACGCGTAGTCAACTCCGGCCTCCTTGAGCTGCAGCCGAACAACCTTGTCGAAGGCCTTTACACGCCAACGCCCAACAGCGATCCATCCAGTAAATCCATCGCTTCGAAGTCGTTTGGCGAATGTTTCGATGACCTCCCATGGGTTTGAGGGCAGTGCACTAATTATCACAATAGAATAGTCTCCCGCGACAATCCGCTTTGACGTCTCGAAACTCAACGAATGGCCAAGCGACAGGTCAAGCTCGGGGCAAATGATCGCGATAGCGCGAAGTGCAGCATCGGTGCGTTCCCCTCCCAAGCTAATTCCGAATGCCTTCCGAACGTCTACGCCGTTTTGCTCCTTCTGGACGGTCCCCTTCGATTTGGACTCAGCCATGATTTTCCAAAGCAGAGCATCATTGCGTTGACCGACAAGACGATGCAACTCACTGGATATCTCCTTAGACTTGAGCTCACGGTCCGAATGAGCCATGCTGCGAATAGATACCTTGTCGACGACAAAAGGCAAGCCGCGATTCGAAATGATGGATAGTAAGAGCGCTTCTGCTTCCCCCATGTCATTGGCTAGCAGTCGCTGAAAGTAGACCAAGTGGGCCGCTAAGGGGCGTGCATCGCTCAGCATGAAATCGAACGATCGAAGAAACGGCAAGTGTCGTCCCAATGTTGCGAGAATGAGGCTTAGAGGAGTGGCCATGACCAAACCGATCGGGCCCCAGGCCCAGGTCCAAAACATAATCGCAATCAGCAAAGCGAATGGGTTCATACCTACGGATTTCCCAAACAACCAAGGCTCAAGCACATTGGCTGTGACCAGCTCAAGTGTCAAATAGAAAACCACGACGAACAATGGTACAAACCAACCCGGCATGAAAAGGAGACTTACCGATACCGGCAAGAGCATGGATACAAAACTGCCCAGTAGCGGGACAAATCGGAACACAAACGTAACGGCGCTCCAAACCGCCGCGTACGGCACATTGAGGAAATAAAGGGCAATGCCAAAGCAAAGGGCGAATCCGAAATTCACACACACCAGACCAAGTAAATAGTTGCCCATTCGAATTGAGGATTCTGTGACGATCGTGGTAATGCTCGTTAGGTGACGATTTCCGATCAGTGCGAACAAGCGATTCCTCAAGTCTTCGCGAGAAATCAGAATGTAGACGACCAATACGATAACGACTACCGCGGACGCAATCGGTTCGATAATGTCAGCGATTAACTTGGGGGCAGAATCAATCCAAGGGATCGGGGACTTTTCATCGATGATTGCTACTCGTTGAACATCGCTTGCGACTTCAGCACTAGCTAGGAATTCGACATTGCCTAGCAGTTGCTTGGAGAACTCAACCAATTGAGTGATCGATGAATCTGGGCCGGTCCGAAAACTTGCAAGCTTCTCCTCGATCTCACCTTTGTGTTGAGGAAGCTCCGTGACGAGCGCATTCAACTGGGCAACGAGTTGGACGCCGAGCAAAGCGGTTAGCATTGTTAGTGAAATAACAATCAATAGAACGGAAACCAACCGTCCAATCCCCATCGACTCCAAACGGCGAACGACAGGCGTGAGTACAAACGCGAGAATAAAACTCAAGGCGATGGGTGCCAGTAAGGGTTTGCCCAACAGAATGATCGCAATAGCCATACAAAATATGGCGAGCGCCAGGAAGACACGCCCCAAAGTTGAGCTGGACAAGGTATTCATGGAATTATTGTGCAATCAATGCGACCTCAAACGATCGTCGTTGTCGCAAGTTGACGGCTCCTGTTGATCTACAGTCATGGTGTTCAGCGGAAGACTCAGTTGTCAAACGCGGGTTCGGCCACGGGTAAGGTTCGAGATCAGGCTAAACACGAACAGCACGAGGAACAAGAAGAAGAGTATCTTTGCAATTTCTGCTGCCCCTGTGGCTATTCCTCCAAATCCGAGCACAGCCGCAATCAGGGCCAGAACAAAAAAGGTGAGTGCCCAACTTAACATAATCGACTCCAACATTTCGAGATTGCTAACCTAAAGCTAACGCAACACAGCGTTCCTACGACGAAGCATCTTTGCCTTATCTTGGAAGGAAAGTAGATAGCGACGAGCCCGTCTGACGCAATTACTGTGCCGCAATTACTGTGCCGCAATTCGGAAAGTGAGCCTGAGACGCTTGCCGAGCTCTTTCGACTCGCATAAATCGGCTAGGGGATTGTTGATTTATTACTCACTCACATGTATTTCGTTTAACAGTCAGCCATAGGCGTCCTGTTACAGCGAAGAGTACGCCTTCGGCTGACTGTTAAACGACTAAATTTACAATCGGCTAGCGGCACAGGCTCAAGTTAACAAACGCCCCAGTTAAGAAACACGGACTCATAGATGTGGCATGACTGCGGATCGCCACGTTCGGTTCATGATCGATCAGACTGACGATTTGGAATGCATCTAGGTCGATACCCACCCACGCCCAAAAATTGGTGCGTCTGTCCAGTCGATGCCTTGACTTCGCACATGCACCGGGGCCAAGTACACTTTTAACTCAGCTAGAGTCACGAACTCTTGTCGAAGCCAATCTCGCAGGACAATTGACACGCTCAACGGGGCTGTTAGTACGGCGGAATTCTATCCGAAACAAAATCAGCCGACAACCAAATTTGGTTGGCCCCAGTTAGTTCGACTCAATGGGAAGTGTCGCACAATTGTCCCCAATTGTTGCCGTACTTGCTGCAGCCGAATCGTACATGTTGATCGCGACATCTCTTGACGGTATTACAGCATTCGCATTTTTCGTTATGAGTCGAGATCAAATCTCAAGTGCGAGAAGTATAGGTTATCAATATGCGGTTCGAGAATCTCGAAAACGTCGCTACGGAGAATAGTGGTCGACCCCAACGAAAACATTGGAATCGCCCTCAATACTTCCTCTGAAACTGGAATTACAAGTGGTTCTCCATCTTTCGTAATTTGAATCTTGGTGTTTGGGTAAAGTAGTCTGATTTCGCGAATTGGGGGTATGACGATTTGGTAGTACTGTTCCAATTGCCTACGCAATGCGGGATCATTCTTTTGTCGATCGATGAAACGCATCTGTTCATCATGTGCCTCAAAACCGCACCCCAAGTCTCCTGGAAGGAATGGATATTCATACAGAACTTCGAAGGACACGGCCGACAGTTCGAGATTGCCTATTTGAGCCAAATCTTTGGCGACTCTATCGGACACAACCAGTTGGAGTTCGGGTGCAAATAGATCCGCAATCCTGAAGACGTTTTTGTGCAGTCTTAGCGGCACATCAACGGGATGAATAACCCTGTAGTCCTTCGACGATGGAAACTCGCCGCCTCGCATCGCCTTGCCGTGAAAAAAGTGTGAGTGAATAGCTCTTATCGGAAAGTCTTTGAAGAACGATCGTTTGCTCAGAAGGTGGAAGTTCATACCATTCAATCGCTTGCTTCAACCACTGCCTGTTTGCGGAACGCTGGATAACGCTGGCGAGCGCGAGTATGGCCGCCATTTCAAAACGGCCGATCGACTGCTCTACACTGTTGTTTCGCTTCATTGTGCCGGACGAGGTGGTATTCGTCACAGCACCTTGCTTTTCGTGTTTCCCCGTCAAGCCAATTAATGTAATCGATTTCGTGCGAATGAAGACCGCGTAGCCGATCTGCAGTATGTGGATTTTTGCTATAGTTCGTTCCGGATGTCGATTTTCTCATGGCCCAGTCGACGATGACGTGAGATCGTGGCGAGCTCGATTTGGGAGGTCAAATCAATGCAGGAGGCCGTTGATTGGGGCAAGCGGTGCCCGCTGTTCGAGGATACCGAAGTCGAAATTCGCCCTATTTTCTGTTACTCGCAGGACGATGTTAACGAGATCGAATTCGGAGACGCGGGATAATTGCATTTGGACGCAAGCAATTCAATCGCAATCCTTTTTTATTCTGCTCTCCCTTGATGGCAGCCTCGGAGCACTTGGTAGAATGCCACCTATCATCAAATCCATTCTGTTCTGACTTGACGCGAGCAGAGTGCGTCATCCACTGCAATCCTGCCAAAGTACATTCATGATCCGACGTCCCATACCTACCTGGCTCTTTTGGCTACTTGCCATCGGCGGAGTCGCGGTGCTTCTAGGTGCCTACGAAGTGGTTTCGGCTAGGCAAACACGAATTAATCCACTTCAAACCACCATTCCATCTTTCCAAAAACTCGGCGAAGGCTTAAAGCAAATTTTCCAGCCGCAGGGGCTGGCCGAAAACCCAAAGCCTGCCATGTTCTGGGTGGACATTCGCGCTACCCTTTGGCGACTGATCATCGGTATGGGAGTTGGTGTGATCGCCTCGATCGTCGTTGGAATCTTAATGGGAGCCTATCGCTGGATCGAAGCACCGCTCAGCCCGGTGGTTATGTTTCTGTCCAAAATCCCACCGACGGCCATGATGCCAATCTACTTTGCCGTCGTCGGGACAGATCAAAAGATGTTTACGTCGATGGTGGCTCTCGGCATCTTTTTTTCGATGACACAGTCGATATACCAAGCCGTGAGACAGGATGTAAGCGATGAAGCGATCAACAAAGCTTATACGTTGGGTGCATCCGAAATGGAAATCATCTACGAAGTCATTTGGAAGCAAATTCTGCCAAAGATCATCGATAGCGTTCGAATGCAGATTGGGCCAGCGATGGTCTTTTTGTTAGCTGCCGAAATGGTGGTCGGCAGCGCGGGTTTGGGTTACCAGATCCGAATGCAGTCTCGGATCTTGAATATGAGTGTTGTCTATGTTTACTTGGCGATCTTGGCCATTGTTGGATTGATTGCCGAGTGGGGACTTGCGACGCTTCGCCGAAAACTTTGTCCTTGGTACGTTGACTAGTCGTCTTCAATAGGAAACCTCCGTGAGCGAATTCGCGCTAGAAATTAAATCATTGAGTCACGTTTTCGGTTCGTATCGAGTTCTTGACAACATTAATCTGCAAGTTGTTCCTGGCCAGATCGTGGCTGTCGTTGGCCCGAGCGGTTGCGGTAAGAGCACGCTTCTCAAAGCCATCTTGGGCACACATCCACCAACCCAAGGCGAGATCCTCACCGATGGGATGCCGGTTCGTGGCCCAAATCGCAACGTTGGCATCGTATACCAAAACTATGCTCTTTACGATTTCATGACAGCCGAAAAAAACGTAAGCTTTGGTTTGAAGCTGGACGAGACATCGTTGCCGATGCGCATCTTTGGACCGCGCAAGTATTTCGCAAAACGTCGGCAGCATTTTGAGAAGTCACGCGAGTTTCTACATCAAGTAGGCTTGGCGGATGCTTGTGGCAAGTACCCAAATGAGATGTCGGGTGGCATGAAGCAGCGGGTGGCGGTGGCTCAAGCGTTCATAATGCGTCCCAAAATCGTCTTGCTCGACGAACCGTTTGGGGCGTTGGATGAAGCCATGCGCGAGGATTTGCAAATCATGTTGCTTCGCTTTTACCAAGAGAACTTGATCGCGAAGCGGGAGGGGCGACGCCCCGAGTACACCATTCTCATGGTGACGCATGAGTTAAACGAAGCCATTTATGTCGCTGATCGGGTTATTGGCCTTTCCCGTTTTCACACTCAAGGTGAAAACGGGGCCGCAATCGTCTACGATCGGCCCTGTCCGGTCTTTCGCCCGGACGATCCCCGTGACTTCTCCAAGTTCGTTGAGCAACGAGAAGAACTTCGCAAAGCGGTATTTGATGAAACGTTTATCAAGGACCGAGACGACTATGTGACGTTTTGGAAAGAACTCGGCACGCTGGCCAACAGCGTGGCTGCGATCAAGAATTGAAGCCGCTTTGGGGAGTTGGGAGGGTGAGGTGAGGTGAGGCTCCTGCCGATGTAGGATGGGACCATTGTCCCGTCCATTAAACTAGTTCGGGACAATGGTCCCAAACTACTTCTAGCGCATGTAAACCTTGGCGTAGACAGCTCAGCAGGAGCCTCGCTCTCCCGAAGTTTTTTTAAGGGCTCTGGCAAACTGAGGAAAGTTATTGCCCCCACCGTCTGGCGACGGTGGCTACTATTTGGCATCGCAAAAATGTTTGGAGCGGTGGCCACGCCCTCCCGTTGGAAATGCAGGCAATTCCAAAAAGTAAGTGACACGCCTCCTTGCGGCGTACCGCTAGCGTTTCGCCCCCCGTTAGACTGGATTCATTTTCCTAATCTTGCTATTCCAAGGTGAATGTCTTACCATTTAGCTTCCTCTGGCTGAATAAATCGTGCCCAAATACAAAGGATTCTAGTATGCGTCTTCGCTTCCTTTCTTCAAAAACGTTTTTCTTAGCGACCCTCCTCACTTGGGGATTGGTCTCACCCATGACGGCCGTCGATGCCGCCAACAACGAAGCGACTCACAAGCAGGCTCGAAGCATTGCTCCGATGGTAGAAGGTCGGCCGGTGAAATTGGAGACATTTTGTGTTGGCCCCGACAACAATCTTTGGATGTGTTGCGCCGGTACAGGAGCGGATAAAGGCTTGGTGATGGTGTACAGCGGAGAGGGGGAAATGCTTCACTCGTTTCCTCTCAAGTTTATTCCGCAAGCTTTGAACTTCTCGCCGGATGGAAAGCTCTTTGTGGCTGGCTCTGGCAAGGTTGCAAAGATGACTTCCGAAGGCAAAGTCGAGCTTGAGATCGACGCGCCCAATATCGGCAATCAAGAAGAAGCTCTCGCGGCACTGAAGAAAGAAAACGAAAAGCGAATTAAGGAACAGACAAAAGCAGCCAAAGCTCAGCTCGATCGTTTGGAAGAGCAGATTGCCAAGCTTGAGATCGTTCCCGAAGACGAAGAAGAGAAGGCAAAGACACGTCGCGAACGCCGATTGAAATTGCTCAATGTTTCCAAGAAGCAGTTTGAAGATGCTGCAGCCAACGTGGCACAAGCTATTGATCAATCGGGCTCAATGGCCAGATGGGCTAACGCGACTGGTTTAGCAGCCACCGAAGACGATGTCTTTGTTTCTTGCCCAATGTTGACTGGCTATGGGTATGCGATTTGGCGACTCGATCATAACTTGGAAAACGCCAAGTCGATTATGGATGGAGTTGGTGGTTGCTGTGGGCAATTGGACATTCAGACCGATGGTGAGAATCTCTTGATCGCTGAGAACACCAAATTTCAGGTTGGATTCTACGACCGTGATGGCAAGCGACTTAATGGCTGGGGAAAACGCTCTCGCAACGACGACGAAGGATTTGGTTCCTGCTGCAACCCAATGAATGTTCGATGCTGCAGCAACGGCGAAATCTTGACCGCTGAATCCAGCATCGGTCACATCAAACGCTTCAGTCAAGCGGGTGAGTATCTCGGATTTGTAGGAACAGCCAAGGTAGCTGGCGGTTGCAAGCACGTTGCCATCGGTTTCGATTCTACTCGGAATTGGCACTATATGATGAATGAAGACCGCTCGCACGTTGCCGTCTTGGTACCACGTAAAGATGCACCGGCTGAGTCGGAAGATGAAAAACTATCACGTGAAGCACTGGCAAGCTTGGGCAAGCACATTTATGGAACTTGGGAAATCACTTTAGAAAAAGTTGACACCAAGGACCAAGATCCTGGGTCGATGGCCAATTACATTCAAAGTGGCTTCGCTCACATGGAGTTCGCTCCAGACGGAAAGCTAGTCAAAGGACCAAAGGGAACGAAATCAGCAAAGGCTGAGGGCGAAGTTCAATCCGATAAAGGCGTGTTCGGTGCCCTTCTCTCTGCTGTAACTGGCAGTGATGAGCAAGCGGCCCAGATGATTGCAGGTGGCTCTTCGAAATGGCAGGCCATCCAAGCACATGATGGCAAGCTTGATTTCGTCACGATCGACGAAGGCGTACAAGGCTTCGGAGCGACTGTCGAGTTCTCGAAAGATGACACTGCGAAATTCGTATTCTTCTATGGAGAGCCTACATCTCCAATTGGTGGAACGTTTGTATTCAAGCGAGTCGCGTTAGAAGCTTGTGGTCAAGACTGTAAATCGGCTTGTGGTGACGGAGTGTGTGACAAAGAAAAAGAACCAGCAGCCAAAGAGTAGATTTTTTGGATAGCGTTTTTACTAGGCCGGGGGGTAAGTGCATGCTCTAAAACCCCGGCCTTTTTCGTTGCCTCTACCTCGTACCCAGGCTCAACTTCAACCGCCTCTCGCCCCTAGGCTGAGCGACAAAGGCCAATTTCGTCAAAATTTCACCAGTTTGATTTAGGAATTTTCATTCCATTTCGTGACTGAGAAGCTAGCCGGTTTGAAACACCAAATTTGCTCAGTTTGTACCGCCATCAAAGCCCGTAGGGCGACACATCTTGCATGATTCGATGTGTCGCCCTCCGGGCTTTTCATTGCACTGCAACTAACCCGGTGGCTTACGCCACCGGCAGAGATGTGTCGCCCTCCGGGCTATCAGACCACAGACCTTCAAGTGCCATTCAGCGGAACGAAAGTCACATTAACAACATCTGTTCAAACTGCTATTTGTCGCACAGCCCAGGCTGAGCCTGGGAACGAGTTGTAAACTTAAGCATTAAGCCTTAAGCGTTAAGCTATACTTAGGCGGTGCCGTATGTGGAATCCGTTGCCCTCGCACTGGCGTGAGAAGCCCCACATCGTTCCAGGGCTCGATGGCTCGCCGTATCGATTCGATGTTGGCCTCTTCGCTCTGTCTCATTAGTTGTTGGTGAGACTGCAAGGCTCTATCCTGCATTTGATTGATTTCACACGAGAGATAGCCATTGCTCCAGCGGCTCGGATCGCGAGCCATCACCCTTTCAAACTGGATTGCAGCGACGAAATACCAAGCGGCAAAGGCGCAGAATGTTGGAAAAGAAGGAAGTGAGCGGTAGCAACCACCTACGAGCAAATCGATCCATTCGATTTCGCGTCGCAGCTGGGCGTCATAGGCTACCCATCTCGCGGACTGGCTTGAGTCAACAGCACCGTCTGCGACCAATAGCTCCGCAATTCGGAGCACTCCGCTGAGCGCGTGAGCGATGCCAGTGCTATGTAGTGGGTCGACGAACCCATAGGCTGTCGGCAGTTGTACCCATCCGTCCCCGACAGCTCGCCGCCGACATCGACTCAATCGGTCGCTCCATCGCAGAGCTCCATCGCCAGCTTCCGCGGGGCTCGCATTGGACAATAGTTCACTTATGGATGGATACTGTTCTACCCAACGGTTCCATATTTCCATTCCCACACTCACTGTCCCGATGGGCTTCCAAAACTTTGTCGGCTGGACGATACCGACGCTGGTCACGCCCGAATCAAATCGCAACATCCACATCCAACCGTTCTGAGCGACGTGGTGCTGAGCGGAATCATCGGCACAGAACCCCGAAGCAGGATCGATAGGCGAGGTGGGAGCTAACTGATCGGCGAAGCTCTTCACTCCAGTGAAATGCCCGAACACCGAAGCCGTTTGTGTCTTCATCCAATCGTCATCGCTTTGATTCCCAAGCCATCGTTCGGAGAAGTCGCCGCCGCCACCAGCATCGATAAGCCAACGTGCCTGTAACTCCCGCGTGTTTTTTTCGCTGTCGCGGTCCTTGATTCGAACGCGCCAAACGGAATCATTGCGGTAAACATTTTCGACGCCAACATTTTCAACCAGTTCGCAACCGCTAGCAACCGACTGTCGGGCAAAGAACATATCGACATCGCTTCGAAGCCACTGCGTATCACTCCAGTAGTCGGTCTGCGACGCGGCCACCATCAGCGAAGTTGAGTGATCAGGGCAATTGCGAAAAGGGGAATCTGGCGAATGAGCGAAATACGTGAAACCTCGCTTCTTTCCACAGCTTATTTCCGGATATGTTTCTTTCCATGTCCCCCAAGCTGCCAACGGACGCAACTCCGGCATTTGCCATCGATCGGCTAAGTAGGCCAACAAAAAATCGGCAGTGGGAGTCGACGACTCGCCTATTGCGAATCTAGGATGCCTTGCCCGGTCAATGATCGCAACGCGCCAACCGTTCTTGGCAAGAATCTTGCCGAGGATCGAGCCAGCGAAGCCTGAGCCAACGATGACGGCATCAAACAGTGCATTCACAGTGGATTTGCGTTTCATCTAGCGGAAGTATTTTCTGTTCGCGATTGCATCTCGCAATATGATTGCCAAGCGATTCACGACATTTAGGGCAGCCATCTTGCCAATTTTCCAAATCCCAAAGATCGAACTCGATCGTGGTATTCTCTGCTGAAGAAATTCCAGCCGAAAAGATTTCACTTCGGCTGAAGCTTTGGTACAGATCTTGGATCATCGAAACGGTTGGCAGTTGATACTCTTTCGTCTCGATCAGTCGATCGATCCAACCATTGCCTGCCCGCACAGGAATAATACTGACATGCCGAACTTTCCGTTCTATCGCGTAGGCGACCGTTCTCAAAGTCCACTCAACAGATTCATTTCGGTCAACCCCAGGTGGATGGAGCAAAACAAAGGCACGAACGTCAATACGCAGGCTTAGGCATTTTTCGACAGCTCGATCGAAGTCTGCGAGTTTCATCCCCTTGTTCATGATTTCGATCGCATTTGGATGGATCGTCTCCAGTCCCATCGCAACCTCAAGCTGACCGGGAATGGAACTCGAAAATGCGGCCATACGATCATCGCAAAAACGTGGATGGTTCTCGACGATGACACGTTCGAAGGGAGAACAGTGATCGGCAATCGCTTTCAAGTCTTCGATAGGAATCGATCGGGGATCGAAAAAGTTGCTCGCGTTGTAGAGTTTGAGCCAACGCCTGCGATTCGGGGGTTCCAGCTTCAACACTTTAGCTAATTGAAAAGGAATTGCACCGACCGGTGTGTTGCCTAGCGAAGTGTATTGCCATAGGTCGCACATCGAGCAGCGGAATGGGCACTCTGCGCCTGTCAAAAAAACGGTAGTTGTGTCAACTTCGCCGCCCATGCCGTCGGGTTCTTGCGCGCGGATGACTTTGGGAGTTGACCACGCCGAAGGGCGATTGAATTCGGGCCGAGTCGACTCGATTGCAAATTTATCAGGTTGCATAGCCCGCAATGTCAACGAGAAACCTCACCTTTTGTGTAGCGAAAGTCGTAAAGACTTTCGGCTGCATCGCCTAAACGAACGAAACTCTTGACGAGTTTCGCTACAAAATGACTCGACGCTTTGCCGGTTCGGGGCGAGGAGGGGAAAAATATTAAGAACGAAACCCATTCCCTCTACCGCGAAGGCTGATAGGCGTTCAGAAACTCGAATCGGTATTCGGCTTCGTCCTTGGGAAACAGTTCCGTGAATCTGGCCTTGTCGATCGCACCGTGCTGGAATCGACGCTTCTCAAAGATGGGCATTTCGATGCCGCACACCGATTGAATACCGCGACGAATGACTTCCCCCTTGAGATCGTATAGTTTGCGGTGATCCCAATCCGTCAATTCGATGAATGGAATGGCTTCGGCCACCTCGATTACGCGTGGCAATGCAAATGGGCTGAATCCAGAGAAACCGAAATGGGCGGCCGGAGCGCTGGTTCGGATGTGGCCACGGCTTTGGCCGCCGCTGTAGGTCAACGAATGCTTGATTGCATGCACGCCCCAACCTTCTTGGTACAGCATGAGGTTGTTGAGTACGCTGCGAATGGTCAGTTCTGGATTCTCTTCGATCGGATAGTCTTTGAGGTTTTCGTCGCCACCGTCGCCGTCGGCGAGATGTTTCCATTCGG
Organism: Pirellula sp.; assembly: GCA_031424235.1. GTDB lineage: Bacteria > Planctomycetota > Planctomycetia > Pirellulales > Pirellulaceae > JBKCUI01. The sequence continues at coordinate 28,890 of JANPHB010000413.1, forward strand.
GATACCGATTCCGAATCTCGCGGCAAAGAGCCATCGCCATCGTCCCGCTTTGGACATCGAGAGGCTTGTAGTCCTCAAGTACATGGACTGTTTCACGCCAGTCCAATGCCTCACTGTTGCAGTCAACGATTTCCAGCAACTCTTCCATGCGGCATTTACGAACAAACTCCTGCGCCTGAGCTGCGTCACCATCGGAGTGATCGATTCGAAGAGTAAATGCTTTGAGTCTGGCGGGAGACTCGCCACGTTTGAGCAGTCGGTCATAGAGTGCGATCAGAACCGCACCCGAGTCGATGCCACCGGAGAACAGAACTCCAATCGGTTCGGAGGCGGGCATCGTATCGAGCCAGCGATCACACTCTTGCGAAAGTCTGGCAACATACTGCTCCCCGATCAAACTCAAGTCGGCTGGCAAGGAGTTGCGTTGAGGATCGAAGAATCGCACATACTTCGGGTTGGGGTCAGGGCAACCGAGCAGTTCGATTTGAACCACGTGGTGAGCAGGGACCATTCGCGTGTAGGAAGAATGGAATTGATCCGCAATTCCCATTTCGGTCAGTCGCCTGACTATTTCATCCATGCGCTCGGCGACGATCAAACAAGGTCCATCGACGAGTTTTGCCAAGAAATAGCGGAGAGGCCGTCCGATGGACCTAGCCATACGAACGATTTTCCCGCTGGCAACCATGATGGCAAACTGACCGTCAATTGCGTCAACTTGTTTGGCATCGCCCGAAAGAACTCGCTGTTCGGCGTCGGCATAGCTCATGTTTAAGAGAATATTTCCTGCTGGGTCGAGCAGGTTTTCGATTCGGGAAAGGTACTGGTGCGTCATTGGAGTAGCGGATTCGAATTCAATCGGTTTGATTTGGGAGCAAGGATTAGTAAGCAGTATATCGTATTTTGGATTGGAGTTAACCGATTCGCTCGGACCTGTTCCGACGGCAAGCGAAAACGGACAATTGGGTAGCGAAAGTCGTCAAGACTTTCGGCTTTGTCCTCGACACCACCGAAACTCTTGACGAGTTTCGCTACGAAGTACCCAGGTTCAAGATGCGGTACCCTGTTCTAAGGTGGGTCACTCTTGCCGAGAGTGACTTTGTGCGTCCTATTCGATACAATCGAGCTGAAGCAGTGAAAAAGGCAAAAGAAAAAGTGGAGTTGATTGCCCAGTCCTCTGGACTCCGACTTGGGTAAATTCGGTCTATCCAGACATCGACTGGTGGTGATTTCACCTCCGTGCAAGCAAACATGTATATGGCAATGCGATCAGATTCAACGGACAGTATCAAAGCAAAGCGCCTCCTAACCACCGTTGCGATCCTATGTGCGGTGACAGTGATTGTATTTTACCTTCGACGACATCCGAGTATCGAACCTCTGGATGACTCGCAGGTAGAACTCAAAAATACGATTGATGGCACAACCTACGTTTTGACAACTGACGGACGCTTGTTTAGTGTCGATGTTCGCAATCGAAAGTGGTATTACGTGGACAAGGTGTATTACCCGGTGGAAATGGCGAAAGCCTATCAACAGGAAGGAGGCGTGACGTATCGAGTCGAGGAAGGGGGCGGACAAAGGATCGCCATTCGACGAAACTTTAGCGAGTCGTTCGAAGGATTAAGTCTTGGAGTCGATGGCCTGCGGGAGTTGGTAGGAGAAGTACGAGGTTGGGGAGCGTTGACGTTGCAGTCACCGAGAGCTCGTGAAGTGGCTGACTACGTGAAATTGAGAAACCGGATTTTGAAGGGAGGACAAACGTTTTTGGATGCTTCGGTTGCTCCGGATGACCAACATGTCCACTCGGGGGAGCGTGCGTTGCTTTGCATAGCTCCAGCCAAGCCCGGTGATATGGTGACCTGCAAAGCTTCGATTTCCTCGCCGCTTGTTTACTTCGCCCATGGCGATGACTTCTGGTATCAAGCCTATTACTACGCAGAAGATTCGCTTCCATTTACTTTGATGGATCTCGAATGCGAATGGATCAAACAGCATGCAGGGATTAGGCTTTGCATCACAGAAAATGGTCATTTGGAGGCGGAGCTCAAGTCGCTAGACAAGCCGAGGTTTCGGCAGTCTGCGGATATAGCAGTTGTTTTTCCGATGGGGCAATGGGTCAAAGTGCAAACGCACATTCACCTGTCCAATGACAATGAGGGACACGTCAAAATCTGGCAAGACGACAAACTCATTGTTGACGCTAGTGGAGTAACCCTACCGCTCCGCTCGGCGATCTATAGTTCGCTTGAAATTGGCATCTCCGCCCACAGTTATGGGAGCAAACAAGCAAAACTTTGGGTCGACGACATTCTGGTGTCCGACAAACCGTTTTAGCGAGGAATGGTGATGGAGCGTTTGTACGTAGGACCACCGCTCCAAACAACTTTGCACTGCCAAGTAGCCACCGTCGCCAGACGGTGGGGCCAATAACTTTCCGCAGATTACCAAATCCCTTAAAAAACGTCGGGAGAGTGAGGCTCCTACCGAGCTGGGGACGACAAGGTCTGCATATGCTAGAAGTAGTTTGGGGCAATTGTCCCGAACTAGTTTAATGGACGGGACAATGGTCCCATCCTACATAGGCAGGAGCCTCACCCTCCCTAGAAAAGAATTCGTTACGCAAACTCGCAAGAAACATGTTTCCAGCGGTGAGGTAGGATGCTGCGGCCCGAAAATGCCAACAATGATGGACTTTTTTTGCTCTAGGATCGATCAGGCGTTTGCAGCGAACCGGTAGATGATCATAATTGCCGAAACGCCTATCCCACCTTTTTCACTTGGAGTCCTGCCTCATGCGTTGGTTTTCCTCTCTGGTCTTGATCGCGATTTCGACATGTGCATTTGCCGCGGATGGCCCTGTCAATGCGCCTGCCGAATCGGGAATGCAATCGATTTTCAATGGCAAGGACTTGGACGGATGGGATGGTGATCCCAAGCTTTGGAGTGTCCGTGATGGAGTGATTCATGGTGAAACGACTCCGGAAAATGTTGCCAATGGCAATACTTTTTTGATCTGGAAAAAAGGAACGACCAAGGACTTTGAGTTGCGTTTGTCCTTTCGTTGCAATGCGACGAACAATTCCGGAATTCAATATCGCTCCAAGCACATCACCGACGGCTCAGTTAAAAACGCGTGGGTCGTTCGAGGGTACCAACACGAACTGCGCAATGAAGTCACTTTTCCGAATGTATCTAGCTTTATCTACGACGAAGGAGGCAAACGCAATCGTGTGTGCCTCGTAGGGGAAAAGGCATCCTGGTCCACCGATGGCAAAAAGGTAGAATCCAGCACGCTTATCGATCAAGATGCCTTTTCTAAATTGATGAAGTTGGATGACTGGAATGATGTCGTGATTATCGGCAAAGGAGCCAACATCCAGCATTACTTGAACAATCGATTGGTGCTCGATTTCACCGACAACGAACCGAGCCATGCCCTTACCGACGGAGTAATGGCATTGCAACTGCACGCCGGTAAGCCCATGTGGGCCGAGTTCAAAAATATCCGAATCAAGTCGATCAAATAGTTCATCCTTCGCGCCACAGCAACAATCTTTTATACCAACCTCCCAACCCTTCCCGCCTCGAACCTACCTCAAAGGAATCTTTTGTGCTTATCCCATTTCGCACCCTTCACTTCATTGGTGTTCTATTTTTGGCCGTCCTGATTTGCGGGTCTGCTAGTGCTCGACAACCAGCAAAGCGGCAGATTGATTTCCAAGCCAAGCCAGCATGGGTTTGGGTTGGCAACTCGAGTGACGAGGCAAAAATCGTATTGCGAAAAGCGTTCACGTTGGACGGAAAAGTCGACAAGGCAATGGTTGCTGCTACGGCCGACAATCATTGCGAAGTCTTTATCAATGATAAGAAAGCGTCGAGTTCGGATGAGTGGTCCCAGCTCGAAGGTACCGACGTTACTTCGCTGCTCGTTTCGGGCAAAAATGTAATCAGTATCAAAGCGAAAAACGATGGCGGACCAGCAGGAGTTTTGGCCGCCCTATACGTGCGTCTGGGCAACAAGTCGATGGAGATTGTGTCGGACACTTCATGGAAGGGGAGCAAAGATACGGGCGGAGATGCTTGGCAAAAGGCGGCATTCGACGATTCGGCTTGGACTGCGGTGACGGCGATTGGAGAGATTGGTGACAGTAAGCTGCCGTGGACGAGCAGTATTTCCAAAGACTCAGTTACGACTGCTTTCGGGTCCAATTCGGGTGGCGAATTTTATCCTGTGGTAGCAAAGGATGCGACGGTTCCAGCTGGGTTCAAGATCGAAAAAGTCTATCAAGTCCCCCGTTCTCAAGGGTCTTGGGTATCGTTGACAACAGGTCCTAATGGTTGTCTCTTCGCAAGCGATCAAGATGGAGCAGGCATTTTCAAGATCACTCCTGGCGACGCTGCTAGCCCTACTAAAATTGAAAAGCTTCCTGTGGCAATTAGTGGAGCACAGGGGCTTTTATGGGCCTTTGATTCGTTGTATGCGGTGGTCAATGGTCCCGGTTCTGGCTTGCACCGACTGCGCGACACCAACGGCGATGGGCTTGTCGATAGCGATGAGTTTTGCATGCCTCTGCCAGGCGGAGGTGAGCATGGACCGCACGCTGTTATCTTGAGTCCAGATAAAAAGTCGTTGTTCGTAATTGCGGGGAATCACACGAAGCTGCCAAGCAAAGTTGCCGGGAGCCGCATTCCTCAAAATTGGAACGAAGATCATTTGTTGCCTCGTCGATGGGACGCCAACGGCCACGCTGCGGGCATACTTGCGCCAGGTGGTTGGATTTGCAATGTCGATCCCTCAGGTAAAGAGTGGAACGTTTATAGCATGGGCTACCGCAATCAATATGACATTGAGTTCAATCCAGATGGAGACCTTTTTACTTATGACGCGGATATGGAATGGGATTTCGGTTCCCCCTGGTATCGACCTACACGTGTTTGCCATGCGACCAGCGGTAGCGAATTTGGATGGCGAAGCGGCACTGGTAAGTGGCCGGCATATTACGAAGATTCCCTACCTGCTGCGGTAGATATTGGCCCCGGTTCACCCACCGGTATTGTCTTTGGGACAGGTGCAAAGTTCCCCGCAAACTACCAACGTGCGCTGTTCATTCTCGATTGGACTTACAGCACAATTTATTCGATCGATTTGACCCCAGAGGGCTCTAGCTACACCGGCAAGAAGTCGGATTTCGTTACTGGCTCACCGCTGCCGGTTACCGATGCAGTGGTTGGGCAAGATGGTTCTCTTTACTTTACAGCAGGCGGTCGTGGCACTCAGTCCGCTCTCTACCGTGTCAGCTACGAAGGCAAAGACTCGACAGCGCCAGTTACAGGCGTGGATACCAAGGGGGCCGAGGCCCGGGCCTTGCGGCGTAAGCTCGAAGCTTTTCACGGAAAAACCGATGGCGATTTGAAGCTAATCTTGGCAAACCTAGGGCACGAAGATCGATTCATTCGATACGCCGCACGTGTGGCACTTGAAAGCCAACCCTTCGCCGCTTGGCGAGAAATGGCGTTTGCTACGAAAGGCAACAAAGCCGTGCTCAACGCTATGATGGCGGTCGCTCATCAAGGCTCTGCGAAGGATACCGGAGCTCTCATCGAGAAGTTAGCGACGCTCAATCTGGATGGGCTAGACGAAGTTGAAAAACTGTTTGGACTTCGTACCTTGCAAATCGCTTTCGCTCGGCATGGAGAGCCCTCGGAAGAATGGCGTGAAAAGTTGGTCAAGGAATTTGATTCAGCTTATCCAAGCAAATCGTATCCAATGAATGCGGAACTCGTGCAATTGCTTGTTTATTTGCGATCGCCGACTGTCGTAGCGAAGACGCTTGCGCTGATGGCCAACCTAGGGCCAGAACCGATTCCGGATTGGGGATATTTGGTAACTCGAAACGCAGGTTATGGTGGCACTGTGGGTAGCATGTTAGCGAACATGCCGCCATCGCGTGCCATCCACTTCGCCTTTATGTTGCGAAACGTCAAGTCGGGATGGACGATCCCGCAGCGTGAAAAATACTTGCAGTTTTTTATCGATGCAGCCAAGAAGCCAGGCGGGAATAGCTATGCAAAATTCTTGATGCAGTTCCGAGAAGACTCGCTAGCTAGTTGCACGCCAGCCGAACTGATTGTGCTTGAGCCACTGGCCGGAGTATCGCTGATTGCAGCTCCGGTCAAGTCGACGCCACCTGCTGGGCCGGGGCGGAAATGGACAACTGCCGAAGCCTTAACGGTATTAGGCGACGGTGCGAAGCGAAACTTCGAATCAGGCAAAAATCTTTTCAACGCAACGTCATGCTCCAAGTGCCATCGGCTGGGTGGAGAAGGTGGCGGGATCGGCCCTGATTTGTCGACGGCTGGCAAGAAGTTCTCAGCTGAGGACATGCTTAATGCGATTGTGGAGCCAAGCAAAGTTATTTCGGACCAGTATGGCTCTCAGCAGTTGTTGACTAGCGAAGGCAAAGTGCTGGTCGGACGTGCGGTTGAGATTGGAGACGAGTATTACGTTTACACAGTCAATACCGACGCCAAGCCGATCGTGGTCAAGAAGTCGGACGTTGAGAGCATTGTGTCGTCCAAAACCTCACAGATGCCGGAAGGCCTTATCGATGGACTCAATCCAGCGGAACTTAGGGATCTGATGGCCTACTTGATGGCAGCTGGTGACAAAAAGGGATTCAAAGAATAGCTCACCAATGCTTGATAACGAAAAACTGAATCGCATTTGGTCGGACTTTCAGGACGGCCAACTCACTGCCATCGAATTAGGGCAGCGAATTCTTGAATCGGCGGTTCAGTCGCAAGGTTCAACGACGCCCGACCTGGATCGGAAGCGACGTTGTGGATACCCGGAGGTCATTTATGGTTCGGGTAAATCGCCGGACTCGATCCGAACGGTTGCAGACGCATTGCTTGTCGAAAGTGCAGAGGTCCTCGTGACTCGAGTCACGCCTGAGCAAGTTCGCACGCTGACCGAAATGTTTGTGTACACGCGTTGGAACCATGTCGGTCGAACGCTTCGCATCGGCCAGCAAGCAACTCCGATCTCGCCAGAAAAAGTCCTGCAAAAAATGGATGGAAAGCCACGGAACGTTGCGGTGGTCAGCGCCGGTACGACCGATGAGCCCATTGCGCTCGAAGCTCTAGAAACGCTAGCTTGGATGGGGGTGCCAACACGGCTCATCCAGGATGTTGGAGTCGCTGGGCCCTATCGATTGATGTCACAGGTGCCGTTGTTGCAGTCCATGAACGCTATCGTTTGCGTGGCGGGAATGGAGGGGGCGTTGCCAAGTGTACTGGCTGGCCACGTTCGCTGCCCGGTGATCGCCGTGCCGACAAGCGTCGGCTACGGAGCGAACTTTGCAGGCTTATCTGCGCTTCTTAGCATGCTAAACAGTTGTGCTTCCAATGTCGCGGTAGTCAATATCGATGCAGGCTTTAAGGGTGGGTACATGGCCGGGTTGATTTCGAATGGGCTTGGAGTCTAGGCTCTGGCCGAATGGGGCACGAAAACCTTAGCACGACGCGCAAGCTAGTGAACTCAGCACGACGCGCAAGTTTTGAAGTTGCATGTTTTCTGTGCTTCCGGGCCAACGGCCCAGCAATTTACATAGCCCAGCCCAACGGGCTGGGTATTCGTCGCGATTGCTCTTAAGGGCCAAAGGTCCGACCGTTCGTTGGCTA
>JANPHB010000414.1:0-53995 GCA_031424235.1 Pirellula sp.
TCGCACCGCCAATTGCGGTGCGACGAATCCAGAGTTGTCATTTTCATTACGAGGCCCATTAGAACTCCAAAGCGGTGTCCGGTCGGGACCAGCCCGAATGGCGTTGAATTAAGCCTGTCCTCGTAGCGGAAGTTGTAAAACTTCCTGGAGCTTGAGGCACTGCAGGAACTCTCACGAGATTCCACTACTTGCTAACTCAACGCCGGTCGGGACCAGCCCGAGCCGGACCTGCGAATTGACATGTACTGCGATGCGCTTAGCTTGTCAGCATCTCATGTTGAACAACACCATGCACATCCGTAAGTCGGAACCTGCGACCTTGGAATGGATACGTCAATCGTTGATGGTCAACACCAAGCATGTGCAAAATCGTGGCATGCAGATCATGCACTTGAACCGGTTTGTCCACCACATTGTAGCCCAGCTCATCCGTTTGCCCGAATGACAAGCCGGGCTTGGCGCCACCACCAGCCATCCACATGCTAAAGCACCGTGGGTGGTGATCTCGACCATAATCCGTATCGGTTAGTTTACCCTGACAATAATTCGTTCGACCGAACTCGCCACCCCAAACGACTAAGGTATCCTCAAGCAGTCCGCATCGTTCCAGGTCGGCCACCAAAGCAGCCGATGGTTGATCGGTTTGCAAACATTCCCTCTTCAGACCAGCCGGCAGACCGCCATGGTGATCCCAGTCCTGGTGAAATAGTTGGACAAATCGCACTCCGCGTTCCACCAATCGTCGAGCTAATAAGCAATTGGCGGCAAACGATCCGGGTTTCTTGACATCGGGACCATACAAATTCAAAACATGTTCCGGCTCATCGGCCAAGTTATTCACTTCGGGAATGGAGGACTGCAGTCGATATGCCATTTCGTATTGAGCGATGCGTTCGTCAATGCCAGGATCGAGCGTTTGCTCGCGCTGAGCCAGATCCATATCGCGACTCAAGTCCAACATGGAGCGGCGCTGGCTTCGCGAAACCCCGTCCGGATCGTTGAGAAACAATACCGGCTCAGCCCCAGCTCGCAGCTGAACGCCTTGGTAGCGTGACTGCAAAAAACCGCTTCCCCAAAGCCGTTGATAGAGAGGTTGTCCCCCTTTGTCCTTGGTCACCAAAACCACGAAGGCGGGCAAATTTTCGTTCTCGGTTCCAAGACCATAGGACATCCACGATCCGATCGAGGGGCGTCCAGCCATCTCCGAACCAGTTTGAAAAAAGGTAATTGCGGGATCATGATTGATCGCTTGCGTTGTCATGGATCGCACTATGCAGAGCTTGTCCGCAATCTTTGCCGTGTACGGCAACAGCTCGCTAATCCAAGCCCCCGATTCGCCATGCTGTTGAAACTGAAAAATGCTTTTTGCTAGTGGCAAGATAGCTTGGTTGCCACTCATGCCTGTCAATCGCTGCCCATTTCGAACGGAGTCAGGAAGTGGCTGGCCATGCTGTGCATTCAAACTTGGCTTGTAGTCAAACAAATCCAGTTGCGATGGGCCACCTGATTGGAAAAGGTAGATGACCCGTTTCGCAGTCGGCTTGTGATGAAGCTCCGTTAGGACGCCTGGCACTCCTGTCCCGAGAGCCCTTTTCGAGTCCGCGCTCAACATGCTCGCCAATGCAATCGAGCCAAGACCTGCGGCAGTCTGCGAGAAGAATTGCCTTCGTTGGGATTGAAACTCCTTGTTCGGCGGTCTCTCATTCATGGTTCTTAGCACTTCGGCAGGATTCTTTGGGTGAAATGAATAATTAGCCGTTCGGCGTTAGCCGCGGTTCTCGACGAATGTCGAGCACCTTTGGAAACCGGGGCTAGCGCCCAATGATACTCACTTTCGATTGTGTTTCTGTAGCGGATGGGCGCCAGCCCGCCGGTTTCGCGTCATTTAAAGGCCACTCACCGGACGGCTCGCGCCGTTCCGCTAACAAAGTGAGTGCCATTTGGCTAACGCCCAACGGCTCCTCGACACAGGTCTCACGCTTGTGCGGACGTTGCGTCGGTTGGTATTTCATTTTCGGCTTCAGGACTGCTCCACTGTGACTGCATCGCGTTGAAATCTTCGGTTCGGCCGAGCGCTTCATAGCAATGCATCAGTCCACCGGCGGCGTAACGGTAATTGCTGCAATCGTCGAGCGAGAGTTCGAAAGCCGCTGAAGCCCTCTCCCATTCTTTGTTCTGAACGAGAGCCAGTCCCAAGTTGTAATGCACGCCGGCTGCAAACGGTACGCGTTCGAGAATAGATTGGTAGATTTTCGTTGCTGCCGAATAATTGCGTTTGGTCGCTTTTAAGTTGGCGGCATGTAGTCCTGAAAAGGGGCCAGCGATTTTGTCGCTCGCATAGGCGCGAATGAGTTGGTAGACGGCGGGAACAATTCCGATCACAAATAGGAAATTGACAGCCAGCATCTTCCAAGCTGTACCGCGCATGCACGCAGGGCAACGCGTCGATTCATTCGTCCAGTACCCGTAGACAACAAAAAGAAAGTAGAAGTAAAACTCCGTGAAATGCCGCGGATGCGAATACATTCCACAGTGTTCGCACAGTTTGTATTCCACTTCGTTCTTTGGTGTTTCTGGCTGGATGGGAACGGTGAACACTGTGTCGCAATAGTCGCAAAACAGTTGGGGCGTCGGTTCGAATCGACTAAGATTCAGCGTCGCGGTACAGCACGGACATTGCTCCTTGCGAAACACACCAACACGTCCACCCGCCTGCCAGGCCTCTTCCTCCTTGCCGACTTGTACCGCACTTCGAATGCGATCAATATCGGACCTAAGCTGCTTTACATTTCCCGTATGCATCAGGATGGAAATTGCCTTTGGCGCGTCCTCGGCACCGGGCACGACGAATATGAAAGCCTTTTTCACCTGCATGGTATGGAGAATGTCGGCAGCTCGATACCGTTCTCCTGCCAGGTCAAGTTGTTCTCCGTCAAAGCTTCCTTTTTTCGAAAGGAAAGTGGTTGGCTGTCCGGCTTCGTTCAGCAACTGATACTTGAAGTTTTGCGTGGTCATTGTGAGCGTGAAAAGTTGGAATTAAGGAATGAAAATATCGCAATCAAAACGAGTCAATACTATAACCACTTCCATCGCGATTGTCTCAACTGAGCCAAGGGCGAGCCCTCGAGGACTTCGTACCATACGGTCACCATCGTTCCGTCTTCGCATTCCACGGTCGACGGGTATCCTAAATCGGAGGATTTTGCATCGTTGGTTATCAGGATCGAATCGCTCCATGTTGCGCCGGCATCGCCACTCAATCGAGCTTGGATGCCAAGTGGATTTCTTCGATGACCATATGACATTAAAAGATTTCCATTTCTCAGCCGTAGCAAATGAGAAGGCAATCCCCAAACGCCAATGGTGTGAGGAATCGTCCAAGTCCGTCCGCCGTCTTTCGATTCGCTTTGAAGCGTCTGGCCGTCGTCTGTTTTGTTTTCGTTTCGAATGTGGCAAATCAGTTTGCCCTTTCCCGCATCAACCAAATGGAGCTCGTGATACCGAGTTGGATCATCTCCGGGGCGTTGCGGGATTGTTGCCAACCAGTTCCAGCTAACGCCGTCATCGGTGGACTCGCAAACACCGATCCGTTCGTCTGCGTAAATGGCTTTGCCCGCATACAACAACCTGCCATCGCGCATGACGGCTGGACCGTGTGGGCTGTTGAGTGGGACGCGGTATCGCTCCGACCAAGTGACACCTCCATCCACCGAACGCAACATGAAATTCCCGAGTTCGGATTTTCGTTGTTCGGCGGTCAATCGGCTTTGGACAGCTTGCCACTCCAGAAGCAACTTCGGATCTGAGAACGCTCCCGGCTCACCCGGCAAGGCTTTTTCAGCCCGAGCTAATTTGGGTTCGTAAGCCAACGAAGTGAACGTCGTAACGAGAATACTGCCGCGAGTCGTTTCAACGACCCCCGCATCGCGATCGTCGATGGGACCATCGTAGAGGACCTGTGGCCAACTCCACGTAAGTCCGTTGTCCTTGGAACGCATGAGTTCCAGTCGACCAAAGGGACACACATGCCCCTCGCGTCCGCCCGAAAACGCAAGCAGCAATTCTCCGTTTTTGCGCTGCACCAATGTGGGCCAGCCATGGTACAAAGGAGGCTTCCAGCTGATTACCTTGGCTTCAAGTATCTCAATGGCTGGTCGACTATCGTCAACTTCGGATGATAGAAGCTGGCCTACGTCAATAGAAGCTGCAGCTCCCAAAGCAACGGAAGCCGAACAAAGGAAGCGGCGTCGATTTGTCATGGTTTTTGGTTTGGGTGGGGAGGTTGGACGCAGTTTTTCCGTTTCAAGTCTATAATGATAACTCTTCGTGCCTGGAAATGTCTCCATGTCGAAGTTCGCACGACGCGCAAGTTTTGAAGTTGCACTATTTAACATCCAATCGTACTCGTACTCAACGAAATGGTACTCGTACTCGTACTCGTACTCGACTAACGTGTTTCGAGTACGAGTACCGCTGGTGCTGAGTACGAGTACGAAATGCCATGTTTTCCAAGTGATTTTACCTGCAATTCACTAGCGTGCGCTTCGTGCTAAAACCTTCATGCTACCGATCAACCGATGAAGCTCCGTTATGCCTCCATCACCTTCTGGAAGACTTGAATTCACCGACTGCCAAGGATGCGGAAAACGCGTGGCCACAACCGCACCCATTTGTCGCCATTGCAACACGAAACGCGATGTTGCCTCGTTAGCTAAAAGACGCCCAGGCCCTCGGGACTCAGTACCAACGGCCGATCTAGAGGAAGAGCCGGATGCCTATTCGCATGCAGCTCTCTCATTGGGCGGGTACGTAAAAGATGATTATGATGATGAGGCGGAGGGGGAAAAAGAACAGCCTTCGATTGGCGTTTTTTCCAAAATGCAGAGTTTTTGGTGGTACGTCGCCTTGATTCTTCTGATCTTCTTCTTGGTCTCCGCGCTGTTGCCCCAAGTTTGGTATTAGCCGCATGGCGTAAGCCCAAATACCCTACAGCGAAGCCTAGCTTCGATGGAAATTCGTTTAACAGTCAGCCGTAGGCGTACTTCGGTAATTGGGGTAAGACGGCTATCGCCCCTTGTCGTTTCCCGCATCTTTTTGACATCCGTCGTAGTCGTACTCAATCAAATGGTACTCGTAATCGTACTCGATGTTCCTACCTCTCGAGTGCGAGTACGAGTACTGCCCTTCGGGCGGAGTACGAGTACGAAAAACCCAAGGGAATTGGATTGTGATGTTCTTAAGAAATGGGTAAAGACAATGCTAACGACCAACGGCTAATTGGCCGAATAGCAAATGTAGCGAAGTGCTATAAAGCCAGATTTTGCTCTAAGGTCGTTTGCGAGCAGGCGCGATGGCTCGAGGCTGTGGGACGTGACCGGAAGAGACTTCTTTTTGCGTGACATGCCGACCGTGTTGTGGTGGTACCAATCGATGGAGAATAACGGGAATTGGGCTGCTGTGTACCACCACTTCCTTGCCGTTAACAATCTGCTTGTACTGTGTTGCATTAACCTGACTGGAAATGGCAACAAGTGAGAAGGCTGCGAGTTTAATTGTGACGATTTTGCTGATTGTTTTGGTGTTCATGTCGGTAGGTCCATGTTTTGAGTCAAGAATGAGCCTCATCATCGAGAAATAGTATACCCCATCTTCAATCGCAGCTAACCGGAATCCGGAAGTTTTGCAGAGCCGCGACAGGTATGGCGTTTGTACCGATTGAGTCGACGAAACCTTAATGCATCTGTTCTTTTCCTATGGCGTGCACTTGAGTTGTCGCCCAACTTCGATGAACCTAGAGGCGTCGAAGATTTCGAAAGCGCTTTGCAACGACGCGATTACAAACACGTGAGAAATTCCATGCATTCTGGTTGGCTAGTTGAAATGGCGGGATTGTGGGGCTACCACGGGGCGACGCTTGTTTGCGAACGCGACCCTTTGCCTGTTGAAGCAGTCAATGAATACTGGCTTCGCAATCGCATTCGATTTGACGGCTGGAACGCTATGCTCTCCAATCTTCGATCGAAGACACTTTCGATGAGTGTCTCAAGCCGCGTGCGAGCTTGGCATAAACTGCGGAGCGTCATCGAAGAGATACTGCTCGCAGAACCTCTGACACGAGTTTGCGTCGCGGTTGCTTCACAACTGGAAGAGCGTGAAGTTGACTGCGACGCTCGCGCGATATTGCACAACGTGTTGTCATCGCAACTGGAGGTTCGGAATCGATGCCTGAAGATCATTCTTGAGGGGGTCGAACAAGGGTTGCCAGAGGCTGAGGAGTTGAACCAGCTGCGACACTACTTGGAACATTGGACTGATTTACTGCTCGGTTATTTTGCCCATTCGAGCCTCGGAGCCCAGTACTCCTTTTCCGTCTCCCGGATGGAAGAATTTGCAGAGGACTATAGCCAGCGAATGTTGGGCGACCAATCGAAGGTCGTATGGTCCCTTCTTCAAGCGAGTTGCCGAGCGTGGCTCGATGAACATTGTTCGCATTCGCCCGTCTCGCCACGCATGAACCAACGTATTTGCGAGGCTGCGGTCGGAATGATTCACCCGCACTTGTTCGATTCTCTTGGTTGCATGCGAACACGTTTGATCCAGTCTATTGAGTACGGAATAAAACATGCAGACGAAACCGTCGCCAGCTTAGAGGATGGCTCGTGGGAGTCGATGTCCAAAGTCCTAACGCCATCGAAAAAACCTGCGTCGGTACGTTTCCAAGCTTAAGCGATTACGGGCGGGGGGCATATGAGTTAGAATAGGGACGGCGAGCAGGAATCCCTTTCCTTATTTTCTGAGTCTCATTCACCGTGTCCCTCGATTTCGAAACAATTGGCCCATACAAAATCATCCGAATTCTCGGGCAAGGGGGGATGGGTACCGTTTACCTTGGTGTTCATTCTAAATCGAATGATCCAGTCGCGATCAAGGTGATTTCGTCCCATATGGCGATGCACCAGCGTTTCCGCCGAAGGTTTGATGCTGAGATTCAAACACTCATCAAACTCAAGCATCCCAGTATTGTCCAGCTGATCGGATTCGGCGAAGAAAAGGGGCTTTTGTTTTATTCGATGGAGTATGTCGATGGAGAGAATCTTCAGCAGCAACTCCGGCGAGAAAAGAAGATTGGCTGGGAGCGAGTCGTCGACATCGCAATTGAAATTTGCTCGGCGCTAAAGCACGCTCATGATTTTGGCGTGATTCACCGAGACCTCAAACCCGCCAACTTGATGATCAATTCCCAAGGAAAGGTGAAGCTTACCGACTTTGGAATCGCCAAGTTATTCGGCGCAATGGAATCCACTGTGGAAGGCTCTGTTTTGGGAACTGCGGATTTTATGCCTCCCGAACAAGCAGAAGGAAAACCCGTTACAGTCCGGAGCGATCTCTATTCGCTCGGCAGCATGTGCTATGCGGCAATCGCAGGCAGAGCCCCATTTACTGGAAAGAACATACCGGAGATTTTGTTCAATGTTCGCTATGGCCCAGTGACGCCGCTCGCGACATTGGAGCCGTCAGTTCCCAGGGAGCTCTGCGAGCTGATCGATGAACTCCTGCGACGCGAACCTTCGATGCGGCCTCCGACCGGTTTGGTCGTCGGAAATCGCTTGCAAGCACTGCGAGCCGGTTTGGCGATGCGGGCTCGTGAAAAGCTATCAAGCAAAACGGAAGTCCGCAATCTCAGGGAGATGACGAGTATCGACATGAACGACGACGAGTCGCTCATGCACGATGTCAAGTCGCTTTCCCCCAACGAAAGCACAATAGCAGGAGTCACCCAACAATCCCTTTCGAGCAACCATGAAAAAACGAGCGCATCGAACCCATCGGTCGCTGGGCCCGATGACAAAACTCGCTTGGCACCTTCGCAGTCTGAGTTTGAGTTAAGCGAGCAACCAAGCGGCATCGAACACATTGGAAACACGAACTTCCGAGAGGTCCAAGAAGAAGATCGCCGTCGCTCTAGCCTCGTCATTCCTGAAGACGAGTCGATGTCCGCCTGGTCGCAATGGCTTAGTATCGGCGGACTGGTCGCCACATTGGTCGCATGCGGTCTTGGTATTATTTGGTTTTCTCAGTCGCCGTCGGCCAACACACTGTATCAAGAAATTGCACCTGCCTTGAATTCGCCAGATGATGATCTGCTCTTTGCCGTCGAACCGACCGCCGAACGATTCAAGTCGCTTTATCCGAACGATCCAAGATGCGAGGACGTCGACGCTTTGCTCGGTGAAATAGAATCGCTCCGATCGATCCGTCAAATGCAACGCAAGGCGAAGCGTGGTGGTACGGATCAGTTGGATGCAGTTGAACAAGCGTTTCTCGAATGCATCAAAGCTCAGTCGCTCGACACCGCGCTCGCTCAACGCAAACTCCAGGCGCTTGCCACGGTTTTTTCCGCCAACGAAAAACTAACGCCGCGGCAAAGCCAAATTGTTGCTTTGGCGAAGCGGATGGCCGAGCAAATTGCACTCGAACCGAAACCTGCTCGGCACCCAGCGATCGAGTCACTGGAGGAACAGATGGTATGGGCCGAAGCGAACCTAAATCCAAGCACGAGAGCAGCCTGGTTGAAAGGGCTCATCGAACTCTTCGAGGACAAGGCGTGGGCGAGGGAGCTTGTCATGTCTGCAAAGCTCAAGTTGACAGCTATTGAGAATACCAAAGACTGAGTCTCGACAAGCGATCACTTTTGCTACCTCAACCGTTTTAGAACTTAAATGCCAAACATCGTAGAAGTTACGGGCCTAACGAAAAAATATGGCAATTTTGCCGCCTTGAACGATTGCCAATTGTCCGTTCCGGAGGGGAGTGTATTCGGTCTGCTGGGGCCAAACGGGGCAGGGAAGACGACGCTCATACGTTGTTTAATGGGCTACTTGCGGCCAACTTCGGGCGTCGCCAAAGCGGATGGGTTGGACTGCCAGAGTGAGAGTTTACTCGTTAGGCAGCGTGTCTGTTACTTGCCCGCCGAGACCAAACTGTTTCGAATGATGCGAGGCAGAGACTGCATTGATTTCTTTGCCGCGATTCACCCGCGAGGCAACAAGGCACTTGCGCTCGGTATCGCAGACCGTCTCGAATTGGACTTGAGACGCCGGGTAGGTTTTATGTCGACAGGTATGCGGCAAAAACTGGCGATCGCTTGTGTCTTGAGTTGCCAGTGTCGTCTCATGATCTTGGACGAGCCAACTGCCAATTTGGATCCAACCGTTCGATCCGAAGTCCTAAAACTAGTACGAGAAGCAAACGAAAGGGGTACGACCATCGCTTTTTGCTCTCATGTGCTTAGCGAGATCGAAGAAATTTGCGATCATGCCGCTATTTTGAAAAGCGGGCAAGTGGTTCGCTCGATCGCTTTGAGCGAAGTCCGATTTGTGCATCGTATTCAAGCAAACCTATCGGACGATTCGAAACTGGGGAACATTCCTGCAACGATCCGAACGATCTCCAAGAAGGCGGGGCGAATCGTGTTGGAGATTGACGGTCCACTCGATGATCATTTGACATGGTTGGGAACAAGCGGCCTCGAATCGGTTCAAATCGACTCCATTGGCCTGCGGAGCATCTACGAAAGCGTCCATCCTGGCGTTGGCGTCGCCTGAGCGGGGAACGTAGACCTAAGCAGGTCGCCATGTGTTTTTACGGTCAATTAGCCGTTGGGCGCTAGCCCCGGTTTTCTAAGAGTGCTCGACATTTGTCGAGAACCGCGGCGAACGCCGCGTATAATTACCCATATCTTTGGAGGACGCACGCTACCTTCGCGGAGCGAAGGGCGACAATGTCGCTCGTCGCTCCGCGACGATTGCGTACATGTATCTTTGACTTTTCTCGACAGAAATCGAAACGACGTGTCCTCTTTCTGCGTTCGAGCGGCAACCAATCAGGAAGAACTTCATTGAAAACGAAAACAGGAGTCGAATTGCACATGCACTATCACAGGCACAAACCGTGGAACGCACTTGGCGTCGCTTGCTTTGCACTGGCCGCAACATTGACCCGACTTGCCGTTGGGGCAGACTATGACCCAATGAATTTGTCGAATGCAAAGCCGATCGAAACCTTAGATCTAAAAATCGAGGACAAAGCAAGAGCCAGGATTATTCCGATCAAAGTGTACTTGCCCAAGGATACTGCAACCGTTTGTCCCATCATCCTTTTCAGCCACGGGCTCGGGGGTTCCAAGGACGGAAATGGATTCATGGGCGAACATTGGGCAAAGCGAGGTTACGTCGCAGTCTTTCTTCAACATGCAGGAAGTGACGAATCGGTCTGGAAGGAAATCGAGCTCCGAGATCGGATGACAGCCATGCAAAAAGCCGCTTCTCCGCAGAATATGATTTTGAGATGCGATGACGTCAAAAAAACCATCAATCAACTTGAAGACTGGAACCGGGAGGAAAAACATCCACTCTTGAAGAAGCTGGATCTGACTCACATTGGAATGTCGGGGCATTCCTTTGGTGCAAACACAACGCAGGCAACGGCTGGCCAATCCTTTCCGCTCGTCGGGCAAAAATTCACAGACAATCGGATCGATGCCGCAATTGCATACAGCCCCGGTTCACCGCCTCGAGGAGGTGCCACTGCCTTTGCGTCGGTCAAGGTGCCTTGGCTGTTAATGACCGGTACCAAAGACACTTCGCCGATCGGTGGACAAACGGTCGAATCTCGGCTGGATGTCTATCCAAACCTGCCAAAGACCATCGACAAGTACGAGCTGGTTCTGGACAACGCGGAACACTCCGCATTTTCGGGCCGGGCTTTGCCCGGCGACAAGCAAACTCGTAACCCCAATCACCATAAAGCGATTTTGGCTTTGTCCACCGCGTTCTGGGATGCGTACTTGAACGATGACCCAGAGGCGAAAAATTGGCTGACCAGCTCAAAGGCAAAATCGGTTCTTGAGGAAAACGATCGATGGCAGCATCAGCCTTAACTGCATTGTTTAACAGTCAGCCGTAGGCGTACTGCCATATGAACGAGGTACGCCTACGGCTGACCGTTAAACGAAGTCCCGCAACGGACGGCTTGCGCCGTTCCGCTAAAAATGCAATCATCATTTGCTACTTGGCTGGAAGTTTTGCAACACCGAGCTTTTCTAACTGCTCGGCCAAATCTTTTCCGTGAGTCTCTGTGTTGACTTTGGACTCTACCGCTAGGACTTTTCCGTCTTTGCCAATGATAAAAGTCGTACGTCCTGCTTTTGTTTTATCGCTGCTCAACACACCGAACATTTCTGCGTTCTTTCCCTTGGGATCGCAGAGGATGGGATAATCCAAGTCGAGACTTTTGGCAAATTCAGCGTTCTTTTCAACGGGATCGGTACTTGCGGTGAAGTAGGCGACGTCGAACTTCTTGAGCATTTCACCCGACTCCTTCATCGACTTGCACTCTTTGGTGCATCCGCCGGTGAAGGCTCGCGGAAACCAAGCGATGATAACGGCTTTCTTGCCTACAAAATCTTTTGCTTTGTAGGTCTTGCCGTCGCTCCCTTGCATCTCAAAATCCGGTGCGGTGTCACCGACCTTTGGGACATCCGCAGAAATCGCAACACTGGGGATCGAAAGACAAGTAGCAGCAACAATAAAACAACTTAGAAACGATCGCATTTCAAAAGCACCTTGAAGGAGTTGTGGAGGGAAGTCGAAGCCCCGCTAGTATAACGAATTCGACAAGGCGATTGTCTTGATTCCTACAAATTTACCCAAGCAACTTATTGCCAGGGGAGAGTGAGGCCACCGCTGTAAACATCCTTGCAAAGCCAAGTAGAGGGTAGTTTGGGACCATTGTCCCGAACTAGTTTAATGGACGGGACAATGGTCCCATCCAACATCGGCAGGAGCCTCGCCCTCCCTAGTGTTCTTAATGATCCGAGATTCATGGAACGGAACAGCAAGCACAAAACTACTTGGCTGGTGCCGATGCGGATCGCGCAGTACGTTTGAATGCCGACAACAGTTTTTCCAACTGTGTGTTGAGCTCCGTCATGCTAGCCTCCCAGCTCTCATGGGCTCGAGAGTGCTCGTCGTTTAGTTGATACCAATGCGTTCGGATTTTTTCCAACTCAAAATTAAGTTGCTCGGTACCTCGGATCCCGGCTTGAGCGAGCTTTCGTTGTGTATCCAAGTTATAGCTTGGCTTCAGAACGGCTTCGATGGCTTCGAGGCTCGACGGTTCAATTTCGATGAGTATCTCATTCTGGTCCCCCGACATGGCTGACGTTGTTCCAATCAACTTGCCAACAATTCGAGCTTCGTTGTGAGGGCTTGGATTCCCAAGGTACAAGCTGGTTGCAGAAAGATCGACACAAGCTCCCAAGGGAATCGATATTGTCGCCGACCAACCTTGGCTAGCATGCTGAATTGTTGCCACGCTCCTGTTTCGCTCGTCAAGCATACGTTGAATAACAACTTGCAATTGGGTTGAGTCGGACTGAACGAATTCCATTTCCTGCACAGTACAGGTCAACCACGGAGTCGCTCCGGATTGCGAATCTCGCGTCATTCGGATGTTGACAACAGGTTTGTCACTTTCCGCGAGGTCCCGACTAGACAAGTTTTTGCAAACGAGTTCAAACGCACTATTTGATTCCGGCGAATCTGCGGGGGCTCCCGTAAATTGGACTGTCCCTTTTACCTTACCTGCGAGCAAACGCGTAAAACCGATCGGCAGCTTGGAAACCAATTCGGTGTTGGCTAAGCTGGCCTGCGTCGGCACCTGACTCTCGATTGGTGAAGCTACGGCTGGCGGTTCACGCAAGGCATTAATGGATTGTAGAGCTAGCTGGAGTATGGATCGGTTCTGGTTCCACTCCTTGGCAACCGCAGATTTTGCCAATTGCGCTGCGTCTTCGGTGAGTTTCGACGGCGAAGAAATGTTGAACTGGGCCAAGTTTTCCCTTAACTTTTCCGGCGCTGTTTGAAGCAATGACGTCAGAGTTTTTTCCGAATTTTTGTGGTCTTTTCGATCTTCTGCAATCAACTGATTAATCGGAACCAGTTGCTTCTTTAGGTCGTCCGGGAGGTTGACTTTTTGGCGAAGATAATTGAATGATCCTTCGTCAGGCATGGCTTGGGAGAGTTGACTGAACATGTCGCGAATTCTTTTGGACACGTTTAATTGAGTTTGGCTTTGCCGGCTTGATACTTGAGCAATCTTTTGTTTCATCTCGTGAAGAAGTGGCTCCATGAGAGGTGCCAAGCTAATACTATCGTTCGATGAGTTAGCGTTTGAGGCTTTCACGGGTTGTTCGACTGCAAACGGAATGAACTCACTGGTCGGTTCGGCTACCATCCAGTGGACATCGGTTGCAACAGCACTATTCACTTTCAAATTGCGATACAGCAGGCTGTTCCAATCAAATTTGAGCGCAACGTGCGGAATTCGATTAACATAATCGCCTGTTTTTGCATGACTGTCATCTATCGCAGAATGGACGACGACATCTCGTAGGGCAATCGTACCGTCGATAAGTGAAATCTTGGATGATCCAATCTCCACTTTCGCCTTCATGATCTCGGATAGACGAGATTCCATGCGGGAACGCATGATGGGTTGGAAGCAGCATATTCCACCACCGAGGGTCACGGTTGCAACGAGAAGTCGACGACGAAACGTCATGCCGATTTCTCCGACGACTTCCGGACCGACTCTTTGGAACCATTAATGTGCCATAGTAGATACTTCAGTGATTCGTCGCGATTGCCTGCTTGGCTAGCCGTGTGACTGAGGTCGTAGCTGATCGTTTGACCAACGAGCCCCTTTGTTGTTGGCGCACCACCTTGATTGAAGGCGTCTTTGGGAGCCATGGTTGATACATTTCCAGTGGGCATAGAGTTTCCTTTTATTTGAGGAACTGCAGGCGAATCTTTTTTAACCTGGTTGGATTCTTGGGCAGAAGGGATTGGTTTTCGATATCGCACAACTTCGATGACCGTTTCACGAAGAAACGTGTCGTTGCCGTCTGGAAGCACTTCTCCGGTAAAAATAGTCGGCATCGTTCGTTGCTTACGTTGGCGTTCCGTCGGCCTAGTCTCCTTCGAAGACGCTTCCGCGGCATTCACGGATTGTTTCGCGGAAGTGTTTGCGTTCGTTGTTACCGCCGCAGGCACTCCGGTAGGCTTGCCGTAAACCGCAATGTGTTCATCATCGGAAACGACTTTGAGCGAGGGCAGCGGTTTCTCGTGGCGTATTTTTGATTGCTCAGCTACGGATTTTCGATATTGAATAGCTTCGTTGGCAACTTGCTCTAGCGCGAAACTTTCCAATTTTTGGTTCGCTTTGGAAAATAGCCAAAAGCAAATCGCGTAAGACGGGAGGAAGGTTAGAATGCCCAATCCTATTCCGCCGAGAACGAGAGTGTTTTCCAGGCATGCCCAAGGCAAAACGGGATACTGGTAAAGCGAGCCGATAGACCGGGCGATCATCGGTTGTTCGAGCAGCGTCGAACCGACGGCAGCAGTGATGGGGTTGAACCAGACGTTGGCAAAGCTCAGAGCGATGGCAGTTGTGCACGCGACCAGTTGATTGATTCGAAGGCAAGCGATCATGGCAACGAGTGCAATGACGACGAGATTGTCTTTTGGAACCAATCCAAGCACGATCCCGATCGCAATTGCTGACGCGATTTGCGCCGGGCTGCGATACTGGGAAAGGATCGCAACGATTCGCTTTGAATTTCTGCTGATCCGAGAAATCATGGCCCTACTAAGTTCGTTAAGACGCCGAGAAACCGCGCGTTATGGAGGAATGGGAAAAAGACGAGCTCTAAACACCATCAACCTGTTCTTGAAACATCGGTAAGTCGCGTTGGAAAATAGAGCCGAATACGCGGAGGTTGCCGAATTTACGGTAGGTTGGCCGATTTGGGACGCTAGCAAACGCCCGATTGCACTCCGCCTTTTGTCGATTACGCTCTAATGCGAGCGGCAGATCTGTTGATACTGGGCGGGTGAGGGCACCGCTCCAAACATCTTTGCAATGCCAAATCCTTCGGGAGGGCGAGGCTCCTGCCGAGCCAGCGGAGCAAAGCTCGGCAGGAGCCTCGCTCTCCCATTATCACCCCTGGCAGGTAATTTTCGGCCTGCCGCACAGCCCACTTCCACCCCAAACCAAGAATGATGCGTTGATGCAAGCTCCTAATGAACCCGAAGAAGAAACCATCGAATTGGATCAGTTTCTCAAGTTGGCAGAAGTAACGCAGTCTGGTGGCCAGGCAAAACACCTAATTCAGTCTGGTGGCGTTACGGTGAACGGCGTGGTTGAAACACGTCGGGGAAAAAAATTACGACCGGGAGATCGGATTTTTGTCGGCGGCGAGGAGTTCGTTGTCGGCTCCGATTCCGACGACGAAGAGTTTGAGTCCTAACACATATCGAACCGAGTTATCGCACCAGTGCTTCGCTGGAGTTGCCGTCGAGCAATCGCTCCACCTCGGGCCTGGAAATCAATGGCAGGTCGCCAGGAATGCTGTATTTCAGACGGGCTGTTGCGGTCGCCCACTGCAGCGATCGACGCAGGTCTTGCTCTTCCAACCAGGCAGATAGAAATCCGGCCGAAAACGAATCGCCACCGCCAAGCCGACCGATCGGTTCGACGGGTTCAATCGCTTGTGTTATGCAATGGTTCGCGTCGCTCGCCATGGCACCCCGGGTGCCCAATGTCATGACCGTCGGCCGGCCTGATCGCATCGCTACCAATTGCGATATCGCCTGTTCGTCACTCAACTCGCCACTCATGCCCCATAGATTGTTGGCATCTCGTCGAGGCAAAAAAGCGAGGTCCGCAGATTCAAAGAGGGACTGACAGTATTGGAACGCCTGTTTGGCACTACAGAGCAGCGATCGGTGGTTTACGTCAAAGCTGATTTGCCAACCCGCCGATCTTGACCGCTTAACCGCTTCTGCGACCGTTTCTCGAACCGAATCGCTCAGCCAAAGGGAAATGCCGGTAATGTGCAACCATTTGGATTTGCCAGGAACGAACAAATCAGATGGCAGATCGCTGGGCTGGAATTTTGAAAAAGCAGAATTCGTACGATCGTAGATGACTTGGCTGTTTCTAGGTGGCGTGCCCGCTTCCAAGAAGTAAAGCCCGACGCGGTCGTTGTTTGTCCAAACAAAATGCTTGGTGCAAACTCCATGCGCGGCGATGGCCCGTTCGACTTTTCTTCCCAAGTGGTTGTCGGTCATCCTGGATAGCCATGCGACGCGTTTCCCAAGTCGAGATAGACCAACTGCCGTATTCGACTCACTCCCTCCGACATGCACTTGCAAGCTTTCGGCTTGCTCGAGGCGAAGATTGCTATCAGGGGTCAAACGCAGCATGGTTTCGCCCAAGGTGACGACATCCCATTGCGTGTCTGTAAATTGATTGTTAGGTGGTGAATTCATGCTGCATTGCAATCCAATTGGCTGGCTTTCACATATTCGGAAGCAGTTCGGATCAGCTTGTTCCAATCCTTGTTTTGAATGGCGATAGGATCCAGCAATTGGCTACCGATGCCTACTGCAACCGCACCGGCAGCGAAGAACGTGGCCATGTTCTTTAAGTCGACGCCGCCGGTCGGCATGAGTTTTAGGTACGGCATAGGAGCTAGCACATCTCGGATGTAGCCTGCTCCCAAGGTTCTTGCGGGAAACACTTTGACAATATCCGCTCCAGCATCCCAGCACGTTGCGATTTCGGTTGGGGTGTACGCGCCCGGGCAGACGGCAACTTTGTTTTGTTTGCAGTAATCGATAATCTGAACAGAGGTAATCGGCGAGACTATGAATTGCGCTCCACTATCGATCGCAAGCTTTGCTTCTTCGAGCGAACGAACAGAGCCGATGCCGACGACCGCTTTTTGGGAAAGGATCGCTTGGTTTGTGTCTCTCATTTTTCTGACCACAGCGGGTGCGGATGCGTTTGTCAGCGTGAACTCGAGAGCCCGAACTCCCGCTTGGAACAATGCGTCGGCGATCGGAACTGCCGTCGATAAATCATCCAACCTAAGAATGGCGACTAGGCGGGCGTCGAGGATTGTTTCAATGGTCATCGTTACGATCAAGTTCCTGTCGGCCGAAATTGCTAGCGAAAGAAGTTGGGAAGATTTTCTGATTGTATCGATTGTACCGGCCGATACAGAACAGCAGAAGGACGGTTTGCTCCAGGGTCGGGGCGACGAATCCGTTTGTTTTGCATGCCAGCAATTCTTCAGGGGCGCATTGTTATGAAAACTGCATTGTTCGGGTGGCTGTTTGGATTTGGACTGCTGATAAGCCATGTCGGCTGCTGCTCCGTTCGTTTTGTTGGCGATGGCTGCGGCATGGGAGCATGCGGTGACGTTGATTGCGAAGTAGGCGGTTGCGGAAGTTTGCGTTCACGAATCGCCAATCGAATTCGAAGCACCCATTGCAGCTCGGGTTGCGGAGAGATTTATTGGGACGAGCACATTAACGAGCCGCCCGTCTGCGATCCTTGCGGCTGCAACGGTGAGTTCGAGTGTGGATCGTGCCGAAGCTGCCCAACGGCGCTCGGACGCTTGAAAAACTTGTGGGGATATAGATACATGCCCTCGAATTGCGGCGAATGCAATTCATGCGGATTGTCTTCGAATCACGGTGGTTCAAGCTCGTGTGCAACATGCGCAAGCAACACTCAGACTTCGTATTCTTCGAACGATTATATGTCATCGCATGGCGAAATGATGTCTTCCGAGCCTGCTGAGAATTCGGTTATAACGCGTTCGCCAACCCCAGCCAAACCGAAACCAGCACCAGCTCCTAGCGCTGTTCCAAAACCAACTCCCGATTCCAATGCGATGCGTCTGGAAGAGGACGCGACTGAGCGACTTGTCGTTGGAAGCGGGGCATCGAAAGCTCGGAAATCGACAACGGCTAGACCTGTCTCAACCAATTCGAGGCAGTCCGTCCAAGGTACGCCAAGACTGGTAACCAATCCTCGCTAATCGTATGAAGTCATCCTTTGATTCTTGGTAATGTTTTCCGTAGCGAAACTCGTCAAGAGTTTCGAGAGTGTTGAGGAGGCAATCGAAAGTCGAGACGACTTTCGCTACTCAATAGCGGTGAGTTACTTTGCGAGATTTGGATCAGAATTAGACTTGGTCTCAGTTGGCGTCAAGAATAGCGAATGAATGGCGAGCATGATTGCCCCGACGACCAACAGGGAATCAGCGATGTTAAAGTTTGGCCAAATGTATTGTTGATACTTGAACAAGATCCAATCGCGAACGCCACCGCGAAGTTCTTCGGGCAACTTAGGAATGCCCAATCGATCATATAGGTTCCCGATGATGCCGCCGGTTACCAACCCCATTGCAACGGAGAGCCATTTGGACTGGGCTGCTTGGAACAAGAAAAGCCATACGCAAATCCCAGCTAAAGCAAAGATGGACAGTATAGCGAACAGCCAGCCTTTCCCCTGTCCCATGCCGAACAAAGCTCCTTGATTGACAGCCGTCTCAATTCCAACATAGGGCTCGATCAACCACCAAGGCGGCAACTGACCTGGCAGTCCTCGCCACGTGAAAATCCATTCTTTGGAAAGCAGATCCACAGCTGCTCCGCCCACCATGAGCAATCCAAAAAGGAAGTAATGACTCTTCGGAATTGAGCGGATTGTGTTGGCTGTAGTGTTGGGCTCGTCCATGAAAATTGAGAAAAGTGAGGGGTGGTAGCTGCGACACTGGGATAAGGGGTAAACTATACAGATTCCGTAAGCTGGGAAGAATATCCGTTTGGTAACCTTAACGCATATTCCGAAAATGAGGCGTTTTGCAGGTGCAAAATGCCGATTCTAGCTTCAGTCATGAATCCTCCCCCACATTCCTACTACTTCACGATCCACCATGGCAATCGCACTTTCGCCCGCAAATGCCGCTGTAAAATCCGATTTGTCCTACCAAAAGTGCATCCATGTCGACTGCGGGGCGACCTATGGGACCGATGAGGTGCTGACCAGCTGCACCAAGTGCGGCGATTTGCTGGATATCGCTTACAATTGGGACCGGATCAACGTGCCCAATCGGATGAACGACTTCGAACAAATGTGGACGCGACGCCACGAGCCGCTCCGTTTCAGCGGTGTATGGCGATTTCACGAATTATTGCAGTTCGCACCCGCCGATCGGGTTATTACCGTTGGCGAGGGACAAACTCTGCTTCAACAAGCCAATTCGGTTGCCAAGTACGTCGGAATACGTCCGGGACAACTGTACCTGCAGTACGAAGGCATGAACCCCTCGGGTTCGTTCAAAGACAACGGGATGAGTGCGGCGTTCACGCATGCCCACATGGTCGGCGCCAAACGCGCCGCTTGTGCGTCGACAGGAAATACCAGTGCCTCGCTGGCCATGTACTGCTCGGTCACCCAGCTTATGAAAGCCGTGATCTTCATTGGCTCAGGAAAAATTTCGTACGGCAAACTATCGCAGGCCCTTGAGTACGGTGCGCTCACCGTCCAGATTTCGGGCGACTTTGACGACGCCATGGCGCGGGTCAAAGAGGTCTCCAAAGAACTGGGAATTTACCTGGTCAACAGCATCAATCCATTCCGTCTCGAAGGTCAAAAGACAATCATGTATCGAGTATTGGAATCGCTCCGATGGGAAGTTCCAGACTGGATCGTGGTTCCGGGTGGAAATTTGGGCAATAGCAGCGCATTTGGCAAGGCATTTATGGAGCTTAAAGAACTTGGGCTCATCGATCGTATTCCGCGATTGGCTGTCATCAATGCCGCCGGCGCTGATACGCTCGACGTCGTTTACAACCATCGCAATCTTCGCTGGAGCCGCGGACGCCCTCGCATGGAGATCGCTTGTTGGTACTACGACGAAATGGACAAAGCCAAACACAAAGCGGACACCATCGCCAGTGCGATTGAAATCAATCGCCCAGTCAACCTCAAGAAATGCCTTCGGGCCCTTGAGGTTTGCGACGGTGTGGTTCGCAAAGTGACGGACCAAGAAATTCTCGATGCCAAGGCCCAGGTTGGAGCGGGCGGCATCGGTTGCGAGCCAGCTAGTGCGGCCAGTGTCGCGGGAGCCAAGCTGCTACGTCAGCAAGGTGTGATCGGCATGGACGACCGTGTTGTATGTATCTTGACCGGCCATCAACTCAAAGATCCAACTGCGACCGTTGCATACCATACTACAGATCAAGAAAAGTTTAACGAAGTGCTAGGCAGCCGAGGCGTGTCGAGGGCTTCGTTCGCCAACCGAGCGATCGCGGTTCCAAACGACATGGACGCGATCGTCAAAGCAATCCAGCTGTATTCTTGATCGAGTGTCGCACAATTGTCCTCAATTGTTGCTGCGCTGAATGACTGAAATTGCAAGTCATTTACTGCCAATTCGCTTCCAGACTTTTTAATCATAAAGGTCCTAAAGTGCCCACCAAGCGATTGAGGACAATCGCTTTACACTGGTCAGTGTCGCACAATTGTCCTCAATTGTTGATGCGCTGCATAACCGAAATCGCAAGTCATTCACGACTGCTTCGCTTCCAAACTTTTTTATCGGAACGGTCCTAAAGTGCCTGCCAAGCGATTGAGGACAATCGCTTTACTCTGGGCTACGCCCTTTGAATCATTTGGGCAACCAATCTATCGCGGAGCACCACGCCCACCAACTGCCCTGATGAATTCACGATCCGGCCTAATTTTGTATCCTGTGATACCATCTTGTTCAGGACCGCGATTTGTCCGGACGTATCTTCAAACGTCGAAACCGCTCGCAGTTTGGGACGCTCCGTGTTGTAAAGCAAATCCGTTGCTTCGTAGTAGCCGACCAGCCTTTTGTCTCGAGAATGCAACACGGGCAAAATTTGCTGGTTCGATTTGAGCATGATTTGTTTGGCCTCCTCAATGGGCAAGTCGATTTGTACCGTTCGAAGACCTCGTAGGGGCATGCAATATCGAGAAATCGGATCGCTGCCGTAGGCAAACATGTTTTGGACCAGGTCCCTCTGCACCGACTCGAGCAATCCGGCCTGTTCCCCCTCCTCAAGCACTTGACGCAATTCTCGTCTCGCTAAAGCGGGGCGCACCTTAAGAGGTTCTTCCCCTAAGATACGTTGCAGCCATTGGCTAACGAAGTACAAAGCCCAAGTGAGCGGCAATGCCAACACCGTCAAGGCAAACAGCGGCCAGCCTGCAATCCGAAGCAGTCGGTTGGGCATTTGATGGAAGAGACTTTTGGGCAGCAGTTCACTGAAAATGAACAAAACAGGGGTCGTTAACAGACTCACGACGATATTGATCCTTGCATCGTCGTAGCCGAAAAGCTCGATGACAAACCAAGCGACACCGACTGGCACCGCATAATTTGCAACTGTATTGCCAACGAGTAGTGTCGAAACAAATAATCCTGGATGATTTGTCAACCATAACAAGCCTCGGGCAACCCGCGAACCGTCAACTGCGTCGAGCACCAATCGAACTCTTGGAACTCGATAAAGTCCGGTTTCAACACCGCTGCAGAATGCACTCAGCAATCCAGCGGATAAGAACAATACGACCGCAAAAATCATTCGATTCCTCCCGACTCGTCTTCTGAGATGTCAATTTCGGAACTGGTAATCTGAACGAACATTTCACCGCGACGTGGGATTTCTGTTACCTGCAAAGTAAACGTTCCCCAAGCGACATGGTCACCTACTTGAGCAAGTCGCCTCAATTGACTTTGCAAAACCCCCGCAATGGTTGCGTCGCGAGTCTCGGGCAATTTGATTCCGAGAGAACGTTCCAATTGTTTGATTCGAGTTGCTCCCGTAACTTCCCATTTCGCTTCTCCGGTTTTGGCAAACAAAGGGCGCCCCATCGCGTTGATTGCCGCAGAAGGACTCGCAAAGATAGCCTCGATGATGTCCTCGAAAAACAAAACGCCAATCGTATCGCCTCGCTCGTTGACAACCACTGCAACCTTTAGCTCTAGTTTCATCAGTTGCTGGAGAACGCTGGCCAAATTCGCGCACCATGGAATAAAATACGCGGGCTGAAAAGTAGGCGGTGTTCGCTTTTCGATAGCAAGCCGGAGCTGTTCGATGGTTGTCGTCGCAGTCACTTCATTGTCGGCAGGAGAGAGGATCAAAGCAATTCTCCGTTTGCTTTCTTCGACCCATTCGGTCCCTTGTTCTACGATCCATTCCTCAAGCTGTTCGGTCGTGGCCGGCAGTGAGATCGAAGCGAATTGGCTCTTGGGATGCATCCATTCTTGAGCTTGAATATTGGAGAGCTGTAGCGTGTTCTGCAAGATTCCTTTTTCCAAGTCGATCATCTTGGAATCGGTTTCACTGAGCTCAATCGCCCGCTCAAGATCGGACGTTTCAAGTACGGATTCGGGGATCAATCCAGGCCAAATCAAGCGTCGGCAAACGTCGTTGACGGCATGCATGCCTTTTCCTAATGGCAGTACGGCCCGCATGATCCCAAGCATCGGTATTGCGATGAACCTGCTGATTTTGAGCGGAGCGAGTACCCCAACACTTTTCGGCAATAGCTCGCCGAAGAGAATGACACTGGTTACCGTGGCAAATGCAAATAAAAACGCTCCCGCCTCGGAACCTGTCAATGAGTTCGATAAAACATTGGCACAAGCGAAGAACGTAATGTTGATTGCCAGATTGCACAGAAGAATGCACGTCAATAAATGCGAAGGGTTGCTGAGCAGACGTTGAATAGCTCGATCGGATCGACGTGCCGAATCCAGCTTGATCCGCTGAGCCGACGTCAGCGAGAACAAAGCGGCTTCGCTGGCCGAAAACAACGCAGAGAGAAGGAGCATGCCTATCAGCGCAGCCGGGACGAGCAACCAAGCCAGTGAGCTAATTCCACTAGACTCTGGTAGGGGCGGCAACTCGAAACTCCTGCATTTTATTTCTGGTGATTAAAAGGTTCTTTTTCGGCTAATTGTTAACCGCGTAGCGTTGGCTCTCGTTCCAAGGCTCTGCCTTGGAACGCACTGCGTTCGAGGCTCCGCCTCGCGTTCGCTGCTAACTCAGGAGGCAGGAGCCTCCGCTGCATTGCGTCCCCAGGCAGAGCCACGGGACGAGATTTCAACGTTAGCGGCACGGCGCAAGCCGTCCGGTGAATGCCTAATCTATGCCGCATAGCCGAAGGGCTCGCGCCCTGCGACTACAAAAAGTACTGTCGCTCGCGTTGAAACGTCCTCACTCTTCGTCGCTGGTTCTTGAGCCACCGAATGCGAAGTCGAATTCGCTTAATGCAGGGATCATCATGGCAGCGGTCGCAAAGGCGTAAGACAATGATACCACACTAAACACCGCTAGTTCTTGGTCACGCAAAATGAAACTAGTAATGGCAAAGTACGTTAGAAATGGAAGCATAAACGAGCTAATTGTAATCGCTGGAGATGGATTGCGGCTGCCCAGGGCCAAGTAAAGCCCGATACCACCGCCCAAAATGATAATTAGAAATGGAGGTAATTGCCGGCCAAACGATCCTCGGAACATCAGCATGATCAACATGCATGTCGCGACACCCAGGAACAAAAAGAACACCGTCCCAAGGCTAGTTCCGATGGCCGCACGACTTTGGGCATAAATCATTCCGCAGTGGATACCTAGCATAGCGACGAAAAGATCCATGACGATCAGCGTAATGACCGTGAAGATCAGGTTCTCCGTAGTCAGGGCGGACTGAGCCCATAAATACACGCACAGAAGCAACGGCGTAATCACCATCTCTTTGGTGACGTACAGAACGCCGCAAATCTTTCCAAACAAAAATTCGCGAGGCGAAATTTCGGTGACGAGCAGTAGATCCAATGCGCCGCCATCTCGCTCGTTGGTAATTGAGTTGACCGCCAGCGCATTGATGACAATCAACGATAAAACAAAGAACGGTGCAAGCAACGATACCGTTGTGGGTACCAGCTCTTCCTGGAAAGTGGACTCTTGAGTTGCCAAGCCATTCAAAACGAATTGGCGAACTCCAAACGCAACCATCAATCCAAAAGCAAGATAGGCGATACGAATGAGAAGCACTTTCCGGCCATAGGCCCAAGTCCTCATTTCTCGCCAAAGAACGGGATTGTTCCATACGCGGCGCGGCGCACGCACCTTCCAGGCTTTGACCTGTCGTGGCTGATTGGCATTGTCTGGCAAACTCGAGTTGGGCAAGTTCATTTTGACCGTATCAACTTCCGTCTCCTCCGACTCCGCATTCCCGCCCCGACGTTCGCGAGATGGGTTCCAAACCCGCAGCATTCGGATGGAAAGCAGCGTCAGCGCCAGGGCTATTGCAAGGAATACTAGGCCCGACAACAACGCGTTTCCACCGGGTATCCAAAAAGGTAAGACATTTTCCGAAGCAATCGGCTGAGTAACATCGACGATAGCACGAAGTGGACTGACGAGCTTTGCTACCGAGGGCGATACGAAGCTCACTTTGCCAGTCGCGATCACTTCGCAGACCGCCAACCACAGAGCGATGATCAGCATTGTTACCGTGATGGATTGGAACGTCTTCTCTCGCCAAAAAGCAATCGTCGCCCCAAGCGTTGCGCTCGCAATCAGTGCGCAGAAGGTAACCCACGAGCAAGCAAAAACCTGTTCAATGGAGACGCCACCCAGCAGTACTACAGAAAAAACGATGGGAAGGGACGCAAGAAAGGCGTTCATCGAGGCTAAAAGCCCAGCTCCAATTTTTCCCAAAACCATCTCGATGTTCGACAACGACGTCATAAGCAAGAGGATCAACGTTTGCTTGTCTTTTTCGTGGCTTACCGCAATCGTGCCAGCTAGAGCAGCCATGAAAAGCAACACAATCAACTGAAATGGTGCGATCAACTGGAAAATTAGGACACCGAACCGAGCTAAATCCCCCGGATTCTGAACAGGCTGAATACCAGCCAAAAGCAACCAAGTCGTACAAATGATCGCAAAAAGCATCAATGCGAATACGACGCGATTAACAAAATGCCTACCTCGTCGAGGAAGGGTCGCAATTTCACGTTGGAAGATGGGGCCTATCATGGTACCGAGTTTAATGTGAAATGCATCTGCTGACCATTACACCAATCGGACTTAAGGAGAAATCGCAAATTGGTATGGAAAGTTGGAGGGGCGTTATGGATTTCTTGCAGACAAGTCAGCGTACGTGCCGAGAAGCATGGAAGTTGTAATTATTTTGCCGAATGGGCCGATAAATGCGGACAAAGACGGCCGGCAAGTGCGATAGTGGCAGCGAATCGCTGAGGACACAAAATGAGTTACCTGCGACACTGGAAATTGTCTCGTTCCCCGTTTGCATTGGGTTCCTCCAGTCGCGGTGTATTTTGTGGTGGGACAATCGAGGAAGCGTTAGCGCGGAGCGAGTTTCTCGTTTCCCAAGAAAAACGACTGGCGATTGTTTTGGGCCCCGCGGGGGTAGGGAAAACAACCTTTCTGAAGCATTTTGTTCGCTTGCGAAACGCTCAACAGGCACGCGAAAATCTCGCCATGATCGACCTCCGCTCGGCCGATGCGGACCTCGTTCCCTTTAGAATTTTGCAGGGTATTGCTCCACACCAAGAAACGCCGCACTCTGCTAGGAACTGTTGGTCCCAGATTAGCGACGAGCTGTTTTCGGAATCAGCGATTGGTCATCGCACCGTTTTGATTCTGGACAATTTACATGAGGTTTCGGATGACTTTTACCAAGCAATTTCACAATTGTGGTGCACACCTATCCGCTGGAGCATGTTCCTATCGCTCGACGACGATTCAATTGTGAATATTCCGAGATGGATCTTGGATCAATGCGAACTCAAAATTCAACTGCCGCGTTGGGATCTCGGACAAACAGCCGACTACTTTGATTTTGCAATTCAGGGGGTGGGAGGCGATGATTCGATATTCAATGGTCAGGCGATTACTCGAATTCAGGAGCTAAGTGACGGAATTCCGCGAAAAATTGTTCAAATCGCTGAATTGGCGTTGGTTGCTGGTGCGGTTCGAAAGGCGGAGAAAGTCACGGCAGAGCTGGTTGACCAAGTCTGCGACGAATTTACTGTCACCGTCGGAGCGAAATTCTCACCAATCTGGGAAGATCAGAGATTGAATGCTGGATAATTCGAGCAAGAATTGAAATGGTGCTAGTTGCTGACAATGGAGTCACAAACCGCTCAACGGGCCAGCTTGGGAATTCCATTCAACGAAAACTTTGGACCGATCAAAAACGCCTCACAAGTGAACTTTCCTAAATGGAAAGTTGTCGGTATTGTCTTGTGAGAATACTTGAACGGTAAACTGCGTTCGAGAACAACGAATAAGGCGTCCGCCAATCATGCCAACCAAAACCACACAAATCTTCTCGATTGAACAAGCGAGGGCAATGCTCCCGCTGCTTCGACTTATCGTGACAGACATCTCGTTGGCACATCGAGAGTTAACCGAACGAAAGTCGAACCTTCGTCGGATGTTGCGACGCAACGAAGGCAAAGCACGTTTCCAAGTTTACGACGCCGAGATAACCGAGATTCAAGAGGATCTCAAAAACGAGTCGGCTCATCTTGAGGAATACGTCAGCGAGCTCGAACAACTCGGAGTCATTCTTCGTTCTGCTCATGACGGCATCGTTGATTTCCCAACTGTCGTTGACGACATGCCAGCCTACTACACTTGGCAAATGGAACAACAAGATATCGTTGACTTTCACAGGGCAGACGAATCTACCGCAGATCGCAAGCCGATTTTTGAGTAGCAGTCACGGCCTGTTTCTTTTCTATTCTAATTATTTGTCGATTGGCTCGTTGTTGTTGTTTCCGACCGTACCTGCAGACACTAGGTAAGCTTTGTTCTCATGGTCGAGTGTCATAGATGACAACATGTCGGTGTTGACCAAGAACACGGGCTTCAACCATGAGTTATCGGAATACTTGCATCGAATTTCCACCGTAACCGTTGACGTCGACGTAGTAAAAGTGGTCGGAGTTACGGTGATGGTCGCATTGCGAACGCCAGTCGCATTCAAAATCTGGTTGGCCTTGGCTGTCACATCGGCAACCGTCTTGCCTGGAACGATGCCTACTCGTGCTGACTCATATGCAGCCTGCTCCACTGAGTGACGTGCGTACATGAATCGAGCGAACTCGAAGCCACCCAGAAGGATCGTAAAAAACAATCCACTGCAAATGGCGAATTCAACGGTAAACGCTCCTAAACGTCGATTGCGTTTCCTTGAAACGCTATGTCGCCTATTGTCTCTCGTATTCATGGTCTACTCGGTCAACATGTTCGGTAGCGTGGCAGCGATAGTTCGAAAGGCAGCTTCCAAGGACGCAGCATCGGGTGCAACATAGCATTGCCCACCACCAGCTTGGGCGACGCGTTGCATCAAAGCGACGTCCGCTTGCGCACTAAAAGCGATGGTATGGGTTCGAATATTCATTCCACGTGCGGTTGTTGCTAACACAACGGGATCATCTCCTTGCGAAAGTATTCCGTCCGTGAGCAAAATAATGCTCTTGCAGGAAGTGATCCGTGTTCGAGTCGGATCCGTCAAGGCGTTTACTCCCTCGCGAAGACCGGCTGCGATGTTGGTGTTCCCGATGAGCGGTTGAGTTGCAAGCGTATTCAGCTTTTGCTTGAGCGTTGTGTAATCGGTTGTCAGTGGTTGATCGATGGAGGCAACAACGGAAGTCCAAATTCCAAAGGTAAAGTTGCTAGAATAGGACGCCAACGCAACTCGTGACTTGATGGGGGCTTCGTTGAGAACGTTGGCAAAGATATCGACCGAAGAAGTTAGCGAAGCCCAGCGACTCAAAGTGGCATGTGGCAACTGAAAATAGTTTTGAATGGGCGATTTGCCTGCCAAGTTGCCGGGATAAGTAAAAGGTGTGGAACCCAGCGTCCAAGCCATTGAGCCAGACCGATCGACCACCAGGCAAACGTCCATGTCGATCCGTGTTGAAACGGCAGATTGCTCGGAAGAAAAGGTTGAAACGCCCATCAATTGCGGAATCAAAATGGTTGGGATGCCGCCGCCAGCCATTTTGCTCAGGTTCGAGTTGATGCGAACGGAATTCGTAACCACACTCGAAGTTGACGCAGTCTGGGAAAACGAATAAGACCCATTGGCGTTTCCCGTCGACGCCCCAATTTGGATGTCACTGTCTTCCAAGACAACGATTCGGCCAGCGACGCGATGCAAAGCCGCAATCGACTTAGCAGCTTGCCTAGCCTGATCCGGCGCTTGTGTCTGGCCGAGTACGACAAGTGCAGCCTTGGCGGCAGCGTCGGTCGCTAGCCTCTGCTCAGAACGCACGAGCTCCATGTATGCAATGTTAATACTGAGTCCCGCCAGCGCAACCAATGCGAAAAAGGCCGCTCCAGAAAGAACCAAAATGGAGCCTCGGCGATTCCGAGACTTTCTCGTGCGACGGGATCGACGAAGTTTAGGATTAGGAAACGTTGTATTCATGATGTAACCTTCTATTCACGAAGCATGTATGCGTCGACAGAAATGGTTCCTTGATCTTGTAGAACGAATCGTGTGGGAGAATTAGAAGCCCAGGGGACTTCAACTCGAACCCGAATCTGCGTTCCGGATGGTTGAGAAAGCAAGTCCGCAGGAGTTACTGTAACGACAGCTCCCTTGACATTGCGTTGAGTCAACATCGCTTGGCAGCGTGTCGTGACATCGGTATTGCTGCTAGTACTTCGTACCGCCGATCTCGCACCTTCGTAGGCAACGATGACCGCAGATTGACGGAGGAAAATCCTTTGACAGACTTCGATCGTTCCCAAAACGAGTATCAGCATCACGGGCAAAACAAACGCCAACTCAACCGAAGCCAAGCCGTGGCGACGGATCGTTTGCCTTTTACTCTTTTGCTTTTTGGATGAAGCGGTCATGGTTGGGGTTTTCTAGACGCAAGTACGACAATCAACACAAATCACTGTGGCAGACTCGATGGGTCATCCGTCAGTGAGTTTGCATTCACCATGCCGATGTCCACCACGAACAGAGCATCGTTGTAGTCCAAGTCACCACCGCCGACGATGTCTTCAAATCCAATCAATAGGTATGGCGAGTTGGGCATCGCAAACGCCACAACGTGTTGCAACCGATCGCTGTTCTTCGTCAAGTCATTCCACAGCCAAGCGAGATTCGTATTGGTCTGTCCTGAATCTCGCCACTTGTTGAAGGCGTCTGAAATCAGAAAGAAGTCCAACTGCCAGCCGTTACCACCCTTGCCCAGATCCACAAAGTCGCCGACGCGAAGCGGGTCGTTCACTGTACGGCTTCCACTCCCGATGGAGGCATTTGGGAAAATGACTTTGGGAGAGCCAGGCGTGGCACTGCCAGCTGGTGTGAACGCAAATCCTAGTGTGTTTCGGTAACCTGCACCCTCGGCAAGGAAGTAGACACGAATCGTCTCAACAGCTTCTTGACGCAGGAATAGTTTCGCAGAGTCGAGTTTGAATCCCGTCGCATTGGTGAATACAACACTCTCTCGCAAATTGTCATTGATAATGGTTTGGAACTTGGGCAGCCACTGACTATTGAATGTCGCTGCTCGCGAGTCCGAACCTGTAACTTGGACGTTGCCGATGACCGGCAAATTGAGCGGTACCGGAGTTGCCTGCGGACTGGCCGGAGTACCTGCATTGGCAATCCCGCTCGTCCCCAACAGCAAGAGGCCAAGGGTGAACAAGTTGTGTTTCGAAAGTCTCATCAATGCACCTCGTGAAGCAAGTTCAAAGTCGTCAACATGAGTAGCCCCCATGCCAGTTCCTTTCTAAAACGTAGCTTTACTTTTTCCCGAAAGTGCAAATGGCTCGAACATTTTTCGCTAATCCCTCGCAGAAGGCCGGAGGACTGTAATGGTTAATCTGCGGTTACCCGCGCCGAATAACTCCCGCAAGCCACATAATCGTTAAATAACAACGTTGATGGCGAAAACGGAGGACCTCTTTTTCTAAACTTCCGGGCGATCTTAGGCTGTTGAAAAACGAACGGTGCCAAGCAATCATTTGCCAGACTGCGGAAAGCGTTTACCTAATGCTGTATCATGAGAAAATCTGATGACTGGACTTTTAGACGAAAATAAGTCTCAAAGTACTTCTAGCTGAACTCCAATCTGACTGGAAGGCATTTGCAGAATTAGGGATGAAGGTCGCCTCTGGCCTGCATCACGCACACGAACAAGGGTTGGTTCACCGCGACATCAAGCCGGCCAATCTTTTGTACGACAAATCTAGGAAAATATGGATTACCGACTTCGGTCTTGCAAAAGCATTTGATCACAATCGTTCTCTGAGTCGAACAGGTGACGCTATCGGCACACCTCGATATATGGCCCCTGAGCAACTTCGCGGGCTTTGCGATTGCGGAAGCGACGTTTACTCACTTGGCATTACGCTTTATGAGCTCGCTACTGGCAGCCGAGCTTGGCAAGATAGTTCGCTGGAAACGCTAACAATGCACCGAGAAGAGCTCAAACTGAATAGCATCCTCGACGAAAACCCTGAAATACCAGATGGGCTCGCCAAGATCATTATGAAGGCATGCGCATTTGCCCCCGAGGACCGCTACCAAACAGCCAAAGAGCTACAGTATGTCCTTGAACGATTCGCTTCCGGAATCACGCCAAGCGACCGAAGGCGAAGACGACGCGAACCCGATGACGTCTATCGCAGTCGTAGCAAACGGACGGCTACGATGCTTGTCGTGTCTGCCATTGGGCTCCTCATTTTTAGCGTGTTTTTTTCGATCGCCGTTAGGCGTCAGTCCAGCGATCCTCACGCACAAATGCCGACGCCCAATATCCTCCCTAGCAGCGAGAATTTCATTGAAGCCCTCGGAGATCCAAAGTCCGGAGACCTTGGTCTCGCATTGACAAAACTAGTTAAGGATTCCATTGAAAATTCGAGCAGCCAATTTCGCCTCGAGGACGGTGACAAAAACGAGATTCTGACCAGCACTGAGGAACTGCTGACGCGCATCAAGAATCGAGACCTCAGCGGAAACTCATTCAATTCCTTTTTGGAAGGATACCGCGAATCTTCGCTGCCGGCTGGAACCCAGATCATGAGCTTGGTTCGATTCATCGAACGCTCCAAATTCAAACCTCGTGAAGTTGAAATGGCTTACGAGACGCTTCGGGGATTTGCGAAGCTTGTAGTGAATAGACAGATACCTGAACAAGAAGCGTACTCCATGATCGCCAACCTGACAGGTGGCAAAGTTCTATCGGCCGCAGAGTTGGCTCAATACAACGTTTCCGACGAAAAGCTCTTTCAATGGATCATGTTGGTTCGAAACAGAATCTCTCGCGCTCCAGCACAGGCTCTGCAAGGAAAAATGAACATCGCTACTGAGATCGAACGCGCGCTGCGAAGCCCACCCAAAGGCGATCGATAATCCAAACAGGGACACTACTATGAATAAACTGCAAGCTGACTCAAGTTCTTCACATTTGCTGGCCTTACTGAACCAAGGTGGCGCCCGAGAACTAACTGCTCTGTTTATGCGTTCTCGAAGCCACATCCGAAGACTGGTTGAATCCCGACTAGACAAACGTCTTCTTGCGCGAGTCGACGCATCGGATATCGTTCAAGAAACGTTTCTGCGTGCGACTGCAGGGATGGAGGCTTATCTGAAGTCGCCAAAAGTTCCCCCAATCGTCTGGCTACGCCTAATCGGAAAGCACATCGTGTCCGAGACGCACCGACGCCATTTTCGCGATAAGCGTAGCCCAGAGCGTGAGAACAATTGGTATCAAGACGGAGACGATTTACTCAGCCAAAAACTGGTAGACTCCATGCACTCCGTGGGGTCTTGGATGGCTCGGCGAGAGTTGGCGTCAAAAGTACGAGACGCGATCAAGAACTTATCCGAGCAAGACCGCGAAATCATCGAGATGCGACACTTAGAAGAACTCTCGATCAAGGAATCGGCGATGGTCCTAGAATTGAATATCGAGACAACCAAGAAGCGATACTACCGAGCTCTCTCTCGTTTCCGAGAGTTGGTCGCGGACATCCTACCGAACGAGTAACTCAAGCTACTTTGCTTTCTTTCCAACCAACTTGTCGATCAACTTATCGAGCTCAACTCGTTCAATACCCATTTTGGCAGCAGCCAAAGCAAAGAGCCTCTTTTCCACTTCGCTTAATTTGCCGTCAGCGGCCATGATTCGAACCAGATCGGAAAGCATCGCAATCTGCTCTTCCTTTTCGGTTGGCAATTTCAGTGAAGCTTCATCGCTTAGAGCATAAGCAACCGCATTGCCCAAATCCGCTTCATCGAGCCCCATCTCTCCACATCGGTCCACCAGCAAAGCGATTTCCCCCTCGGATAAACTGCCATCGGCAGAAGCCATAATCACAAGGTTTTTAAGGTGGTCCAAATGTTGCATATCGCACTCTTTCGTAGGTTTGATGAGAACACTCATCTTAGTCTAAGCATCACGAAACGGTTCAGTAGACTACCTAAAACTTGCAACACTTTCCTGCGAGGTGGTTTCAACGTCCATCGCGGTGGATTCGCTGAGGCTGTGCAAAGTCCTTTTTGTTGGCAGAGGAACACGTCTAGTAACCAGAGTTACCAATATCCCATCCTGGACTTTTTCACCATTTTGATTGAAAAGCTGGCGGTACCAATGTACTTCCCCGTGTTTTCTCCCCCTCGGCTTTAAATCGATGATTTCCGTGACCGCACGGATTGAGTCTCCGATAAAAACGGGTTTGGAAAAGCTCCAGCTCCGAATATCAACAAACGCCGCCGTCAGGACTGCAGGAGCGTTGGAACTTAACCCTGCAAGGATGGAAAGCCCCAGCAAACCGTGAGCAACCGGCTTTCCGAAGGGACCATTGGCAGCAAACTCAGGATCAGTATGAAGCGGGTCGTGATCGCCTGTCAGGTCAGCAAACGATTGCAGGTCCGATGCCGCGATCGTACGCTCGGAACTAGTCCATTTATCGCCAATGTTGAGTTGCTCAAAAGAGAGCGGTTCGATTGAAACCATTTAGCATCCGTCTCCATCCAAATGGCCAGTAAGCCGAGAGCCCAAAGTCTCATTTACAACGCCTTCCAGATTCTCAGATGGTACGCCGTTTGATGCAACCCCGATTCCCGGCAAACCAAGACTCCAAGCTGCAAAATCTGAGTCTAAATTAGAATAATTACTCAAGATTACGCAGTTCGCCCAAACGCCCCATGTTGCCAAGTCTTGGGTGGCCACTCCAACTACATCACGGCGGGTACAAAGAACCAAACGAGTGTTAACACGACGCAAATCGTATACGCCACAAACAGACTCGGACGAAACACCCGAAGCGGAACGTAGGCGTCGCTCTTTTCAAACAACTTGCCCAATACTCGCCAATAATACCCGGCAGCAATAACCGCATTAAAGGCCATCAACACCGCCATCGCAATCGACCACGGATCCTTAGTTCCTGCCGCAACGGTTCCCATAAACACCAAGAACTTTGCCCAGAAACCCGCCGTAAGTGGCAAGCCAATCAAGCTGATGAGACACACGGTCATGCCGATCGATGCTGCCGGTCGGCGATAAAACATTCCAGACAAATCGCCAACCAATTGCGTCTTCCCACCCGCAGCCTCGATCTCTCCCAAACATGCAAAGAATCCAAGGGTCATGGCTGCGTAAGCTGCCAGATAAGAGAACAGGACGTTCGGCTCGGCGTTCTGACGCAACAGAGCGGTCAAGGCAAGCAACAAATAACCCGTATGAGCCACGCTCGAATAGGCCAACAAGCGTCGCAAACTGCTCTGGGCCGAGGCCATAAAATTACCTACCAGCATCGTCAACGCTGAACAGACGAATAACACCGGTACAACGACCGCAGTCGCTTCGGCTCCCAATCCCGTACCGAGCACGCGAATCAGCGCCACGAAACCAGCGACCTTCGGCAGATAACTCATTATCCCAGCCAATGTCAAACTGGTACCTTCAAAAACATCCGGAGCATAAAAGTGAAATGGGACCGCAGTGATTCGGAACGCCAAACCGCACATGACGAGAACGACAGCAAACGAAATCAATCGTCCACCCGAAGCATAGCTGCTTTGAATCACCTGCAAGTTGGTCGAACCAGCAAAGCCATACAAATAACTGATCCCTAACAAGAAAAAGCCGGATGCAAATGCGCTCAACAAAAAGTACTTGATCGTCGCCTCAGAACCCGCATTATCACCCTTAGAAATACCTAGCATTATGTAGGTTGGAATACTGATGAGTTCCAAACCCAAAAACAACGAGACCAAGTCATTGGAAGCTCCCACCACGGGAATGGCACCAATGATGATCAGCAGACAACCATAATATTCGCCAAGATTGGCTTTCGGCGCGGTGGACCAAGACATCAGAATCAAAATCAATCCGCCCAACAGTGCTAACCGTTCGGAAGCCAAGGCGATTTGATCAAATCGAAATAATCCTTGCCCAATTTCAGCTGGACCATTTCGCCACAATTCCAATATCGCCGCCAACGCGAGAATGGCTAGCGATACGATTGCCACGCCCGTCCGTTGACCATGGACATCGCGTGCATTTCCTGGCTTGAGAACCAGCGATGCCGCCATCACAACGGAGCCACCAAGGATCAAGGTGATCGCCGGAGCCATCAGAGCAAGTGAGGACTTTAGTGTTTCGAGGGTATCCACAGTAGGTTCAGACTCTTAAAGTGTCGTATGCGTTTTTGGATTGACTAAGGTTTGGTTTGAGCGACGAGTCCATCCATCTCTGGATGAACTGCTTTGGCACTCGGTTCGGAAACATTGGCGATTCTCGCTATGTCCTTTTCAATCAATTGAATCGTATCTTGAGGACGAAGACCGATGAACAAACAAACGGCAGCCATCGCCACAAGTGGCAGGAATTCGTTGATTTGAATGTCTCCCGTGACTCCAACCGCAACCTTCGAATGGGAAACGCCATCGCTACCAAAGAGCAGTCGCTGAACAATTCGCAAACCGTACCATGCGCCAAGCACCGTTCCGAGTACTGCAATTCCAGTAAAGAATCCCGAAACACGAAGCATTCCAGTCATGGCTAGCACTTCACCGACAAAGCCATTGAGGCCAGGCAGTCCTGCACCAGCCAGAGTGAAGAAAACCATCATCACTCCAAGTTTGGGATACACCGATGCCAGCCCGCGATCCTGTTCTGCCAGCGACAATCGTCCACGTCGTTGCTCGAGCATCGCCAACATCAAAAACATCCCACAAGTGATAATGCCGTGGTTGAACATCTGAATCGCGGCCCCTGTTAGACCTTCCGTATTCATCGACATCAGTCCCAACGTGATGAAACCAACGTGGCTGAGTGAACTGTAAGCCAGTACTTTTCGCAAATCAGTTTGCGACAATGCCACCAAAGCGCCGTAAACAATTGCCAACGCTCCTAGCCCTCCAAACAGCATCTGTGCATACGTGCTCAAGGCGATCGGCGTGAGCGGAACGACAATTCGAATAATCCCGAATACACCTAGCTTCGCGACTACTGAAGCGATGAGGGCCGTCGTGTTGGGATGAGCAACGGAGTACGTCGTCGGTAACCAAGTGTGCAGCGGCAAGATGGCCAACTTAATCCCGAACCCCAACAGCAGTAACCAAACGATCCATTGCTCTTTCGATGCCAACGCTCCAATCGCACTCGCCGAATCGCTCGATGCCGAGCTGATTGCTGCAAGCTGCGTCTCTCTCGCTAGCGACGACAAGGTTTCGAACGAGACACTTGAAGCCCGATCCGGGGTCGCTGACATCAAAGCCAAACCGATTAAACCAAGCACCATCGGTACACTACCGACTAACGTATACAGTAGGAATTTCCGAGACGCATTCAATGCTTCTCCCCGATTACCCCAACCGTTGATCAATAAAACGAGCGGCAATAGAACCGCCTCAAAGAACAAGTAAAAGGACAACAAATCCATGGACAAAAAGACCCCAAGCAGCATCGATTGCGAAATCAGCATCAATGCTAAATATTGGGGAAGTCGTTCCTTGATCTGAATTGTGGCCAAACTCATGGTAACCAAACCAACGATGCCTGTTAGCAGGACCAATAGGGCACCAATTCCGTCCGCCCCAAATTCTAACTGCCAGCGAACCAGATGTCCGCCCACCCGAACGGGCAAACGCACTTGCAGCCAGTCAGGAGCATATGCCAAGCGAGGCTGAATCGTTGCTCCGCTAGCCGCCTCCGGCACACTCGCAGTATAGACCTGACCCAACAGCAAAAGACTCAACAGCAACACGAGTGCCGCCGTTCCGACCGCAGGCGCAACCAGTGCATTGCCTTTTTTCCCGGCAAGAAAGATCCCGAGCCCAACAACGAGCGGCAGGACAATGATTAATGGAATGAGAAAGGTCATGGTTCTCGTAAATTAGCGAGTAGCGATCCAAACAGCGAGGGCGGCAATTCCAAACGCAGTCATGTAGGTGTAACCAGGTACACGGCCATTTTGGACGCGTTGTCCAATCAAGCCAAAGAGTCTCGGTAGCGATGCAACCCGCATGGCAAGTCCATCGATTACATTCTCATCAATCCAACCCAAGAGGTCTGCAAACCATTCCATTGGGGCGACGATGGCCACATTGTAAAGCCAGTCGATATACAATCGATTGCGGCCAAAATCACCAAAAGCAACCAGTGGTCCCGATTCGGCTGTGCTCGGCCCCTTCAGGGAAAGAGCATAGCCAAGTCCAATCCCAGCTATCGCCAGTACACCCGACACTAACATTACCCACACCTCTTCGTGATGCTCGGCATGGCCACCATCTTTGAAACTCTGCAGCAAGTAGCTCGAGATTGCTCCGGTTGGGCCAAGTAGACCACCCGCGAAAATCGCGCCGACAGCCAAAACCGCCATGGGCGCCAACATGATATTGGTGGCTTCGTGAGCGTGATGCCCCGCTTCCTCAGGGAGTTTTTCTGTTCCAAGGAAGGTACTG
The DNA here is from genome assembly GCA_031424235.1 of Pirellula sp. Lineage (GTDB taxonomy): Bacteria > Planctomycetota > Planctomycetia > Pirellulales > Pirellulaceae > JBKCUI01. The sequence continues at coordinate 36,934 of JANPHB010000414.1, forward strand.
AAATAAGCTCGCGAAGTATAAACGGCAGTCATCAAGGCTGTGACAAATCCAATGCAAAGCAAAACAAAGAACTGACCTCCAAACTCGCCGTCCTTGCTGGCCTGAGCCAATACCGACAAAATCCCATCCTTGCTGAAGAATCCGGCCAACAACGGTACGCCAGACAAAGCCGCCGCTCCAATCAAAAACAAAATGTTGGTCTTGGGTAATACTTTTCGCAAGCCACTAAATCGACGCATATCGATCACGTCCCCCATTGCATGCATCACATTCCCAGCCGACAAGAATAGCAGCGCCTTGAAAAAAGCATGTGTCACCAAGTGGAACATGGCCGCAACAACTGCCACGTTCATCAGATTGCTAACCGCACCTGCACCCAACGCCATGAACAAGTATCCAAGTTGACTAACCGTTGAATAAGCCAAAACGCGTTTTAGATCGGTCTGGAACAATGCCATCCACGCACCAATGAACGCCGTAATACCACCCAACCAACCGACGGCACTGAGAACAGCCGGGGTCCATACTAAGAGCGGTGACAACCTCGCCATTAAGTAAACTCCCGCGGTCACCATCGTCGCCGCGTGAATCAAAGCCGATACCGGCGTTGGGCCTTCCATCGCATCTGGCAACCATACGTGGAAGGGAAACTGAGCCGATTTGCCAATCGCACCGATCATCAACATAAACCCGATCGTGGTCAGCAACTCGGGATGATTCTGGGACAGGAATGGAATCGCTTTGACAATGTTGTCGAAATTCAAGCGAGCGAAGAAACTAGCCTCTGCACTTTCGACATGTCCAACCCCGTAGGCGAGCAAGAGAATGCCCATCAAGAATGCACAGTCCGCGACCCGGTTCACGAGAAACGCCTTCGTGGCCGCTCGGGCCGCGCTCGGCTTGCGAAACCAGAACCCAATGAGCAAGTAGGAGCAGGTGCCCACCCCTTCCCAAAAGGCATAAAGCATTAACAAATTGTTGGACAGAACCAGCATCGTCATGGAAAACACGAATCCGCAGAAGACTGCAAAATACCTCGCATACCCAGGATCATCGTGCATGTAGTCGCGAGAGTAAATCGCGATCATCGCCGAAATGCAGGTCACAACTGCCAACAATGTCAAACAAAGCGTGTCCACCTTGAGCGAAATATCCAATGTCAAACTTCCGACATTGAGATAGCGGTACCCGCTGAAAACCTCCCCTTTTTCACCCTGCGCCCCAAACACAATCAAGCAAATCGTGAACAAGGCGGCAAACAAAAGGGAAATGATGGCGGGTAAATGTGCAATCTTGCGGTCGCCTCGAAAGGCCAAAACCGTACATGCGATGCAACCCGCCAATGGAGCTATCGGAACCATCCAGGCAAAGAGACTAAGCATGTGTTCCCGCCTCCAATGTACTCGCTTTCACACTTTCACCATTTTCCATCGATTGTGCGTCGAAGTTAGCAGAGATAGGACGCGACAACGGGTCCAAGCCTGCAGGGGTAAGTTTCGGGAACTCCATCGCTGGCTCTTCCAATGTCTGAGGAGCTTCAATAACTTTCGGAATTAGCGTTTCGCTCAAATCGTCCCACGCAGCAACGTCAAGCGTCGCTTTGCGTCGATACAGCGAAACGACCAAGGCCAATGCGATAGCGGCTTCGCAGGCCGCAATCGTGAGAACCATAACCGCAAGGATCTGTCCTTGGTAGTTTTGATGGTGTCGCGAAAACGCAATCAAGTTGACGCTCACGCCAGACAACATCATCTCCAAGGAGAGGAACATCAAAATCAGTGATCGCCGAGTCATAAACCCAACCATCCCAATCACAAAAAGGACGCCACCGAAGACGAGCAAATTCTGCGTTGTTTCGTTCAAGATTGTGTCTCCGTGGTTCTCTGCGCCAAGGCGATCGCTCCGATAGTGGCTACCAACAGAACCGTCCCTGCGAGCTCGACCGCTACTAGATAGTCCGTGTACATCGATCGCCCTAAACCGGCTGTTAGCTTCGGAACGTATCGCAAATTCGGGTCGATGGCATCTAGTTTCTTAGACGCTTCTTTTCCAGCTTCCGAACTTAGGTTGTCAGGCAGATTCGCTAGGCTCATCGCCCGAGTTGAATCGGCCCGCACTGGCAAAATCGCTTGATTATCTGTGACACACATTGTGATCGTAGCCAACAAGATCGCACCAATCGCAGCCGCCACCAAGGGATTGTTCAATTGCACATCGTACGTTCGCAATTCCACTTGCTGAGCGAACATGAGCACGAACAAGAAAATGATGATCGTCGCACCCGCATACACAATCATCGTTGCTGCAGCGATGAACAGTGCAGACTGCATAAACAAAACACCGCAGAACGACAAAACCGCAGTCGCAAATCCTAACGCAGCATAAACCGGCTCACGAGCGGTCAGAAATCCAATTCCGCCTCCCGTTGCAACGGCACAAAAACTCATCAATACGTAAGATTCAAACGTTCCAGGTGTGAATCCGAGTGCGAATCCGACGGCTAATAGCATAGCTACGACCCCGCCCGCAAAGTACGCTTTGGTTTTCACCACCCCATGCTGAATCAAAAGGTACCCAACCGCGCCAAGCACAATTGGAACCAACATCGAATTTGACCATGTCTGGCCTGGAGCAGCCTGTTCCACAACTTGGCTTACCGCCGCCGGGACTGCACTGTCCGCGTCAGCCTGCGCGAAGAACGCAGAGTTCAAAAAGTAGTTATTAAGTAAATTCATTTTTTTTGATCGATTTGGTTGAATTAACCGTGACTTCCGCGACCAGGAGGAGGAGGGCCTTGCGTTGCCGTTGCAGCTTCCACCGAAGCTGGTCCTAGTGCACCGCGATTCGTTCGAACAGGATCTTTGCCTGTCGTCGACGTTTCATCAAAGACCGAAAGCAGTTTTTCTTTGTCGAAAATCAACTCTTTGCGAGTGTAACCCGTTAGGTCATAAACGCTGGTCAATTCGATCGCGTCTACAGGACAAGCTTCTTCGCACATCCCGCAATAGATACATCGAAGCTCGTCGATCGTAAACGTTTGGGGGAACTTGTCCCGATCCTTCCAATGCGGATCGTCCTTCGGAGCTGGTGCCGCAATGATCTCGATACAGTTAGCCGGACAAGCTGTCTGGCACATGTAACAGGCTACACACTTAACCCGTCCCTCTTCATCCCGATTAAGTCGATGCACGCCACGGTAGTTTGGCGGGATTTCTGGCTCAACGTCCGGATACTGACGAGTCGTCGTCCTTCCAGAAAACGCATGCTTGATGGCAGTCGCAAGCCCACCCGCAATCGCAGGCAAATACATCGCTTCCCACCAACCGATTTTAGGTTCTTCACCCCATTTCACGGTCTTCGTTTTCTTCGTTGTCATATTGCGCTCTCCGTCAAATTCACATTGGTCGCAGGTCGACCTTCGGAACGGGGTCGGTTAATCGTATGCTGCAAGTGTCGAGCACTGACCATCGATCCAGCCACCAAAAATAGTGCAGTCAACGCTAAGTAATGTTTCGGCAAATCGTAAGTAAGCACGATCGCTACGCACAGGAAGTTGAGCAACGCTAGCGGAATCAGCCCCTTCCAGGCCAACCCCATCAACTGGTCGAACCGAAATCGCGGCAACGACCAACGCAGCAACATGATAAAGCCAACGACCATCGTCACCTTGAATACCAAGACAAATGTCCGAAGCAGCATTCCGCCCAAGCTCGCATCGACCGGCCCGGATAGACCAGGGAAATGCCAACCACCAAAAAACAAAAGCGCGGTCAAAAAACTGACCGTGACCACGTGCGTGTACTCTGCCAAGAAAAACAACACGAACTTGATCCCGCCGTACTCGGTGTGAAAACCGCCCACCAACTCTTGCTCGCACTCCGCCAAGTCAAAAGGCAAGCGGTTGGTCTCAGCCAATGCGCTGGTAAAGAAAATGATCAAAGCCAGCGGCTGCCAAAAAATGTTCCAGTTCCAAATCGCGCCCCCTTGCGACGAAACAATCTGCTCGATGTTGAGTGAACCAGAAGCGGCTATGATCCCAATGATCGACAGTCCCAACGGAATTTCGTAACTAATGAACTGGGCACACGAACGAATCGCACCATACAGCGAGTACTTGTTGTTCGATGCCCAACCTCCCAAGATGATTCCATAGGCCGACAGTGAACTAATCGCAATCATCATCATGATCCCAATGTCGATCCCGGGAGCAACAATGTATCGGAAGCCCTCGGTGTATTCCGTTGGAACGGGACCAAACGGCATCACCACCAACGCAAACATCGCCGTCATCAAACTAAACGTCGGTGCGATGAAATACAAAAACGTGTAAACGTGGTCTGGGATGATTTGCTCTTTGAGGAACAGCTTGATCGCATCCGCGATCGCTTGCAAAATCCCGAATGGACCAACACGATTTGGTCCCAAACGATCCTGAACATAAGCAGCCAGCTTGCGCTCAATAAAGGTCATATACAGTCCAAGCACCGGCACGAAGGCGAGGATAACGCCGATGGCACCCAGTGTTGGCCAAAGCGTCGGCCAAGATTGCTTGAGGTATTCGAACATGAATCGATTTTAGGGTTAGTGTTGAGTGTACCACGGCACTCCGTACCGTGATTTAGTATGGCTCGGCACTCCGTGCCGTGATTCCGTGCTTTCCAGCTACGAATAAATCGGTTCTCGAACCGGCATCACTTTGACACCATGTTCACCAAGGTCGACAACGGCAAGTGCGGCCAATCCAGGGATCGCTTTACCGATTTCCTTTCTCAAGGTCATCGCGTTATACAACCCTTTGCGTTCAGCCAACTCCATCAGAATTCGACCGTCTGCTCTCGCATCGCCAGGGCATCGTACTGCACCACAAGCCGCCTGAGCCAAACCTGAGTGGTTGACATAAGTTCCATCCCGTTCGGCAAAAGTGCTCGACGCCAGTAAAATGTCGGCTCGTTCGCTCAGTGGCGAAGCAAAAATGTCTTGCACGATAAGCAAAGAAGGTTTTCCAACACCGCGATCAATCGGGTCTGTCACCCAACCCACGTTGTATCCACCCACAAAATACCATGCCGTAGCATCGGCCCTCGCAACCGCTTGCTCAACCGTAACCAACTCACCTTCGAAATGACGAAGGATCGCTTCGACGCCAAGGCGGTTAGGGCACTTCTCCGAACGAATCGTGAACTTAACTTTGTCGGGAGCAGGTGCTTCACCCTTGGAACCCTTCGGATACTTGTCATCGTTGCCGACAACTGGAACTCGCCCGAGTACCAAACGGACTTTCTTGTCCAAACTCTTTAGGTAGCTCGCCAACAAATAAGCCTCTTCAACCGACATGAACGGCGAGAGCACTGCGACAAACCCTCGAGCATCCGTCTTGACCGCTTCCTTGATTTTGTTGCGTGTTACCGTCAACACATCGAGCCATGGGTCCGCGAAAGTCAAATCGGCCGTGCCATTTGGCTTCGCCGACTTGTTGGCGGTTCCCACGCTTGCTGCCAATGCGTCGGACAACTTCGGCTTTTGCAATCTTCGATCGTCATGAATGTACTTGAATCCGAATCGACCTTCATCGCACATGAAGTGTCCTTGTGCGAGCGGATTGTCGCGAGGGCGAAGCCGGTAAACCTTGTCTTCGTTTTGGTCCACATGGACACTGCAACCCGTCGAACAACCGGTGCAAACACTGTTCGCGCTTTTGAGCCACCAGACGCGTTTTTTGTACAGGAAGTCCTTGCTGCAAAGTGCGCCAACGGGACACAAATCCACTACGTTCCCTGCAAGTTTGTTATCGCAGGGCATGTCCGGAAACACGTCAATTTCTTCGTGGCTACCGCGGTTGGTAACTTGTAGTTCCGCTGTACCGCTAATCTCACGAGTGAATCGAACGCAGCGAGTGCACATTACGCACCGGTCGGTGAACAAAGCGATTTGCTCACCGATATGGTATTTGTCCATCCGTTGAAGCTTGGGCTCATCCAATCGGCTGGCCGCGTTACCGTACTTATAAGTATAGTCCTGCAAGTAGCACTCGCCAGCTTGATCGCAAATCGAACAATCGAGCGGGTGATTCAGCAGCAGCAGCTCAAGCGTCATCTGCTGAGCTGTCTTAACCTTGTCTGAATTGGTGCGAATGACCGTACCGTCTTTGATCGGCGTCTGGCAGCCAGGCACCAACTTTGGCCCCATTACGACTGTTCCGTCCGGCTTAGTCTCGCCTACTTCGACCAAACACATGCGGCAGGAAGCCACGACGGACAACGCCTCATGCCAACAGTAATGCGGGATTTCGACGCCAGCCTTACGAGCCGCGAGGATGCAATTGTCCTTGGCATCTGCATCGACTGCGATGTCGTTAACGATTACCTTTGCCACTTGTGTCGTTTCCGGATTGGTGTTGAGTGTAAAACGATTGTCTCAATCGTTTTGTTTTCAGTCTTCAGTTTTCGGTTTTCAGTGTCGAACGATTGTCCCACTCGTAGCTGGATTCGTGAGAATTCAGCTGCTCTTCCTAATGCGCCCCAGCCAGCAGCTTGCTTTCGCTCTTCCGACCGCTCTTGATGTACTCTTCAAACTCAGGTCGGAACTTGTTGATCGCTGTCTTCATCGGCCAAGCGGCCCCGTCAGCCAACCCGCAAATCGTTGTCCCAGGAATCGTTCCAATCGAGCTGGATATCTCAAGCAGAACGTCGATGTCGCTCAGCTTGCCATGCCCTTGACGAATGCGTTCTAAAATCTTGGTCGACCAAGCGGTTCCTTCGCGACATGGTGTGCACTGACCACAAGACTCGTGCGCGAAAAATCGGCACGCGTTGTACAGCACATCGACCATGCTCGTATGGTCATCGATCACGATCACGGCAGCTGTCCCTAGACCCAAGCAACCAACCCGTCCTGGACCTGCGAAGTCAAGTGGCGTGTCGAGTTCCTTTTCGCTCATGAACCCCATGCTGATTCCGCCCGGAACAACGGCCTTTGCTTTGCGTCCCTTCCAGACGCCACCACCATGCTTGTCGATCAAATCGCGGGCAGTGATTCCCATCGGCAACTCGACCAGCCCCGGCTTGTTCACGTGCCCGCAAATACAGTAGAGCTTCGGCCCGTAAGAACCCGCATCGCGAGGATTGTTCGGATCCTTCGGAACACCCATGGTCATAAACCATTCGGCACCCTTGTTGATGATGTGCGGTACACAAGCCATCGTTTCGACGTTGTTCACCACGGTCGGCCTACGGAACGCTCCTTCGATCGCAGGAAACGGAGGCTTGATACGCGGCCAAGCACGTTTGCCCTCGAGACTCTCTATCAGCCCCGTCTCTTCACCGCAGATGTAAGCACACGCACCGCGGTGCAAATGGATATCTAGATCGTAACCCGACCCAAGAATGTTTTTGCCTAACAAATTATTGTCGTACATTTCGTCGATCGCGTCTTTGAGCACGCGATAACAGCGACCGTATTCGTATCGGAGATAAAAGTAGGCGGTCGTCGTTCGCGTCGCGAAGCTGCTGATGACGATCCCTTCCAAAACTTGGTGGGGATCTTGCTCGATCAACACACGGTTGTTGAACGTGCCAGGCTCGCTTTCGTCGCCATTGATGCAAAGATAAATCGGCCCCGTTACATCCTTTGGCAAGAACGTCCACTTGAGACCAGTCGGAAAGCCTGCACCACCTCGACCACGAAGCCCGGATGCCTTGACGACATCGATGACTTCCGTGTTTTTCATCGCCAAGGCTTTAGCCAGCGCCTGGTAACCACCGTCGGCTTTGTACGTTGCCAACTTATGGCTATTCGGCTTGCCCTGTCGAGCCAGCAAAACCGGTTTGAAATCTTCGTTGCTCATGCTCAACCTCGCACCATTTTTTCTACGTCGTCCGCAGTCACACACAAGCTCAATTCGTCATCTACCAACATGCAAGGGGCACCATCGCAAGCTCCCAAGCACTCCGCCAACTCCAAAGTAACTTTACCATCAGGAGTGGTTTGGCCAGGCTGAATGCCCCAACGTTCGCAAAGCTCAGCCAACAACTCTTCGCCACCTCGCAACATGCATGGCAGCGATCGGCAAATCCAAACCCGCTTCTTGCCCAACGGGTCTTCTTCGGTTCGAAAGAAACCATAGAACGAAAGCGTGTCGTTGATCTGAGCTGGCGACAACTCGAGCATGTCCGCAATCTCCTTGATTGCCTTGCGACTCACGCAGCCAGTCTCTTGCTGAACCACATGCAACGCAGGCAGCGTGACCGCTTGCTTGCTCGGATAGCGGCCCAAGTGATCCTCGATCACCTTCTTTGCATTGTCACTCAATTCGCTCATCGATCCAACTCCGCAGCGATGATGTTGATACTTCCCAGAACAGCGGCCACGTCGCTCAACATGCAGCCTCGTATTAGTTTCGAAAACAACGCGAAGTGCAGAACCGACGGCGGTCGAGTTCTCGCTCGATAAGCACGGAACGATCCGTCGCCAACAATGTAATAACCAAGTTCGCCATTTGGAGATTCTGTCGCAGCGTAGATCGAATCCTTGGGCCCAGCCAACTGCCGGTTCGGCATGACGCTTTCGAAATGGTGAATCAAACCCTCGATACTACGATAAACTTCTTTCTTGTCCGGCATCCCCGCTTTGCCTGCCTCGCCAGCAAAAATAGGTCCCTTCGGAAGCTTGTCGATCGCCTGCTCGATAATCTTGACACTCTCCAGCATCTCCATCATCCGAACTTGGAACCGGGCGTAGCAGTCACCACCTTGGCTGGCACAGACATCGAAATCAAAATCATCGTAAGCCAGATAAGGCTCATCACGACGCAAGTCGCGAGCAACGCCACTCGCACGAGCCGTTGGCCCCGTTGCGCCACCCGCAATCGCTTCTTCCCGCGAAAGAACTCCGACATCGCGAGTTCGCTCGACAAAGATTCGATTCTTCATCACCATTCCGCTAAAGTCTCGATAGACCCGCGGGAAGTTCCGCACGAAGTCCTTGACCATCTTGACCCAGTCATCGGTCACGTCATACAGCAAGCCTCCGACTCGGGTGTACGATGTGTGGAAACGCTGGCCCGAAGCTCGTTCGCAAATTTCGTAAATCGTCTCGCGTTCGTTGAACGCATACATGAACGCAGTCGCACCGCCAAGGTCCAAGACGCAAGTCCCAAGACACAACAGGTGATCGTGCAATCGCATCAGCTCAGCAAAAATCGTTCGAATGTATTTGCAACGAGGCGTCAGCTCGACCCCCAGCAACTTTTCAACCGCATGGTGCCAAGCGATTTCGTTGGCCATCGGAGAAACGTAGTTCATTCGGTCGACGATGGTTACGTATTGGTTAAAGTCCAATACTTCACCCAGCTTCTCGAAGCCGCTGTGCAGGAAGCCGATATCGGGCTCCGCATCGATGACCATTTCGCCATCGAGTTGCAACACCAAACGCAAAGTGGTGTGGGTAGCCGGGTGCTGCGGACCGAAATTGAGCGTCCACAGACCTTCGCGTTTGTTCTCATCCAGATCAGGACTATCAAGCAGTTCTAAAGGCATGCTGAATGTCTCCGCTTAGCTTTCTGCTCGTGTGACGATTGGGAAATTATGACGCTCGCCCCGACCTTTGACCGGGTAGTCTTTTCGCAAAGGAAAGGACTGGAAATCGTCCGGCAAAAGCAACCTTTTGAAATTCGGATGGCCCGCAAAAATAATGCCGTACATGTCGTAAACTTCGCGCTCAAGCCAATCCGCACCAAACCAGACCGATGTCGCAGAAGGGATCGTCAAATCCGGCTCATTCAAATGCGTTTTCGCAATCAATCGCAAACCAGAATCGACATTCAACAAGCAATAGACAACCTCGAAGCGATCGTCGACATTGCCGTATTCGAGCAAGTCCACTGCGGTTAAGTCCGTCAGTTGATCAAAGCCCGCCGCCTTGAACGCATTCAGACACTTCAGCAGTTCGCCTGATGCAAAGACGACACGCGTTTGACCTCGGAACTCTGACCACTCCAAGGCAACGCCTGGGAGCAACTCTACGAGCCGTGTTTTAACGGTTTCGATTTCAGTCGGTTTTGAATCGGTTGTTTCGTTTGCCATATTTGGAGCTGTTTTAGCGTTCTAGTGAACAGGATCGTATTTTTGGTCATCGAGCTTAAATCCGTTGCGTTCGCGGATTCGAATCAACTCATCCTCATCGAAACGCGATGGCCCTTCCGGCAAGATTCGCAATTTGAATTCTCTCGCGTTAACCGTTCCGCCAGATTTGATTTTGTCTTGCAAATCGAGAATCGACCGAATCAACTGCTCGGGTCTTGGAGGACAACCAGGAACGTAAACGTCGACCGGCATGAATCGATCGATACCTTGAACCACGGCGTACGTATCGAAAACGCCACCCGTGCAAGCACAGGCGCCCATCGAAATGCACCACTTGGGCTCAGGCATCTGCAACCAAATACGTTGAAGAACCGGCAGCATCTTCATCACGACCCGCCCCGCGACGATCATCAGATCGCATTGCCGCGGAGAAAATCGCATCACTTCGCTACCGAACCGAGACAAGTCGTGCTTGCTCGCAGCCGTGCTCATCAGTTCAATCCCGCAACAAGCGGTCGCGAAAGGCATCGGCCAAAGGCTATTTGCACGTCCCCAGGAAGCAGCAGCATCGAGGGTCGTCAAAAAGATATTGTCGCCGAGTTGTTTGTTTATTTGCGTCGCCAATCAAAGACTCCTTTGCGATATGCAACCACATAAGCCAAAGCCAAGGTCGCCATCAAAACGAGAAGGACAGCTAAAACTGCAGTACGGAAAGCGAGCGGGATGCCGTCTGGAGCGAGCAGCGAAACCGCCCACGGATAGACGAAAAGCAGCTCGACATCGAAAACCAAAAACAAGATCGCAATCAAGTAAAACTTCACGTCAAATGGCTTGCGAGCATCTCCAACGGGATCCATTCCAGATTCGTAGGGAGCCCCTTTTACCCGTGTCCGTTTTTTCGGCGCAACAAGGTGAGGGAGGATCAGCGAAACCGCTGCGAAGCCAACGACGGCGATCAGATAAATCAATATTGGTAAGTAATTTGCCACGGCCAAATCCTGCGGACGAGCGACTTTGTGAAAAATTTCACAAACTATTTAGCAGTATTGTAGAGAGCAGCGGTTTTTTGTCACCGGCAGTTTGAAAAGATTTTTTGTGAGCGATTCCTAGGGAACCTTTACGAGTCCAATGGGAGAGCGAGGTTCCTGCCGAGCTTTAAACGCCGCGGTTCGGCAGGAGCCTCACCCTCCCGAGCGATGTCTTGGTTGGGCAAACTCGTCGAAAACATGTTTATAGGGGTGGCCTCACCCTCCCGCAATGAATTGGTTGGGGAAATTAGCCTGTGGGCGTTAATCCCGGCTTCCGCCAGCAACGCAGAATTGAAACAGATAAAGCGGCCTTCGAAAGCGTGAACTCCAGGAAGTTTTACGATTCCAGCTCTTTGCTTGTTTTTTTCTTTTTGGCCTTTGCTTTGATCTTTAGAATCGGAGTTAGTTCATCTACGAAGTCTTGGGCGTCGCTGAAGCTACGATAGACGCTTGCGAATCGGACGAATGCGACTTGGTCGACATCGCGTAGAAACTCCATGCACAGATTTCCGATTTCCTCGCTGGTAACTTCTTTTTCGTAGTTGTCCAAAATGTGGGCTTCGATTTCACCGGCCAGCTTCTGAATTTCTTCGGCTTCGATTTTCCGTTTCCAGCAGGCGGCTCGTAGGCCACGCTCTATTTTGACCCGGCTAAAATCTTGGTGCGTCTGGTCTCGCTTGCGGACTTGCAGCAGGCCTTCTACACGTTCGTAGGTTGTAAACCGGCGTCGGCAGTGGTTGCAGAAGCGTCTTCGGCGAATCGCTTTGCCGTCCTCAACAATTCGGGAGTCCCTGACTCCGTCGTTATCACTGTAGCAGTAGGGGCATCGCATGAATTAGTTTGTCTTAAACGCTCAACGAGGGCTTTTTGAAAAAGGTTCAGTTTTCTATTTTCGCAGGCAGCAACCGATTCATCAACCCGCAGCGCTTTGATTTCGCCGGACAGAGCATTCGTTTTGTCATCGCATGCATTTGACGTCGTGGCTACAATTGAGTGAGAATTGCTTGGAAAGCCCAGGCCATACTGTTCTATTCACTCGATTCCATATCAAATCATGCAAACGACCGATGAATCCGCTGGACTCGAAAACGCACCAAAAATGCGGTCGACCCCAGCGATTGTACCGCTCCTCCTGGCTGGACTGTTCATGGTCACAGGGATTTGCGTTCTTCTCATTATCGGCAAGGAAAAAACGCGAATCATCGGCCAGACAATTACCGAGCTCGATATTCAGCCTCTTTTGAACACGGAATCGCCCGTGTCCGACGAAGCGATGCGAGGTAAAGTGGTCGTGCTTCATTTTTGGGGTTATTGGTGTCCAGCTTGTGTTAAAGAGCTGCCTGCGTTTGTCAAAACGCAGAAAAGTTACGCGTCCGATGCCGACGTTCTCTTTGCAAGCGTTTCGTGTAGTCAACGCAAGGAAGAGACGCTTGATGCACTTAAGTTTTATACGAACAAATTCATGCAAAACGCAGGTGGTAAAGATCTACCCGCCTATTATGACCCTGTCGAATTCTCCCGAACTCGTCTCAGCCAACTCCTGACGGCGGGAGGCTTTAGCTATCCGACCACGCTTGTGATTGATGGAGCGGGCGAAGTCGTCGATGTATGGCGAACCGAAGTGCCAGAAAACGCATTGGTCAAGGCAATTGACAAAGCAAAGCTGGCCAACAAAAAGTTGGCTTCCAAGTGATCGAATCCAGCAGGCCGGTCATCGCAATTACTATCGGCGATCCAACCGGAGTTGGTCCCGAAGTCATTGTTAAGGCTATCGCCAGCGGCGCGTTGCATTCGGCCTGTACCCCACTAGTCTTGGGGCGAACAGCCATTCTTAGGAAGGCTGCTGAGCTGTCCGAGCTCCCCCTCAATATCGTTGAAGTGGACTCTGTTAACGATTTGATTGCCAAGGACAAAGAAAGCAAACGTCAGTCATCCGAGACGCTTTGGTGTTTACCGACGGGACAATCGGAGGCTGACTCTGCAACCGAGCCGCGTGTCGACGCCAGGGGAGGCAAACTGGCGTACGATTGTTTGGTGAGAGCCGCCGAGATGGCGTTGGCGGGTGAAGTCGCTGCGATCGTCACTGCGCCGTTGCATAAAGTCGCGTTGCATGCCGCAGGACATGATTGGCCGGGACACACCGAGCTTCTCGCTCATTTATGTGGAATTCAAGAACACGCGATGATGTTGTACTTGCCGCCGGGGAGACCACGTCATGGTGGCGACGCTGGATTCGGTGTCGTGCATGTGACTTTGCATATGGCGATGCGAGATATTTTTGAACATCTGACCATTGATTCGATCGACGAAAAAATAAGGTTGGCCAGCGACGTGTTCATTCGGATTCGAAAAGCGATGCGACTTGAAGGCAATCCCAAGATTGCGGTCGCAGCGCTCAATCCGCACGCGGGTGAGAGCGGGCGGTTTGGAACTGAGGAGCAGACGATCATTGGTCCGGCCATCTTGAAGGCCAAGGCTAGCGGCATCGACGTGGTTGGTCCACTGCCGGTCGATACCTTGATGCCACGTGCGGTTGATGGGGCTTATGATGCCGTGGTTGCCATGTACCATGATCAAGGGCATATTGCATTGAAGCTTCTCGACATGTTCGACGCCGTAAACATAACGCTTGGGCTGCCAATCCTAAGAACCAGTGTGGCGCACGGCACGGCGCACGATATCGCTTGGCAAAATCGAGCGGAAGCGTCGGGGATGATTCAAGCGGTTCTCACAGCTGTGAGGTTATCGACTCGTTGAGCTCACCGTTTCTCAATACGCTCATTGTTTGCCTTGGCACCTCGGCGCTGGCGACCCTTCTCGGCTTGACGCTCGCGTTGTTGACGGTCTGTCTTCGAATTCCAACGCATCGGTGGATGAGCACTCTCGTTCTCAGTTTGCTTTTGATACCGCTCTATGTCCAGGCTACGGCATGGAGCGCTGGCTTCGGAGTGCAAGGGTGGTTTCGATTGAGTCAGGTTTCAGCTGCACTATCGCCGAGTCGAGCGATCGCTTCGGTTATTTGGATTCATGCGATGGCGGCAACCCCTGTTTGTTTTCTGTTCTGTGCATTGGGATTGAATCGGGCCTTCGACTCGCGCACACGGCAATCACTCATCGATTTCGGCCCATGGGTTTCGATGGGTACGGTGCTCATTCCAAAACTCTGGCCATGGATCGCGGCCAGCGCGTTGTGGAGTGTCGCGATGACCGGAAACGACATGGTCATCACCAATTTGTTTCAAGTGCCGACGATTACCGAATCGGTGTATCAACAAGTTCAATTCAATGAGTTGCACCAAGGCTCCATTGGGCAAGCATGCTCGTTTGCCATCTTGGTCGGGGCAATGGTTCTTTTGATCGCGTCGGTATTCTTAAGGCGGGTTAGCAGCGAGTCGAGTGAGACGTCGGGGCCCGCTGATTTTCAGGCCTTTGAGGCGCAAGGCATCGTGCGTTGGCTAGGCACGATCCTTGGATGGGGCATCGTTTCCATAGCAGTTTTGATTCCTTTGGCCAATTTGTTGGTTAAGGCTGGTTGGGTTGCCACAATGGAAAACGATCAAGCTCGCCGCGGGTGGTCGCCGCTGGTTTTGATCGATTCCATCTTGCAATCAAGAACTTTCACCAACGAAATCCTGTGGAGTGTTCAGCTGGGCTTGTATTCGTCGATTGTCGCAATCGTGCTGGCTGTCGTGCTGGTTCGATGTTCAACAATGGCTTGGGCGGCATGGTTAACGATTGGCTTGTCTGCGTTTTTAATGGCGATTCCTGGTCCGATTGTCAATTTGGTCGTCCTCATGTTGTTCGATCGAAGCGAGCCCGAATGGGTCGGTTTTCTTGCGGATCGAACGCTTATAGGCCCGATATTGGCTCAGCAAACACGATGTTTGCCAATCGTGTTTGGCGTGCTGTGGCTTGCAAACCAGAGGTATCAACGGCACAACGAAAACTTGGTGCGATTGGATCAGGGACTTCCGTTTATTACACGAATGTGGATTCATGCGAAAGCCATGTCGACGCCGATTGCTATGGCTTTCGCGGTTTCGTTCTTCGTGTCCTTCGCGGACCTTGCGACCTACCTCTTGGTCCAGCCGCCGCAGGTGACAACCGTGGCCATGCGCATGTTCGATCTGTTGCACTATGGCATCAAGAATCGAGAATCGGGTTTGGCGTTATCTCTTGCCTTGGCGGGTGCTATACCGACCGTTTATCTTGTCGGACGTTTTCGAAGAAACTAGGCGGTTGCATTAAAAGAACCTTAGCACGACGCGCAAGCTAGTGAATTCCTATCCAATTCACTAGCTTGCAAGTTTTGAAGTTGCACTGTATTGAGAAATGTAGCTGAATTCGTGAGAATTCAGACGCTTCGCAATCAAGACGCGGCTAGAATTTTCACGAATTCTGCTACAAAAACACAAGTGTGCAACTTCAAAACTTGCGCGTCGTGCTAGGTACATCCGCCTCTGCCGCGCGCCCCAGACAACAGGCTTGCTTCAAGCAAGACTTTTACGGTCAAGCTGCTTTCGGTTTGGTCTCGCCACATTCCAGACGATTCCGATTCGTTCGCAAAGGCACAGCGTAACATACGTCAGGTCCAACTCCCACCAGCGATGACCATGCCGCGCCGAACGGGGGTCGGCGTGATGATTGTTGTGCCACCCCTCGCCGTTCGTCAAGATTCCACAAAGCCAGTTGTTTCGACTGTTTTCACGCGTTTCATAGTTTCGATAGCCCCAAAGATGGGAAGCTGAATTAATGGCGGCCGTCACGTGCCAAGTGAAGATCGTGCGATAGATGACACCCCACATAAACCACTGCACTCCGAAACGTGTCGCCGTCGATAAATCACTTGATTTCAACCAACCCAAGACAAATCCGAGCGCGGAAATGATCAAAGCATGTGCCAAATAGACAATGACCCAACGCCCACCCCGTTGCATCCAAAAATAGTAAGGATCCTTTAAGAGGTCGCGTGCATATCGATCGTACATGACCGCCGAATCCAACTCGCGGTTTTCGACGAACATCCATCCGACATGCGACCAAAAAACGCCAGCCATAGGGGTATGTGGATCCGGTTGGTGGTCTGAATGCTGGTGGTGAATTCGATGAACGAGAGCCCAGCGAATGGGTGAGTCCTGAAGACTGCACATCCCAAGTGTTGCCAGAGTATATTCAAACCACTTGGGGCATTGAAAGCCACGGTGGGTTAGCAACCGATGGTAGCCTGCTCCGATCCCAAGCGAGCAGAAAAGATAGTTGCCAATTGGCAAAAATGCGACTCCCCACCAACTGAAAATGTAGGGGAAAAACGCGAGAGGAATGAGAGCGTGGAAAACCACAAACGGCACCAAATTCTCCCAGAGAATTCGACTCCTCTCATCGACGGCTTTGGGTCGCGGAATGCTCCCTGAACTGTTAGTTGCCGTTTCGTGTTGAGTATGAAATTCGTCTGGAACCGCCAATGGCTGGTCCTGAAGGTTTGGGTTGGAGTTAGTAGCCGTTTCTACTTGCAATGTCATAATGAGGCAGGAACAATATCTCAGGTAATCAAAGTCTTGTGGTTCGCCTCATGATAACTAGTGGTTTGATTCTGAATAGCCAGGAAATCGCTTGAAATGGGAGAGTAAAGGCACTGCTATCAACATGTTTCCCGCGAGTTTGCCCAACCATTTTGTTTCTCGGGAGGGCGAGGCTCCTTCCGGGCCATTGCATCGCCAACTCGGCAAGAGCCTCGCTCTCCCTTAGGTTTTCGAACGATTGGACAAGTAAATAATGTTCGCTGAGGTGTAGTGAAACGTCACCCTTCTAACGCAGCGCTGTGAAGCATTTCTAACAACGAAAACAAAGGGCAACGATTCAATCGTCGCGTCGGGGAGGTGCGAATTTTGGCTAGTCACTTTTGCCGACATTGACTTTTGATATTTGTCGTTTTGTCCGGCTCGGGCTTGTCCCGAA
>JANPHB010000415.1:0-8657 GCA_031424235.1 Pirellula sp.
CTCAAACGATATCGAAAGCATGTTCGTGGGCCAACAAAACCCAGGCCAAAACGCAAGTTCAACGGCTCAAGACACGTCGCAACTCAAGCTCTACTCAATGCAAGGTAATGACGGCTTTACAGGATTCGTTGAGGACAACTGCTCTACTCTCGGCGGAAGCCGTCCGGATCAATTTAGCCAAAAACAAATCCAAGATTGCGTGTAAGGAAAGCCAACTTGGTGGTATTTCAGTAAGGATTCGCATATCTTTTTAGCCCTTGCCGGATTCATACGAAAGTGAACGATGCTTCCCGACACCCGCTATAGTCTGATCGCCCGCCTTTCCTGCCGCGAGCAAGCCGACTCATGGTGTGAGTTCTTGGAAACGTACCAGACAGCTATCATTCGGTATTGTCGCTCGCGTGGTCTGCAAGATGCCGACGCCGTAGAAGTCGCTCAGGAAGTCCTGCTGGCTGTCCACCAATCGGTCGAGAGTTGGATCCCATCGGGCCGAATCGGTAGCTTTCGTGCTTGGCTGTTCGAAACCGCGCGTCGAGCCTCACTGAAATCCATTCGACAGAGGAGCAAGCATGTTAACTCCACCTCGCAAATACTAAATGCGGTACGAAGCGAAGACGAACCGGCCGAAGCGATCGCCCAACAGGACGAAGAGGATTGGCAGCGCTGGCTCTTTTATGCCGCATCGGGAGTGGTTCAAACCGAAGTCGCAGAGACCACTTGGCAAGCATTTTGGCAAACAGCAGTGGTCTGCCGCCCTCCCGAAGAAGTTGCCTGCGAGCTCGAAATAAGCATCGGCAGCGTCTACACCGCCCGATGTCGCGTGATCTCGCGAATCCGCAAACACGTTGAGGAACTGTCCGTCATTCATCGCAATGGAAAGCTATCACCATGACCATTTCATGCCAACAAGCACGGTTCCAACAGCAAGGACTCCTGGCGGATACTCTTTCGAAGGATCAGGAATCGATTCTTGTTTCCCACCTCGATACTTGCGTAGACTGCCAGCGAGAAATAGAAAACCTCACAACGCGAGGGACTTTATGGGAGCAAGCCACCGATGCCCTTCGGCTTGGCGGGGTAATGCAAAAGGCATTTCACAAGGAATTAGACATCGATCCAACCGTGCCGACGCGCACTGAGCTAGAACGATCCTTTCGTTCATTCCTTGCGCCAACGGATGATCCAAGTTCGCTTGGTCGAATCGGCACGATGGAGGTTACTGGCGTAATCGGTCATGGCGGTGCAGGTATTGTTTATAAAGCCCTCGATAAAACGCTTGGGCGAAGCGTCGCAATCAAGCTACTGAATCCAAGTATCGCAAACCAAGAATCGGCGAGAACTCGATTCGCACGTGAGGCACGCGCGATGGCAGCAATCTCACACGACCATGTCGTTCCGGTTTATGCCGTTTCGCAACACAATGGCATCCCCTATTTGGTCATGGAGTATGTGCCAGGCGGAACACTTGCGAAGCGAATTTCAAACGACGGTCCACTCGACACGATTGAAACCGTCCGTGTCGCATTGCAGATCGCGCAGGGGCTAGCTGCGGCACACCGACAAGGGGTCGTGCACCGGGATGTAAAACCGAGCAACATCCTGCTCGATCCAGGTGTCGAGCGAGTACGAGTCGCGGACTTTGGCCTGGCTCGCGCTGCGGATGACCATACGCACACCGAATCGGGAACGCTCGTTGGGACACCTCAATACATGTCACCCGAACAAGTGTGCGGCGAGCCGATCGACTTTCGAAGCGATCTCTACAGTCTCGGTAGCGTTATGTACACCTGCTGTACAGGAAAACCACCCTTCGAATCCGATTCGGTTTACGCCATGATGCAAAAGATTTCTCAGGATCAACCACCGTCGGCATCGACTTCAAATCTCCAAGTTCCGGTTTGGCTCGATGGCCTGATTGCCAAACTTCACGCTCGTCGCCCCTCAGATCGTTTCGAAAGTGCAGAGCAGCTTACTACGATTCTGGAGGCTGAATTGTTGCATTTGCAGCAACCTATTTCACAGACAGAACCGCTACGTCCATGGCTCCCCCGTTCCAGTCGTTTGTTCAGGCCGAGCTCAAAGGCTTCGTTCGCATGTGCTGCATGTGTTCTTTGTATTGCTGGCGGGCTTGGCGGTTGGGCATTTTGGCCAGTTGTTGAATATGCTCCCAATCCTAACCAAAGTACCGTTATCGTGGACGATCAGGAGGCGTCGAAGGGCTCCGAATTGTCGCCTGAATTGAATGCTTGGGTCGAACGACTGGTCCAAGTGGAGAATCACAATGTGATGGCTTTTCGCGTTGGGCCTGAACTACTAAAGTTGCCGGCCAGCGATTCGTTGGCAGTTGCTACTGCAACTTGGCCTAGGATTCAAGAGCCGACCGTTAAGACAGGTGTCTTGAAGGCTTTTCATTTTGGCTCGCATCCAAGTGTTTTGAAGATCCTGCATCTTGGAATGAAGGATGCCGATCCCAAGGTTCAACAGTATGCCGCGAGTTATCTTCGTGGTATCGCGATGAGTGGATTTGAGGCCAATTCATTGGCTTATGACAAGTGGTACAAACAGTACTGCGATCAACCACTCGAAACCGTTTTTCAAGACGCATATCACCGACTGACTTTGGATCTTCAGGGCGTAGAGCCAAAGATTGCCGTCCAGGTGCTTGCGAGCCTAGGAGACGACTTTGGAACTGGCCGCAACAAGTCTAGCGATCCGGCCAAGGTCGCGGCCGTCAAAAACTCTATACTGCCAAACCTCATTGTGGGCTGGGTTGCCCAGAACGAACTCAAGGACAAGGAACTCGAAGAGGCGCTTCGCTTGGTAAAAAATTTACCAGCCATTTACGAACTTGCGGAGAGCCAACTGTTGCCAATGCTCAGTCGCGACTTGCCTCTTCGGACACAGGTCGGTGTCGCCCGTGCGCTAGTAGCAACTCATCCACAAGAAGCGACGGAGTTTCTGTTCAAGTCCTTAAGTGGGATCGTGACTACAGGATCATCCAAGGACAGTCCGCTTGAACTCCTGGAGTGTTGCCGAGCCATTTCTGAAATGGGGGATCCTCGATCGATACCGAAATTGATCGCAATCATGGACTGCGACAACTCACCTTACACCCGCGCTCAAATTGGCCCGGCATTATGCGAATCCGAACTTGGCAAATGGACGAAAGTGAAAGACAGCGTATTTCTAGAGGGAGCGTGGTGGCGAAACTGGTGGTCGAAAAACGCAACCAATTTCCCAGAAGAAGTTCGCTCTATCGAAATTGAGTCGTTGCCAAAAACTGCCTTTGGCGCTAAGTACCAGCCCCGAAATGCAGACCTGTCAACACACGAAGGGCGCGTCAAGGTTTTCCAAGAGGAATTTGCCAAATTGGGGAGTGATGATCACCCCAATTTTTGGAGCGCATCGATGGCGTTGGCCTCGGCGGGAGACGCGCGAGCGATTCCAGTATTGATCGGGGCCATCGAGGCAGATAACTCGTACGAGACAGTCTATGGTGTCGGTTACTTCGGCCTCGGATTTGACAAAATTGGGAAATTGACCAAGGTTCAATATAGCCCGTTCCATGACGGTGCATGGTGGCGACGATGGTGGGAAGCGAATAAGTTGAATTTCCCCGAAGAGGTACAGCAAATAGCCATCTCCGAGTTTCCAAAAACAACAAACGGTAAGAAACATATTCCGATTCCTGACGACCTAGACACACACGACGGGCGGATTCGATTCTTAACGGAACAGCTCAAGATGCCTGACGCGAACCTATCGAAACTTGCCGAACTGATTGGTGATGCAGGGGATCTTCGAGGCATTCCGGTTCTGATTGGGGTTATCATTTCGGACAAGTCGGGTAGAGCGATCTACGATGTCGGCTACTTTGGACTTTCTTTGAGTAAGCTTGGGAAGCTGACGGGTGTGAGTTATGACAAATCCCATGATACGGATTGGTGGAAGCGATGGTGGATTACTCACCGACGCGATTTCCCTGACATCGCAGACATGGAGCTTCCAACTTTTGCAATCGCAGCCCCCCCGATGCAATCGACTTCGGCGGACGTAGAGGATATCCCCAGCGAAGACCTTCGGATCGGAGGCGACGCCAACAAGCGTTACTTCCTCATCGGCGATAGCAAAGGTGCGTGCCCTGACGAGGGTTTCAAGCTGGCGATTATTATGCCTGGTGGTGATGGCGGCGAAGACTTCAATCCATTTGTTCGCCGCATTCACAAGTACGCACTTGGCGGCGACTGGATCGTAGCGGAACCGGTTTCTGTTTATTGGAACAATGCGCAGGAGATCGTATGGCCGACCCAAAAAGATGCGGTCGCTGATTCGCAGTTTTCGACGGAAGAGTTCGTAGGCATGGTGATCGACGACGTAAGAACGCGGGCCAAGATCGATTCGAAAAACATCGTCACCTTGACCTGGTCATCTTCGGGACCGGCAGGTTATGCGATCGCGCTGCAACCAGAAACGCCGGTGACAGGCATCTACATAGCGATGTCGGTATTCCGGCCGGAATGGTACACAACGATAGCATCCGCCAAGGACCGTCGCTTCGTCATCGATCACTCGCCACAAGACCGAGTCTGCCCCTATTCGATGTCGATCAATGCAGAAAAGAAACTATTAGAGGCTGGTGCTCAGGTCAAACGCATCGAATACGAAGGCGGCCACGGCTGGCACGGCGATGTCTATGGACGTATCTCTGAAGAAATGAAGTGGTTAACCCAAACGCAATAGTGTCGGCCTTCGATTCTGCTGAGTACACAACAATGCGATTTCTCCCCTTCGCCCCGTTTCGGGGAGAGGCGGCCGGGGGGTGAGGGGTAGAATTGTCAGCAACAAGGCTCCGGTTCAGTGATTTGTTTAGGCTCTTAACCACGATGCGGCATTGCAGCCGAAACCAAAGCTCCATGCAATACACAATGCAAAACCCCTCACCCCCAGCCCCTCTCCCCTTAAAAAGGGCGAGGGGAGCAATGTCTATAAGATGTGAGGAATGTCGAGCAAGTCAAGAGAATGGAATCAGTAGCTCATCCGATTCTTGGCCGAATCTCTGCCAAGCCTGATACCATAGCTCGAGCTGCGTTGGCGAGAAGTCTCCTTCGTCGAGAATCTTTATCGACTGAGTGATGCCTCTGCCCAGTTTTTCGGCAACGCAATGTTGAATATAAAGGGGAGCGATCGCAGTTGCGTAACCAGCCCACTCCGATGGTCCCCGCTGGACAATCATCGAAAGCAAATCGCCGGGGGTTCCGCCGTAAGCCTCGAGTGTTTTGTCGCCTTCCTCAAAAGCAGTCGATAGAGCAGCGACGACTCGCTGTAACGGTTCAATCGCCACCATGGGTTCCGATAATGCAAACAGGACTTTCGTACGATCTTCCGGCAATATTCGCGGCTGAGCAAGGGCGGCTTCAAAATCAGCTTTACTCGCGATCCAGTCTTTCCCTTTCCAATGGACGATGCCGCGATAGAAAAATGCCTTTGCCTTTTGCTCCTCGCGGGCTTCGGGCAACTGAATCAACGTTGTGTAGTCCTCGAGCGCCGCTTGAGTGTCTCCGAGCTGAGTATAGTTGAGACCTCGCATCAATAGTGCTCTGGCCTTTTGATCAGCTGGGGCGTCGGGCATCTGAATCAATGTAGTGAAGTCCGCTTGAGTATCTCCAAGCTGACTGTAAATGACGCCGCGATGGAATAATGCCGTGGCCCTTTCATCGACTGGGACATCGGGCATTTGGAGCATCGTCGTATACTCGGCGATTGCTGCTTGCGTATCCAAAAACACGCAAAACAAACAATAAATTCGTGCGACGAAACTATCGCACGACGAAACCATCGCACGTCATTCGAGTTCCGGAGTTTTTGGCGGATTTCCTAGACTTGGTGCCGGCGTAGCTCTTTCAAAACGGAGGTTCCTCTTGGATTCCTAGCCCAATCGTAGCGATTCGGAGCCTCGCTGCCTCGGCCTCTTCGTCGGTTGCGTCCGGTGGGATATCGATAAAGTAATCGGCTCGAATGCCCATCAATTGCTTTATATCCTCGCCGGTTGCGGGGGCCAGGTCCATGACGATCGATTCCATTTGCCAGTCTTCATCGGCCAATATTCGCCCTCGCAAGCATTCGATCACCATCTCCCATTCTTCGATTTCGTCGCATTCCAAAGTTAGACTGTATTCCTCGAAGGGATCACCCTCCGGTTCATCGAGATCCACCGGTGCTTTGATTGCATCTAGGACTTGCTGTCGAACATAAAAACCATTGTACGGGTCGTAAGAATCGATCGGATCATCTTCAGGTTCGATAAGGTCGATTTCCAGTTGAACACTGATGACCATTTGCGCATAAATCGCAGCGACTGTTGCCTCCAATAACGCAGTAGTGGGTGGAGCCGGTATCGTTGGATCGATGAGCGCATTTAATACTCGTTCTAGCAACAGAATTTGCTGTTGCCATGTCAGCCGATCAAACAAAACAACTTCAACACTCGATCCACCGAAGTTCGCGGCCTCGGAAATGGCGCTGGATAGCGCCCAAGCTTCCGAGGCAACCAATCGTCGTTCAGCCCAGTTGAGTGTTCGTTCGCCGTACGGGGTGTTCCACATCTGCTTTCTCCAGTGCCTTAGTCTTGCGTATTCGAATTCTTACGCGAGTGTGTTTTCCGCCTCACCAAATAACTCTTTCGCTTCCTCTTTTGACAGGAAAATGGATGACACAAAGATTGGGGAATTGTTTTCCTGTCACTAATTTTCCTGTCGTTCGTCTATATGGTTTCAAGCAACGATTGGGACAATCGTGCGACACTAAAACCACGCATCCTACTTGAATTTATGCTCTAATCTTACTTGCCATCGAATTCAAATAGGAACACATATAGTGGAAGTAAGCCAGGACAATTCGCAAAAAAATAACGAGTCGGCAGCTCAGCGACTAAAGCCGATGTGGTCCCCTCTTTTCAACCTGGGGCTCGCCTCATTGGTTGGTGTGATTGCGGCGGTGGCTGCCTATATGTCAACCCGCGACTTGCGAGATGGTGGCACGCTCGTTGCCATTCCGATTTGCATCGCAGTTTGGTTCTTGGGAGATATTCTTCGTTGGCGTGGTCGATATCCCATGCGGTTATTCTTGATGGTTCCCATCTTTGTCGCACTTATCTGCACGGTATCGATACGGATCCTGCAGAAAGCCAATCAGCGACGTATGGCCTGGAACTCGGTGATCGAGGCTGGTGCGAGCGTGAAGTTCGATACGGTTGGCACGAACGGTTGGTTGCAATACGAAGAAGGAATCTTCGTTCCGGCCTTTTTGGCAGATTGGCTCGGTAGGGCGGTCTTTGCGGACTCAGCAGAAGTCGCGATGCCTATGGTTTCCTTTGCGGTCGGCAGCCCAGATGTCCGCCGACTGGGAGCACTTGACGTCGAAAGAATGCCAAAGTTCCCACTCGAAATTGGCGATGCATCTAGGAACAACTCGAAGATTGACTTGGATGTTTTTTCGAAGCTGGTCAATTCCAACCAAGTCGAGGCTCTGACGGTCAATTTGTACTCACCTGATGCGGAGACGATTAAAGCGTTGCAGGCGATCCGGCGGCCATACTATTTGTATCTTTCGGGAGTATTGGCCGAAAAGGCTATGCGGCATTTTCCAGCCGACACTCCAGTCCAATACATACGTTTGAATTTGAAAGATCCGTCCGATGAAACAAGTTGGCTTAACTTTTTGCCATCATCGCCCAATTGCGTTGTAAGTTTCTTGGGCACGATTTCAGCGGCGAACCTTCGAACGATCGATGCCGATCGGCCTTTATGCAAACTGGACTTCAGCCAAACGATGCCATTGCGAGACGATGCCATTCGGAGATTGGCGAAATTGGCTAAAGCTGAGTCCATGTCAATGCGATGGATGGGAAGGTTTTTGTCGCAGGACTCTATCGAAGCACTATGCAAATCGACAGTTTCCTTGGAGCTAGGTCCGATAAGTTTGACTCCAGAATCCGTTCAATTGTTAATCGATAACGAAGCGCGACCAAGACTGTACTTGTGGATCTCAAGCATCGATTCGGCCTCCTTCCAGCGGCTTGCGGAATTGAAATGCCTCAAGAGCATTTACCTTGACTTCGATTTGACGGAAAAGGAGATCGAGTCCATCGCGTTGTTCCCGGCAGAGGTCGAGTTGACGCTTTCGCCAAATATCAACCAAAAGCAACAAATCGAGGACGCCATCAAGAACCGCAAATAGTGTCGAACAATTGTCTCAATTGTTCACGCCCTGCGTCTCCATCCCAAAGCACACCATCCCGAATCATGAACTCGACTCAATCCTCAAAAACCGAAGGTGATTGAATCCGCGACGATCCGTTACTGAAGCTTTCGAACCATGTTGACAGGAAAATGGATGACAGAAAGATTGGGGGGATTTATTTTCCTGTCACTAATTTTCCTGTCACTCGATTCCCAAGACACAACGTTGTGCTCGTGATCTGGCCTTCGTAGATGTCGAACCAGCTCGGCTTGGTACTAACTTCAAAGCAGTTGAGGACAACGAATCCTGTAAAGCCGTCATTACCTTGCATTGAGTAGAGCTTGAGTTGCGACGTGTCTTGAGCCGTTGAACTTGCGTTTTGGCCTGGGTTTTGTTGGCCCACGAACATGCTTTCGATA
>JANPHB010000416.1:0-12038 GCA_031424235.1 Pirellula sp.
GAAACCGGTCGGTGACCTTGGTCAATTGGTCACCTAAATTTTTAAAATCATAAAACTCATCAGGTAATCGACGTTTGCTAATAAACATCAATTCAAAAACTCATCCACCAGATTGTCAAAGATCAGTTCCACTAACCAACACCTTCGCGGCCTCAAAACATCTTGCGATGCCATCGGCTACTAAACTGTTGCTTAGTTGGGGGTCAACGTTGTAACCGAGAGTATCGGTTGCTGTCAACGGTTTGTCCTCTTTATTCTCCAGTTTGTTGGCTTGTCAGCCAATCCGGAAAACTCAACCAACCGAGGTCGGTATCAGCCAGTCACCGAAGTGCCTTGCTGCGAGGAGGCGAAAAGATAGTGGCACACCCAAAGCCTTGCAAGGGGTTAAAAACGCTTTTTTGGAAATAGATTTGCTGGCTCGCTCGATCATGCCTTCCCCAAGCTTAGTTCTTTGCGGCTCATGCGATTTGTGACGGGGATGTGGGAAGTTCATTCCAGCAACACCCAACAAAACCTAGTTTCCCAAGCCGTTTTTTGCCGATGCGCGCGTAGAACACACGGTTTTTGATCCTGTTAACTAGGTCGCACGCTCAACATGGCTCCGAATCAAGCAACTCCTAGTTCCACGTCACCCATTAGCCCACCCACTACTCCAAAGGTTGGGTCGAACGTTCTTGAAGAAGCGCTAGAACGTATCAATCGATTGGCTTCGCAAAGTCCGGCCTCGAGTTCCACTGTCCGGCCCGCCCAACAACCCAGTGTTGTCCAACAACCCAGTTCAGCCCCGCCCCAAACGCCAGCGTTTGCCTCTGCTCCCAGCATCAAAGAAGTTAGTAGCGCCAATCCCTTTTTCAAGGTGACGCACAACGCAAGCGAACCCATTATCCCTCTCGAACCAAACAGCCTGGAAGCAGCTGGACTCAACGGCCAAATCGTCGAAGAAATCGTAATGCGGTTTCTACTGAATCGTGGCGAAGCCTCGGGACGAGCCATCGCCGATCAAATCAGGCTTCCCTATCGCCTTATCGAACCCACTCTTACTCGATTGAAAGCCCAACAACTCAGCGGCTATCTGGGGTCGACGGCCATGAACGACTATATCCACACTCTTTCCGATACAGGCCGGGACCGCGCGCGTCGGCACATGCAAAAGACCACGTATTTCGGCTCCGCGCCCGTTACTTTAGACCAATACGTGGTCTCCGTTCGCCTCCAATCCGTCGAACTACAACATCCAAGTCGCGATGACCTGAAAACCGCCTTCTCCGATTTGCTCGTTTCCCCACAATTGCTCGCAAGGTTGGGTCCTGCTGTCAACAGCGGACGCGGTATGTTCCTTTTCGGCTACCCCGGAAATGGCAAAACCAGTATCGCAGAACGAGTGACTCGGGCCTTCGGTGAGTACATTTGGATTCCCCGCGCGGTCCTTATCGACGGCGACCTTCTTCGTGTCTTTGACCCACTCAATCACGAGGAATGCCCACACGAAAAAACAGACGGTCTCCTGCGTGAAAGCCAAATCGATCATCGTTGGGTGAGAATCAAAAGACCGACGATTGTCGCTGGTGGTGAGCTCACCATGGCCATGCTCGAAGTGACTCGAAACGCGGAAACCAACGTTAGCGACTCTCCTTTGCAACTAAAAAGTAACTGCGGAGTCTTGTTGATCGACGACTTCGGCCGACAACGCATGAGTGTCGATGAATTGCTCAATCGATGGATCGTTCCCCTCGAAAAAAGATACGATTATCTGACCGTGAGCAGCGGAAAAAAGGTCCAAGTCCCGTTCGACCAATTGGTCATTTTCAGTACCAATCTCGAACCGAAGGACCTTGTGGACGACGCGTTTCTCCGCCGTATCCCTTACAAAATTGAGGTGCAAAACCCAACCGAAGAGGCCTTTCGCAAGCTCTTTGAAATCATGTGCAAGGTCCTCAAAGTTCCGCACAAAGCCGAACTGATCGACTATTTGATTGAAAAACACTACAAGCCGATTGGTCGCCCAATGCGAAATTGCCACCCACGCGATTTGCTCCTCCAGATTCGTTCCTATTGCTACTTCAACTCATTGCCGCTGGAACTCAAACGCGAATACCTCGATTTTGCGGTCGAAAACTACTTTTCGATCATGTAAATACTTTGCAAAGCTGTCATTGAACGTCTAAAAAACGTCGGGAGAGCGAGGCTCCTGCCGAGCTGGGGACGCCACGGTTCGGCAGGAGCCTCACCCTCCCGAGTAATGAATTAGCTGGGGCAACTCGATGAAACTTGTTTACAGTCAGTGTTAGGTACTTGTCCGGAATACGGTTACCGACATTGTCGCCTTGCGTAAAAACGACGCTTTTCGAACAATGGCACTAGCGGCTGCGTCCTGTTTGAACACAATCCATAGGACCGAAACCAACCTTTTTGTAGTGGAGTATGTCCTAAATGGCGATTTCCGTCCCCCAAACCGTAAAGCCCTATTCGATCAATAGGCTCTACCTCGGGACTATTTTGGTTGTCCATCTCCTCGGACTCATGGCGTTGATCCCCTATTTCTTTTCGTGGGTCGGATTTTTTGCCATGATAATTGGGGTCCACGTTTTTGGACAAGGAATCACGATCGGCTATCACCGACTGTTGACCCACCGAAGCTTCAAAACACCAGCCTGGGTCGAGCATACCTTTGCAGTATTGGGAATATGCTGCCTCGAGGATTCTCCTGCACGATGGGTTGCCGTTCACCGTATTCACCACGTTCACTCCGACCATGTACCCGACCCACACTCACCTTTGGTCAGTTTCCTCTGGTCGCATTTTGGATGGTTGATGGTTAAGAATCGGGAGACACACTCGCTCGCCGCTATCGAAAAATTCTCGAAGGATTTGCTACGAGACCCATTCTACATGTACATGGAAAAACGACCACTTACGAATCTGTACATTGGCCTTTCGCAACTCCCAATTTTCTTTGTGGCTGGATATCTGATCGGGTGGATCGGGTGGGGGCAGGCTAGTGCTCTGCAACTTGGTTTGAGCATGATCGTGTGGGGTGTCTACATCCGTGTCATCGCCGTTTGGCACATCACGTGGTCGGTCAACTCACTCAGCCACATGTTCGGGTATCGCAACTACGAAACCGGCGAACATAGCAGAAACAATTGGCTTGTTGCCTTGTTTACAGTTGGCGAAGGCTGGCACAACAATCACCACGAAGATCCGTCGTCTGCCAGCGTTCAACACAAATGGTGGGAAATCGATATCAGCTATTACGAAATCAAACTCTTAGAAAAACTCGGCTTGGCTTCCGATGTGATCGCTCCGCGACACACCCGACACCAGCAAAAAGCCAATGCAGCCTGACGCAAATCATCAAGGTCACTCTCGGCAAGAGTGACCCACCGTGGGTCGCATCTGCCCGTGGGTCGCATCTGCCGGATGCGACTCGCCCAGCAAAACCTACCTTACGCTCGCTTGCTCAGCCAATCTTGAATCCAAGTCTGATCTTCCGCCTCAAGTGCGATTTCAGGCGGCACCGAATAGTCAAGCGCACTACCGTAACGACCGTTTTTATACGATAAATTGAGCAAGCTCTGCAGAGGTAACCGTACGTCTGCCTCGTTGTGTCGAAGCGGGATTCGCACTTCGGGAAGCGGGCTGCGATACGAAGCCCGATAGACTTCGCTTTCATTGAACGATTCGCGTCGCGTTACACAAATGCGATAGGGCCGACGAAGCTCACTCGGATAGAGATCTTCGCTGGTCGCCATGACCCAAGCACCCTGACGCAGCAAATCGATCTCGACCAAACTCACGTCGCCGTTGATGCGTTCATTCTGCTTCTGAACGTATTGCTTTCCTCCCGATACCGTTTTGTTGGCAGGACTAAGGAACTCAATGGCCGTGATGACTCGTCGGTTCGCTTTCAAGTCGAGGATTTCGATGTACCGCAACACCTCGGCCTCGTGGCGTCTCCGAGTCCGAATCGGCTCGGTCAGGTCATCCACTAATCCAACGGACGTACCTTCAGACGAAGTAGCAAAGCTTGACGGTCCGAAGCGTTGTGCGATATGGATGTCCGGTGCAATGCGGCGGTGTCGGTCATTTGGGTCACCATTGGGCTCGTCAAAGGACAGATACTCTTCTACTCTCGCATGCAATTCCGCAGGCAGTTGACGCTGGATTGCGTCGCAAGAATACATAGGAAGTCGCGTATGAAGGTCACCCCAATGCGACTCCAGCCAAGGGTTCATGCCTGGAAATGGATTTTTTTCAAACTGCATCATATCGGAGCCCCCCGTTTTCTCGGTCGCCTATTCCAAGACAATTATAGCTTAGTATTAGCCCTGAATTAACCGAATAACCGTCGTTTTCGCGACCAAGCAAAAACTCGCCAACAATACCAGCAACTCCTCCGCTTCCTCGGCTCTCCAGACTCAAAGGGGCTCGTGAAGTCGTACTGGAATCGAAAAAACTTCACGTGAATTTTAGCAATCGCCCAATAGCAATCCATCGATTCCCACAACGCCAGTTGCCGAACCCAAGGCATCGCAATCTTCGTTTCGCTTAACCAACGCGCGAACGCAATGGCATCCATCGCAATCGCGTTGCTTCCATTGAAATGGTGCGTCGACGCGAAGTCGCGAAACACGATGTTGAACTTCAGCCCCATCGCCAGCGCGGTTCGTGGCAATAGATGCCGTGTCTGCGAAATCCTTTTTCGAACGAGCGTTTCTCGGCTTTGTTCAAGATCACTCGCGCTGAGCTTCAGTGAATCGCAACCGATAGGTGCTGTTCTCGATTCCGTAAGCACACGTGCAATCTCAACTTGCACTTGCCGCAACGAATCATCTTCTTGTGCCATCGTGGATCTGATTGCCTCTCAATTGCCTCACACTGGCAACATGATTTTTCTCATCTGAGCAAGCTCAAGCAGCAATTCAGAGAAAGGAGGGAAATGCTCATCTCGCTCCAGAATCGCTCCCTGTACGTTCGCGAATTGACTCACTTCCTCTAGCAGCTGCCAGATCTCTGGGTTCGTTGCGTGCGCATGACTATCGATCAAAGTTTTCCCGTCATCGTGGTATCCCACGAAGTGCAACTGAACAATCCGATCCGGTGGCAGCCGATGCAAGACAGCCAATGGATCGAAGCGGTGATTGATCGAGTTGATGTACAAGTTGGTAACATCCAAGAGTAGGCCGCAATCGTTTTCGTCGACCAGTTCGCCTAAGAACGATGCCTCATCCAGCGTGTCCTGCGGAAAGCTAATGGTCTGCGTGATATTCTCGAGTATCAATGGCTTACCGATCGCGTCGACTGCAACCCGAATGTTTTGTTGCAATACCCGCAACGTCTGCTTGGTTTTGGGAAGAGGCGTGAGATGGCCGATATCAATTCCTCCCGCTTGCGTAAAGGCAATGTGCTCGCTCCACCACGGCGGGTCGAGTTGATGGGCGAGTTTTGATAGATTGGTTAAATACGATCGATCCAAACCCTCTGCACTTCCCAACGATAGCGCTAGGCCATGCGGAATAATAGGAAACCGTTCCGACAGCAATCGGAGCAATTCAATGGTCTTGGGCTTAGGATCAAAGAAATGGTCCGCCGTAACCTCTAAAAAATCGATTTCGGACTCATGTCGAAATACGTCGGTCCGGTACACATCGCGATACCCAATGCCCACACCAAGGTTAGGCAGAATGTTGTCCCACATCAGTACTTGCCTCGCGTATCAATAAAAAAGGTGCCACAAATGGAAACCCGAAGTGTGAGCGAGGAAAAAACTCAGCCACCACCGCACCCCCCACAGCCACCGCCGCATCCACCTCCACCTCCACAGCTTGCTCCGCCACCGCAACTTGTTCCGATCCCTCCGCAACTCGCTGCCCCACCGCAACTTGCTCCACATCCACCGCCAGTTGCTTCCGACTTCAGGTAGGTCTTTCGGAAACCATCGAACGAGCTTCCTTGCAGTGCCGCGACTCCGAAGAGTCCCATGGCCATAAGCGGGACACTAGTTGCAGCTAAACTGACCGTCGTCGCATCGGGTGGCTCTGTCGGGAATTTGGCGTTGTTGGAAACGCGACGGTGTTGGCCATGCATCGTTTGAATCGCACTCAGGTAGTTTCTACCTCTCGCGTTAAATCTTCGAGGCAAACAAGTCAAAAGAATGGCAATAGATCCCCCAATGAGCATCGCGATGGCAAATCCAACATTGTTGTGGTTTGTCGAAAGTGCGACCATGATTTTGATGAATCCAATGGCTGCGAATACTCCGGCAAGAAGAATCGCGACCCCGTTTAGCTTGAGCTGCTTTTCGCGACTGATCCGCAGCTCCTCATTTTCGATCCAGTCGTTCCATTCCCGAATTTTGCCTGCAAAATGGGAAGCGATTCCCGAGCGAAAGATTTCTGTTGGGGTTCTTGGTTTCGTGAAATGCTGGCTCGCCTCCCATGCAAACGGAGAAACCGAATCCGGTTTGATTTTATCCGGAATGAGCTCCCAAGTTGTCGCTCTGAGGCGTCTCTTTTTTTCCTGCAACGCCTCTTTCGCAAACAGCTCGAAGGTGGCCAAACGCAGAACTTCGTTCGTTCCCCCTCGCAAAAAGGCGATTTGGTAGGGATCGGGATCCACGTCCGGCACGAGTCGCCTTTCCGAATCGTCCCGATCGATTTGCGCTCGAACGACCAGGCAAACCGTGAAGAAAACGGCAAAGATGGCTGCATAAATCGCTAAAAACAGCGGCCCGTACATATGGGTGAAGTTTTGCATCGTTTGGCTCCTCAAAATCAGGACTCTCGATTCGGATCGAACGCCGTCGCTCTACAGGGCCACATCCATCTGGTTTCTAGTCGTTCCCCAAGCACTTCTTTTTGAAAAAGTCGGAAGATAACCACGAAATACCCGAATGACACGAAAAAACGTTCGCCTCATCCTACTCATCCGTCCTTCGCTCGTCTCGACAGAGCCGACAAAAGTAGCAGGCACGCTCCGCCGTGCCGTCCGCTGGATTGAATTGACAATGAATCCTGGTGAACGGCACATGGAATGTGCCTACTACCTTGACTTTGTCGGCAGTGTCCGTCTTACAACCTCAGGAAGATACGTTGTCGATAAAGGAACCATAGAAACAGCCATTTTGCCGCCAGCGCGCCGGTCACCAGGACCAGAGCCTTCCCGTCTCCGGCAAGCTCCGCGACTCCTGTCAAAAAGAAGCCTGCCATCTTTTGAAAGTCCACAAACCTAGGGACCACGAAGATCGTGATGGCGTTCGCACCGATCACGATCCAAAAAAAGGCCCAGCTTCGCCAGCCGATCACGTCAACCAAAACATAAAACAAAGACAACAACAGCAAGCTCCAGCCCCCAGCCACCAAGACGAAGGAGCTGGTCCAAAGGATCTTGATGATCGGAAACGACTCACCCCAAGCGTATCCAATCGCTAAGCACACGAGACCAACAAGTGCGAGGCCCGCGAATTTCGTCCATGGGCCAAGACCCGATTTCAGCCATGCTCCAGCCAAAGCTCCTAACAACGCGGTACCTATCGCCGGCAGTGTAGAAAGCAAGCCCTCGTTGTCGCCAAAACCATAATACTCCTTCTTGATTTTGCCCGGCAGAAACTGACGATCCAGGTATCCACACAGATTGCCCTCCGGCGTTAGATCGCCAGCTTTTCCACCCGGCGCCGAAACATAAGTCAGGAGCGCCCAGTATCCGATCAAAATCGACACAAACGCTATGACTTGCCCAGGCACTCGAAAATGAAGACAGATTAAGGCCGCAAAACCGTAGCAAATTCCGATGCGTTGCAACACTCCCGCCATGCGCAACTCGGAGAACTTGAAGTCGAGAATTCGGTTGCAAACCAAACCCAATAACACCAACATCAGTGTTCGTTTCGCAATTCGCCAGTACGCCGCGTTGGGAGTGTCACGATACTTTTCAAGCGAATAGGGGAGCACACATCCGACGAGAAACAAAAAGAGTGGGAAGATCAAGTCATAGAAACGAAAGCCTACCCATTCCACATGCTCCAGTTGGGCGGTCAACGCTGGTGCGATCGCCAATCCAGTCAGCCCAAGCAGTGTCTTGGCAAACGCATCGCCTCCCATGATCCAAAACATATCGAATCCGCGAAGTGCATCAATCGATAGGACGCGAGGTGGATTGGCTGTTGTGTCTTTTTTTTCTGTCATGAATCAACTTTCGGAGCACCAGGCAGGTGCCGTTTTCTAAAGTTTACACCAAACCTCGCAGCGGCTTGCTTGGTCGAAAAGGACCTGGTGAAAAGTATTGCAACTTGCAAGTTCATTCTAGCCGCAATCAATACCTGCATGATTGTTTCTCCCCCTCGCCCCTCCCCGAAGCGGCAACGCTATGAAGCATTTCAGGACGGCTGGGGCTTGACCCCACCGTCCGCAGCTTTGGAGTTCTAGAGTCACGTCACCCGATCGCACAACTCTGGATTCGTCGCACCGCCAAGGGCGAGTGTAAAACGATTGTCCTCAATCGTTTCGGAAGTGCAGACCACAATCGCATTCCAATTACACCTTCAAGTCGTGGCTTCTGTGTTCTGCGGGATGGAACCTAAAGTGCCCGCCGAGCGATTGAGACAATCGCTCTACCCTGTGCGACGAATCCAGACTTGTCATTTCATCACGCGGCCCCATTAGAACTCCAGAGCGGTGTCCGGTCGGGACAAGCCCGAACCGGACAAGACGACAAATATCAAAAGTTACTGTCGGCAAAATTGGCCTGCCAAAAGTCGTACGTTGACATCCGACTTCGTAGCTTGTATTATTGAGTTAATACAACAGCGAAGCGAGGTGCGCGGTGCAAATTCATATCACAGCCAGCGATGGCGTCCCAATTTACTTGCAGGTGGTCAACCAGATCAAATATCTGGTTGCCGCGGGCCGGCTGAAAGCCGGTGAAGAACTTCCCCCGATTCGAACTTTGGCGGAAAAGCTGGTCGTCAATCCGAACACCATCGCTCGTGCTTATCGAGAATTGGAAATGGCCGGTATTGTCGAAAAGCGAAGGACGGCTGGAACGTATGTTTCCGACCAAGGGTCACCGCTGGCACGACGCGAGCGCACGAAGATTCTCACCGATCGCATCGACGTGCTCTTGGCCGAAGCCAATCAAATGGACGTATCTCTCGACGATGTGATCAAGCTTGTGCAGCAACGCTCCTCGATCATCAACACTTCTCGTATAAAGGGTGCTAGCGATGTCTGAACCGTTTCCTTCGGCAGCGCCACCAATCGTGGCCATAGAGAGACTGACTCGCCAATTCGATACAAAAATTGCCATCAATGACCTTTCGCTCACGATACCTCGCGGTGGTGTGTTCGGATTGATCGGTGGCAACGGCGCTGGCAAAACCACACTGCTCAAACATATTCTGGGGATGCTCAAGGCTCAGTCAGGTTCGGTACGCGTGTTTGGCCTCGATCCGGTCGTCGATCCAGTCGGTGTGCTCGGTCGCATTGGCTATTTGGCAGAGGATCGCAATCTGCCTAACTGGATGCGTGTTCGTGAGTTGATGAGCTACACACAAGCCTTCTTTCCCACTTGGGATGAGTCTTATGCCGAAGAACTGCGTGAAGCATTCGACCTTGATCCAAAAGCAAAAGTCGCGACTTTATCGCGTGGCCAAAGGGCGCGTGCGGGTTTGTTGGTTGCATTGGCCTATCGCCCTGAATTGTTAGTGCTCGATGAGCCATCGTCAGGTCTCGATCCTGTGGTTCGACGCGATATCCTAGGGGCTATCATTCGGACCATTGGCGAGGAAGGACGAACGGTTCTTTTCTCTTCGCACTTGCTCGACGAAGTGGAGCGGGTCGCTGACCGAGTTGCCATCATTCATGAGGGCAAGATCATGTTGACCGCTTCGATGGACGAGATCAAGGAGACGCATCGTCGCGTGACGCTACGTTTCGATACGTCGGTTTCGCAACCACCAAAATTGGTCGGTGAGCTGGCACGTGAAGGTGGTGGTTCGGAGTGGACGTATGTTTGCAACGGCGAATCCGAACAGTTGCGATATGCAGCACAGGCACTCGGCGCCACGGTGGTTTGCGATGCCGCTTTGACCCTCGATGAAATCTTTGTCACTCGCGTTTCGTTGTAAGTGGAGAATCACATGCGATCGATACCACAAGCATTGCTTTGGGAAACTCTGTCACACGGAAAGTGGTCCATTCCTGGTTGCTTTTTGTTAGGCAACTTGATGCCGATTTTGGTTTATGGAGCGCTCAGCCAGTTTCCATATAATCCGACCGATCAGGAGTTCGTTGTTCTCCAGTTTGCATTCATACCGATCTTGGTCCTTCAGTTAGCGGGTGGCATTGTGCCTGCGATCGGGCCGGTGTCGCGTCTCTACTTTGCCCCTATTTCCGCCAGCTCCATCGTCGCATGGCACATGTTTGCGGGTGCGGCGATACTGGCGGGCGAGACGGCTCTAGCTGCTTGGCTTTACAATACCTTATTTCATGTCGATTGGCCGATCTTGGGGGCGGGGCTTTTTGCTGCGGCTGCATGGTCTGCAATCCAACTGCTCATTTGTGCTTCCACCCGGTCCTTCGTGATGGTTTGCATTGGGGGACTGCCTGGGGTTCTGCTTTGTTTGTGGCTTCAATCGCGATTCGGCGCATGGTTCTCTCCTCCAAAACACTTTTGGAGGGAAGTTACGGCCGTCGATTTTGCAACGCTGGCCTTCGCGTTTGGAGTCTGTACCGTACTGAGTGTGTGGAGTGTACGCTGGTCTCGTTGCGGTGAACATCCACTTAACCTTGGGCTGCTGAGCTGGATGGATAAGGAATTGGATTCGATTTTGGCTAGTCGCAAACTCAATCGTTTCCGCTCGCCCTCGGAAGCCCAATTCTGGTTCGAATGGAAATTGAAAGGCCGAGCCTTGCCTATTTGTATTTTGGTTGTCTTGCTGGTCTTTTCGATCTTCGGGTTTGGAATTTGGTGCATGGACCCAAACAGCCCGATCAAGCTGTATGAAGTCGTACTCATCTTAGGCGGTCTGCTTTCTCTGCTGGCCATAGGGTCGGGGTTCTTGCTGGGAGTCGATATTAGCAGTCAAACAGCTGGTCAGCGTCAAACGCAGCTAGGTGACGTCATGAATTCTGTTCAATTCGATTCGTTCGGTAGTTTCATGGCCAGTCGGCCTGTTACCAACGCGGATTTCGCGAAAGCACTACTTAAAACGGCGGCAGCAAGTTGCGTAGTTGCATGGTGCATTTGGTTCGCTTTTTATCTCTCATTCGTTGCGTTCTTGACGATCAGCCATCAGGCCCCAGAAAATTGGATGCCACTTCGAATGGGAATGCTCTGGTTCCCGCTGACTCTTCTTGGACCCTGGGTTGTATCTGCCAATATTGCAGCACTCGCGCAAACTGGTCGCGGCGTAAAGATTTTGCTTTGGACGTGCGGGGGACTGACGGGGTTTTTGATACTCTTCTTAGTTATGTTGAAATTCGTCCCGGTTTCTGTGGCGTCGCAATTCTACGCCGTGTTCATTTGGAGCAGTGCCGTTCTGATTGTCATCGTTACGGTGTTGGCTTTTAAGCGAGCCAAGCAGCAACAGCATTTGCGAACGAGTTCATTGTCGGCGGCAGCATTGATTGGTTGCTGCTTGACGCTCGCCGGGTTCTCGCTTTTACCGGCGGACACGCAGCGATTTGAGTATACGCTCGTCTTTGCATTCGCTGCCTTAGCGGTACTGCCGATGGCAACGCTTCCATTGGCCATTGCGTGGAATCGCCATCGGTGATACCCATAGAGTAGAACAGTTGTCTCAACTGTTCCCACGCTGCGTTTCTATCTCAAATAACAACCTTCGGCAGATCTTCTCGGATCGGGTGTGCGTTTACGTCGGATCACGAACGATTTTTCGCACTTCAAAGCAGTTGAGGACAACGAATCCTGTAAAGCCGTCATTACCTTGCATTGAGTAGAGCTTGAGTTGCGACGTGTCTTGAGCCGTTGAACTTGCGTTTTGGCCTGGGTTTTGTTGGCCCACGAACATGCTTTCGATA
>JANPHB010000417.1:0-72700 GCA_031424235.1 Pirellula sp.
AGTGCAGGCCGATCTCAAACGATATCGAAAGCATGTTCGTGGGCCAACAAAACCCAGGCCAAAACGCAAGTTCAACGGCTCAAGACACGTCGCAACTCAAGCTCTACTCAATGCAAGGTAATGACGGCTTTACAGGATTCAATGAGGACAATCGCTTTACTCTGATTTCAACTGAGTCGTGGCCACGTCCACCAGCACTTTCCCCATTGGTCCTTCGGCCAAGCGGGCGAAGGCGGCGGGGACTTGCTGCATGGGGAATACGGAGTCGATGACTGGCCTTTGATTGATTTGGCCTAACAACGAAACGACTTGCCGCCAGGCCTGGCGATTTTCTTCGAGGCTGTAGGTACTCACAGCCACGCCCCGCATGCGTAACCGACGAAAGAATAGACTTGCGGTATTGAATTGGGGGACGGGACCGGCCAACATTCCCACTACACTTACGCACCCATTCATCCCCAACGTATCGATCATCTTTGGCAATAACGAACCACCGATACTGTCGACGATGAGATCGACCCGACGTGATTGAAGAAGCTGCTTCAGCGACTTCGGCCATTGCGGATTTTCGGGGTTGAGCGTCCAAGTTGCACCGAGCCCCAGGAGCTTGGCCGCTTTCTCCGTACTTCGCGATAGTCCGATGACGGTATGTCCCATTGCACTTGCCAGCTGAGTCGCAGCCACTCCTACTCCACCGGATGCACCACTGATCAGGACAACGCTTTTGCTGGGGGATTCAAATTGAGTCAACGCTTGGTAGGCGGTCACGTAAACCAGCGCGGCGCAGGCAGCTTGTTGGTCCGTCCAGCCCGCCGGAATACGCTCCAAGCATTGGGCTGGAACCGTTACTTGTTGAGCAAGCGTTCCAAGTTGCGACACACCCGCTTCACCGCGTAGCAACAGCGCTTTGTCGCCCAGTTTCCAATCGCCAGCCCCTTTGCCAACATGCGAGACGACACCCACGGCATCGCGCCCGAGCACATGAGGAAATGTGGGGCGCGCCGGATAGAGCCCTTCCGCCAGATACCGATCCGCAGGATTGAGGGCCGCATAAAGCACATCCAGCGTCACCTCCCCTTCACCGGGAGGCTGAGTCTCGATCGAGTCCAATCGTAGGTTATCGATGGTGCCAATTTCAGGAAGTAGCCAAGCTTGCACGGCGCATGTCTCATTCTGATTGTTGTTAGAAAAAATTTGCGGAGACAAGAATGATAGGACTCGTGGTCGAAACGAGCAACCTGGCGTTGCTTGCATTCCGCAATTCAGCCTCGACGTCTTTCGAACAGGAGAGTAGAGCGATTGTCCTCAATATTGTCCTCAATCGCTTTGCGGGCATTTTACGTAGACCTGACTCCTCGAAGCCTTGAAGTCGAATATTGGTGGCGACCAAACTACCGCGATTCAGCGAACCACGAAATACACCAAGCACACGAAAAGAAAACACGATGAAGAGTGGAGCAGGACGAAAACTTCCATTGCGCCCGATTGTCGGTACCGCATGGTCTTAAGGGTCTTGCTTTTCGTGTGTTTCGAGTCTTTCGTGGTTAACTCGTTTTGACACACGCGGCAAAATGGCATTTTCCGTGCCGAACACTATTGGACCTGACCCCTTTTCTGCGACGCAATCAGACATCTGAGGTCTACAAGCCAAATTCGCTTAGCATCGGCTCGGATTTTTCATTGAACTGCAGCAGCCAGACTTTTCGGTTCGGGTACGCTAGCGTGACTCGTTGATTCAATTCAGTTGTCCCCCAGCGAACCCACAGGACTGGCGTGTTTTCAATATCAGCGTCGTTGAACACCCATTCCGAATTCACGATGTCAAAATTAGCGGGATACCGAACGAAGACGAGGTCCTGCTGCGGGCGGCTCTCAAGCTGACGAATGATTTCGACCCGTTTTTCGGCCCAACTGACTTCCCAGCCTTCGCTTCGCGAGCTTCGGGCGTAGGCAATGCTTAGCACGCCAAACGCATTCAATAAGAGAACGAAAATAAAGGCGGCATACTCGAGTCGGATCGGCCGATTTGAAATGCGAAGCGACGAGCCAACGCGTTTAATGAACCCGCGTGAAACGGAGCAACCGATAAAGATCGCGATTGGAATCAGGGGTGAAACATATTGTGGTACCGCCCACGGTATGCAATTGATCACCAAGATTGCAATCAGTAGCAGCCCAATCAGTCCAATAAATCGTCGTCGTTCTGGACGGAGGAACAGCAACCCCAAAGGAGCACAGGCCAGCATTTGGCCCCAATGATTGACCAAGAAAACCTTCCTGCGATGGAGCATATCAAAGTAGCCAGTGAACGACGCGGTCTGATTGTACGCGTTCATCGACCAACCGTGATGAAAGACCACTTGTTCGGCAAAGCGATGGCCGATGGTTGGTTCATGCGGCTTCTGCCAAATCAATACGGGTGCGACTCCGTATTGCGACTCATGCAATTGGTAAGGAAGTTGAGTCACTTGGCCCGTTATCGAGCGATTGATAACAAGTTGCAAGCATATGCCAGAGGCGAGAATAAGTGCACCAGGCAGAGCGGCTTTCCAGAACCGTCGATCTAAGTAGACATTGCGGCGCATGAGAGCGGGCAAGAAGTAAAGTCCAAGTAGACCGCAAACCAAGCCACCTTCGAAGGGACGTGAAAACAAGGCAATGACGCAACCCAGGCCAACCATGCCCGTAAGAGAACCTTCGTAACCTTTTTCCTTGCACGGGCGGTCGCAAGGCTCAGAGCTAACGTAGCGCGACGCGCAAGCTAGTGAATTGGCCTCACTATTCACTAGCTTGCGCGTCGTGCTAGGCCTGCGAAAGCGACGTCGAATTCGCAACAGCCCACCCAACACGATTGCGGTTCCAGTAACCGCCAACCAACCATTGGTGAACTCCTGCGACCAGCCATTTTGCCAAAAGGGGTGAGTGGCTGTGACTAGCCCTGAAGCCATGGCCCAGCGGCGTGGGAAATGGGCCGCAATCATCCAAGCGATCGCAGCAGATGCCAGACCGGCGCAAAGCCAAAGCCCCGCCGCAAACGTCCCGAAAACCAGTTTGCCCACGGCCAACATGAATCCAAGTCCGATCGGGTACTTGGAGGCATAGCTAGGCTGAAAGACGACATGAAATGTTTCCATCGACTCCCAAGCATCAGGGACAGGGTTGCTCAACCGCCCTTCTAGCAAAGTCGAGGCGACCAGCAGATTCCCGAAGTCGTCATGCATGGACGGAGCAGGCCAACGCGACCAAGAAATCGCCATTGCGATCAGAAATCCGGTCATCCCAGGAATGAGTACATACCAATGAAAAAGCGTTTTCCTGTTCATCGCGTTTTGTGTTTAGGCTTTGAGCCTTGAGGGGCAACGAATCGATTTCAAATCCTTTGGATCGGGTAAACATTACCCCGGCGTTTCGGTTCGGCTGGTTGCAACGCTTTACAAACGATTCGATTTTATAGCGTCTGTTACGGTTATGACGACCTTTACGTCTTTGAGCGGAGTTTGGCCAAGCACCAGAGGCTAGTGGCCTGCAAGACATCGTCTGTGCTCGTTGCGAAGCTCTCGATGATAGGGAGCAAGTCGACGCGATTGGAGTTGGCGGCTGCGATCATCGCGTTTCTTTGCATACCGCTGAGTTTGGTCCGCCAAAAAGGGGTGTGGCGATACAACTTTCGGAAGTTGGCTTCCTCCATCGTTAGCCAATGCTCCAACGATGTTTTTTCGTCCATGTCTAAGGGCTGGAATTCACTGAGTACTTCCGTTTCAGCCTTTCGATTCCAAGGGCAGACGATTTGGCATGCATCACAGCCAAAGATCCAGTCTTGCATTTGATCGCTCAGATCATGTGGGATTAGCCCCCGATATTCGATGGTCAAATAGCTGATGCATTTAGAAGCGTTCAGAACACGCGGTTCGGCAAAGGCAGAGGTTGGGCAAGCGTCCAAGCAAGCAGTACAGGAGCCGCAGTGGTCGGTTTCAAAGGGACTGTCTGCAGCGATTTCGACGGTTGTTAGCAAGGCGGCCAGAAAGAAGTAACTTCCTTGTGCTCGATTGAGAAGCAGCGTGTTCTTGCCAATCCAGCCGATGCCGGCCATTTGGGCGAAATCGCGTTCCAACAAAGGAGCTGTGTCGACAACACCACGCGTTATCGCGCCCGGGTACATTGCCTCCAGCACCGAAGCAAGTTGATTCAGTCGTTCACGAATCAAGTCATGGTAGTCCACTTGACCCGTTGCGTAGTTACCAATTTTGCCACCGGCTTTTGATCCGGTTGTACTAAGGCCGTTTTTGCGGGGTGTTGTCGATGGGTTGCCCGCGTAAGGCATTGCGAGCATGACCACGCTTTTGCATCCATCGAGTACCGAGTTGGGATGCCGATACGCTTCGACCCGTTTGGGGATATACGACATCTCCCCTGCGTAGCCTCGTTCTAGCCATTTGACTAAGTTGTCGTGGCCCGGTGCAAACTGGGCAGGTGCCACACCGAAAAGTGAAAAGCCCAGAGACAGCGCATGCTGTCGAAGTTGGTCGCGGGCGAGCAACTCAGCAATCATGAATGGGTTTGCTCGATGTGAAATACCGATTATCGATACAAAGCATGTTTAGCGATGCAGTGAGCAAGTGCCCCCCTCATCGCAATCGCGTCCAGCGATGCGATACCGATACTTGGCGACCATTCGATAGAAGAAACACCAAAGCGGCATCGAGAACGGAACGTACAACAACGGGGCAACAGGCCAAAGAATCGGTAGTCTTGTGGAGAGGTATCGCACAGCGTAAGCCCCGCCGTATTGAGCTCCATTGGCAGTCACAATCCACATCTGTTCCATCAATTGCGCGAAGGATAGATTGGGATACTTGGTTGCAACTTCCGCATCATGCAAGGAAACGAACTCGAGCCGATTTCGGGAGTCGAGTCTGCGAAGGATATTGATTTGCGATCGACAGAAATTGCATTGGCCGTCGAATAGAACGACATCTTTTGGGTTTGGTGCGTTCATAGTGGCCTTGAGGAAGTGGATGGGAATTGGCTTGGTAGAGTCCAAATCAGAAATTGATTTGTTCGTTTAACAGGCAGCCGTAGGCGTACTCTCGATAGTACGAAGTACGCCTACGGTTGCCTGTTAAACGAAAAGCACTCTCAATTCAATATACCCTTGATTTCGTCACTTAATTAACTCACTAGACGTTGTTTTTTTCGATTCCCGCCCATTTCATGACAATATGAGGCCCAATCACTGGAATCTCAAAAAAGTCGCCGGACTGTTTCCAGCCTTGACGTTCGTAGAATCCGATTGCCGGAAATCTTGCATTGCACCAAAGCGTTTTTGATTTCCCGATGGCGATGGATTTCGCGGTCGACACGATCAATTGACCAACTCCTTTGCGCTGCCAATCGTCGGCAACCGCCATTCCACGCAATTGGATCGCGCTGGAGTCACCGATCATCAGGGTTGCGCAACCGACTAAATCGGACTTGGAGGACGCGAGGATGTGAAGGGTGGTTTGAGCTTCGTCACCAGGAAAAACGGCACCGGACGGGGGCATACCAAGCGGTTTGCGAAGGATTTCGTATCGGAGGCTGCGGATGCGAGCAAGTTCCTGATCGCCAAAGGAATGTTGAATTACTATGTCTTTCAGCATTCTGGCCGCCTGCCTGTGATTGGGTAGAAAATCATGTTATTCTAAGCTTCCGAAATTCCTTTCCATCGACTCTACCATTAGGAGACAATTCCAGCATGGCCAGACCTGTCACGTTGTTCACCGGCCAGTGGGCCGATTTGCCCTTTTCCAAGATGACTCAGCTTACCAAAGATTTCGGCTACGATGGAATCGAATTGGCTTGCTGGGGAGATCATTTTGAAGTTCAAAAGGCGAACTCGGAGCCTAATTATTGCGCCACCAAACGAGCGACCTTGAATGATATGGGGCTGCAGTGCCATGCGATCAGCGCACACTTGGTCGGCCAAGCTGTTTTGGACACGATTGATTCTCGCCACAAAGCGATTCTGCCTGCGTATGTTTGGGGAGATGGCAATCCTGCTGGCGTCAATGAGCGGGCCATTGAGGAAATGAAGGCTACGGCGAAAGCGGCCAAAAAGTTTGGCGTGGGCGTTGTCAACGGATTCACAGGATCCAGCATTTGGCACCTCAACTATTCCTTTCCGCCTGTTCCGCAATCGATGATCGACGACGGGTTTGCCTTGTTGGCGAAGCGTTGGAATCCTATTTTGGACGAGTTCGGCAAGAACGGCGTTCGCTTCGCGCTCGAAGTGCACCCAACCGAAATCGCATTCGATATTTACACGGCACAAATGGCACTCAAGGCGCTCGATAATCGCCCCGAGTTTGGCTTTAATTTCGATCCAAGCCACTTGATTTGGCAAGGCATTGACCCGGTTGAGTTCCTACGAGCGTTTCCGGATCGCATTTTCCACGTCCACATCAAGGATGCGACCACCAAGCTGAATGGACGCTCTGGAATTCTTTCCAGCCACCTTAATTTCGGTGATCCACGCCGCGGATGGGACTTCCGAAGCCCAGGTCGAGGCAGTGTCAAT
The DNA here is from genome assembly GCA_031424235.1 of Pirellula sp. GTDB lineage: Bacteria > Planctomycetota > Planctomycetia > Pirellulales > Pirellulaceae > JBKCUI01. Next base: position 6,557 of record JANPHB010000417.1, read on the forward strand.
TTCGAAGAGATTATTCGTGCTTTGAATGATATCGGTTATGCCGGTCCGCTGAGCGTTGAATGGGAAGACAGCGGAATGGATCGCGAATTCGGTGCCAAGGAAGCAGCCAGCTTCGTCAAGAACATCGACTTCGCACCGAGCGGTCGTGCATTCGATTCCGCGTTTGAGAAGGCGTAATGGAATTGAAATCAACGCAAGTTTTGTACGCGCCGCCCTCGAGTGCCCTGCGGTTTTTGCCCGAAGGGCCGTACCCATTGGGGGATGGTAAGTTTTCGTGGGTTGCGATTCAGCATGGTCCCGATGCCAAGGTCGGATCGGTCAACGTATTCGATTTGGTGACGAAGACGAACGTTTCGTATCCGCTTCCGGGTCGCCCAGGTTTCGCGTTTCCAACGAATAAAGGCAATTTTGTCGTTGGTTGCGAGCGAACCGTTGGCATTTTTTCACTGGCATCGCAATCCTACACTCCGTTTGTCGAGAACATTGATAGCGACTGCACAGGCACTATCGTTAACGATGGGGTTACATGGGACGGCAATCTGATTTTCGGTACGAAGGATCTTGAGTTCCGAACCAAGAAAGCCGGCCTTTACTTTTGGCGGGGGCGCGATTCGAAGCTTTTCCGATTGAGAGCGGATCAGATTTGCAGTAACGGCAAGTGCGTGCTGAACGTTGGAGATTCGCATATCGATTTGCTCGATATCGATTCTCCCACTCGGAAAATCGTGGTCTATCGGATCAATACGGAGCTGGGGCAAATTGAGTCTGAGCGGACGGTTGTTGATCTTGCGAGTGATCCTGGAGTTCCGGACGGCATGACAATGACGCTTGATGGCAAGAGCATTATCGTGTCGCTTTACAACCCGAATGCATCTCCGTTTGGGCGCACTGTTCAATACTCCATAGCTACTGGCGAGCTGGAAACGGAATGGCGCACGATGGGAAGTCCGCAAGCAACTTGTCCCCAGCTGATTGCTTGGCAGGGGCGAGTTTGGTTGGTCATAACGACAGCTGTGGAGCATATGCCGATGGAGCGAAGAGCCGATTCGCCGGAGGCTGGGTCGCTTTTTTGGGCGGAAACAGACTTGCCGGTGGATAAGACTGTTTACGAGCAATTGACGCAAGTTTTCATTGAGCCACGGATATGAGCCTGGAACTGGAAATCGCATTGCAACAGTTTCTGCTTCCGGCGCTTTGCGCGTTGGTGGGCTGTTGGATTCTGGCGAGAACCGATCAAGGCGAAGACTGTTTCGAGGACGAGCCGGTTCGTGGCATAGGCTTCCAAACTTTGTTTGGAGTTACGGTTTGCGGGGTGGGAATTGTCCTTTCGGATCTGTGGCAACGAGGCATCCTGGGTGAACCAACGGAGTGGTTGACATGGAAACCGTCTCGCGATTGGGAGCGGATCGCTTGGATGGTTCCAGGTTGCATGCTTGCGATGGGATTCTTGCGTTCTATCATTTCGACCCCTATTCAGTTTTCTGGAGTCGCCGGGAGTTTTACGGCCTCTGCTGCGGTTGGCATGCTTTACGTTTCACTCAATGAAAAAGTGGTTTGGGAGGACCAGCCAAGCAATCTCATTCCTTGGATGGCGGCGGGATGTGCGGCAGCGATCTTGAACGTTTCTTCATTGAATTCCATAGCGACTTCGGGTGGCTATCGTTGGGTTTCGCTGGTAGCGTTGGGGCAGTTTGGTTGTGTTGGCGCAATCACGCTTCAATCGTACCCAAGCCTGGGTCAGTGGTGTGTCGTTGGTATTGGTGTTTCTCTTGGAGCTTCGATCGTCGGATTTTTTTTCCGTTCGGCTACGAAATTGCATTACGTTTGGCCGCTTTCAATTGTGGTGCTTCCGCTGGGAATCATGGCAGTAGTTTGCTCAGTTCTAAGCCCATTTTTTTTCCAAGCGCATACTCTTCCGTTGTGGCTGACAGGCACGGTGCTTTTTCTTCCAACGATTGTTTGGGCTATCGATCTCGTATTTGGTCGACTTTACGGCTCTTGGTTGCGAGTGTTTTTTGCTGGAATCGTTTGCAGTCTAGCGTTGGGAGCTATTTTTTACATCACCAAGCCTTGGCTGTAGCCTGTCTCGTTTCTTATGACAAACCCGATAACCCGAACCGTCCGTCGCTCCGTCAATCGACTTTCTCAAATCCGGCCATACTATTGGGTATTGGCTTGTTTGCTAGGCTTGTTTGGTTGGATCGCGATGTCCACAGTTGGGCTGCTATTGGCCTTTTGGACACTGTTACTTTGGTATTCCGTTTGGCAGCGACCTTATCGGTTTGAGATGTTTTTGATTGCGGCATTGGGACTTCTAGGGGCGGTTGTTATTTTGCCGGAAAAACAGTGGTTGGACGCGTACCCGCCATTCATTCTTGGGTTTATGGCGATCGCAATGTCGCCCATTATCGATCTGTTTATTCGCCTCTTTCGCAGCACCAAAAACGAATGAAGAAAGCCGTATCCTCCGCTTCGAGTTCCCCGTTTTCGCCCAAACTGTTCGGGTTCTTGAGAGAGCTTAAGAACAACAATGAGCGGGAGTGGTTCGCAGAAAACAAATCTCGATACGAGCAGGATGTGCTGTTCTCGGCGATGGACTTCGTCAAGCAAATGCAGCCTCGACTTGCAGAGCATTCTCGCTATCTCTTGGCAGAGCCAAAACGCGTTGGCGGATCGATCATGCGGATCTACCGGGACACGCGTTTTGCAAAGGACAAAACTCCTTACAAGACCAATTTAGGTATTCACTTTCGGCATTCCATTGGCGGTGATGTTCATGCACCTGGCTTGTACGTTCATCTCGAACCGGATGCGTGTTTCATTGCGGCGGGAATTTGGATGCCGCCAACCGAGCCGCTTGCGGCGATTCGGCAAGCGATCATGGACGACCAAAGCGGATGGAACAAAGTCCGCAACAACAAGAAATTCGTCGCAAGATTCAAGTTGGATGGCGATTCGCTTAAAACAGCCCCCCGCGGCATCGATCCGAATCATCCTGCAATCGAAGACCTTCGTCGAAAGAGTTTCGCTGGAGTTGCGAAACTGGCCGAAAAAGAGTTTCTTCAGCCAGACATCTGTGACAAGGTGATGGTCGCGTTTGATGAGGCCAAGTCGCTCATGAAATTTCTTTGCGATGCGTTGCAGCAACCGTACTGACAAGCGATTGATTTGTAATGTTATCGGCGGGTCGTGAATGTTCAAGCATTTGGAAACGTATGGGAGAGCGAGGCTCCTGCCGAGCTTGCGATACAATGGCTCGGCAGGATGGCGAAGGACGTGCTCCGTCATTCGGCACGTGGTCCAAAACAATGCCGCGAGATTGCCAAGAACAAGGAACCAAGAACCATGAACTACCTCTCTCGGTCGACGAACCACTTTCCTTGACGTCTTGCTACATTGAAACGAAAAGCACATTCGCAACTGCGAACGGCAAGACAATTTCACTTTGTTTGAGAGGATTAGTAATGAGCGAATGGCTAGAAGTTGGGAGCAAAGCTCCTGCATTTACGATGGTTTCGGACTCGGGAAAGAAAACAAAATTGAGCGATTTCAAAGGGCAGCCTGTGGTCCTCTACTTCTACCCAAAGGATGACACGCCAGGTTGCACGAAAGAAGCGTGCGCGTTTCGAGACGCAAGCAAACAACTAAAGGAACTTGGTGCAGTGGTTCTTGGAGTGAGCCCCGATGATGAAGCGTCCCATGCAAAATTTCGAGACAAGTTTTTGCTAAATTTTCCGTTGTTAGCGGATCCAGATCACAGCGTTGCCGAAGCCTACGGTGCCTGGAGAGAAAAAAATATGTATGGAAAAAAGAGCATGGGGGTTCAACGCAGTACCTATTTGATAGGGGCAGACGGTAAAATAATCAAGGTTTGGAAAAAGGTCAGTGTTGATGGCCACGATGCTGCCGTGTTAGAGGCCTTGCAAGAAATCGTGGACCAAGGTTAAAACCAGTGGCTCGACTGGAACTTGAAATCAAAAACGAAACGATCAAGACGAAAAATGAGCTCTCCCATTCAATTAGCAATCCACGGTGCTTCGGGCCGCAATGGCAAAAGACTCATTGCATTGGGAAGTGTCGACCCCGGCGTCCAACTTCGCGCGGCGATCGTTCGAGCTTCGTCCAAGCATCTTGGCGAGGATGCGGGAGTCATGGCTGGGATATCAAATCTCGGCCTTGAGGTAACGTGCGATTGGCCAAACGGCCCGGACGTGGTGATCGATTTTTCGTCGCCTGAGGGATGCATGAGCGCGCTCGAACATTGCGTTTCCGAAATGATTCCAATCGTTATCGCTTCGACCGGGCTTTCGTCATTGCAAATAGATGCGATTGGAAGCGCGGCCAAGTTGATTCCTGTTTGCTATGCTCCAAACATGAGCGTAGCTGTCAATTTGACAATGAAGCTGGTCGAGCAGGCAGCTCGGGCACTGAAGGATGTACCAGGAGGAGCTGACGTTGAAATCATCGAGCGGCACCATCGCTACAAGGAAGACAGCCCAAGCGGAACCGCTTTGAAGTTTGGGCAAATCGCGGCCAAGGAAATGGGGATTAGCCAGCATGTCCACGGTCGAGTTGGGCAGGTCGGGAAACGGCCGCACGCGGAAATTGGTTACCATGCTGTCCGGGTCGGCGATGATGCAGGCCAGCACACCATCATTTTCGGGATGGAAGGCGAGACGATTGAGCTTCGGGTGGCAGCGTCCAATCGAGATTGTTACGCAAGTGGCGCGATTGCCGCGGCCAAATTTTTGGTCGGAAAGCCACCAAAGCAGTATTCCATGTTTGATGTCCTGGGGCTCTAGATGGCTCGGTGCGATCAAGGATATTTGTGTCGAGTATGTGGCGAGGAGGTCGAGCACATCACAGACAGTCAACTGTACCTGAGCTACGTTATCGGAGAAGTTGACCCGGAGACGCTTCATCAATCAACAGAGTGTCATCTGAGTTGTTCGCCTGCTTTTGCTCAATTCATCTCTGACCCCCGTTTTTGCTTGCAGAACGAAGTCGCGGCAGATTTTGCAAAAGTCAATCTAGATCCAGCGTATGTTTCCCTCAGAACCTGTCTAGTTTCTAGGGGGTATGCACGACTTTGGGCCATTCGCGAGGAACGGCGGAAACCGCTCACGGTAGTCGAATACCCCCTACCTGAATTCAGCGAAAAATGGCGTTGACCACCGTTTTCGCTTAAAATGCTTGCATTTCGCCATCTTGACGGCTTTCCCAGGCCGAAAATAGCTTTTTTCGATTTTGTTAAGTTCTAACGATTGTGGTAAATACTCTCGATTTGACTTGAAAAGGGCGGCCGACGATCTAAGATAGAAGCCAGTCGGCTCGGTCGAGCCATACTTTAGATTCGTCTTCCTGAGGAGAAATCCGATGCTGTCGTCGGTAAGAAAAAACTTCGTTCGTTCACTTTGTGCGATTCCTCTAACGGTTAGTTGTGGTTTCGCTCAATCTCCGACAGGAACTTTACCTGAGTCGGTATCCGTCTCAGCCCCCTTCTCAGTGCAAACGAATGATCTGTTTGTAAATCAATGGGTCCAAGCGGACGAATCCAATTCGATCAAAGGTTCTGTTGTTTCACTGCGTGGTCTGGATAGCTTGCCGCTGACAAAAATGCGTGTCACACTTAGCCAAAACGGTAAGCCAATCGTCGAAGATGATACCGATGTCATCGGGGAGTTTTTGCTTGAAAACGTGACTCCTGGTTTGTACACCCTCAAGGCCGAGGGGGGTGGTTCAATGGCGATGTTTTCTTTGGTTGTATTGGACCGAGTTGCAGGCAAGCATTTGCCAAACACATTGAGCGTGCGAGTCATGCCAGATTCGGGACGAGTTTCGGAAATCATTCGGGGCCAGTCTTCACCGACTCAAATCTCCCACGAAGTGCCAAAGGCCGATCCATTGGGGAAGAACCGAAAAGTAACCGAATCGCACCAAGTTACGCTGGACAGCAATGGTACATTGGTTGGACGGCTCGGTAAGGCGTCTGCAGCAGTTGATATGAGCAAGATGACCGTATTCTTGATGAAAGATGGCGAAGAAGTGCGTCGGGGTCGTGTTGCTACGGATGGAAGCTTTACCATTCCTGGACTAACACCTGGTTGCTATGGTTTGGTCGCTGCAGGTGAACAAGGATTTGCGGCTGTTGGGTTCTGTGCGGTAAACCGAGCTGTTGCGTCGGCAAGAGCTAACCGAGAAATTCTTGTCGCTCAAACGATGCAAGTACCATCCTCGCTCAATATCGAAGTAGCTGACCCAATTGTTAGTGAAACACCAACAGAAGTCGTATACTCGGAAGAGCCTGAGATGCTGGCACCTGTCGGTATGGCGCCTGGAATGGGCGGTGGCGGATTTGGTGGAGGCAGCTTCGGCGGTGGCGGTGCTGGTGGCGGTGGCGGTTTGGGACTTGGCGGTATTGCTGCAATCGGTGGATTGACAGCTGCTGCGATAGTTGCAGCCGACAATAATAAGAATAGCCCAACTGTCAGCCCTATTGTCAAACCGTAACGTCGCTGAACTCAACGATATAAGTCAGAATAAAAAGCCTGCATCAAAATGATGCAGGCTTTTTTGTTGGGTATACCCGAGATTTATCGTTTCAAACTCTCACTGTTCGTTCTCGCTGCCATTTGGGATTCCTTTGGAGAGGATGCGGGCAAGTACATCATCGATTCGTTGGTTCCTGTGTGCTCTTTCAGTTGGTTCGCAACGCTGCCTGAAAGCACGGGGCCTGAGCCCATGACCGACCAGTGTTGGTGGTCACTACGAGCAAGAGAAAACCCGGAATTGATTATTGGTTGTTTGGATTTCGCGTCGGTTGCAATGATAGCGAGCTTAGCCGTGCCCATTGCCTTTTTCCGTTCATAAAAGTTCACCTTGGGAACGCTACCCATAAGGCCCAACGGAATTTCAGGTGTTCCCACGACCAGATCGGTTCGGTCGGTCCCAACTCCACCAGACGCGATCTCCATGACAATCTCGGCGTCCTCAGCTTTATCGACAAGAGTGCAGTTGTTCGCAAGCAATTTGGAACGTGTGGTCAACATCACATAGTTCTTGTCGACGCAATCCAAGAGGTCTGTTTTCAAAAAGACTTTAGCACCAGAGACTGGTCGAAAGTCAACTTTGGCAAGGGACTGATCCACCGCATTGCTAATAAGTAGTTGCTCAAGTCCTGTTCTAGAGGTATCGGATTCCTTCATGGATGCGCACCCGACCAGGTGAATGCACACGCCTAACGCCAACAAACAAAAGCTGAGTTTCATATTACGTCGCATCCTTGCGAAAAGCCTAACCTGTCCATCTTGCCTAATCCCCCAACGGAGATTGTAGATCTTGCCTCAATTGGAGTTGATCTTTTATTTGCAAACTGGAGTCAAGAGTATCACCCACAAGAACTCAATATGGCTTGCGAGCATGGCCGTCGCGCGTTAGCCAAAGGGTATTACTTTACTCAAATTGAGCCGCGGGCGTTAGCCGCGACAGCCGTGTTTGCAAGGGAAACCATAACGCGGCTAACGCCCGCGGCTCAGTAGTTTGCCCGCACTAAAGTCAAAGCGAGCGACATTGGGCCCTAGGGTAAGGTGTGCCCCATTTTGTCTCGCTTGGTTGCCAGGTAAGTCGCGTTGTGTTCATTGGCTTTAGAAACGAGTGGAACTTGGTCTGTGACAGTTAGATCAAAGCCTCGCAAATTAAAAGCCTCAGTTTTCTTGGGGTTGTTTGTAAGCAGCCGAATACGTCGCAGGCCTAAATCCTTCAAGATCTGAATTCCAACTCCGTAGTCTCTCATATCTGCCTTGAACCCCAATGCATGATTCGCTTCAACCGTATCCATCCCCTGCTCTTGCAGCGCGTAAGCACGTATTTTCTGTGCTAGTCCAATTCCTCTGCCCTCCTGGGGCAAATACACAAGGACTCCTCGGCCTTCGGATGCGATTGCCTCCAAAGCTTGATGAAGCTGATCGCCGCAGTCACACCGAAGTGACGAAACCAAATCGCCGGTAAAGCAGCTGCTGTGCATCCGAACAAGCGGTGCGGGCTCCTTTTCGTTGTGGATGTCTCCCATCACCAACGCCATCGGCTCCTGGGATTCAAACTGGACGCCATAAATCATGATGTCGAATTCACCATACTTGGTTGGCAACTTCGCTTGAGCGGCACGCGTCACGAGCTTTTCATTCAGGCGTCGGTGCGAAATCAATTGTTCTACAGTGATGATCTCCAAATCGAATTTAATGGCCATTTCGAGTAGTTCGTCTCTAGTGGCTCGGTCGCCTTGGCTATTGAGTATCTCACACAAAACGCCGGCTGGCGTTAAACCCGCCATCCTTGCTAAATCGACGGCCGCTTCGGTATGACCAGCCCGACGCAACACTCCGCCCTCCATCGCCACGAGCGGATAAACATGCCCAGGCTTAACAAAGTCAGACGGCGTACAAGAATCAGTTGCAAGACGCCGAATGGTTTCCGCTCGCTCACCCGCCGTTATTCCAGTTTTGCATCCGGCGTGATCAACGGGAGTCATGAACGCAGTGCTAAGTGGAGAAGTGTTGTTTTCAACCAAGGGTCGCAATTCCAATCGGCTGCAAACCGAGGGCAAAACTGGGGCGCACAACTGGCCGTGGCCTTGCAACATGAAGTTGATCGTCTCCGTCGTGACGCCTTGTGCGGCACAAACAAAGTCTCCTTCGTTTTCGCGGTCCTCGTCGTCAAGTACGATCACAACTTGGCCTCGCGCGATTGCGGCAATCGCAGCAGGGATAGAGCTAAAGGAATTAGGCATTTTGAACTCGTGGGGTCAGGAGACGCATAATGGAGGAGAGGGCAGGTCGGTAGAACGAAGATACTGCATCTCGATTCAGAACGCAGCGCTAATTGAAATAAGGATTATTCCCCGGACTCAAGACCTTCTAGGTTATAGTCCTTCATCTTTTTGTGCAGAGTGTTTCGATTGATTCCCAAACGGGTTGCAGCTTTTGTCTGGACAAAGTTGCAGGCTGCAAGGACTTGTGCAATCAGTTCTTTCTCAACCCGGTCCACAACCTTGCTGTGCAGATCGGTCTGTTCTGACGTACTTGTGCGAACACCTTCTTGCACGACGTCCTTAATCAATGAATCAAAATCGAGTGATCGGCTATCCGAAGAAAGGGCTGGCGGAGTGGCACCAGTGACACAACCGGGCAAAAGCTGCACGGTTAACTCGTCCGATTCAGCCATAACCACCGACCGTTCGATATAGTTTTGAAGTTCACGGACATTTCCGGGCCAATGGTAGTCTTGGAGCGCTTGCATCGCTTCACGTTGAATATGTACGACGTAGCGATCATTGCTCGCACTGTATTGGTGCAAAAAGTGAGCGATCAAGGCAGGTATGTCGTCGCGCCGTTTTCGCAAGGGTGGCAATTCAATCGGGACAACATTGAGTCGCCAGTAAAGATCCTCTCGAAACTTTTCTTGACGAATCTCCCCTGCTAGATCTCGATTGCTGGCGGCGATGACGCGTGTGTCGACGGTGATTGTCTCCGTGTCGCCGACTCTTTCAAACTCGCGTTGTTGCAGCACTCGGAGCAGTTTGACTTGGAGATGCATCGAGGTGCTGTTGATTTCATCCAGGAATATTGTTCCGGTATGAGCGGTTTCGAACCGACCTGCACGATTCCCGACTGCGCCCGTAAACGCACCTCGAACGTGGCCAAATAACTCGCTCTCCAACAGACTTTCGCTTAGCGCGCCACAATTGACTTTGACGAATGGGCCGCCGTTGCGATTGCTCAAATGGTGGATGGCATTTGCAATAACTTCCTTGCCCGTACCCGTTTCCCCCAGCAAAAGGACGGAAGCATTGCTCATCGCGACACGTCGGGTGACACGGAAAACATCTTGCATCGCTGGGCAAGAACCGATGACTCCAGGCAGTTGGATACTGCTGTTGTGCCGGTAGTTTCCTTCGTTTTCCAGCCCGAAACTGGCCATTTGGTTCTCGTGGTTGACGCCAAAAATCCTAAGTCGGCGTCAAAACGCACGACCCCCGTTAGGGTGCGACTTCGGTCCAGGGGCGATCTCCTTGTGCCGCCTCAATTGCATCCAAAATGCGCCCAAGGCGAGTCCTCAACTCCAGATCGTCTGGACCTCGTTTGTTATACTCATCGTACTGTGCCTTAACAGTCTCGGAAGACAGCAAAACGCCAAATTGCTTAAGGGATTGCACAAAATTTTGGCTTGCCTGCTCGCGTTGGGGCAGTGGCTTAGACTTGTCGATCGCCAAACGGATCAATTCTAACTGGGCAACTGGCGTGTCCGCAGTGATCGTCGTCACCGTTTTCGGTTGTGTGGAAACAAATTTGTTTTGGCGATCGCGCCAGTAGGCCAAAGACACATCTCGCCAAGTGTTTCGATTGGCGGAATCCATCACCGGAGATTGGGTCACGATAGCCATCCGGCGCAAAATATCCGCCATCCCGGCCTGTTCGGGCGGAACATTTCCCATCACGACTCTTGGGTCTTCGTCCAAAATCTCATGCTCGCCTCTGCTTAAGGATGCAGCAAGAATCGCGATTGGGCAGGTCGCAGTCGGGGGGTTGGCTCTGATTCGCTGTGCCAAATCACCAAGCTTCATTTCAAGAACGGGAGATACGACAAAGACGGCTTCGATCGGCTGGCCTTCTCGCAACAAACTCATCGTCTGAGAGGCTGAGGAAGCTTCCAAAATCTGATAGCCGAACGATTCCAATAGCGTACCGGTATGAGAACGCAAATCGGACGCGCCCCCAACGATCAATGCCAAAGGACCACCATCCAGATTTCGCATTTCTGCAAGAACCCGCTCCAGACGATTTCTTCCATCGAACGGAACGTCCTCGAACGTCGGAACACCACTTTCGCTAGAGCGATACATCGTGCTTAGCAGACCCTGGGCGGCAGCATATCGAACCGCACCAAAGCCAGATTTGCAAGCTGTCGCAAGTCGTTCTCGAACGGCATTTGGAGTGGTTGTTGGAGCAGCCCAGCGAGTTAGATTTTGGACAGCCACGAGCTGCGCCGACGACAAATTGCCGCTGTGTGCGCTATCCCATACCAAGCATCCGAATTCATAGCTGTCCGCGAGAGAGGCCGGCAAATTCGATGCGACGTTCGAAAGAGTCAACGCTCCAGCCTGCTCTGGCGACGATCGAGACGCGTTTTCGGCGAGTACAGCCACCGCCAAGCCGGAACTGCTGTCAGCAAAATCGCCACATTGCAGTGCGGCCGATGCAAATTGGACCGTTCGCGTCCAATCCAAGTCCGCGAGGCGCGCTGGTCTTTCTGAAACAGTTCGTCCATCAGCCGAAAGATGCCAAACCGTAAATGCATCAGGTTCATCCATCCAACGCACCTTTTGATAGGCAGCCAATGCCTTTTGCATTTGATCCATTGCATGACGGTACACGGATTGGGAAGACGGTATTGTCCTTTTTCGATTCGAGGCAACCTTAGCCAACTCCTCTCGAACGCTTTCATCGGTTTTGGGATCGACTGCGACTACGCAGAGCTGCGTAGACAAAGTCGGTTCACCTGAGGACGCTGCAAGCAGCGCGAGTCGTCCCCTAGCGTCTTTGTCTTGAGTACCCATTGCGGCTAGCCAGGCTGCAAACGCTGGCTTGCCCAACAGCGAAAACGCCTCGGACATCGTCGCATTGGGCGCGGCCGAATTTTCAGCAAGCATATGATTGATCAACGCAGCAATCCCACGACTGCCTGCCGATTCGAGGTATTTGTAGGCTAAAATGCGCTCGGTTTTGTTGGAACTTTGAAGGGAAAGAACGCTGTCTTTGAGCTTCTTTGGATTGTTAGCCGCTGCTGTTGAGAGATCCAATATCTTCTTGGCATTCATCCTCCTGGCTTCCGAAAGCTTCGACTCCAGGCCCATCAACTGAAGAAAAGTTTGAGTGCCAGCGGTCTGAACCATTTGTGCGGCATTCGACTCGTTCAGCCCCAGTTTGACCGCTTCATCAAGCCAATGACCTACTTCGTCCCAACGCCGTATTCGAGCCATCAATTGAATAGCCCGAGCTAGCTCTTTTGCCGTCTTGGGTGGATTGGAACGGAAAGAGAGAACGACCGCGCTGCGTTCATTCGGATCAGGACGATATCCCTGAATCGCCAAATCTGCTTTTTGAGCTTGGACAGCGGAATTGTCGGCATCCAATCCGTCCCCCGAAAAGATGTCCTGTGCGACTCCGGTTTCAGACCAACAGAAGACAAAACCGAGGAGAATCGGCAAATGCCTAGCAAATGTCCGGATCGGATTTTTCATAGCGGATCGTCAAAGTGGCTGAGGTCGTTATCACGAGAAGTCTATTCAATCTTAACTCAGCCAAGCGTGCGAATCGCTAGCACAACAAAAACTACGCCAAGATTTTCCGCCAAATTCATTGCCTGGGAGGGTTAGGCTTCTGTCGAAGCATTGCACCGCTGGCCCGGCAGGAGCCTCTCCCTTCCGGAATACATGGCTGCCGCTGTGACGCATTTTGTAGCGAAACTCGTCAAGAGTTTCGGTGGCTTTGCAATGCAGCCGAAAGTCTTGACGACTTTCGCTACAGAAAAGTCTGTTTTTAGCAGCAAAAAATAATCCAAAGGGTTGCCCCATTTTCCGCCCCAAAATGGCCTATGCGCAGTTGACTCCCGCCACTCGAGACATATCATAGTGATATCACTTAGATATACCTTTCTTTTGGGAGAGTGCAAATGGCGAATAGTTGTCAAGAAAAAGTTTTGGTTCCTGGTTCTGGATGGGGGCCTTTAGGTCTTTTGTTGGCAGGATTGGTCTTGGTGGTTTTGGGGTTTGTTGCCGCAATCAGTTTGAAACTGCCTTTTTTACTGTTGCTTGTCATTCCGCTCGGCATCGTTTGCTTCGTCGGTTTGTTCGGCTGCCTAGCGGTTCAACCCAATGATGCTAGGGTCCTGTTGCTGTTCGGCGAGTACCGAGGGACGGTCGCAACCTCGGGGTTCTTTTGGGTCAATCCATTCTTTACGAAGAAGCGGATTTCGCTCCGAATCCGAAACTTCGAGACGGGATCAACATCGGTCAACGAGAAGAAAAACGAAGCTGGGGTAGTCGTGCAGCAAAAATCGAGAACGCACGGTCGCCCCTCCAAGGTAAACGACCGCGATGGAAATCCGATCGAGATTTCAGCCGTGGTCGTATGGAAGGTTGTGAATACGGCTGAGGCGATGTTTGAGGTCGATGACTATGAAGACTATGTCTCCGTGCAAAGCGAAGCCGCGTTGCGCAACATGGCTTCGCGCCATCCCTACGACAGTGAGGATCACGAAACTTCCTTGCGAGGATCCATTCAAGAAATCAGCGACCAGTTGTGCCATGACATTCAGTCAAGGCTCGACAAGGCAGGCGTAAAGGTCATCGAGGCACGGATAAGCCACCTGGCCTATGCGCAGGAAATCGCTGCCGCGATGCTTCAACGACAACAGGCGCACGCGGTGGTTGCTGCAAGGGCCAAGATCGTCGATGGTGCTGTGGGAATGGTTCAACTCGCATTGGACCGACTCAGCAACGACAAGATCGTGGAGCTAGACGACGAACGACGAGCCGCTATGGTATCTAACTTGTTGGTTGTCCTATGCAGCAACGGTCACGCTCAACCAGTCATCAATGCCGGTACTCTTTATTCGTAGTTGCGAATCGAAGCAATGTTCCTGATCACCTAGGAAACGAGAATACTATCGTGGCCAAGCGAGACTCCTTTTTATTGCGATTAAATCCAACGACGATGGATGCCCTTCGTCGCTGGTCCGAAGATGAGTTTCGCAGCATGAATAGCCAAATCGAAATGGTGCTGCAAAGAGCGCTCAAGGAAGTTGGCCGATTGCCCGGAAAATCCATCAGCCCAACACCAGACATCGCCACGGAGTCAGTGGACAAGCCTGAAGATCCGACCGAGTAGCGAGTATAATGGATTCGCGCCCTAGTTGGTGTGCCGGCTTTATCCGGCTAAAGCCAAATGGCGTTGAATTAAGCCTACCCCCGTAGCGGAAGTTGTAAAACTTGTAGCGGAAGTTGTAAAACTTCCTGGAGCCTAAGGCACTTCAGGAACTCTCACGAGATTCCACTACCTGCTAATTCAACGCTATTCCAGCTAAAGTCGGTACACCAACTAGGATAGTGATCCGAAAACTCGTAAACAACCTCGCCATGAAGTCGCTCGCTCACCCTACATTGCTTTTGATTTTCTCGCCCCTGTTCGCTGCCTCATGCGTGCAAGCGGACGATAGGCAGGCTGCTGCAGTAGCGGCAGCTGACATAGCACCCACGCTTGACATCGCGAAGCCGTTTTTTGATGAACACTGTCTTCACTGCCATGGTGCGTCAGATGCAAAAGGGGGACTGCGGCTCGACACGCTCGATAGTGATTTGACGAGACAGGCCACCTTTGAGGCATGGCGAAAAGTCGTTCAACGTATTCAATCCAGCGAAATGCCACCCGCAACCGAGTCGAGGCCCAAGCCAGAGCAGGTAGCCCAACTGCTAAATCAACTCTCATCTCGCTTGAATGCGGCTGCGACTCGGCGACGTGCCGAAGGTCGCGTTGTCTTGCGACGGCTGAATCGCGTCGAACATGAGAACACACTTTGTGATCTCTTTGACGTGAGAGTTTCCGTCAAAGAGATGTTGCCAGAAGATGCGATTTCTCAGGGGTTTGACAATGTCGGCACCGCACTGAATATTTCGCCGGTATTGATGGAGAGATACCTCGAAGCGGCGGATGCCGTAATCGATGCGGCGATCAAACCGGTGCATTCATTAGAGAGCAAAACCGAACGCTTTGATCTATACGATTCGCTACCGAAATGGTTTATCGCGGGCGTTTGGAAGCGGGATGAAGGGGTCATTTTGTTTCGCAACAGCGGAGACTCGGCGACCGATCTGCGGCAGTTCAAAGCGCCGGCACCTGGACGTTATCGGTTTCGTATTTCCGCCTCCGCGCACAACTCCCAATCGCCCCTTCCAATGGCTGTGTTGCTAGGCAACTTCGTGGTTAGCGGCAATCCAACTCGCCATCTTGGCTACTTCGACGCACCCCCCGGGGAACCAGCGGTTATCGAATTCGAAGAACGACTGCTGGCGAAAAACGACACGATCAAGGTGACGCCGGTTGCTCTGCCGTTTGTTTATCTCAAACACGAGACCATGCCCGAATATCCCGGCCCGGGTTTGCACATTCACTGGATGGAAGTCGAAGGACCATTCCCTGATCATTGGCCAACCGAAAGCTATCGTCGTGTGTTTGGCGAAGTCGATCCAAAGACTGGCACTCTGGCGGATGCCGAAAAGCTGCTGCGGGACCTGTTGCCGCGGGCCTTTCGTCGACCTGTGACCGACGGCGAAGAGAAGTCTTTTGTCGCGTTGGTCGCAGCGTCGTTTGAATCCGGACAGTCCTACGAAACTTCGTTGCGGGCGGGCATCAAGGCTGTGCTGGCGTCTCCGAAGTTTCTTTATTTTCGCGAAGGATCCGGACCACTCAATGCATATGCGCTGGCTTCACGTTTGTCCTACTTTCTCTGGAGCACAATGCCTGATCAGACGTTGCTTGACTTGGCTCAAAGCGGCGAGCTGCTCAAGCCCGATGTACTTCGAACGCAGGTGGAACGCATGCTTCAGCATCCCAATGCCAAAGCGTTTACTGAGAATTTTACGGGCCAATGGCTGAGCCTACGCGACATCGATTCCACCACTCCTGACAAGGGACTCTATCCTGAATTTGAGGAACTCCTGAAGTGGTCTTCGGTTCAAGAAACGCATCGCTTTTTCGACGAGTTGCTCAAGGAGGACCTTAGCGTGCGAAACTTCGTCCATTCGGACTTCGCCATGCTCAACGGTCGATTGGCCACTCATTATGGCATTCCAAATGTGGAAGGAGTGGGATTTCGTAAAGTCGCATTGAAACCCGAGTACCATCGAGGTGGCGTGCTGACTCATGCGAGTATCCTCAAGGTCACTGCCAATGGCACCTCGACATCGCCTGTTCTTCGGGGAGCGTGGGTTCTCGATCGCATCCTGGGCCAGCCGGTGCCGCCCCCTCCGCCGAATGTGCCTGCTGTTGAGCCCGACATTCGCGGTGCCACAACGATCCGCGAACAACTTGCCAAACATCGGTCGACCGAGAACTGTGCTGGTTGCCATTCGCGGATCGACCCGCCGGGCTTTGCCTTGGAAAACTTTGACGTCATCGGCGGGTGGCGTGATCGCTATCGGGTTGTCGCTGACCAAAAGGACTGGGTTAAGAACCGCGTTGGTCCGCTGGCAAAGTATCTTGCCGGATACCAATATGGATTGGGCCGTTCGGTTGAAGCGGCAGACGGGTTGCCCGACGGTCGTTCCTTTCGAGACATCGATGAACTGAAACAGTTGCTGCTCGTCAATCCCGAACAAATTGCGCGTTGTGTAACCGAAAAACTGGTAACCTATGCAACTGGTCAGCCGGTCGCATTCGATGACCGGCAGGCTGTTGACCAGATTCTCGCAGAATCCAAAGATTCGGATTACGGCCTTCGAACATTAATTCAGAGAGTGGTTGCCAGTGAGTTGTTTCGAAACAAGTGACGACACACGATCGGACTGAATAGACTATCATCGATATCAAACAGGCTTTGGCCCCGATTGCAGGAACACCATGCTAAACCATCGTCGCTTATCTCGTCGTACATTGCTGCGTGGCGTTGGCGTCTCACTGACGCTGCCGCTGCTCGAATTGATGACTCCTCTTCGAGCTCAATCGACGAGCGCGGACGCGCCTCGTCGGATGATTTGCATCAATAACACACTCGGCCTCCACACGCCAAATCTGTTTCCGACTCAGACAGGCCGCGACTACGAATTGACTCCGTATCTGGACGCCATCAAGGAGTTTCGCAACGACTTCACTGTGTTCTCTGGACTTTCGCATCCCGACGTCGACGGTGGTCATCCGGCGGAATTGTGCTACCTCACGTCAGCACCACATCCGCGAGCGGACAATTTCAAGAACACCATTTCGCTAGATCAATATGCCGTTGAACAGCTTGTGCCGGACACACGATTCGAATCGCTCGTACTCGCATCGTCGCATACTGGGTTGTCGTTTACTCGCAGTGGCGTGCCGATTCCTGCTGAGCAGCGGCCGTCCGTTGTTTTCAAAAACATGTTTGTTGCTGGTTCGCCGCGTGAAGTCAATGCACAGGTGCAACGACTCAAACAAGGCGAGAGCATCATGGACACTGTGCTCAGCGAGGCCAAGGATTTCCAAAAGGGGCTTGGCAAACAGGATCAGCAGAAATTGGACGAGTACTTCGGTTCGGTACGTCAGGTTGAATTGAAGATGCTCAAGGCGCAAGACTGGACACGCCGTCCAAAGCCCAAGGTCGATGCCAAGCAGCCAGTAGACATTAACAACTACGTCGAGGTGGTTTCTCGCGTGAGATTGATGATCGATCTGATGCATCTGGCATTGCAAACGGATTCAACACGCTTTATCACTTTCGCCCTCAATGGCTTCAATGCTGTGCCGGTGATTCCCGGTGTCACGCAGGATTGGCACAATCTATCGCACCATGGGCAGGATCCCGTCAAGCTCTCCGAACTGCGAGTCATTGAGCTGCAGCAGATGCAACTCTTTGGCGAACTGCTAACAAAACTAAAGGGAACTTCGGAAGGGGAAGGGACGTTGCTCGATCGGACTATCGTGCTCTTCGGGAGCAATCTTGGCAACGCCAGCAGTCATGACAACAAGAACCTGCCAATCATCGTCGGAGGTGGCGGTTTCCGACACGGCCAGCACTTGGCGTTCGCTCCGACCAAGCACCCGCCGCTGTGCAATCTCTACGTGCAGTTTCTGAATCGATTGGGAGCCAACGTGGATTCGTTCGGTTCCAGCAACGGCACTATCCCAGGGTTTGAGTTGATCTGAAGTCGGCCTCAAAGCGAACGAAGGCCTAGGAGGCCGTCTCACTTTTAAGCCCAACAAAACGCGTGAGGGTAATTGGGAGGGCGAGGCCCTCATCCCCCGGCCCGTAAGGTAGTTCGCGAAGTGATTGCGGGGGACGGGAATTTTATTAACACCCGGCCGCTTGACACATCTCTATAGTACCAAAATAGTCGTGTCGCTCCCATTCCGCTAACCTCTTGAACCGATCAAATGACTGAACCGAATTCCAATATTCAAGCTGTAATAGTTGGTGCAACAGGAGGCATCGGCAGAGCCGTTTGCAGCAAGCTTGCAAGTATTGGCGGTGAAGCTTTTTTGATCGGTCGAACACTGGAAGACCTCAAGGAACTATCGGATACCTACGGATGGGGGTATGCGGTTGTCGACGGATCGGATTGGGCTCAGCTAGATAGCGTCGTCTCAAGTGCCGAAGGCCTGCTGGGTGGAATCAATGTCGCGATCAACTTGGCTGGCTCCGTGTTGCTAAAGCCGATGCATTTGACAAGCAGAGCCGAGTGGGACGACACGATTGCGGCGAACTTGACTTCTGCGGCCGGTCTCTTAAAGGCCTGTGCGCCCCGAATGTTTTCAAATGGCGGTTCCGTTGTGCTGATGAGTTCTGCGGCAGCTTCGATCGGTCTATCAAATCATGAGGCTATTGCTGCTTGCAAGGCTGGAATTGAGGGGTTGGTGAGATCGGCTGCGATGACATACGCTCCGAAAAGAATTCGGGTTAATGCGGTTGCGCCTGGTTTGGTTCAGACTCCTCTAACCGAAAAGATTTGGGGGAATCCTCGATCTGCCGAAGTATCTCTTTCAATGCACCCACTTGGGCGATTTGGACAGCCAGAGGATATCGCCAGTGCGATCCTGTGGCTGGCATCCCCCGAGCAATCTTGGGTAACCGGGCAAACGATCGGTGTCGACGGGGGGCTTGGGAAACTAAAAGGTGTTGGCCAGATCAGTCGGGCTTAGCATCCTAAGGCGAACAGCAGGGGCGACTATACCCAGCACGACGCGCAAGTTTTTAAGTTGCACTGTATACTGAGAAATGCAGCTGAATTCGTGAGAATTCAGACGCTTTGCAATCAAGAGGCGGCCAGAATTCTCACGAATTCTGCTACAAAAACACAAGTGTGCAACTTCAAGCGCGCAAGCTAGTGAAACCTAGCACGACGCGCAAGCTAGTGAATTTGCTATCCAATTCACTAGCTTGCGCGGCGTGCTAAGGTGGTTTTCATGCTGCCGCTCGCCTAAACAAAATTCAAACAGCAACCTTGGCAGAAATGTGTGGGTGCGGGTCGTAGCCAAGCAATTCGAAATCCTCGAATTCATAATCCAGAATACTGTCCCGCACGTTTCGAATGGCCAATGAAGGCGTCGGTCGAGGTACGCGATCGAGTTGCGTGCGAGCTTGTTCAAGATGATTATCGTAGAGATGCACGTCCCCTAATGTGTGAACGAAATCGCCAAGCTCCAGGCCTGTCGTTTTGGCCATCATGGCCGTCAACAGTGCGTAGGAAGCGATATTGAAAGGAACTCCCAAAAAAAGATCCGCGCTTCTTTGATATAGTTGGCAGCTCAAACGATTGTTAGCGACATAGAACTGAAAGAGTAAATGGCATGGAGGCAACGCCATCTTCGCGACGTCTGCAACGTTCCAAGCACTCACAATCAGACGTCTTGAATCGGGAGTTTCGCGAATCTGCTGTTCTACTTGTTTGATCTGGTCGATAACGCGACCATCTGGGCATTGCCACGAACGCCACTGTTTCCCATACACCGGCCCGAGTTCGCCTTGCTCATCCGCCCATTCGTCCCAAATCGACACCTTGTTTTCCTTGAGATACTGAATGTTGGTTTCACCTCGCAAAAACCATAGCAGTTCATAGATGATGCTCCGCAAATGCAATTTTTTGGTTGTCAGCAATGGAAAGCCATCCGAGAGCTTAAAACGGATTTGAGCGCCAAATAGACTTCGAGTACCAGTCCCCGTGCGATCGCTTTTGATGTCCCCTTCGGCCAGCACACGCCGCATGAGATCCAGATAAGGTTGTTCCATCGACTGCATATTACGTTTTTCCAAACAAATCAGATTTTTCTTGGTAACCCGACGCGTAAGCGGAGGACTTCTCTTGGTAAACCGACGCGTAAGCGAGGGTTCGGGTTGCGATTGATTCTCGCTAGTGCTTTCGAGCTTGCAGTGTCCAATGCCGATCGCTTGTCATTGCAACGCAATCGTTGGGCAAGCCAACTAGGGCCGCGAGATGACGAATTTCGGAAAGGCTCAAGGCCGCATGCAAGCTCTGGCGAAGCATCTGTTTAGAATGCTCACTTTCATTGGCGGCGTATGTCTCGACGAGCTCATCCAATTGCTCTTGGCTTTCGGGGCGGCACAGATCCCGAATGAATAGTAGCCCATTCGGCCTCAACACTCTCAACGCTTCTGCCAAAAACGTATCGTGCGATGGCAGATGATGGACCAGTGAGTTCGACATCACCGTGTCAAAAAAACGAGCTTCGAAAACGAGCTTTTTGGCGTCACCACAGTGGAGTTGGATTCGGGTAATCAGGTTATTGATCTCAAGTTGGTAGCGAGCCAGTTCGAGCATCACAGTCGATGCGTCCGCAGCCATCACGCGGACCTCCTCATCCCGCTTGCATAACTCAATCGGGATCAACGCCGTGCCCGTACCCAAGTCCAGGCAGTCCGTTCCGATGGGGCCAGCGGCTAGCAGATCGGTTACAAAATTGCGATTGACTTGACTATGATCCATCTCGTTGTATTCGATGGCTTCATTCCGGTCTTCCATCACTTCTGGTTCAAGAACTCGATCTAGCATCACAAACTCGCCAAGAGGGGCACTGGAGGGTGTACTAACAGCAGGAGTCGGCGGGTGAGTCATCTCCACCGCGTCGACGTGGGCCAGGGATTTCTTTGCCAGTAAAGGAAATTCGGTTGCTGGCGTCAACAAACACGACTTTGGGTTCCGGGACACGAAGTTCAGCGCTGGTTTCTTGCAAGAAGCCAAAAGTCGCAATAATAATGATATCTCCAGGTCGCACTAAATGTGCCGCAGCTCCGTTGATACAAACGTCGCTGGAACCTGGTTCGCCGAGAATTGCATAGGTTTCTAGACGCGTACCTCGTGTAACATTCCATACTTGAACCGCCTCAAACGGGGCGATTCCCGCCGCGATGAGTAGATCGGGAGGAAGCGTCAACGAGCCTTCGTAGTGAAGATCCGCTTGAGTGACAGTAGCGCGGTGAATTTTGGATCTCAGGAATTTTCGGAACATAAGCAGATTGTGCCGAAATTCCCAGACAATTGCTAGCCGAAACTCTCAGATGCGGTGAGTCGCTCTCGAAAAGAGCGAGCCTTGGTAGGGCCTCAGACGAGATTGACGAGCGCTTGGTTTCTTAGCCGCGATAGCGGCGACACTAAGTAGCCGTGGGGGCTTGCCCCGAATGGCGTTGAGTTAGTGTTAGCGGAAGTGCGCGAGTACTCCGGTGAGTTGCCAGAAGTTGTGATTTCCCGATCGATGATCACCGGACGGCTCGCGCCGTTCCGCTAATTCAACGCCATTCGGGCTTTCCCCACGGTCTCCAGGCACAATGAATACAAGAGCCGTGAAACGGCCTCTAAGCCCATTGGGGCAAAAGAAAAGCGGAAAGACTTCCTGACCGAGTTCTTTCGACTTAGAAAGATCGGCTAGCGTCTCAGGTTCTTGCAAACGAATTTGACTTTCGTCGGCTGTGTCCAGCAGCAGTTACTTCTTCTTAGCGGCTTTTTTTACCGCTGACTTTGCTGGGGCAGCTGGTTTTGCTTTGGTGGCAACTGGTTTTTCAGCGGCCGCTTTCTTAGCTGTTTTCGGAGCAACCGCTTTTGCCGTAGTTTTTTTGGCAGGGGCCGATTTCTTGGCTGCAGGAGCTACTGCTGCAGGAGCATTCTTCTTGACGGCTTTTTCGGCTGTAGCTGGACTCACTTTGGTTGCTTTCTTCGTCGTTTTACCTCCGAAAATTCCATCCCAGCCATCTGCATACTTCTCGTTCGTTCCAACACGCGTAATTGTCACTGAATCACCTTTTAACCGAAACTGAAAACATCTTAAAAACTGAGTTGATCCCAAGCGACAATAACAAAGTCACTTTTTCCAACTCTAAGCTGACCAAGTTAGCGGAACGATGATTGTCTGGTCAATACGTTTTCAAGAATCAAGACACGTTCGAGATCGATTTGATACGAGTTTCTTCCATATCGATCTCGCGTTCGAGCTTTTGAACTAACGACTCCTCGATGATGGCCTGACGAACGAGTTCATGCAATCGATGTCGCTGTGCCGTGAGGACCCCCGTGAATGCCTTGTGACAAACGGGCGATTGGTTTTCTAAAATGGACTCGTCATCCAAGTCTAGCCGCATGAGCCAACTGTCCGCTTGAGCTCGGAAATGCGATCTCAAATACTCGATCTCGTCTGCAGAAACACCTTGCGACTGGCGCTGGTCGAGATACAAGTTGGCTGCTGCCAACAACGCAAGTCGCGCATCGAGCTCCTGCTGGGAGGTCGATGGTCCTTGCCCGGACAGCTTCAGCTTTCGGACCAGCCATGGCAAAGATAATCCTTGCACAACCAGCGTCCCCAAGATCACGACGAAAACGACGAACAAGATCAAGTTTCGAAACAGAAAGTCGGACGGCAACGCCATTGCGGCAGCCAACGAAACCACACCTCGCATTCCAGTCCATCCGATCAAAAGCAATGGCCCTACGGGGGGAATCGGATCGCGTTTCCGAAGTTTGGCCGAAAGCAAACGCGGAATCCATGCTGCCGGAAACACCCAAATCAGACGAACCGCGATCGTTACCGCCAAAATCAATATCGCCCCCAAACTGTTCCAAACCAATTGCTCCTCGGTCGCGATGATCGTGACCACGTCGCGCATCTGCAGACCGATAAAGATGAACGTCAATCCCGTCAAAACAAAGACCACGCACTCCCAAACTGAGTTGGCGTGGAGACGCGTGGCGGCGGAAAACAAAGTTGCCGCTTTTTGTCGGACCATCACCCCTGCACAAACGACGGCCAAAACCCCCGACAAGTGCAATGCCTCACAAGCCAAATAGGCAGCAAAAGGGGTTAATAGTGTGACCACCGTTTCAATGAGAGGGTCATTGAGTCTTTTGTGAATGGCAATCACCGCCATTCCAACCAAGCAGCCCACAGCTACTCCGCCGGCCGCTGCAATAACAAACTGAGAAACGGCTCCAGAGACAGAAAAGTGTTGCCCTGCCGCAACACCCAACGCCACGCGATAAGCCACCAATCCCGAAGCGTCGTTCAGCAAGCTCTCCCCTTCCAAAATAACCACGATTCGGCGTGGGACTCTCAGCCTCTGCGTAACAGCGCTAGCCGCAATCGCGTCTGGCGGCGATATGATCGCTCCCAATGCAAAAGCGGCCGCCCACGGCAAACCAGGGAAAATCGAATGGGCGACCCAACCAACGACCAGCGTTGTTACCAATACCAAACCGATGGCCAGCAATGCGATCGGGCGAACGTTCTTCCGGAAGTCATGAAACGATGTCTGCCAAGCTGCGGCGTAAAGCAAAGGGGGCAGGAAAATCAAGAACACGATGTCCGGTGTCAACTGGACATTGGGCAAGCCCGGCACAAATGCGATCGCGACTCCTACCAAAACCATGAGCGTAGGATAAGGAATCGACCAGGATCGAGTGCAAAAAGCCAGCAACGTTACAAGGCACAATAAAACCAGGACTGTGGATACTTCGAGCATTGCTTGCAAAACAAGAAAATGGATTTTTGGGGAATTTTGCGGACTGTAACGAGAAAACACGTTCTTTCTGCGAACTTTTGGTACCAGTGGTGCCGATAAAGTCGGTGGTATCAGGTTTGCCGCTCGTTCTCGTTGTATCGAGCAAGCGTGTCAAGCCGATTATTCGACGGTTTCAAGGCATAACAGTGCCTACCAGCAGGTGTCCCAAGCATCTGTTCCAATGGGGGAATTGTAGTCTCTGAAGACAACCAGAGGCTATGATCGCAAATTTGCGTTGGAGAGATTTCAATGAAGTTGCTCAAAGGCTGGAAACTAAAACTATTCGCCGGACTGGCACTCGCTTCTATCGGCGGGGACATCCAAGCCCAAAAGCCTGGGAGCTTAGACCCAAGCATGCTGGGCCGAGGACCACAGATTGGGCCTGCTTCATACCGAATTCCTGGCCCACCTCCAGGCATGGCTGAAAACGCCGGTATGTACGGCGACCCAAGTATGTCAGGTGACCCATCGATGGGAATGGGGATGGACCCCAACCTGCCACAAGTTCCTTGCGGTCCCGACGGCATGCCGTCCGGCCCAGAAGGATACGGCGAGCAATGCGACGGACCATGCGACCGTTTTGGTCGCTCGCCCCGTGCTCTCACGGGAGCCCTCCGAGGTCGGCTCGCTGGCTGGAGAGGGAAATTGCGTCCCTACGGCGAAGGTGGCATCGCAACTCAACGATGGTTCGACGTCTCTGCGGACGTGATCTATCTAGCACGGACAAGTAGCTCAGAACTCAACTTTAATACGACTTCGGTAGGTGCTGGGACCAACAATTTTGTTCTCGGTACCAGCAGCGTTCCGCTTGATACCTTGAAGGCTGGCTTGGCCGTGCAGGGCAACATCCAAGTCGGTCCCGGTTCCAACATAGAAGTTGGATACTTTGGTCTAAATCGATGGAGTAATGACACTTCAGCCAGCTCAAACACACCGAGCTTGTTCTCATTCTTGAGCAACTTCGGCGTGACACCTGCCAACGGTTTCGACGACCCAGACCGTTCGTTTGTTCACACGTTAGCGTACTCGTCCACCCTCAACAACGGCGAAATCAATTTGCGACGCCGCTGGTCCGAACCGTCCGGCTTCTTCCAAGGAAGCATGCTGATGGGGGTTCGCTATCTCGATATTGACGAACAAGCTAAGTTTACGGCTCGCGGTGCCTTCGACAACACCCAATTAAATAACAGCTTGCGATTCTTGGACTACACAACGAATACCCAAAACTCCCTCGTCGGCTTCCAAGTCGGTGGAGACCTTTGGTACAACGTTATTCCTGGTGTGAAACTTGGTGTTGAAGCCAAGACAGGTATCTACAACAACCGTGCACATCAAAATACGGCAATTTTCGCGAACTCACTGCCTAACACGGTCACGGAAGGAGTCCTTGCAAACCGTGCTGCGTACATCACGCAAATTGCTCCACAGGCATTCTATCGCTTAAACCACTCGTGGGCCGTTCGTGGTTCCTACCAGTTCATGTACATCGACAACTTGGCACTTGCGACAGGCAACTTCAATGCTCTGCCTCCTAACGACCTTGGTGTCAATCTGGGGCGCACGGCTAAGATCAACACCGACTCGGATGTCATCTATCAAGGCTTCACAGTCGGTGCTGAGTACACTTGGTAAGACTGCCTAGTCGCCAACCAATCAATCTTGCGAGACCCAGGGGACTTTCCCCTGGGTTTTTTCGTTACCTAGCACGACGCGCAAGCTAGTGAAATGGATAATCGATTCACTAGCTTTGAAACTCGTCTGGCTCCGCCTGGGAACGCAATGCATCGGAGGCTCCGCCTCTTAAGTCACAAAAACGTGAGGCGGAGCCTCGAAAGCATCGCGTTCCAAGGCAGCTCCCTGGAACGAGAGTGAATGGAAAGTCGATTCACTAGCTTGCGCGTCGTGCTAAGGTAGTTTTCACGCTGCAGCTCGACTTAGATTCCGGCTTGTAGTGCAGCAACCACTTCTTCGCCATGGATGAGCACATCAACGTCGGTGAAAACTTTCTTGATCAAACCATCTTGACCAATGATAAAGGTCGTGCGTTTGGCGATCGGAGTGTTGTTGATTTCGGTCAGTGCACCGTAAGCCGTCGTGACCTGTTTGTTTGTGTCTGCCAGGAGATCAAACGTTAATTGGTGCTGATTGGAAAAGTCATTGTGAGACTGAACATTATCGACGCTGACTCCAAATAGTTCAGCGCCTAGGGCGTTGATCTGTGCTTTGCGAACGCTGAAGTCATTGGCTTCAACGGTGCAGCCAGGCGTGTTGTCTTTGGGATAGAAGTAGAGGACGACGTTTTTCTTGCCAATAAACGACGTCAAATCGACCATCTCGCCATCCTGGTTTGGCAAGCGAACGATAGGTGCTGCGGAGCCCACGCCAACTTGATTCAACGAATTAATGACCATCAATACATCGAGAGGCCCCAACGCTCCGTCGCCATTGACATCCAAAAGTGGACCTGAATAGTTGGTTGGTTTGGCTTCTAAGGTGCGAATTCCATGTGCATTGATATCGTTGATGACAACCAACGCGTCCAATGGCTCAACAAGCCCTGACAAGTTGACGTCCAAACGATTGACCGCGTTTTGCCAATCGGAAGCGCATAACTCACGTCGTTCGAGTCGTTCAATCCATCGAGGATTTCGCTTGGCCATATCGTTTGCTCTATCTGAAAACCGGGCGGTCAATAGGTTTAGAAATGAAATTGTAGGTTGAGCCTGCCTAGGCGTCAAACTTTGCCGTGGATTTGATGCCAGATGCGGGGGGTACGGTCCACTCCTCGGCCCTACAACCGGACCTACTCCTGCGGAAGTTTAGGTTTTAAGCTAATCCGGAGATGCCACGCAAAATCAGGTGCCGCCGGACTTGCCTAAGGCAAGTCCGGCGGCACCGCAAATTGGCGATATCATCTTATCGCCTAAAGCCTAACAATCCGCTGAACAACTGATTCGGCGTCAATTGACGTTGCGAGGTATTCATAATTACCGGCCAGAGCATTTACGTTCCGCCGTTCAATTCTTGGCCGAGTCTGGTAACGATTTCCCCTTCGCTGAGCTAGTAACCTCGTGGCACGCTCTTTCTGAGGTAGAAGCGATCGTGCAGGATGGCTTATCGGCCAATGTAGTCCGAGTTGGAGTGAGGCCGTAATCGAACTTAACTGCGGAGCAGTGGTATTTTATAGCCACGGATGAAATCCGTGGTAAGCAGCGAACGATTGTCGGAGAGTCGCGGAGCGACGGCATTCCCGCGGAATCCATCGCGGTCCCCGAAAGGGGGCAGAATTTGAATCTATCGCCTCGGAATAGAATAGACCACAGGAATTTATTGGAACATTCGATCGACAGAAACTTTTGATCATGGGCGTTTTGTCCGGCTCGGGCTAGTCCCGACCGGACACCGCTTTGGTGTTCTAATGTGCCGCGTAAAGAAAATGATAACTCTGGATTTGTCGCACCGCCAACGGCGGTGAGACAAATCCAAGGCATGCGATCGGGCGACGTGAATCTAGAACGCCAAAGTTGCGGACGGTGGGGCAAGCCCCTGCCGTCCTGAAATGCTTCACAGCGTTGCCTAAAAGGGGCGAGGGGAGCAAAGTCATAAAGATGTGGGTAATGACAAGGCTAAAGCCCACAGGCTAATTGACTGGTAAACTCAAGCTTAAGGCGTTAACACACTTTGTTTTCCAATATTCGAAGAACGAAATGCAATCGCCCGTCGGACTGCTGGTGGTAATGGCGCGTCCTCTCCCATAATGGAATGCCACAAGATTTCATTCAGCTCAAAATCATCAATGCGATCGTATTCCGTAAAATCCATCCGCATCGATCGATCTGCTCCGTACGCTAGAGCATCGTTCTTTGCTTCGAGATTGATTTGTGCTTTTTCCATATTGTAGGGAGTTAAATCGGCCGCATTCGTAAAGCTGTTGAACATGGGCCGAGCGGCCGCATCGTACTGAGACAGAGGCTCCAGCCCTAAGATGAGTTCCATCGTTCGAATCATGCTGACCGTGCTGTACTGAGTGCTGTCAACGTGCGCCCGCTTGGTGTATGGGCTGATGACCAAACTTACTGTACGATGGGCATCGATGTGATCGGGACCGTTCTGGGCATCGTCTTCGATGACAAAAATTGCAGTCTCGGCCCACAACGGACCATGGCTGACGGCGTCTACCAATTTCCCAAGAGCGACGTCGTTGCTTCCGACGCAAGCTTGTGGCGTGAATGAGCCTATGCGTGTACCGTCGGTGTGATCTTCACCAAGACTCATCATGATAAACTTGGGCATGTTCTTGTTTTCAACGAACTGCTTGTATTCGTCGAGCATGACTTCAATGAGGTCCATGTCTCGTTCTCGCCCTTTACCGATACCAAAATTAGGGCACATATGACCGACGAGACCAGGTACCCGTCCCTCCATTTTGGTGTTGCCGGTGTCGTCGGACAC
This sequence comes from Pirellula sp., assembly GCA_031424235.1. Lineage (GTDB taxonomy): Bacteria > Planctomycetota > Planctomycetia > Pirellulales > Pirellulaceae > JBKCUI01. The sequence goes on from JANPHB010000417.1 coordinate 34,805, forward strand.
GCGACTGCCATACTCCTTGTAGTTGCGATAGCTAACGCCTGCTCGCATGCAAGCGTCCCACAGATAGCCGGAAGGACCATTCGACAAGTCCCCCTCATCGTCGTCATCGACCCCCAATCGCTGCGAATAGGTCAAGTGCCAGTCTCGCGAGATGTAGTCTGTGTTGTAAGCCATCGTGCTCCAAGGGTGGCCGTCTCGACTCACTTGGCCGTTGCAATACAGGTTGTCCAGCAGCACAAATTGCTCAGCCAGCTTATGATGGTTTGGAGTTACGTTTCGTGGGAACATACACAGACTCGGGTCCCCATTGCCTTTCGGGGTGTCTCCCGTTGCTAAGTCGCCGAACACTTGATCGTAGGTTCGGTTTTCTTTGATAACATAGATGACGTATTTGATCGGGCTGGGATCACCAACCTTGGTTGGGATTGCGGTTGGTACCTTGTTCGGTACGGAGGTGAGCAAGTCATCCGAGTACGGGCAGTTTCGGTAAACTTGTTGTGTGTATTCTTTCAGTGCAGCTTCGTCCGGAATTGGCACGATGGATAGGGCACCGCTCATATTGGTCCCAATATACGGGAATGGCTGAGATTTCTTGACCACCTTTTCGGTCTCGGTCAGTTTCGAGTCGGGCACTTCCACCTTTGGGATCGGATTGGCTTTGGATTGGTTTCCTTTGCCGACTCCGACCAATAAGTTCTTGCCGTCCGGAGTCACCGCAACTGCGGTGGGATACCAACCTGTTGGGATGAAGCCTTTGACGGTGCTCTTGTTCTGATGTTCGACTTCGATGACCGCGATGCAGTTGTTGTCGGCGTTCGCAACATAAAGAGTCTCGCCATCGGGTGAGACGGCCAACGCGTCCGGAGTGCTTCCTTCAGGAGCCCGAGGAAAGAGTGGCGTGTAAATGGTTTCGGTGACAATTCCTCGTTTGGTATCGATTACCCAAACGCCATTGGCAGATGCGCAAGCGACAAAGAGTCGATCATCGGTCGGATGGAATGCGATTTGGTTAGGGTGTTCCCCAACGGGAATTCTCGCAACAACTCGGAACAAAACAGGATCAACGACGACGATGCGACGCTCGCTCCAGTCGGAAATATAGAGCAAACCGTTTCGCGGGCTCAATTGGACGTCGTATGGACGTCCACCCAAGTCCAGTTCCTTTGACTCGTCCCCACCAAATGGGATGACAGCCAGTTTGCCCGCGTTGATCTTGAGCGAATAAACGCACTGGCGTTGTTCATCAAGGCAAAGTCCGCCCCGAAATGATTTTTCCTTTACAAGTTGGGCTTTCAGTGCAGCGGCTTCTTCGCGTTTCATCGAGCGAACGTCAGGTTCCTTTTCGCTAGTGCGTGTCAGTTTGCCATCGGCGATTTCAAACGTGTGCAAACGTCCAGCACCACCACCGGACCAAAGCAATTTCTGTTCGTCTGCAGACATTGCCAGACCGAACCAGCTTTGGCGGGCCGACTCCTTAGCGAGAAACGAGCCGGTTTCGAGATTGACTAGAGCAACGTTGTGTTCATTGAATCCGCTGGTTGCAATGATCGCATGTTTGGAATCTTTGAGCGGCTTGATATTAAGAAGCAAATCGGTTGTTTCGATCTGTCGACCTGCAGGTGTGATATGCCAACCGTTTGGAAGCAGATAGCCGTTCTCGGTTGGGCCGGGGAAACGAGATTCAGACGTTTTGCCAAGCTCGTTGGCAGATTTTTCTTGAGCTTGAATTGAACCGACACCTGGAGCGGACACGAACAGTAGCGAGCAACAAACAAGAGCGTCCCTTGTCCATTTTTTCTTCTTCAACGCAATCGTCATGAAATTTCCCCTTCGAACATTGGAACTGGAACTTACTCTTGATGCTTCCGGAAAACATGGGCCGGAGCCCAGGGCCGATTCTATGTCGAATTCGTTGAGAGTGGGCTGCCGTCTTGTTCATTTTCGATGAAGTTTCCGGCTGCCGCGGCCGCAAAAGAACGCGGCGTCAGTGTTGTCTATCCCCTTACAGATGAGCCCTGGGGAGTCAGACTCTTTCACGCTAAAGACCCAAACGGTGTTACCATCAACCTAATGTGCCATCGACCAAGCAATTGAGAGGCAGCGTAAATATTCCCTTCTCTCGTAGTTAGTTAGGGGCAGACTAAAAAGCAAGGCGGTGAAGCATTTTGTAGCGAAACTCGTCAAGAGTTTCGGTCGCTTAGGCTATGCAGCCGAAAGTCTTGACGACTTTCGCTACTCAAAAGCCTGTTTTTGCATCGCAAGATAATATAACAGCGTTGCCTAAAGTGGCGAGCGGAGCAAAGTCAAAACGATATGGGTAATGACAAGCGGCGTTAGCCGTGGTTCTCGACGAATGTCGAGTGCTATAGAAAACCGGGGCTATCGCCCGTCGGCTATAAGGGACCGCTTATCGCGAGCGAAAAATCGATTCATCGATTTCTATGTTCATTTCGATTTTGGTTACCTCCCGGATCCAAGTAATGTTGGGAACTGCGAATCGAATCTTGGCCGGTTGCAATATTCCCCCGAACTCTTGGTACGCCTCGTAGTCTACCTGATATTCAAACTCCCCTAACACCGTTGCCGCGGACGAGACGCGTCTCCGCAGCAATCCGGTTTGAGAGTCAAAGGAAAGGCGTTCCGGCATTTCCAACGGGTTCAAGCCTGATAACACAATAACGTCACGGTCTTCGATTCGATCGGCTGATTGGAAAGCGAACTCGGAATACACAGCGTGCATATTGTCGCCAAACGCGATGACGGCTTCGAGCTTTATTTGTTCTGCTTCGTCGGGTTTCAATTCGATGCCACTCTCATTGGCTCGCTTCCACGCTTGAGAGCCGTCGAATCCCTCTACAACTGAGACTGAACCGTATTGGGTTACCATGCGTGTCAATCCGCTTGCGGTTTGCCAAAGCTCTTCAGGTTCACTCCCTCCGTGAGGTTCGCGTCTCTTGGCGATGACGTGTCGGTTTTTGATTGACTCCAGTTTTTGTTTGCCCCCAACGGCTTGAACGTGCTTTGCTAAGATGTCGTCAACGGATGGTTTGGTCTGGGGCTGAGTGATGCGAGCAAAAGCTTTTGCTGGAGCGAGCTCGACGTTGGAGACAGGCTTGGCTTTCCCCTGATGGCAAGTATTGCAAGTGACTTCGGTTTTCCCGCCGAAAAACTCTTTGTTAAGCCCGAGTGTCATGGAGATCATTTTTCGACCGGCATCTTTGCGCCCGACTCCTTCTTTGGCGAAGTTGGTCCCCTCATGGCAGAAGCTACAGTTCACTCCAAGGGACGCCGACATCATATTCATCACTTTGCCCATCTGATCGGCAGGCATATCGGAAAGGACCGAAACGTTTTTAAACTTTTCTGCTGCTGTCTTGGATGCCTGGTTCGGCTGGGCGTCGACCATTGCAGCATCGAAAAACAATAGGGAAATCATGCTCGACAGACGAAAAAGGCTCATCAAAAAGTCGGTTTTGGAATGTGAAAGTGCGGGTCGGATATCCATGGTCAATCTTCGTTGATGGTTAGTGGAAAAAGGAAGGACAATGGACGGAAGGCTGATTCGAGGCGTCGTTTGACAAACGAATTCCGCGATGCCAAACTGGGGCACGCCTTTTTCTATCATTTATGCTTCCCATTTCAGGATTTGTCGATCATGAATTCAGTTGAATCAACCGCGAAAGTTGCAAAACGATCGTCACTGCCTGTTCTTATTGGCGTTATTGTCGTTGCGGTCGGGCTCTACTTCGGAATTCCTTATGTCATAACAAATTTGATGGTTCTGGACGAGCAAGCCAAAGCGAAAGCGAAATTGGCGGAGTCCTTGATACCCAACACTTCGACGGAAGTTGAACCTACGAGCGGAGTCAAGAAGAAGCCTATGGGAATATCCGCGGGTGGCGGAGGTGGCGGTGGCGGAATGTCCGAAGGTACCGCGCAACCTGCTCCAGAGGAAGCTTTCAATAGTCGCGACACTGATGGCAACGGCAAATTGGAAGGAGCTGAAATCAGCGAACGCTTGCAAGGGAGAATGGCACAAATTGACAAAGATTCCGATGGGGCTGTTTCCAAAGAAGAGTTCTTGGCTGCACTTCAAGCTAGGCAGGCTCCATCATCCCCTGCTGCTAGCGAGCCAACTAAAGAGTAGACGTTGTCTTTCGTTGTTCCTTAGAGTAGCTGGTTTCGTGTGAAACCAGACGATACACAATGCTTGTTGAACGCCGATTTCGCACGAAACCTGCTACATTTGAATGCTGCTTTCTCACGAAACCAGCTACATTACGGTCCAATTGGCGAAGAAGTTTATTCGCGCCAGGGTGTATCGTAGATCGGCAAGTGCCTATAGTAGATTTCCAGGCAATAAAGGGCCATGCACGTGGAATAGAGCCTTCCCGCAATGCTGTCGAACCGGGCACCCGCAGGTCCCCAGCTTCCTGCATCGTCGCCGTTAGCAACCTGCATCGCCATCAATTGCGGCTTCATGGCGTCGTTCCAATTCTCCCAGTCTTTGCCACCTGCGTGGTGCATGACTTGCGTTCCATAGTACCAATAGTAGTACGATCCGGTCGTGCCATTAAACGGGAAGTTTGTCGAAAGTCCCTTGATACCTAGATTTAGCGCTTTTGTTTCACGAGGCCAGCCTAAGTACATTCGGCACAGCAGCGCTTCGGCGGTCATCGACGGTGTTGGAGGTCGTCCACGCACATACGAGTACTTAGAACCATTGTCCATTGAGACACTGTTGAGAAATGCTTGAATGCGTTTGAAAGCCGTATCGGGGACTTCGATACTCGCCGATCGCGCGCTGACGAGGGCCATCAAGCACCAGCCCGTTACCGAGGTGTCAGAGTCCCCTTTGTATTCGTAACGCCAACCTCCCAGCGGGCCTTGTGCGTTGAGAGTGTATCTAGTCGCTTTCTCCGCATGGGGTTTGAGCCATGCTTCCTGGGACATACCATACGCTTCACAAAGAGCGATGTTGGCTTGCGCGTGGGTGTAGAAAGCGTGGTGCCTTGGGGTATCACCTCCGAGGCTTCCGTCTCGGGCTTGTTGCATGCAAAGCCATTTCAGTCCACGCGCTACGACTTCTTGGTATTGACCGGACAGATGCGTATTACCAGAACCTTGAAAAGCGATGAGCGCCATCGCTGTGGCCGAAACGGGATTGTCTTGGAACATCGCTGGATTGGAATACGGACCAGCGAAACTCCAAGAACCGTCGCTTTGCTGTTGTTTGACCAACCATGCCAAACCGCGAGCCACAGCAGCTTCGGTCTCAGCCGAGCCGCCATATTGTTTTAGCAGCTGTGCCTTCTTCTGCCCGGTTCGCCCCGCCGTGACTGGCGCGCTCAATACGACAAAGCCAGTTGGCTTGCTCGATCCGGCTCCAATCTCTCGATCCACAATATCGTTCGCACGTATGACGACGTTGCCGACAGATTTTGCCTCAGGATGGAAGGCCTGGATTTGAACATCTAGATTCTCAAAAGCACTCGACGAGATATCGAATTCCTTGGCTTCAGAGCTCTCGTCAAAACTATCCTCGACCGGCATTTCACCAAGTACGCTCAAGACCAAAGGTTCAGAATCGTCTTCGACGAACTTCAATTCTGAAAAGCCCCTGCCGGATCGAGTCGATTTCCCAACGAAAGACACCAAGCCAATGAGGAGCAAGATATGCACCAAGGTACTGACGATCAGTGATTTCGTGTCGCCGCTTAATCTTAGTCCTGGCCGTCTATGTTTTGGTTGAGATGGGATTGAATTGGATGTGCGAAGCCTGGGGACTGGTGTCAATCCATTCGAATGAGCCCGTATTTTATGAACCGGCATTGGAAGCCGCCTTGCAAACATGCACTTGGTAACGTTTCCGGCGTGGAAGTACCTTTAGAGCTCCCTTTGTATTGCTTTGCAACACACACCGACGCGAAACTCAGGAAAAGCTCTCGAGTTTAGCATTTCGGCACTGGCCAAAGAGCAAAGGGCGATGAATTAAGCCTGTTCTCGGAGCGGAAGTTGTAAAACTTCCTGGAGTTCGAGGCACTTCAGGAACTCTTACGAGATTCCACTAATTGCTATTCGGTCAAAGACCGGCTCGGGCGGAAATGCACAACTTTCGAACCAGCGATGTAGTCATGCAGACATCGGCGTTCACGACCGAAAATCATCATCACTTCCATTAGTCCCAGGAAACCAACCAGGAAATCGTCCATATCGCCAGGGATGAATATGTTCGCCAACTCAAGCGGTAGCATCCAAAGATATCGGTATACATAGACGCGTAGGAATGGAAGTAAATGGCCACCCCTAGAGTCGACAATTTGGATTTTCGTAATCAGCTTACCAATTGTCTGCCCACGCGCAGCGAGCAAGTATCCGTTCAGTACTAGCGTGAGCCCCGTACCCAGCCAAACCATAAGGAATTCGTCAAGTAGGCTTGCCTCTCCTGACAGTTCACTGTCCATAAATCCAGTCAGATATTGAGTCGGCAGCAGGATTCCCACGAAAAGAAATCCGTCTATGAGTGACGCTACACAACGAGTCGATCTCGATGCCAATTCATCGCTACCCGTATCGGAGCTGTAATCCATTCTGTCGGTAAGTGCCGGAGCAGCATAGGGATTTTCAACCAATGGAAGCACCTTGCTTTCGAGAAAACGATAATGACGTTGGAGGGCTCGTATACCCACTAGACGAAGACTGAGCACATCGGCTTGTATATTACCAGTTAATTGGCCGGTGGGCGTTAGCCACGTTAGGCTAGGCTTTTGAAAAACCGCCATTGCAGCAGCTTTCGAATGCGCAACTTTCGTTCCGTTGAGACCCCAGCGGCCTTGGAGGCCGCCTCGCTTGGTAAACGCCCCGATGGGCTTGTCCCATCGGACGTAAAGGTTAGCGGCTAGAAACCACCCAATCTGGCGGTTTCCGCGTCCCCCTCCCCTACCAGCCCAAGGCCAAAAGCGTTGGGCTGGTAGGGGAGGGGATGCGGGCGTTCCGGAATGAGCTCCGTTCTAGCGGCGAACCTTAGGCTCCGACGAGACGAGCTCAGTCGGGGGCCAGTGAAAAAACCAAGCTGAGTTAGACGGCGATTGGAAGGCCCCAAGAGGCGAAAACTAGCTACGCACTTTGGGCGTCGGACAACCTAGCAGTGGCTCGTCCATGGCACGTAGATCGGTTGTTGGCAAACCTTCAGGGTAGGCAGCCCGCGTCAAATGGATGGCTTCTTCCGCAATTTGAAGATGTTGGCTTTTGGTCGACTGATAAAACGAATTGGCCGACTTGGGTAATTTCGGACTCCCGTGCAGTGGTTTGTCCGAGATGCACAGTAGGGACGCAGACGGGATGCGATATCGGAAACCGTTCGCTGCAACGGTAGCTGATTCCATATCGACACCAATGCTTCGGCTGGCTTTGAGATCGCTCATCTTTCGACTGATGACGAGCTCCCAGTTTCGATCGGCAGTGGTGTAAACAACACCCATCCGATAGGGGAGGCATCGCTCCTCCAGGACTCTCGCTAAGTTTCTATTGAGTAGAAAGCTTGGCGTGACAGGTACGGAGCGAGGCAATGCATCGTCTAAGACGAGGTCGTCTCGCATGTAGCTTGTGGCTAGTACGAAGTCGCCGATCTCTTGGTGATTCCGAATGCCCGCGCAGTGACCGACCATGAGCATTGCGTCTGGGCGTAAGACTGCCAAATGATCGGTGAAGTTCTTTGCGTTGGATGGACCGACACCAATGTTGACGATGCTCACTCCGTTGTTGTCAGCTTCTGGCGAGTGCAACGTGGGCATTTGGACATCGCTCCGCACCGATGCGATTGCGTTTGGATGCAGTAGCCGAAATGCATCCATATGCATTTGGTAATTGGTCAATAGAACATAGCGTTGGAAATCCTCGGCTCGTGTGCCGGTGTAGTGTTCAAGTCTCTCCAGCGAAAGTTCAACCCGTTCTGGGCCGAACAGAAAAACCTTTTTCAACGTTTGATCAAAATTGGACTCATCGATCGCGGACAATAGCGAAGGCGACTGGAGATCAATGCGCATTTGCGACGGAGTGATTTCGATTTCCGCCCCTCGCTGAGCTAGTTTCAACAGTTCTCGGCGCAAATACCATCGATACGCCGTCGGGCGAGCAATCTTGCCGGAGATGACCGGATTATGCTTGGACCAATGGCGGTGAACCGTAACTTTGGAATAGCGTCCCTCGGCATAGTGCTTTTCCATCTGGTTGCAGGCTTCGTCGATCGCAGCAGGTAGCCCCTCGAGGGTTGTTTGAGAGATGAGAAAAGCTTCCGACATGAATGAACTCCGGCCCGACGAATGAATTTAACGGATCGGCATTGTAGCAAAACGCACATTTTTAGCCTCGCGAGATCATCTGAAGGAAATTGGGAGGGCGAGGCTCCTGCCGAGCCAGCGGTGCAAAGGTTCGGCAGGAGCCTCACCCTCCCATAGGTTTTCAAGTGTGTTCGCTACCAATAGATGTTTACAGGGGTGGCCTCACCCTCCCAAGCAATGAATTGCTGAGGGGAACTCGCCGAAAATATGTTTGGAGCGGTGGCTTCACCTAAGCAGGTTCCTGTCACGCGTGCGGCAAATGGGCTTTTCTTAACCCGATTTAGTCAATTTCCTAGATTCCAAACGTCAAATACACAATCGACCTTGGCACGACAAGGCTGCTGCTGTATGAAAAGGTCAGGGGTTCTCTGGCCTGTCGCGAAGTCAAAGGCATGAAACAATACACAGTTGTTATAAGTGATGTCGTAGGCTATGACGCCGGTTTTCGTGGGACGAAAGCATTTTGGTGGCTTTCAAGTTACGTCGGTGCGTACGCTCAACTGAGTCTTTATTGGTTCCTAACAGCCTACTTTGGCCGTTCCAACGTTCAGTTGCTACGCCCCTCCGAATTGCTCGATCGCAAGGTAAAACTCAAGACGGATATTCTGTTCGTTGGAATACCAACGCAATTGAATGCTCAACATCTTTCCGGAATCAAGTTCAAGAGACTCGTGCTTTACGATGCTTCCGACAACAACGAACTCAATTTCGAATTTTCGGATCGACGTTTCTTAGAGTCTCAAACGGATGTCTGTCTCAAGAATTGGCGAGACGATCGATGGCAAGAAACATTCAAAATTGCTCTACTTCCGATCAAACGTCCACCGTGGAACAATCGACTTCGCAACGCGTTGAACTTGGAATCGCTGGGGAGGAGCTTGGGGGGGCCGGTGAAAAGGCGATTCGATGTTGGATTTGTTGCGAGGCCAACTGGCTCCTTGACAACCAATCAGCGATTGCGTTGGCTGGTCGAAATATCGACCAATCGCCCCGATTTCAAGTTGTGGGGTGGGCTCGTCGGCAATCCCGACATGAGACAACTTGCAGAGAAAGAGGTTCCGCCTGCGATCCTACAAAACCTCTGGCTGAATAAAAAGAAAATCGGCTTCCAAAGTTACTTCACAGGTTTACGACAATCCAAGGTAGCATTGGCGCCAAGTGGCTACGCACCGTGGACCTACCGACACTTCGAAGCGATGTACGCAGGCTGCGTCGTCGTTTCCAATGATTTGAGCCATTACGAATTCCTTATACCGTTCCCTAGAGAGACAATGGTAGAGGTCGGGGACCATGAGTCGGTTACCCCGGCGATCGATCGAGCGCTTTCCATGATAGAAAAGTCGCCCGACATCGCCCAAGAAAACCGAAAGTACTTGGAGCGTTGGCTGGATCGTGGCAAGTATTCGCACAAATGCAAAGATACGCTGGATCGGTTCTTCGGACAGTTGAATAATGCCGCTTGAATTCCTCCTCCGCTTGAATTCCACCTCCGCTTGCTAACATTTTCCGGCTGCAAATGCGTCATCCTTAGCCGAAGAGGACCATGCCCAATGGTAAAATGGATGACGAAGAAATCTTTGGACGGGGTGGTAGGGGTGTGAGAAGCTAGCCAGATTTGGTGATGCAACTCCTTGGTATTATCGCAAACAGACTCAGGATAGACGGCGATGCAGTTGGATAGATTGGTGCGTTGGATCGCCGCGATTTTGATTCAAGCAACACTAGGGACAGCGATGGCCCAATTTGACCCGGACGGCAAGGAGCCGCTACCACCAATCGAAGGGACATTGTTCTTGCATGGAGGAGGAACGGTTGATTCTGAGATGCGATCGCTCTTTGTTTCGCTTGCTGGTGGCAAGGACGCTCGCATAGTTGTAATCCCAACTGCGGATCCGAGCGATCCATTGGACTCCAAGAAGATCGACGTTTGGCTTGAACATAGTCCAAAGAGTGTCGAATTCCTTCACGCCGAATCCCGAGATTTGATCGACAAGGCGAATGCGGAAAAACTGCTGGCGAGCGCGACGGGTGTATGGTTTGGAGGCGGAATGCAATCACGCCTGTTCGACGTCTATTCCGGAACCATCGTAGAGCAAGAGATTTTAAAATTGTTGACCCGCGGCGGGGTTGTGGGTGGTACCTCTGCGGGCGCAGCGATTGCTTCGAAAGTGATGTTGGTCAAGGACGAGTTGCGCGAGGGATTCGATTTCTTGCCTGGTACAATCATCGATCAACATTTTGCCGCCAGGAACCGTAGCGAACGCCTCCGTCGAGCGGTAGACAAGCATTCAGATCGAGTCGGTTTCGGAATCGATGAGAGGACGGCGCTCATTGTTCGCGGTCGGCAGTTGCTGGTGGTGGGAGAGTCCAACGTCTATGTCACGCTGGCTGCTTCCACGGAACGTCCCGTCCGAACCGACATACTCAAGTCGGGACAGCGGGCCGACTTGCTCGCTTTTCGGCGCGCAGCGCAAGCGAGGCAAGCTGCCGTTTTCCCTTCGAAACAAGTGATTGCACCGAACGTTGCCAAAGGAACGCTTTTGATTGCGGGTGGCGGAAATCTCCCTGACAAAGCGCTCAAGGCATTTGTTGAGCTCGCTGGAGGCAAAGACGCTCGCATTATTTACGTTCCCTGCGAGGAAGCCAAAGTCATTGAGCAAGAACCCGGGATGGCGCGATTGTTTCGAAGGACTGGGGCAGGGCATGTCGACTGGCTACACACGAAGGATCGGAAGGTTGCAGACGATCCAAGCTTCACAGCAAAACTAGACGGAGCGACTGGGATTTGGTTCGGAGGAGGGCGGCAATGGAATCTTGTGGATTCTTATCTCGATACGGAAACGCATCGGCTGATGCATGCGGTCTTAGAGCGAGGCGGAGTTGTTGGCGGTTCGTCTGCAGGAGCATCCATCCAAGGGGACTACATGCCGAGAGGCGATCCGATGGGCAATACGCAAATGATGGCGGAAGGGTACGAACGCGGCTTGGGATTTCTTACTGGTGTAGCTATCGATCAACATTTCTCACAGAGAGATCGTTTTGCGGACATGGCCTCGCTCAAACGAACTTTTCCTCAATTGTTAGGTATTGGTATCGACGAGGGGACTTGTTTGATTGTGAAGCAGAGCAAAGCGGAAGTAATAGGCCCTGGTCAAGTTGCATTCTACGATCGCCCCATAGGTTCGGATTCTCTTGAAGCGTATACGAGTTTGACGCAAGGAAACGTTTACGACCTAGAGTCACGGACCTTACTCCCGAAGCAAGACACTTCTCGCTGATCGCCAGCAACTGGTTCCCAGGCTCCTGCCTGGGAACCCAATGAGCGGCAGGCGGAGCCTGAGGTAGCTTTGACTGGTAGCGAGCGACCGGGAGGCGGAGCCAACCGCTCCAAACATCTTTGAACTGCCAAGTCCCTTGGGAACATTCGGGAGAGCGAGGCTCCTGCCGAGCTTGCGACGTTACGGTTCGGCAGGAGCCTCACCCTCCCTAGAAAAGAACTTGATGAAACGTGTTTTCACCCGTAGGCGGAGCCGCCAAGACATTGCGTTCCCAGGCAAGAGCCTGGGAACGAGTATTCTTGTACTAACGATCGGCGAGAAGTGTCCAACTTCTTTCGTTCTTTTCGGCCAAATAGACCGTCAACACCATGTTGACTTCCCTGGTGCCTAAACGTTCGTTTACAATTGCGATTGACCGTTCATTCATTTTAGGCCCCCACCTCTTCGCCTAGCCAATTCTCTCATGCCAAAATCCCCTCCCATTTCCTCCCTTGTTCGTTTTTTCATTTTCGTTTCGCACGTTGCCGTCTTGCCTATGTGCGTTGCACAGGAGACACCCAATGCACCTCCGCTCAAAATCGTGCAGGCAGACGAGGGAAAGGCACCCTCAGACGCTGTAATCTTGTTTGATGGCGGGACAACGGACGCTTTTTTGGGCGTAGACGGCAAGGATTGTCGATGGCCTGTCAAGGACGGTATTTTGACTGTCGGGACGGGATTTGTCGTTTCCAAGTTGCATTTCCGAGACGCGCAGATTCATGCCGAGTTTGCGGTGCCCAAAGAAGGTCATGGCAATAGCGGACTCTATATCCATGGCCACTACGAGATGCAAATCTCGAACACTGCTGGTTCCACTCAACCAAGCAAAGAAGTAATCGGCTCACTGTATCGATTCGAACTACCGCTAGTCAATGCAGGTAGAGCCCCGCAGACATGGCAGTCATACGACATTGTTTATCGTGCCCCTCGATACCGCGATGGCAAAATTGTCGAACCGGGAACGATTACCTCAATTCTAAATGGAGTCCTCGTGCAAAACCATGTCTCCTTCAATGAGCCTCGCTCACCTTACACTCCGTATGTTTACAACCAAACTCCGTACACGGCCAAGATACTTGAGAGCATCAAAGCCACCAACGCCGGCCCCTTGTACTTGCAAGACCACCAAAGTCCCGTCCAATATCGCAGCGTTTGGATCCGTCCTCTCGATGACCAAGCCCATACGTTTAATGAGAAGGTCGCCGCCACACCCCGCGTGCCATAGCCACAAAACTTGAGGTCATTACAATGGTCGAACAGTAAATGGAACTCGACCGTTGGTTCCGAATTGAACACTAACTCAGAATCGAAACATGAAATCACCAGCCGTAGTCAACTTCGCCCCAACAAAGCACTCCGTTGAAATCCGAGAAGTGGAGCGTCCTGAAATCGGCGACGAAGATGTACTGCTCGAAGTCGCCAACGTTGGCGTTTGCGGCAGCGATCTGCACCAGTGGACTGCTGATCACTCTTGGCCTGTCAACTATCCTGTTGTGCTCGGTCACGAGTTTGGTGGAACGATTATCGAAGTGGGGAAACACGTCGAAGGCTGGCAAGAAGGGGACCGAGTCGTCAGCGAAACCGCAGCGATCATCAGCCAGAACAACCCAATGACTCGACGCGGAATGTACAATCTCGATCCGACACGAAAAGGCTTTGGATACGGAGTCAACGGCGCGATGACGCGCTTTGTACGCGTTCCCTCTCGCATTCTTCACAGCGTCCCTGACAGTTTGCCATTCGAACAAGCTTGTTTGACCGAGCCTTGCTGTGTCGCTTACAACGCAGTGGTTCGAAATGCTCGCATCGAACCAGGTGACCGCATTGTCGTACTCGGGCCAGGTACGATAGGTATCCTTTGCGCAGCAATGGCGCGTCTCTGTGGCGCGCAGGTAGCGTTGGTAGGCCTAGAGCCAGACCGTCACCGACTCGAAATTGCAAAGCAGTATGGCTGTGAAGCCATCATCGGTGACGCAAAAGCATGGTCGATGGAAAGAGATGGCTTAGGCGCGGACGGGATTATCGACGCCGCCGGGGCGAGCGTTACACTCAAAATCGCATTGGACTTGGTTCGACCTGCAGGTTGGATTAGCAAAGTGGGTTGGGGACCACAACCGCTCGGTTTCAATCTCGATCAGCTTGTTCAAAAGAACGTTACCCTCCAAGGCAGCTTCAGCCACCACTGGGCTATTTGGGAGCGCGTCATAGCCTTGCTTTCAAGCGGACAACTAGACGTTAAGCCAATCATCGGCGGCGTATGGCCCATTTCCCAATGGCATGAAGCGTTCGAAAAGATGCACTCAGGTGCAGTAGTCAAATCGGTCCTCTGCCCAACACTTTAGGACCAAGTGCAAACTACAGCTTAAGGCACTAAGCACGGTTTTTCGCACTCGTCCCCTGGCTCCGCCTGGGGACGCAATGCAACGGAGGCTCCTGCCTCCCGAGTTGTAAAAGCATGGCTAACACGAGGCGGAGCCTCGAAGGCAGTGCGTTCCAAGGCAGAGCCTTGGAACGAGGGCAACATATCCTATTCGACTTCAAACAAGCAATTTGTTACTCGGGAGCGTGAAGCTCCTGCAGATGTAGGATGGGACCATTGTCCCGTCCATTAAACTAGTTCGGGACAATGGTCCCAAACTACTTCTTGCACCCTCTCTCGAAGTTTTTATGGATTTGGCAACCTGAGGAAAGTTCTTGGCCCCACCGTCTGGCGAAGGTGCCCCGCCCATGTGTTTCCATGGGACCTGGCAAAGCAAAGATGTTGAAAGCAGTGAATTCTAAGCCTATCACAAATTTTGCTGATCGTTATTTGGATTTCAACTGTTCGTTGATACGGCGATAGTATTCTGAAACGCGTTGCCGGTATTGAGTCGGGACGTTTTGTTGCGACTGGCCGGACGCTTCGCTGGACTGCGATTCGGATGTTCCGCTTTGGCCAGTTCCTTGCTTAGAAATTGCAGATTGTGTCGCCGCGCCTTGGCTGACTTTATCCGAGCGGCCTTGACTCGACGGCGAAGGTGTCGGCATGGATCCGTACATGCCCATATTCTGTTGCCTTGGTGATCGAGCGGAAAATCCGTTATTGCGTCCGCCCGGTTCGCCCGGCTGCGAACCACCTTGGCCCTGTCCCTGTCCCGGCTTTTGTCCCTTTTGATTCATCCGCTGCTTAAGCTGTTCCAGCGTCTTACCAAGCTTGGACTTCCCACCTTTTCCAGGTTTCGGAAAAGCACCTTTGAGACTATTCTCCGCTTCGTTGCCCATCGATTTGTTCTCGGGTTGCAATGCATCCAACGCTTCTGCAGCGGCTTTTGCATTTTCTACCGCCTGCTTGAATTTGGACTTCAGAAGCGACTTTTGGGCGTCGTTCATCAGCTCCGGTGCACCGCTTTGTTTGATATCTTGAGCTAATTTCATTGCCGATTCCTTGAGCGGAGAAAACTCGTCCGTCTCCGGTAACTGCTCTGCATTGTCAGCCATATCTTCCGCGAGTTCGTTGAGCTCTTGACGAAGTGCATCCTGAGCGGCCTCCATCTCCATCATGCGGCGTTCATTGGATGGGTCGTTGGCATCAGCGTCGGCAAGCGACTGCATGCGTTGTGCCAATTCCTTTTGTCGTTCTACCAATTCCTCAAAACGTTCCTTGTCCTCCATCAATGGCAACGTCTTGCTCAACTCGTTCAACGGATCGATCGCTTCTTCTTGCAATTGGTCGCGGTCCGCTTTGGTCTTTTCACGCAGCTCGTTCAGCTTTTCCTGTTCCGATTCCGTCAGCGGTGTTTTACCCGCTTGCGAGTGGGCCATTTCGGACAGCTGGTCTGCCGTCTCTCGAGTCTCTTTGGCCATTTCGCTGAGCATTTCCGAAAGCTCTCGGTCGATGTCGATATCGAGTGGGTTTTGTGCCAGCTTGTCAATCGCATTTGCGGCAGCTTGTGCAGCTTCCTCAGCTGCTTTTAGTTTCTCTTGAAGCTCTTGTTGCAGCGCCTCGTTGGTCGGGTCAGCGGCTGCGCGGTCTGCAGCTTCCTTAGCTTCCGCCATCGCTGTCGAGACATTTTCCAGTTGACGCTGAGCCGCTTCGTATTTTGCAGAAAGCGCCTCGGCACCACGTTGCTCAAGCATACGTTCCTGAAACTCCTCAATCGAAATAATTCGAATCGTGGTCTTGGGAGACTCTGCCCCTTTGGGGCCAGCAGGGTCGTTATCTTCTGTTCTCGCAAACAAATCGATTTCATCGCCAGGGACGAGACCAAACCGCTTGAGCGGCAGCGGCACAACCACGTTGGCTCGAGCGGATGGTTCAAAACCAAGATCGATCGGCCTGGCTGCGGAGCCGTTGAGGCTGCGGTAAAGTCTTAACTGGGTAATGCCAAAATCGTCTTCGGCAGAAACGGAAACAGGTAGATCGATATCCGGTGTTGCAAGCGAAAATGGCCTGGGTTCCAAGATGCGAACGATCGGACGTTGGTCCGTCAGAATGACCATTTTGCCTTGTACGGATTCGGTTGATTGGAGGCCATCGATGTCGGTCACCTTGATTGCAAAGCTACCCTCGCGCTCAAGCGTGAGGCTGCCAGATACCGAATTGGCTTGATTGGCTTCGCTTGAGTTTACCGATAAGTCAACGGTCGATTCGCTTTTGTCGTCGTAGGATAGCTGCATGCGTCCGAGCTTGAGCGGTCGATTGCTCGTCAGATAAAATTCGACTTGTGTGCCGACGAGTCCAGTGATACCCGATTCAGGGATTTTTCCTTCGTAGACCGCTTGGCGTGTGTACGCGAGCGGAGTTATTCGAACGATGGCTTCTGTTATTTTCGGTGTCAGTTGGACATCGAGTGTACCTGTTTCCGATTGCGTTCTACCTGATCGGGCAAAGAATTGAGCGGGCTCCTTTACGTCCGTCAAAAGAGCTTGCCATTTCGATTCGCCGCTGTTCGATTCTCCTCGCGGCAGCATCGGCAGCACGTGTTCCTTGCCGTCTTTAGCGATCGTAACCAGCTCCAAGCGATGGGTTACCTTTTTTGATACTGTTGCAATGATTTTGACATCTTCGCCGTATCGCAGGCTGTGCTTGGTGTTGTCTAAGCTGATGGTAACTCCGGTGAAGGGAGCTGTTTCGATCGCAGGGAAAGCAAATCGCTTGAACTGGATCCAAGCTAGAGGCGGTGAAACGAGTGCGATGAGTGCACTAAACGCAATGAGGCCGAGCACTGAATAAGCCGGCCATTGAATCGCTTTGAGTGGAACAACGGCCGAGGGTGGGATGGTCGACAGGCGTTGAACGGATTGCCGAATGGCTTGCTTGGCGAATTTTGCTGTCAGAGGAGCATCATAGGCATTCAGATTGCAGTGCAGATCCCATCCGGTCATGATTTGGCCGCCGGTCCCCTGCGATGTGTCGATTTCGTAAGCCAGTCGCCCTTTCGATGTGTTGCGAACGGATCGAATGCAGCAAGCGGCGACCGCGGCGATTGCAACCAACAAGCCACCTCGCCCGCAGAGCCATCGCGAGGTTGCGGACATTTCAGAGAACGAGTCCGCTGTCATGGCGAGCAACATGAACCCCATCCAAGCTGCGACTCCGATCATGACAATCTTTGCCGTTGCAACGAGAATGGAGCGAAGCACAAAGCGACCAAGTCGCCCCATCAGGTCCGTATCGATTTCGTTTTGGGATGCGATATTGGAGACGGACACGGATGGATGTGGTTAAGTTAGGGTCGGGCGAGCTGGCGGACTCCAAAGTCACCCTCCCTCCGGGAGGGTCGGGCCTTGGCCCGGGGAGGGTGATGTGCCAAGAGCGACATACAATCAGTTCACCCTCCCCTCGCTGCGCTCGACCCTCCCAAAGGGAGGGTGACTAGAAGCGTGCGTTTACAACAGCGGCCTCGAAATTTACGATGGCAGCGAAGCTAGCGCTTTTTTGGCGGTAGCAACGCATTGTCGAATGTCTTCGATCGGGTCCTTTGGGTTCTCTTCGTATTCGAGGGAGAGGGCACCATCGGCCGGGAATTTCGCTTGGACCAAAGCATCAAAGACGGCGTCGCACTGCAAATGTCCCTGTCCTAGCAGCACACCTTTCGCTTTGTCTTCCATCGTTGCGAAGTCTTTCAAGTGAATCCCAAACAATCGGCCCTTCAATGCTCGAATCACTTCGACCGGTTTCTCGCCTGAACGAATGTAATGCCCTAAGTCAGCGCAAGCCCCGATGCGCTCATCCCGTCCCTCAATGGCCTTGAGCAAGTCGGTCACTTTGTTGAACCGATCGGTTGGACCGTGGTTGTGGATGGCGATTCGAATGTTGTACTCTTTGACCAAGTCATTCAAACTATCCATCGAATCCGGCGTTGGGCCAGCGGTAATGTTCTTAAGGCCTGCCTTTTTCGCAAATTCAAAAACACGACGATTTGCCACGGCATCTTTTGTAAATCCGTTTACGCCGTGCGATGAAATTGTCAGCCCGAGAGCTTTCACCTTGCCGACGATTTCAGCGATCTTTTCGTCGCTCGAGTCCAGTGGAAACATGCCGCTATAGAATTCCACTTGCTCGAAGCCCAAGTCTTTGGCGTGTTTCAACGCTACGTCCAAGGGGAAATTGCGAAGCGAGTAAAGCTGAAGTCCAAGTTTAAGATTGCTTGCAAAAGGGCTAGCAGAAACGCGATTGAGCATGGAAAAACCGCCGCAGGCCAGTGCGCCAGCGAGGATTCCGCCGTTTCGCAAAACAGCTCTGCGGTTCAAACTGGAGTTCGCGGTTGGCATGGAAGCGTCGTTTTTGGTCAAAGTTCGTGAAATCATTGGGAATTGTTCTCTTAGAGGATGTTTTTCGGGTACCACCGGAAAGCTCCTATTATTACACTCGCAACGTTCGACGTATGCGGCCGCACCGACAAAATTGCCCTGATGTCGAATGTTTGTCAAAAAAGATGGTATTTCCGTTCCCAAAACCCTTCCTGTTTCGATTTAGATTCGCGTTCCAAAATGGCCAGTAAAGACCTCGATATTGATCAATTAGCCCTGTATTTG
The DNA here is from genome assembly GCA_031424235.1 of Pirellula sp. Lineage (GTDB taxonomy): Bacteria > Planctomycetota > Planctomycetia > Pirellulales > Pirellulaceae > JBKCUI01. The sequence goes on from JANPHB010000417.1 coordinate 53,478, forward strand.
CACATCACCCCCGCCGAGGTGAGCAAGATGGCAGTGCGTGGCAAAATCCCAGGTCGGCGAGTCAACAACGAATGGCGATTTTCCGAATCCGAAATTCACCACTGGCTTGAAGATCGAATTGGAGTTGGCGACGCAACGGAATTGGAGCGGGTCGAGAAAGTCCTCGTTCGAAACATTGATGTCACCTCTGACGAACGAGCCATGCTGTCCGATTTTCTATCACCATTAGCGGTGGCTGTTCCGATCGATGCCAGGACGCGCGGTTCCGTGATTCGAGAGATGTGCAATCTGGCTGGTCAAACGGGACTGCTTTGGGATCCGGCGGAGATGGCCGAAGCGGTCGCTGCTCGCGAAGCACTTCATCCAACGGCCTTAGAAAATGGTGTGGCACTCCTACACCCACGCAGACCACAGTCCTCGATCCTTTCCGAGCCGTTGGTGGCGCTTGGCATTTCGACCCGGCCCATTCCATTCGGCAATGTGTCTGGACACATGACAGACGTCTTCTTTCTGATTTGTTCAACGGACGACTGTGTTCACCTTCGGATTTTGGCCCGCTTAGCGAGATTGGTGACCGACGAAGTCTTCTTGACGATGCTTCGATCGAGTACTTCGGCCAATGAAGCCATCGAAATCATTCGAACGGCCGAAATCGAACTTCTTGAATCTAGCGTACGTGGATGAGTGATTCTATTTCGATAGGCTGGTACGGACCAAGCAACGACTATTGGGGCTGGATACTCGGCCACTTTCGCGACGTAACATTGCTGACGGATCGCAGTGTCGGGGATTGGCTCGCCTTTCAATCGCAGGTATCAGACCATGCCAGCCGCGCGTCGGCGCTCTTGATCGCGATCGATTCGCGAGTCGAGCCTGAGATCGGGCTGATCAAGCAACTTGAACAAAATGTTGCACCTGGGGATGGAAAGGTGCGAGCGGTACCGACAGGAGTTTTGCTAGGCGATGATTGGGTTGGCCATCGTCGCACGAATCCGCTGCCTGAGACACTTCTTACTTTTTACTGGTACGAGTTATACGATCGGGTGTTGCCTTGGCTCGGCGATCTTTCGGGCGGCCTTGAGACGCAGGCGATGGAAACAAACGCTGCCGGCAGCAAACGCAAAGTCAGTCCTCGAGTTCAGCGAGTGATCGACACGAGTCTATCGATTGAATCGAGACTTGGTTGTTACGCGAGTGCGGGGCAACTCGCGTTGGTGGTTGCGGAAACAGCCGCCACGAGGCAACTTTGGTGTGAAACACTTGACCGTCACGAAATTCAATCGGTTGCAACCACGCCGCAAAACCTGAGTTTGTGGACAAAGCCCGATTTCATTATTGTCGATCTTGAGTCGGAACCTTTGGAGGTTCGCAAGCAACAAGCGAATTCCGAAGATGGCATTCCGGAAGAAAAACTGATCGAAAGATTGGCGAGTCAATTTCCAGAGGCAACGCTGTTGGTCGCTGACGCATTCCCGCGTTGGGAGAATTGGCTGGACTTAAAGCAAGCAGGGGCAGACATTCTCGTCGGCAAGCCCTTTCAACTGACTGGAATCTTGGACACGCTTGTTCGGTTCGGAAGAAAAGTGGAAGACTAATCAGTGTCGCACGATTGTCCTCAATTGTTGCTGAACTCTAGCAGTCTGAATCGAACTAGATTATCAACGCGAACTTGGGCCTTGTGCCCCCAGTTCGCAACATGCTTGGTGTGCTAACGGATCAATGTCGCACAATTGTCCACAATTGTTACTGAACTCAAGCAATCTCAGCCGCGGTTCTCGACTAATGTCGAGCGATCTTGGAAACCGGGGCTAGCGCCCACCGGCTAATCAACCTGTATAATGCGGGCGATAACAATTAAAGAGTCACTTCTCCAAAAGCAACATCCTTAACGATACCGCGGAACATGCCATCAGCAATGCCAACCCGTTCGCTTTGGCCCTATGCGATAGCACTGCTAGTTGGCGCAGTTAGCTATATGGCAGTCTTCTGGTGGACGGCAATGCATGGACTTGCCGCTGCCGCAGCTTTTGTACTTGGTCTTATGGTCTTCATTTACGCCCGGGTGATTCAATCGCGAGGCAAGTTGTCGCTGAAGATGACCATCTTTGTATTGCCATTGGTTACCGCTCTATTATGTATCGGGCTTCAACAACTGAATCCCTATTTGCAAAGGCAGAGAACAAACAGCGCTCTCAAACGACCTCGCCTGACAGTCTACCAAGGGAACTCCCAAGTTCTTGGCGAGTGGTATCGCGATAAAAATACCGGAGTCTTGCTGCCCACTTGGTTGATTCGTTTATGCGGCGATGACGCAATGGGTGAAGTCCATACAATTGAGGGTACCTTTGAGGCGCTTGATTCGGTCGACCTGCACAAACTCTATCTACCAAAACTAAGAACCGTACGTTTGTCTCGCGAGGGAACCGAACCACCAGTTACTGCCGAGTTGATCGCATTCCTAATTGCCCTGAGCAAACGCCAAGAAATGCAAATCGAGCTCTTTCTTGATGAGATTGCGCTTGCAGACATGCCAGCAATCAAGGAGCTGAGCAAGTTTCCGGAAACCGGGACATTACAATTTACGTCGTTCGCAAACAAGGTCCAACCAGATGTTGATCTATCTGTATTGCCTGCCAATTGTTTTCTTCGACTCAGTGGCGACAGACTCACGCTTCCACAGGCCAAGCAAATCAGAGATTTGAGGTACGTAGCACTATCCGTGAGCGATATCTCAGCAACTCATATCGAAGCACTTGGAAGACGCGATTCCAAACTGAATTTGGTACTGCACAACAATGATTTCGACGAAGCAACCACCCAGGCCATCTTGCGATATCAAGGTGGAGCAATACGACTTATCGATTGCAAGTTTCCGGATCAATTCGTAGTCGACGCTCAAAAATGCGAGTTGCAATTGCTGGGATTGGAGAATACGCCAATTGCAGAATCGACGCTCTTGAAGTGGCTGCAGAAATCGAACGTCCAATTTTTTCAGACAAGTGTATCGCTCAGTCCAAGCTTCCTTGAGGAATGTAAACAGATCAAGAGCATGGAACGAATCTACTGCATGTCCGCCAGCAATGAGCCATATTTTGTTGATTTGACCAACCCGCTAGGTGAACAACAAGACCAAGCCAGTAAAGAAAGGAGTCAGAAACACTTCTGACACCTTTTTGCTTACTCGAAATTAAATTTAATAGACTTTAACTTCATCTTAGCTGGCCAAATTGTCGCACAATTGTCCTCAATTGTTGCTGAACAGGCTGCTTAAGTAGCCTGTTCTCGAACCCGCAGCTACAAAGACGTCTAATTAGATTCTTGTTCTGTGTCCTGCCTAAGTACGACAACCCTCGCGTCAACATTGAGGACCTGCAGGCCATTCGCAAGTTCGACCAGCGGTTTCTCCCAGTGAGCGTGGCCTCGAATCACAAGTGGTCGTTCGAGCAATTCGAGCGCCTCGCGAATAGCACTCGTGCCTCGACATCCAAACTTGGGAACATCAGGTCCGTCATGCATCAGGAGAATGTCGGGCTGCCTTGAACCAAGCGAAAGAATATAGCTTTCGAAGCGTTCCACTGTTTTCCTCCAAGCCCGCTTCGGATCACCAACTATTCCGCTGATGCCAGCAATCTCGAAGCCGCCAATCAGCTTGCTGTTGCAATCAAGAAAGTGGAGAGGCGATCGAAACTTAGGCGGCTTGGAGGCATCAGCGCCGAAGGTGTCGTGATTTCCCGCCACCCCGACTACCCAAGAGAACTCATTGGCGAATGCGTTCCAAACAGAAGTCACATCTCCAGAACCACCACGCTTATCAAGATTCGGAACGGTATAAAAATCGCCGCAGAGCAGTACGCCAACGTGGTCAATTGGCTGTACTATCGACGGCAGAATGGAATCTCTAAGGACTTTGGGAAGCCATTCCCCGAGAAGACGAAGTGTAGGTCCTGATTGATATTGAAAATGCTCTCGACCTTGCAAGTCGGCCGTAACCACGAGTGTGTCCACTCCCTGTGGCAGTCGGTCGACTGTTCCGACGAACACGGGAAGGCGATCTTCGTAGAAGCTACCAATTCCACGACCAGCATTGAGGAACGGCAGTTCCGCAATAGGCTCTTGTTCTATTTTAAGGATTCTCATTTAGCAGGAACGCGGTGATTCGAACACTGTACAACGGCATTGAAGGCAGAGTCCGCTCCCAGGCGAACATCCCTGTGTGATAAAATGAGGGAGCGTTTTAGATTGAATTTGGTTCGCTCTTTCGTCGGAGCCACCAATAGCCAACAATTGGCTGTCTGAGGAAAAAGCCACCTGCGATGTGGCCACTTTGCCTAACGCCAATGAAGCGACTTCTTTTCCATCGGCAACCGTGATCAACGCAACGCGTCCTTTCTCATAGCCCATCGGGCGAGTAGTCGAGACGGACGGCTCTGTTTGTCAAAACGATACGATTCCGTTTCTTGCCATCCTTTGCGTTGAGTAAACGTATTTCGGTAGATACCTCGCTGAAGACGCACGCCAATTGCTGTTTGTCAGGAGAATATCTGACAAGCGTATACTCTCCATGGAAGTCAAGTCGGTCCCGCCCCATCTCTTTTGGCCTGGGTGGCGCAGGTGCTGTTGGTGCTCCGTTGTCGACTTCAAAGATGACGCGACCTGACCCGTCGGTAACGGTCACTCCGGCTGCGTTCCCAATGGCAAAGCGTTCGCCATCGCCCACACTGTCGATGCAGGCCGTTCCGCTATAAGGGTTGGAGGCGGATTGGTTGTGAATCTTCCTGGAAGTCGTTTTTTCAGCGCAGCAACAATTGAGGACAATTGTGCGACACTGATCAATCCCCTTTTTTCAAGTCCCTGGGCTGAGCGGTTTTGATTTTGTTATCTAGATGAACATGCGGGCGGCCGTCCGCGCCGCGAAGTTCAATGACTTGGTCCGCCCGGCCTTGTGTCAACAACGCTGTCAGATCGACTTGCAAGTTCCTTAACTCAGTCAAGTGCGCTCTTTGTTGAGTATCAATCACCGCTGAAATTTGGGCGGAAAGCTGGGCTTCGAGCTGCCGTTCTTGACGTGCTTTGAGTCCAGCGGCTTCGGTTTGACGCAGCTGTTCCGCATGTCGTCGCCGCTTCAAATCCAAATCATGCTCTATCTCCGCCGTTTGTTCTTCTCGACGTCTCGCGGATCGTTCCATTTGACATTGTAGTTTGTAATCCTCAAGCTCCTGGGCCTGACGCTCCGTAGCTCGTTCGAGCTGCAGCCGGGTGCGAGATTGGATCGCTTCGTCGTGCATGGTCTGCAACGAATGCGGAGCACCATAGCCCCGATACACTACGTTGCGAATTCGGTATCCGCATTGCTCTGCACGATGCAAGAGTTGCTGATAGGTTTCGATCATGTTCAGACGCTCTGTGCTCTGCTTGAACTCTTCGAAGGAGCGTTTGCCGGTAAAGCCAACCACGTCACTGGTGGCTGCATTGACAAAATCGCCGATCGGATCGTGGGTTGTATCCAGCATGCGGTCGATGTCAATCAACTCGAAAAAGATCATTAAACGGATCGTCAAAACAGCATCGTCACTGGTCCGAACATCGTGAACGTCGTGATACATCTGGTCCGGCATCAACCACAGTTTTTGAAACTTGAGGCTGTTTGGTTTTTTTTCAGCACCTCGGGACCCGCCGTGCGATGCATGCCACGAAAAGTTGTGCAACCATTCGCCAGGCTGAGGAACATAGTTACCTGGGCCGTGAATGACTCGGCGGACGGTTGCTTGAGATCCGTTGTGACCGTAGACAACGACGGCTTCTTTGGCCGCGAGACTCAAACCATCGCGTACATCGATGGCTTGGTGGATGCGTGGATCTGCCCAGACCTCGACGGGTCCCGGAAGATTCTCTTGTTTTCCGTCGCGAAACCGCACCTCCAAGTACTGACGGGGATGAGCCACAAAGTGCTCCATGCGTTCGAACCGCGTCCGACCTTTCCAAACTCGCTTCGGTCCGACCAACACTTCAATCCTGCCGGAGCGATGTCGTGCAAGTACCTGTTCGCCTTCTTCGATCGTATAATAAAACATGCTATCACCTGGGTCGTAAGTCTTTGAGCCAAAAGCCGCCAATTTGGTTGAACGCAAGGATCGATTGCCTAGATTCTCGATCTTGCCCACCACGGCATCCATTTCTGATTCCGAAAAATCAATTTGAGTATCACAGAATTCCTGCAACATCGAATCGGCCGTTGTACCTTCGACTTGCTCATAGTGCCGATCGATGGCGTCAACAACTTCGAAGCGAGGAAACGCATATGCCTTTAAGGCAACGTTTAGGATAAATCTGATTTTGTCTTGGGTCGCGATGTCGTCGATATCCGCTACCGCGACGTGCAATGTCTCACCATCAAAAGCAAGAGGCAGGACAGTATTTTCGCGAGCCACCGACTCCGCTAAAAGTTGAATGACTTCGGCGGGAGCTTGGAAATTGCTTAGCGATCTTTCGGGCAAAACGATGGTGGCCCCACGAGAATTGCGCAATCGGTTTTGCTGAACCATTTTCTTCACCGAGAAAGATGAGAATTGACATAAGTCAGAAAGTCATTATGTCAGCCGGAGTTCCAGAGGCAAATCATAGCCTGAAACGATTGGGACATTCGTTATCATTAGACTAACGCGGTACGGCTTGCTCAGGTTCGCTGCAAAGGTGCGTCGAAGCCATGACGTTTTCGGTCCTTGCCAATCGTAAATTCCCCAACGCACGTATGGCAGTCCGCAAATTGCTGAGCCATCGCCGCATAAATCGACGGGCGATGGGTTCCAAAAACTCACTCACGATCAAAGTCAAAACAACGATCGCGAAGAGAACGACCGACAGGTTCACTGGAGCGCTCAGAGTCGAAGCCAAGCGGTTCATGGCGATGAAACCAATATGTTGATGGAGTAGGTAAAGCGGATACGTTGCAGTTCCAGCTACGATCCAAAATCGCGGCCAGGGTGGTTCAATTCGCAAAATCACCAAAACAAACGCGAGGAAAAAACAGGCTTCAAACAGGGTCGTTATCCGGTAGTCAAAGTCTTGTCCATAGAACGTAGATAAATCATGTGCTTTGACCCGCGTCCAAGCGATGGTGGCGCAAAAGGATGCGAAGAGGGTGAGCAACCGTGCGTAGGTAACTTTATGGGCGTAGCAAAAGTAAAACGTGGCACCCGCGCTGAACAGCGGCGCGTATTCGCTCAACACGATTCGATTCATGCCGCGTATGTGGCAGAAATAGAACAAAACCGAAGCCATCAGCCAAAGGCGAGTGCCGCTTTCCAAATGCTTGTTGCCGTTCATCCATAAAAGCAAGCTTACCATTGCATAAAATTGGATTTCGACGATCAATGACCAATAGGAAAAATCGACAAAGGGAACGCCAAAGTACCCACTAACCATGGTCAAATTGAGTAGATACGACAAAAGACTGACCGCCATTCGCCCGTCATCAAGCAGCAGAATCGTCAGGTACGTCATCGTACAGCAGATCACAAAGCCGGGCAAAAGTCGAATCGCACGTGAATAAACAAATTTCCCCGCCTTGCCCTGGGCTGCCGAAAACGAAATGACAAATCCGCTGATCATGAAGAAGAAATCGACGCCAAGATAGCTGTATTTAAAGAGCTCGCCAAACTCTCCGAATCCGACGTCACAGGGCTGCCCCCGCAACGTTCCACGATACGCAAGATGGAACATCACGACCGCTATGGCTGCGATGACTCGATAGACATCCAGGAGGATGATGCGTTTGCTTTCATGCTTGACTGGCTCTAAAACCATTTTTTGACGATCGCTCGATGTCTTTGTCCGCAACCCAAACCACGTGGTCGGAGCACTACCTGTTCAATTAGTAAAAGTGGGTCAGAAAGAACGGTGGGGACGGTTGTCCGGAACTGTAAGCTGTGGTTTCAGACAAATTCGAGTGGGATTGTTCTGGATTGAACGATTGCATGGGATGCGACAGGACATGATGATTGTGTATACTATGGGGAAAGCTATTTCCAATATGACTCATTCAGTCAACCTGTCGGCTCGTCAATCATGTCAACACCCATTCCAATGCAGCTTTCTCGCATCATTATTAGCGAGATCAGCGACAACCAAGTCATCTACTTGAAGGAAGTCGATGGGGAACGCCAATTCCCAATCTTGATTGGCATTTTTGAAGCGACGAGCATCGATAGGCGTGTCAAAGCAAAAGCGACGCCTCCCCGTCCACTGACACATGATCTCATTGTCAACATTGCAGACGCTCTTGGCGCCCAAATCGAAAGCGTTGTCATTTCGGACTTACAGGACCAAACCTATTTTGCCCATTTGCGGCTCCGACGCGGAGAAGAAGTCATCGAAATCGACTCTCGGCCTTCCGATGCGATTGCCGTAGCTGTAACCTTTCAACCTCCACTGCCGATCTATGTTACCGAAGAGGTTTTGGAAAAGGTTACAGGACAGTAGTGATGGAACCGGATTCTAATTCGCCTCGCAAAACAAAACGTATCCCGTTCAAAGTCGATATCGCCGGCGTCATCGAGATCATGGGGACGTCGCTTTATAGCCACCCAAATACGCCGGTTCGTGAGCTTTTGCAAAACGCGCACGATGCCATCATGCGACGACGTGCTCGAGATCTCTCCTATCAGGGACGGATTGATGTTGTGCAAGATGCTGCCAATCGAACGATCACCTTCATCGATGACGGCATAGGTCTTTCGCAAAAAGAGGCGGAGGATTACTTAGGGACTCTAGGGATCGGCATCACCGGCTTGATCAAAAAGGGGGCTACGGATGCGTTTGACGTTTCGATGCATTCGAACAAACGGGACGGCAGTAATCTTATCGGGCAATTTGGGATTGGTCTGTTCTCGGCATTCATGCTCGCCGACAAACTAGTCGTGGAGAGCCTGCGTTTCGAAGGCGAAGAGGCTGTTCGCTGGGAAGCTGGTGCAGGCACGGACATCGAGCTTTCAACTTCGGATCGAACGACCGTTGGAACCTCGGTCACTCTCTACCTCAAGGCCAACTACGCTGTCTTTGCTGACGATGCGGAATTGTTGGAATCCGGCATTAAGCAGTACGCTGATTTTCTACCTATCCCGATTCACCTCAACCACTCAAGCGCCCGTTCGAATTTGATTCAAGCGTCGTGGTTGGAGCCTACGCCGGATAGCGACGCGGTCGAGGAGCAAATCGCTTCGTACTTTGGTGAAACGCCGCTCGATGTCATTCTCATTGCGGTGGAAGCCCCCGTCGCAATCAAAGGGGCGTTGTATGTTTCGCCCCAGCGCACACCAGGCTTTGCGGATGATGCGACGATTGCAGTCAGTGTCCGTCGCATGGTCATTTCTCGCCATATCCGCGAACTCGTACCAGTTTGGGCACCGTTCTTGCGAGGAGTGCTTGAGCTACCGAATTGCTCGCCCACTTCGAATCGAGAGGACCTGGTTCGCGACGCGATTTTTGACTCCGTATGCGATGCAATATCGGACGAAATCTACGTTCACTTCGATGCCTTGACTCGCAATCACCCTCATCGATGGCAATCGATCCTTCATTGGCATCGCTATACCTTTGCGGGAATGGCGATCCATGACGAAAAGCTCCGCGTCCTGCTTCAATCAACCTACAAGTTCATTACGTCGCATGGTGAACTGACGGTTGAGCAGATACTCAATCGAAGCCGCGCGGATGCGTTGGTCGAGGATGAAGCCGACTACGTCGTTTGGTACAACGCCGACAGACGCCAGGAAGCTTGGCTCAACGAATTTTTCGCCAATGGATCGACCCCTTGTGTGCACACATTGCGAAGCTTCGAGGAGACATTGCTCGCGTCGATGCTAGGGGAAATGACATTGGAACAAGTCGATTTGCGGGCAGCTAGTCCGTCGTCGACGAATTTTTGTGAGTCGATTCTAGGAATGGAGGAGCGTGTCGAGGCGTCTGCGGAATGGCATGGATTTTTCGATTCGTTGGATTCCAATATTTTTGTTGCTTCAACGGAAAACAAGCAGCCGGTGATGGCCTTTGTGAACGAACGCTACGAACTGTCCAAAACATTCGATGAGTTGCGAGAAAATGGAGAATTGCCTCGAGGCTTTCAGCGCTTGATCGATCAGCATTTTCAACGCAGTCCAGCAGGCAAAAACGAAATCGTTTTGAATACCCAGCATCGACTAGTCCGACGGGCGCTCGAGCAGGGTGCATCGAGCCCATTAGCAAACGTTTTGCGAATTCTAGTGATTGCAGCCCTTAGCAAAGCCGGCGCTCGAATTCAAATGGCCGCACAGGAAATGCAGGCGGAGGATCTCGAAGCGATCGCCGACGCGCTCTAGACCGGATTGTTTGCGGCGCTCAATTTGAGCCGCAGGCGCTAGCCGCGACCACAATTTTTTCCAGGGAAACCGTAACGCGGCTAGCGCCCGCGGCTCATTTTAAATATCCCGGCTAGCCAATGCCTTCCGCATAGCAACTACTTCTTCAGTGGCTTGTCAGGAGATTTGTTTTCTTTGCGATAGTCCCAGGGTGCCATCGGCGACTCCTTTGCCCAAAGTCCTTTTTTCGCTTCTTTTGCTTCGGTCTCTGCCTTGGCAAGCGATTCGTCTTTGTTGTACCGTTTGAAATGCCATGCCATCCCTGTCTTGATCATTTCCACATTGATGTGTTTGTCGCCATCGTACACCTGGGCTAGCAAGCGATCGAAATTGTCTTTGCTTTTCCAGGTCAGTCGGACAGATTTGTCTTTGAGTAACTTAGTCAATCCCTCCATCGATTCCTTGCCGAAGTCTTGTTTCAATTCAGGAGCGTCGATCCCTTCTAACTGAACTTCATGTTCGACCAATTTTGCATCGGTTACCAAGATCGAGTCGCCATCGATAATTCGGGTCACTTTACCCTCAACTGTTTCGTCGATATTCGCTATCGCCAATACGGGACAGGCAAACATAAAAAGAAGGGAGCACAAAGCTTTCATGTCGAAGTTCTCATCGCCAAGAGGAAATCAAAACAAACCTGCCTGCAGAATCTATGCATGGGCTACTAGTAATTCATGATAGCGATTCTAACAAATGTGTGTGTTGGCCACCGCTCCAAACATCTTTGCAATGCCAAGTCAGGTTAAAACGGGAGGGCGAGGCTCCTGCCGAGCCAGCGGTGCAAAGGTTCGGCAGGAGCCTCACCCTCCCGAGCAATACAATGCATAGGTAAACTCCTAGAAAACATGTTTGGAGCGGTAGCCTCAACTTTCCTAGTAACGAATTCGTTGGGCAAACTCGTTGGAAACATGTTTCCAGCGGGAGGCGGGGCGGCGGAGCCTCCAAGACAGTCCGTTTCCTGGCAAGAGCTTGGGAAGCAGTATTCTCGTACTGGAGATCCGCGAGAAGTATCGTTTTTATCCGAAATATTTGCCTGGCGCGCTTTTGGGACCTACTTTTGTTTGCTTGTGCAAATCACTGCAAAAAACAACTTCATTGACCGAGGACATCACTGTGGAACCACAAAAATACCGTCTCATTACCCGAAGCGACTTTGACGGACTTGTTTGTGCGATGCTCCTCAAAGAAATGAATATCTTGGGCGAAATCAAATTCGTGCACCCTAAAGATGTTCAAGACGGAAAAATCGAAGTAAACGAATTCGATATCTTGACGAACTTGCCCTACGTTCCTGGCTGCCACCTCTGTTTCGACCACCACAACAGCGAAGAAGAACGTGCTGGCGGCGATAAGCGAATCAATCACGTACTCGAATCAGAAGCCGACTCGGCCGCTCGCGTTGTTTACAATTACTACGGCGGCGAAAAGAGATTTCCTGCTATCAAAGAAGACATGATGCGGGCTGTCGACAAAGCAGATGCAGCTCGTTTTACGCTCGACGATGTATTGAATCCGCAAGGCTGGGAGCTGCTTTCGTTTTTGATGGACGCACGCACCGGCTTGGGCCGATTCCGCAATTTTCGTGTTTCTAACTATCAATTGATGATGGCGCTCATCGACTATTGTCGCGATCATACCATCGATGAAATCTTGGCGTTGCCTGACGTGGTCGAACGAGTTGAACTCTATCGTGAGCACAACGAAGCGTTCAAACAACAAGTCAATCGCTGTGCAAAGACATACGGCAATCTCGTTTTGCTTGACCTCAGAAACGAAGAAACGATCTACGCCGGCAATCGCTTTGTTATCTACGCAATGCATCCAGAGTGCACCGTTTCGATGCACGTCTTGTGGGGACTAAAGCAACAAAACACCGTCTTTACGATCGGCAAATCGATCTTCAATCGGTCTTCACCACTCGACATCGGTAGTCTGTGCCTAGAATACGGGGGAGGTGGTCACGAGAACGCTGGAACCTGCCAAGTTGCAAACGACGTTTCCGAAACCGCTCAGCAAGAACTGATCGAACGGATTACGGAGTTCGATGTCGCAACGTTGGTTTGCTAGGAAGATCGGCACTGGACTTTCACTGAAATGCTGTGAAGCCTACTAATATAGGCTTTTCTGTAGCGAAAGTCGTCAAGACTTTCGTTTGCATTGCCCAAACAACCGAAACTCTTGACGAGTTTCGCTACAAAATGCACGTTGACGTTCCTGGCAGATGTTTAACCCCAAACCCTATCCAGCAAGCGAAGCTGGAACGGGCGTTTAGGGGTTGGGGTTAAACGAAATGATCAAAACCTATGCGGCTTCAAGCATTCCTCGGACGTGAATCTGCCAGGATACCGTCAACCGGGTGCGGTGATCAAAAATCGTAATCTCACAGCTGCGACCAGCGGCCACCAGCTTTTCTAAGTCCATAACATTTGAAATCGCAACGCCGTCAATCGCGACAATCCGGTCGCCGCATTCAACCAATCCTTGCATAGCGAAACCACCAACGGGACGTAAACGTCGGAGAGGGCTTTCTGGGGCGATCTTCAGTACCTGAAGCCCGCGACCACCAGCCTGAACCTCAACGTTGAGGATTTCAGCGTACGTGTTGCCGCTTGACGCAAATGGAATAGCCACCCACTCAGACGTTGCCAAGCGGGAGGAATTGGACGCATCGAAACTTTTGCTTTCCCAAATTTGCATTTTTTGCCTCGCTGGGGGACGCATTGGTTTCTCAAAAGCGAGTAAACGAATTCCCCTACCCTAATAACGCAAGCCGACGCTCAAATACGACATTTTTCGGAGAATTTTTCGAGTCTTAACCAAATCAACAAATTCTGTTTCGTTACTAAAGTTCAATACTAAACGAAGGTGAATTACTCATGATAACCGCGTCTTATTGCGGTGCGTTCAACGGCTTCTTCAACTCCGATAGCAATCCAGCCATTGCTCGTCATGCGAACAATACCCATCCCCGCTAGATCGCGTAAAGCATCCTCAACGTCAAAGTCAATTTCGATGCCTGTTATGGCATTCAAAATCCTTTCCGCTTCCCGATCAACTTGCTCTGCGGACAAATGTTCCTTTGTTGAATTATTCAGCACAAAGTAAGCCAAGATGGCTTCGCACGATTCCTGCTGTTCCGATTCCTCTACGATCCGCAGCAATGCCCCAAGATTGTTGTCCAGGTTTTGATAGTAAAGGTTCCTTGCAACGTTCAACTGATACCGTCGCTTGGCAGTCGAGTAGGAAAACACAGACTTGACGCCATAAAAAAGCGACGCAATGACAATCGCAATCACAAAAACAAAAGAGCCAAAGAACTTTACGGCCCCAAGGAACGCCAGTAGACCAATACTCTTTGCTATCTTGGATGCTAACATCATCAGCCCCCAAAGCGTTGGCACGCCGATCTTCCCCGTATCCATCCAAGTCATCTTGATCTGTGACCCTGGTAGCATCATGTCGACGTCGAGCTTTGGAATGTTCTTGAACATCCGCACGTGAACACAATCAGGATCCAGCAGTTCTGGTGAATTCTGAAACTCCTTCGTCCGAAAGATAACAACGAGCCGTTGGTAGATTGGCACGTCGACTTCACTCACCCGAAAAAGCCGATACCAATCTCGCTTCGTTCGCTTTGCGATAATGTCCCCACGACCATAGACCTCTAACCTCCGAAAGGAAGAAAACCGAATTTTGAGTCGCACTCCCCAGTAGCTTGCAACATTTAATGCTTGTTGGATCTCGCGAGGCTTGAGCCGTCGATAATTGGCATATTCCAACGAATCGGCTACCTCGGAGAAGAGCTTTCGGCAAGCCAGATCGCGCTCTTGGTTCGAGCCGAAGATCGGCACATCGATCTGTGATGGCATCACGTCGGCATCTGGATCGAAATCGTGATACAGCAAAACCAACTGCTCATGATGTTTGCGATATTGCTGATGAATGAGCGAGACAAACTGTCGAAAGAGTCTTTCCAACGCCTCAGAGTCACTCCCTTTTTCTCGCTGCTTTTCAACAAGGTACTCAATCAATTCCTGCGTCTTGAGCGGGATATAGTGCTCGCGTCCCCATGACTGAAGCGGGGAAGGGATTCTGCCGATCGCCCATCGACTCCAAGGCCAGTACGCTCTAATCATCTGTTTTTTTCGATTGCCTACTGTGAGAAGTCCGGTCCTGCTATCCGTTGGAATGATTACACTCTACCATGATAATGCACAACGAAATCCTGCCTCTCGCAACTTGAACGTCAAAATGATCGCTAATTGAGATGGACGAGGTTCCAGACAAACCACCCCGCCGCCATCGTTATTCTGGCCGCAATCCCAGAAGCTTCGTCGACAAATACAAAGAACATAAGCCCGAAGCCTATCCCGACGACATCGCAAAAATTCTGAGCATTGGAAAGACGCCTGCCGGCATGCACCGCCCAATCATGGTCCGCGAAGTGCTAGCGGCTCTCCATTTGCTGCCAGGAGATGTGGTGGTCGATTGCACTCTTGGGTATGGAGGACACGCCTGTGAATTGCTCGCGGCGGTTCAGCCTGGCGGTCGTCTCCTTGGAGTCGATTCGGACCCAATCGAACTGCCAAAGACCGAAGCGAGATTGAGAGCACTGGGCACTCCCGACGATTCTATTGTCCTGCGCCGAATGAATTTCTCAGGCGTATCCCAGTTCCTTGCAGTTGAAGCGCCTGGCGGCGTCGATGCCTTGATGGCGGACCTTGGCGTCTCATCGATGCAATATGACGATCCAGTTCGTGGATTTAGCTTCAAAGTCGATGGGCCTCTCGATATGCGAATGAACCCTCAACGCGGACTGTCTGCAACCGCTTTGCTCTCAACTCTAGACCGGAACCAGTTGCAGACCATGCTGACCGACAACTCGGACGAACCCAATGCGGTCCTGATCGCCAAAGCAATTCTGATCGCTCACGCAAGAGTCCCTCTCGAATCCACACTTGCACTCGTCCACGTCGTTCGAACTGCAATGCTAGGGCAAACAGCAAACCAATCCGATGCGACAATTCGACGGGTCTTTCAAGCCATCCGAATTGCGGTCAACGAAGAATTTCGCTCGCTGGATATGTTCCTAAAACAATTGCCCTTCTACATGAAAACGGGAGGGCGAATTTCGATCCTGACCTTCCATTCCGGAGAAGATCGGCGAGTCAAAGATGCGTTCAAGCAAGGCTTTCAAAACGGACTCTACTCCAACATTACTAAAGATGTTGTTCGGCCATCACTATCAGAGCTCAACGCCAACTCAAGAGCCAGTTCTGCCAAATTGCGATCCGCCATACGAAGCTAAGCGCAGATCATTTCGTTTAACAGTCAGCCGTAGGCGTACTGAGCTTCTTTGACAGTACGCCTACGGCTGACTGTTAAACGCCTAAACACCAAGCGCTCACGCTTCGGAGTGGTATTCAAAAAGCTTAACCCCGAACTTCACTCGAGGGGCAATTTGCCTTCCTCGATCAAGGTTCGGGGTCAAATCTGTTCAAAACCAAACTTCAGGACCAGAGCTACTTCTTGGCTTCTGGCTTCGGAGTGCCCTTTTTCTTGTCTTGCTTTGGTTTCATGCCTTTTTTGTCATTCTTTTGACTGTTGTTGCCTTTTCCCATGGTCGTCTCCTTTTACCTTGAGGCCAAATGAATTGTTTCGGAACACTGCGTTCTGGTAACCCGACGCGCAAGTCACCAACCTACTATAGCAGAATGCAAACGATTCGACACAGATCAGCTCGCCAATTTTTCCAAGAGTTCGACGACTTCCGATTTAGCTAAGCGTGTCACCACGTGTTGAAGGAGCAACTAGCCTTTGGGCGCTAGTCTGGGGCGTTAAAAGTTCCGGGGTGACATGATGTTTTGCGTATCCATCTCACTCCACAATTCTTCCCCTTGTATCCCGAAGGGATTGCAGAAAATAGCCGGGGGTCGTCGCGAAGTGGCGCACCCCCGGAGAACGAAAAGACACTTAATTGACCCTGGAGGGGTCACAGATTCTTCGATCCCTTCAGGATCGGAACGCATTGCACAATTCTTTTTCCGGTGGTGTCGCTCCGCTCAACCACCGGCTACTGTCTAATATCTCTTCGGGATGAAAAGTTGCGCAACCACAATGTTGCCGCAATACCATTTTTTAAACTGGCCTGCGAAAGCCCACGTGGTCATCGCAAGCTCGCGCGGTTCCACTTAAAAGAATAGTATTGCTGGATTATTTGCGGCGAGCGAACGAAAAGAGCACAGCTCCCATCGCTGCAAATCTAAAACTCTCGCGAACGAGTTCTCAATCCATTCTACTCCGCCGGAATTTGCTTTTTGCTCATTCCAACGAATAACAACACGACGCACAGTACCCCAAAGGGCAAAAGCGACATCAGTTCTGTCGTAGGAGCCCATGCCTCCAGCTTGATCATCTCTAGCCATTCTTTTTTGAAGTTCATAAATGAGATCAATACGGCAGCGATAGCACCACCGGCGATATAGCCTGAGCTTAACAGAACAGCTGGACTAGAATCGTCTTCGCTTCCCGCTTTGTTGCGTTGCCACTTATCGACCGCCATGCGAATCATCCCACCCAAGAAAATAGGAGTCGATGCGGCGAGGGGCAGATACACGCCAACTGCGAATGGTAAACTCGGGACGCAACTCAATTCAAGGGTTACAGCGATAAGTGCTCCAATCAAAACTAACCCCCATGGTAGCCGCCGATCCAAAATCCCATCGATGATCAGTTGCATCAATACGGTCTTTGGAGCATCAAATTTGCTTGCTTTGACGCTTTTGCCGTCGTCATCCTCGGTCAAGATTCCGTTGATACCTGGATCCACTAGATACACTGGCTTACCTGCATCATCCAAGAGGTAGCGACCAGCCGGCAACGGGGCGTCCCGTTCGGTTCGTCCCACATTAAGTACGTAGTAGTCTTTAGAATCCGCGGTTGAATATGGCCCGGATCGCACTCGATCCTGAGGCAGTCCTTTTATGTCGACGACAACACTAGCATGCTGCTCCACAGCTTTTTTGCTGTAAGTCGAGTTTGCTTCGTTCATCGCAATAAGAACAAGCCCGACAACCAAAGCGGATGTCAGCGCGCCGATCAAAATGCTTAATTGCTGGGAGCGTGGTGTAGCTCCAACAATGTGACCAACCTTGAGCGCTTGAGCGGTGCTTCCCCCATTCGCTGCTGCCACGCAAACGACACCAGCGATTGTCAACGCAGTAAGCTTGATCTCCTTATTGATCGTTGCAACACCCATCCATTCCAAACCCAGCAGCATGAGGCATGTCAACAACAACGTTGCAACAGTCATCCCTGAAATCGGATTCGATGAGGATCCGATTTCACCCGTTAATCGAGAGGACACTGTCACGAACAAAAAGCCAAATACTATGATCATGGCAGCACCTGCCATTCCCGTGTAGCCAAATCCTAGGCCCAACTGAGGAACCGCCATAAGTCCCACGACCAAAAGAAGACTACCAATTAACACGTATGGTAGTGGGATATCACGATCTGTCCGGCGATTTCCTTGTTTTGATCCCTCCTTGGATGCAAACAATTCTTTGAGGCTAGCTAAGATTGCGCTCACGATTGTTGGAAGCGCTTTGATCATGCTAATGATGCCACCCGTCGCAACGGCGCCAGCACCAATGTACAGAATGTAACTTGAGCGGATTGCCGATTCATTCATGTCCTTGATCAACTTCGTACCAGGAGCAAGCGGAGCTTCCAACCCTTCGCCAAAGAACACGATCAATGGGCTCAGTACAAGGTAGGCTAACACTCCTCCCGCAAACATGATCCCCGCAATCCGAGGACCAATAATGTACCCAACACCTAATAGTGACGGGGACACCTCTGCACTAAGCGTTGCTCCTTTGAGTCCAACCGCTTTCCCGGCCGCATCGACATAGTACAAAGCAAATGCAACTGCGTCTTTCCAAAGGTGCAACGCTTGCATGCAAAACTGGTACAGAAAGCCAAGTCCGAATCCAGCAAACACCATGATTGCAGTTGAGCCACCCTTCTCTCCCGCAAGCAAAACTTCAGCACATGCTTTGCCTTCGGGAAAAGTCAAAATTCCATGCTGCTTGACAATGAATGCTTGACGAAGCGGAATCATCAATAAGATCCCCAACAAACCGCCAAATACGCTGACGGTCATAACTCGCACTACATCGATATCGAATCCCAAAAGCAACAGAGTTGGCATGATCAGTCCCACAGCAAACGCCAACGACTCACCCGCTGATCCCGTCGTTTGCACGATATTGTTTTCAAGGATCGTCGTTTTTCGAGCCCCGGTAACCTGAGAAATCGCCCTAAAGAGTGTTATGGAAAGCACGGCAACCGGGATAGACGCCGATACCGTCAAGCCAACTTTCAACACGAGGTACATCGATGAGGCACCGAATACAATTCCGAGTAACGCTCCCATAACGATGGGGAACCATGTGAACTCCGGAATGTTGGCTTCATCAGCAATAAACGGCTTATGCTCTGGAACAGTGTTTGTGCTCATAAATTCAGAATTCTGGATTGCTAGACTAACTTGGCGGGTACATGGCGCGAGTAGATTGTGACCCTTTTTGCAGTCATTCGCAACCATGCCAAAATTCCTTGGAACACAGTCCAAACCTCATTTTGAGTCAATGGTTTCTTTAAGCGAGCGGCGAGTCCCAAATACCTAGCACGACGCGCAAGTTTTGAAGTTGCATGTTTTCTGTGCTTCCGGGCCAACGGCCCAGCAATTTACATAGCCCAGCCCAACGGGCTGGGTATTCGTCGCGATTGCTCTTAAGGGCCAAAGGTCCGACCGTTCGTTGGCTA
>JANPHB010000418.1:0-22566 GCA_031424235.1 Pirellula sp.
GCATTGGACCGTTCGTCCAGCTCGGTCCCAACAGCAGCACTGCTATCCGCAAACGGATCCTGAGCCGATAGTTGTCTAGCTTCACTCACTGAAAACAAAAGCCCAAGTCCCAACAAGCAAGGAACGGGCCGCGGCAGCCTCTGTCCTGAAGAGGCTACAAAGCGACGAGAGAGCATAATACATCGGTCCTATTCGGCTCGATCGAGTACAAGGACCTGAGACGCAACGCGAACGGCTACGAATTTCGATAGTGGCAGTTCACTTCGCGATGTCCTCAAAAGCAAGTGAAATGAAGCATAACAGAGCCGTTACAGATCCCTTGCTACTATTCCGCTAGAAATAAAAAGAATGATCGATTCTTGCCCAACTAATCATCAAATGACTTTTTCTGCACACAGAAACGGGCGACTCTGTTGAATAAGTCCAGCCCGCAGCAATTTTTGGAAGTTCAAAACTAACCGATGAGTGTAGTGGCGATTCCCTGCGTGTTCACTTGCCAAGGCACCCACACCAATGCGATGAGTTTGGTTTTGGTGTCAGCCTTTCGAAGCGGGATATCGACGGCCTCAAGTGCTAAGTTCTCGGCGGAGAATTGGCTTGTTACAGAATCGATTTCCTCTTGGCATTGTCGTTCTAACTCGTCTTTCGCGTTCGAAAGTTCTTCAAACGTTTCTTGAGCTCTCATTACA
Organism: Pirellula sp.; assembly: GCA_031424235.1. Lineage (GTDB taxonomy): Bacteria > Planctomycetota > Planctomycetia > Pirellulales > Pirellulaceae > JBKCUI01. The sequence continues at coordinate 690 of JANPHB010000418.1, forward strand.
TCCCCTTGCTGGGCAGTCACCTTGCCCAGTCCTTTGACGGCAGTAGCGGCTTTGGAAACGTTGCTCTGGCTTGCAATTTTGTTTCCAAGCAGAGCTCCCAAAATCGTTGTTCCGATATTGAAAATGCCCTCATACTGCTTGGCTTTGGCTTCTTGCTTTTCTTTCTCGAGCCGCTGCTGGGCGGCCAACATTCGAGATTGAAGCGTTCGTAGCTTTTCGCCGTACTTTGTCTTCAACTTGTCGACCGCGTGGTCGCGCGCTTCTTTGGCTGCGTGCGACAGTTCGATGCGAGCGTCCGTTTCGCTCATACCTGGTGCTGTTGTCTGCTTGAGCGCTTTGCATGAATAGACGGTGCACTGAACATGCCGGAAGAAAAAGTCCTTTATCTCTTTTTCCCACGTGCCATAGTTTTTAGGCGAAGACATTTCGGCGGGCAATTCAGAGAAGGCAAAACCATCTTCGGGTTGATTGCTCAGTTGCAAAACATCCGGCTCGATTTTGTTGGCCTTCTCCCAAAGGGGAGCTGGGACCTCTTCCTCGATATCGACCATGTATTGGACGTCTTGCCAATAGTCGACTGCAGCTGTGGACTTCACAAAGTGGATGCTTGACTGACAGAGAATGGCAGGCCGATAAACGGTCTTGTTTTTTGCACCGGAAATTTTGGTCGGCACCAAGAATTTTTCTGTAACTTCGGCAGGAACGATAGGTCTCGCACCGGAAGCACTGGCGCTGGAGCTTGAGCCGATGGATCGAGCCGGCGAATCCTGTTTGGCCTGTTTCTTTTTCTCGAACATCAGTTTCGAGATTTGATCGCGGGAAAGTGGCCCGCGCAGGAACGAAAGAGCCCAACGCGATTGAAAAATCGTTGGACCGTCGTCATGAACGTTATTCATCAGAAAGACTCGGTTGCCAAGCGCCGAAAGCGAACGCTCCATCGCAGGTCGATCGAACGCACTCCCCTGTTGCATCGACGCCCCCTCGAGTCCATCGAGAACGCGGTCCTTGTCTCGTTGCGTTTGCAACCTCCCCAAAAACCAAGTCCCCATGTTCGAAAGACCTTTGTAGTCCAAGTCGACTGGATTCTGAGTCGCGAGAACGATTCCCAGCCCAAACGCTCGAGCTTGCTTGAGCAATGTCAGCATCGGTGGCTTGGAAGGTGGTTTGGCGGATGGTGGGAAGTACCCATACACCTCGTCCATGTAAAACAAAGCACGCAACGACCCAGTACCCGGCTGAGCCCTCATCCAAGCCAACAGCTCACCAAGCAAGATGGTTACGAAGAACATTCGCTCGGAATCATTCAAGTGAGCGATGGAAATGATCGATAGCCTTGGCTTTCCATCTGCATTGTAAAGCAAGCCCTTGATATCAAGCGGCTGTCCTTCTAGCCAACCGGCAAACGACGGCGAAGCGAGCAGGTTATTCAAGGTCATCGACAGCTTGGCTCGATCCGCCGGCGAATAAAAGGAGTCCAAATCGATCACGCCAATCTTTTTGATCGGCGGCGATTGAATCTGACGAATCAAATCTTCTAGGCTAAGATTGTTTCCGTTCCTCCAAGCTTGATCGAAGATATTAGAAAGCAGAATATGCTCTCGACTCGTCAACGGATCCGCGTCGATGCCGAGCAACGTTAATAGCCCGGATGCTGCTGCCGCAACTTTCTCTCGCATCGTTTCAGCATCTTCTCGAACGGAAGCTGCTGGAGCATCAAAGCTCTTTAGTACCGTCATTGGGACGCCGATGTTGCTGCCTGGCGTGTAGATCGTAATATCCACCGAGTCACGATAACGTTGAATTCGATCGGGTTCCTGATGCCAATCGCTTAGCCCCTTGCGCCAGCGATTTGCAGTCTCAGTTGCAAGCTCCTCCATCGGTTTACCCTGGCGAGTCGCTTCCGCAGGCTCAATCCACTCTTGGAAATCCGATGGAGCTAAATTCGGGAAAGCCAAAAGCAGATTTCCTAAATCCCCTTTTGGATCGATGCATATGGCAGGAACGCCATCGATGGCTGCTTCCTCTAGCAGACTCAAACACAATCCCGTCTTGCCACTCCCCGTCATCCCCACGCAAAGTGCGTGCGTGACAAGATCCTTGGAGTCATAATTGACTAGATCGTCGAGAAGTTTTCGACCTGCTAAATCGTACTTCTTCCCCAAGTAGAAACTACCGAGCTTTTCATAGTCTTGTACTGTAGGCATGGGAGTGTGATGAGAGGAGTAAGGAGTAAAGCGTAAGGAGGCGTGTCGTTTAACAGTCAGCCGAAGGCGTACTTGGTTTGGAGAACAACCAGTACGCCTTCGGCTGACTGTTAAACGAAATTTTCATTGATGTAATGAAGCTCTATTCTTCCGCGACATTGACGTAGACTTTCAGAGCGCTGTTGTCTTCGACCAGCAGCCTCATCATTTCCTTGTATTCGGACAGGCCGTTGACGGGATTGGTCAAAATCTTTTCCAGGACATTCGGGAACATGACGTCACCTAGTGCAAGGTCCTTGATGCCCGACTCAAAATGCTCTCGGTTTGCATTCACGCTACCTACAAGCAGTTTGTTTCCTAGGACCCACTCGATATTGATCTTATCCGATGGAACCGTCGTTGTCTGTTTGCCGCCGGTGATGCTGGTCCAAACCAAGACACCGTTGTGTCCGAGAGCTTGCATTGCATTAAATGCGATTGCCGACGAACCTGTTGCGTCGATGATCAAATCTGCTTTGCCAACTTTCTTGGCCAGATCCTCCAATGAAGTTTGCGAGGTCGGGACATAAGTCGCTTCCATGCCTTCTACGATCGAACTCTTGAGGTGCGGACCTGGAGCGCGAGCCAGCGTAAACACTTCCATTCCCTTGAGTCTTAAGACCAGTGTGGACAGCAAACCGATCTGACCAGCACCTAGAACAAAAGCTCTCTTTGGGCTCCAAACCTTCATTCGGCGTTGAGCTTCAAACGCTTGATGGATAGCTTTGGCCGCACAACTCATCGGCTCCATCAGCACATGCAACTTCTTTAGTCCCTTCGGAACTCGAACGATATAGTCCTCATGATCTACGAAGTACTCGGTCAAGTAACCATGAAGGAGATTGATCCCGCGTTCGTAGTAAGTCTCTTCGCTGGTCATGTCGTAAGTCCCGATCTTGTCGTAGATCGATCCGCCTGGACGGCGAACTGTGGCCGTTACGTAGTCTCCAACCTTGATATTGCGAACGTTGGCCCCAACTTCCTTTACGATACCAAAGGATTCATGGCCCAATACCAAGAAGTCATCGCCAGGTGGCGAGTTCCCATACAACGCATCGTTGATTTCACGGTCCGTAGCGTCGACACCAACCTTGAGAACTTTAACCAATATTCCCTTGCCATCCGGGATCTTGTCGATCGAGGGCATCGGGACATCTCGTTCGTGAACACTATTTGGAGTACCAGGCCGAACGGCAATTGCTTTCATAACGCTTCACTGTTGCGAATTAGGGGACGTATACCTTTCAAAACCGCCGAATTGTACCTTCGAGATAATCTTTGTCACAGCCCGCCGAGTGACTTATGTGGGATAGGCCTCTAGCCTGTGGCTTTCAACATCTTTGCAATACCAGCTAGTAGTCACCGTCGCCAGACGGTGGAGCCTCTAACTTCACTCTCGTTCCAGGGCTCTGCCTTGGAACGCTCTGCGTTCGAGGCTCCGCCTCACGTTTTTGTGACTCAGGAGGCAGGAGCCTCCGAGGCATTGCGTTCCCAGGCGGAGCCAGGGAACGAGTTCATCGGCAGGGCCATTAAAATTAGCACGACGCGCAAGCTAGTGAATTGGACAGTAAATTCACTAGCTTGCGCGTCGTGCTAAGGTCGGATTGGCTTAAAGCACCGGCAATGGAGCAGAAACGGTCGGTCTGTTTGCGATCTGTGCGGCAAGCGATCGAACGAGACCTCGACAAATTTTCTCGAAGGGAGCAGCGATAACTGGATCCAAAAGAACGTCGGATAACCGTCCCTGGTCCGACTCGCTACGCAGAGCAATTTGAATTGGCACTTCCCCAAGAAAAGGTACGCCGAGCTCTTCGGCTTTATTTCTCGCGCCACCTTTTCCGAAGATATCAAATACTTTTCCGGACTCGGGATCGGTAAACCCGCTCATGTTTTCCACTACGCCCAGCACCGGAACCTTCGTCTTTTCAAACATCGAAATGGCTTTGCCTGCGTCCAACAACGCCACTTCTTGCGGCGTGCAAACGATGACCACGCCCGACAGCGGTAGCAATTGTGACAAGGTCAACGCAACGTCCCCGGTTCCTGGTGGCATATCGATGATCAAGTAGTCGAGCTCGCCCCACGCCGTATCGCGCAAGAACTGAGTAATCGATCCGTGTAGCATCGGTCCACGCCACACCACTGCTTGGTCCTTCCCAACAAGGAAGCCCATGGACATAACAGGCATCTCACCCGAACGAATCGGCTGAATCTTGCCATCGACGATTTCGGGTCTGCCATCCAAACCCAACAAATGGGGTACGCTCGGTCCGTAAACGTCCGCATCCATCAAGCCCACTTTGGCTCCCATGCGTCCAAGCACAATTGCAATCGAAGCCGCTAACGTGCTTTTGCCAACGCCACCTTTGCCGGCAGCAACTGCGATGACGCTCTTTGCTTTGAGCCCGATCTGACCGATCGTCGGTGCGGCGCGATAGGTGATATCAAGATTGACTTGAACTTCCTTTAGACCAGGCACGTTTGCCAGAAGATGGTCCCGCAGAGCATCAGCCGTCTCTAACGCAATTGGCTGCATCATCGAGGTCAAGCTCAACCGGCAGCTGACAACACCATCAGCCACGGTCCAGTCTCCAACTTGCCCAGTCTTGGAAATGGCCCGTCCACTTTCTGGTTCCTTGAAAGATTCGAGAGCCGTTTGGAGCTGCTGATGGATTTCTGCGTCGGACATAGGAAAGTTGTCTAGTTAAGGAAACGTTGTTTTAACTTACGGCACACCCGGCCGAGGCCGTCTCACTTTTGAACCCAACAAAACACTTGTGGGAAATTGGGAGGGCGAGGCTCCTGCCGAGCCATTTACGCATCACGCTCGGCAGGAGCCTCGCACTCCCCGTTGAAATTGCAGGCAATTCCAAAAAGTAAGTGAGTCGGCTTCCAAGCCGATCGGTGGGTCACTCTTGCCGAGAGTGACTTGCACTTCCAAATCGGCCAAAGCGACCGTAAGTCTATCCGAGGAAGCGAAACCTGCGAAGCTTCGTAAGCCAATCCCTGACGAATAGTCGTCGCTTCCTCAAGAAATCCGAAGCAATGCGGCCTCAAGAAGTCTGCGTGAGATACCGATTTCGTCCGCGAGCTGCCTTAAGAAAACGAGCAAGAAATCGCTCCGTCGCGCAGCTTCTTCGCGGCCGGATTGCGTTTTCATTGTATTCTGCAAGCCAAGCAGCTTGGCGAAAAAGTGGTCTACCGATTGCTCAGTATCCACGGGCGGGCGATTCACCGGAAATGGCTCCTCGGGATGATAAAGCCGTTGCCCCATGGCCCCACCTGTCATCAGACAACGAGCCAATCCGATCGCCCCGACGGCTTCAAGACGATCCGAATCCTGAACAACTTTGGCCTCGATGGTTTCGCAGGGTACATTAGCAGAGAAACTATGGGCCAAGATGCAGTGAGAAATCGGAGCAATCCATTCCTGAGGATATGCAATCTCAGCAAGAAATCGGTCCGCGCTTTGAGCCGCCAGCGCGGACGCTATCCGTCGCTGCGGCGAATTCTTCGCAACGATAACGCAGTCGTGCAACCAAGCAGCCGGCAAGTAGATCTCGAAATTGGCGTGTTCGCTGCGTCCGATTCGCTTCGCGTTCTCTACGACCCGACGAACATGATCGATGCCATGTCCCGAATCCGCTGACTTCATTTGTTCAATCACCCACGTTTCAATGAGTGATTGCCAGCGTGCGTTCCATGACGATTCGCATTCCGATGCAGTGTTTTTCATTGTCAGATGCCCCTCCGTTAGAGCGCTTTGAGCCGGATATTGCGATACCAAGCTTCCGTCGGGGGCCCCGAATGGATTTGCAACGCGATAACCCCGGTCTTTACGATCTTCTCGTCCATCTCGGTATAGTCGACGGTCGGATTGCCATTGAGCCAAATTTGAATGCGGTCCCCTTGAGCTCGCACGGTCAGTTCATTCCAGTCGTCTTTTCGTAGCCACGCTGGAACCTTTTCCTTATCCCCTTCGGCCAGCATCTTGTTGCGTCGAGATTCGTCGTAAAGCGCTCCCCAAACTGGACGTCCAAAAGCGTTGCCAACGTCGCACTGAAAGCCGCTGACTTCCGTTTTGCCCGGAATGCGGACAGTACGAAACTGGACACCAGCATTGTCCCCTTTTCCTTTCAAGCGAACTTGAACCTTCAACTCAAAGTTCTCATAATTGGCTTTAGTGCAAAGGAATTCGTTGTGCGGAATGGCTTTGTCAAGGCTCCCAGCCACAATGCAACCATCTTCGATGCGAAACCAATCCGCATTGCCTTCCCAGCCTTCGAGCGTCTTTTTGTCAAATAGCCATTTGAAATCTGTTTCTAGCGACAAATCTGCTTGTAGGACTTTCGTGGGCTCTTGGGCCAACGCGTCTACGGTGATGACTGGCCCAAGGGTGATGAGACTCCAAAGAACCGCAAAAAACGCAATATAACGACACATGAGAGGACCTCCAATGAAAACAGTTATACGTAGCTGGTTTCGTGAGAAACCAGCAATCAAATGTAGCTGGTTTCGTGAGAAACCAGCCTTCAAATGTAGCCAGTTTCGTGAGAAACCGACCCTCAAGAACCATTGTATTACATCTGGTTTCTCACGAAACCAGCTACTCCATTCGCGAAAATGCTTAACTGCCTTGCCTAATTGAGGAAGGCTACGAATGGGACACAGCCGACAAAAGTCAAAGTAGTAGGCACATTCCATGTGCCGTTCAGCAGGAATCATTGTCAATTCAATCCAGCGGACGGCACGACGGAGCGTGCCTGCTACTTTTGTCGGCTGTATCTAGAATAAGATACTACATTGACTTGGAGCTGCCAGCGCCCTGGCCATTGAGCTAGAATGTTTGCATGAGCGAAAATCCGACCGAAAAACCGACGCCAAACTCCATTTGGCCCGATGGAGAAGTTACAGCCGAGCTCCTCAACAACGTTCGAGGCGGCCAAGCCGTGGCTGTTGAGGAACTCATGGACCGCCACCGAAATTCCTTGCGAAGGATGATTTCGTTGAGGCTGGATCAGCGCTTGATGCAGCGGATGGATGTCAGCGACGTGATCCAAGACGTCTTAATCGAAGCCAATCGGCGACTCACGGACTACTTAAGCAATCCGGTGATCCCTTTCCATCTGTGGATCCGCCAAATTGCCAAAGATCGCATTATCGACGCTCACAGGCGACACCGAGTTTCCGCCAAACGCAGCATCGATCGCGAGCAGCCTCAGCCGGGCAAAGGGCCTTTTGATCAATCGACCATCGAATTGGCAAACCAATTCCGCGATCAGTCACTCACCCCCGCTGCCGCAGCCACCCAACGCGAATTGGCCGAGCAAATTGAATCGGCAGTCCAACTGCTTCGCGATAATGACCGTGAAATCATCTTGATGCGTCACTACGAACAGCTCAACAATCAAGAAATCGCTCAATCGCTTGGCCTGACAGAACCGGCCGCCAGCATGCGTTATCTTCGAGCTCTCAAACGTCTAAGAGAGATCATTGAGGGGATGCCAACCCTCCAAAAGGATCTCGAAGAATGAAACCTGAGTTCGATGGGCTCAAAGAGTTCGACCCGCTCAACCAAGAGTCCGACGAACCAATATCGGAAGCGGAAGCTCAACTCGCGGCCATTGTGAGCGAATTGACCGACCTGATGCAACGCGGAATCCCCATCGATATCCAAGCGGTATGCAAGCTTCATCCGGAGCACGCCTCAGACTTAATGTTTCTGTGGGGAACCGTCCTGGTTACGGATGCAGTCGGTGGTGCGGAAGCCAAACTGATCGAATCCAACGCGACCAACACGGATTCTGGTCAGTGGCAAATGAACTTGCCCTGCACCCTCGGAGACTATGAACTCCTCGAAGTCGTCGGACGCGGCGGGATGGGTATCGTCTATCGCGCGAACCAGATCAGCCTGAACCGCGAAGTGGCGATCAAGATGATCTTGAGAGATCGGTTAGCCACACCTGTTGAAAAGCAACGATTTTTTGCAGAAGCCAAAGCGACCGCAAGACTTGAGCATATCGGCATCGTTCCGGTTTTCGATGTGGGTGAACTCGATGGTCGCCCCTTCTTTGCGATGAAATTCATTCGCGGTCGTACACTGTCCGACTTGATGGCAAGTCGTGAAGTGACTCAAAGGGAAGCGGCTACCTATCTGGAGCAGATTTGCCGCGCCGTCCATTTTGCACACGTTTCAGGCGTTGTTCATCGCGACATCAAACCGTCCAACATACTCGTTGATGAGCTCGGCAGTGCGAAGCTTACCGATTTCGGTTTGGCCAAGCAATCGGACAGCAGCGAGACACTGACGCGGACAGGTGTCGTGCTCGGTACTCCGACTTACATGAGTCCAGAGCAAGCGAGTGGGCGGATGGGGCCGATTGGTCCAGCTTCGGACATCTATAGTCTTGGGACGGTTCTCTATCATGCGTTGACAGGCAGACCACCGCATGTGGCTCAGTCGCCCGTCGATCTTCTTCTCAAGATCCTTGAGCAGGATCCTCCGTTACCACGAACCATCGATCCGAAGGTCGATCGGGACTTGGAAATGATCGTGGTTCGATGCTTGCAGAAGCCATCGGATCTTCGTTACTCCACGGCAGAATCGTTGGCGGACGACCTTCGTGCGTTTCTCAATGACGAACCTATTTCCGCTCGATCGGGGCAATTCGTTCAAGTCATCGCGCGTTGGTTTCGCGAGACGCATCATGCTCCCATTCTCGAGAACTGGGGACTGCTATGGATGTGGCATTCCTTGGTTTTGGTCATTGCATGTTTGTTGACCGAAGGGCTCCAAATCATGCAGGGGGATTCGCCAAATCGATGGGCTTACATCCTTTTGTGGATCGTCGGATTAGGAGCTTGGGCGGCTGTCTTCTGGGCATTGCGAAGAAGAATGGGACCGGTAACCTTCGTCGAGCGTCAGATTGCGCACGTTTGGGGAGCAAGCATGATTGGAATTGGCGCTCTGTTTCCGATCGAGTGGTGGTTGAATCTGCCACCTTTGGCATTAACGCCTCTCGTTGCCATCATCACGGGGATGGTTTTTTTGATCAAAGCCGGAATTTTGAGCGGTGTCTTTTATATTCAAGCGTTTTGCCTTTTCGCCTCGAGCGCGCTGATGTTGGCGTTTCCGAAGTTTGCCCACATCATTCTCGGGATCGTTGCGGGAGGCTGTTTTTTCTTCCCAGGCCTCAAGTATTACCGACAAAGCCTTTTGCAGCCCGTTGGCGTTGATAGCCATGGGCGTGTAAAATACTTACAGTGAGTCTTTTCTCGACAACTTGTCCCTGCCAAATTGTCTCCGCCAAACCGTCCCATACAACCATGAAATTTCGCTTCTTAGTCGGTTTGGCAATCGGATCGCTTCTGGTCGGTTCGTCGGTTTACGCCCAACGATCCGTCAAGAAGCCTAAGCGGGCTGCCCCGCCAACTTTCAAGCCGAACGAGTTTTCCGGCATTTTTTTTAGCGATGCGTTGAGTCAGCTTTCCGGGGAATTACCGAGCGCTCAGTCAGCAATTGCGGCAACCAACAAAACAGACAAAGGCAACGCAGTTGCAGCGAATGAAGGGGATGCACCGCTGACGGGTAAGGCGGTATGGAAAGAGTTGATTAGCGCTGCAACCATCGAAGACATCGTTAAAGAATCGAAAACTCGCTTGGATGGAATTGTGACCACTCCTGCCAAGTTCTCTGGAGGCGTTGGGGAGGCACGTCGCGAGTTTACTTTGCTGGCGGCCACCATGGCCGTAATCGCTCAGTATCCGGAAGAGATCCGTTGGCAATCATCTGCAGCTTATTCACAACGTATCTTTGCTCGCATGGCAATCAATTGCAAAGTCGGAACTCAGCCGGTCTTCAACGAAGCCAAACAGCGTCAACAGGACCTGCAAAACCTACTTAAGGGAAGCAAGCTAACAGGCAGTGCAGAGGAGGTTACGTGGGAAGATACGGCCGACCGCGGCCCCTCGATGATATTGCTCGAATGGTCGATTCGCGAACACTTGCTCCCCTTTACCAACAACGAAAAGAAATTTCGCGAGAGCCAAGAAGACGTTGTCAAATATGCTGAGCTGATTGCGATGTTCGGTAACATCATCCAACAACCCGGCATGACCGATGCCGATGTCGAAGAGTACCAACAATTCGCTTCTGTCATGACCCAAGCCGCAGTGGATGCAGCCAAAGCCGCACGGGCTAACGACGCGGACTTGACCAGATCGGCAGTCAGTCGAATCGATCAAGCGTGCAACAAATGTCACGAGACCTACAAGTAGCCTTGCAGACGCTATCGCAACGTTTAGCATTCGTAAGTGAGAACAGCGGAGATAAAACAATATTATGGGAATCCACTTTGTCTGCCACCACTGTAGCTACGCGCTTCATGTCAAAGACTTTCAAGCAGGAAAGCGTGGCAAATGCCCAAACTGCAAAGGTTCCTTTCGAATCCCCGCAAATGATTCCTCCTATTCGTCGGCGATCGAGGATTCCTCGGAGAATTCGGCGGTTGCCAATGTTCGAAACGCCTTCGAGCAAGCGAACAAAACAGCGAGCGGCAAGCAAGACCAATCGTCTTCGGATTCCGTCGCAATCGCATTGGAACAGAATCCGGTTGCAAAAAAAGCGGTTCCTAGTGAATCCAAAAAAACGAAAGCTACTTCATCGAAAACCAGTGTTGCGAAGACTGCCGAGACGGTAGCCAAGGTCGAGACGGTAGCCAAGGTCGAGACAGTACCGCAAGAAGCAGCTGTAGAGTGTCCATTGATGCCAGCGGTTCTTAAGGAAGCTTTCGATGCGAAGTGGTTCGTGCGACCACCTAGCGGTGGTCAATTTGGGCCCGCTCCATCGCAACTGTTGATGGCTTGGATTACGGAATCTCGAGTAACGGCCGAGTCTTATCTTTGGCGTGAAGGATTTGCGGACTGGCAATTGGCCAGCGAGTTGGTGCCGGAGTTGTTCCCAAGTGCCAAGGGACCTTTGTTGAACCCTCCGAGCTTGACGGACATTCTCTCCGGAGCACCGTCGAATTCCGTTCAGAACCTTTCCGATCTCAAATCGGACCCAGGAAGTGCGACGCGTGCTGGCTTGGTGATGAAGAAGCAAATGCAAAAGCGGCGTCAGCAATTGACGATGATTGTTATACTTGCCGTTGTATCCCTGATTTTGGTTGGTATCTTGATTTTCGTTCTTGTGTTCCAGGCGACCAAATCGCCACAACCTGCCCAAAGTCATATTCCCAAGCATTTTATTTCTCGGGAGAGTGAGGCCACGGCTGCAAACATGTTTCCTACGAGTTTGGCCAACGAATTCGTTATCTGGGAGGGTGAGGCTCCTGCCGAACCGTGGCGTCTCAGCTCGGCAGGAGCCTCGCTCTCCCATAGGTAGCCACCGTCGCCAGACGGTTGAGCCTCTAACTTTCCTTCAGTTTTCAAGTTCAGTTAGAATCTTCGGGAGTGCGAACCTTTTCAGAGTTGGCTCTCCCACGCCCTCCAACCTATCAATCCCAATAGAAAAACCATGAAACTTGGACTGCGGACTATTCTCTTTGCGATCTGTGGTTTTGCACCACTCGCGTTGTTTGCTGCGGATCCCAAGGAATCCGATTTCTATCGGATCACGACGTTCGAGCCGCCAGCCGAAAGTGTCTTAGAGGCCGGCGCCTTTAATCTTATGGCCGATGGCAGGCTGGCCGTTGCGACCCGGCGCGGCGAAATTTGGATGATCGAAAAGCCCTTTGCGGAAAACGTCGAAGCAAAGCAGTTCAAACGTTTTGCGCACGGCTTGCACGAACCTCTAGGGCTGGCCGAACGAGATGGCTGGTTATACGCCACCCAGCGAAGTGACGTCTCTCGAATACGCGATAGCGATGGTGATGGCCTTGCCGATCAGTTCGAGATCGTGGGCGATGGATGGGAGATTTGTGGAGACTACCACGAATACGCGTTCGGTTCCAAGTTTGACAAAGACGGCAATATCTGGGTCGCCAACTGCTTGACCGGTTCGTTCGGCAGCGATGTCCCTTACCGAGGCTGGTGTTTGCGAATCACTCCAGATGGAAAGACGGTACCGACGACTTACGGTTTGCGTTCCCCAGGCGGAATCGCGTTCAACACCAAAGGTGACACCTTTTATACAGACAACCAAGGGCCATGGAACGGAACATGTGGCTTGAAGCAACTTGTTCCTGGCAAGTTTGCTGGCCATCCAGGGGGCAACAAATGGACCAAAGACGCGGAACCGTTTAAGGGCATAGCTCCTGTTTCACCCAAGAGCGATAGCCGAATCATGGTTGAGGCGAGCAAGCATCCTGATTTGGTGCCCCCTGCCGTTTTGTTTCCCTACGGCAAAATGGGTCAATCCGCCAGCGGAATCGCTTGCGATACCACAGCGGGCAAATTCGGTCCATTTGAAGGTCAGATGTTTATCGGAGATCAAACGCACAGCACGATCATGCGAGTCGATCTGGAGATCGTTGCCGGCCAGTATCAAGGAGCATGTTTTCCATTCCGAGCGGGATTCCAATCGGGAGTCGTCGGTGTGGAAATGGCTCAGCAAGGTGGTTTATTCGTTGGGGGCACGAGCCGTGGCTGGGGTTCGCGTGGCACACGCAATTTTGCCATCGAACGACTTGATTGGACCGGAGCCATGCCCTTCGAAATCAAAACCATGCGGCTCCAACCGAATGGTTTCGTACTAAACTTCACAAAGCCGGTCGATGCAAAAACCGCGAGCGATCTGGCGAGTTACGATATTGAAACGTACACGTACATTTATCGTGAGCAATACGGAAGCCCTGAAGTCGATCAAACCAAACCGACTATCAAGGCCGCAAAAGTTGCAGAGGATGGCATGAGTATTGAACTCACTATCGATGGATTGCAGATCGGGCATGTGCATGAGCTTCATGCCAAAGGGATTCGAGCAAAGAGTGGCGAACCGTTGTTGCACAACGATGCGTATTACACGCTGAATCATAAGCTGTGAGTTATTAGTTATCAGTTATCAGTTGTTAGCTAGGGGCGAGCGTTTTGGTCACTTCTTGGTCACACCCGGCAGGTGTGACCCACCGTGGGTCACTCTTGCCGAGAGTGACCTTGCCCTGAATTAAACAGAGTGACCTAGCTCTGCACTACACATTTGGGATTTGTTGACGATTCAACAACGGTACGGCCGGGCTTTGCTTTGCAAGCTCCTTTCGCTCCGAGCCTCGCAATCGTCGTGAAATCCAAATGCTTAGATCATCCCACAACGAATACGAAACCGGGGTAGCCAGTAGACTCAGTAGCAACGACAACGCTTGTCCGCCGATGATCACTTTTGCCATGCTGGCTCGGGCACTTGCTCCTGGGCCTTGCCCCAACGCGATGGGCACCATGGCTGCCATCAACATGACGGTCGTCATCAGGATCGGTCGCAAACGGGTGTAGTTTGCCTCCAAAATCGCTTTGTCACGTTCCATCCCAGCCCGACGAAGTTCGTTCGTTTTGTCCACTTGCAGAATACCGTTCTTCTTGACGATGCCAAATAGCATGAACAAGCCGAACATGGCATACAAATCGAGCGGTGTTCGGAACAGCAACAAAGAAAGCAAACCGAACGGAATCGTAACCGGCAATGCGGCCAAGATGCTGATCGGGTGAATCCAGCTTTCAAACTGGGCCGCCAAAATCAAGTACATGAACGTTAGGCTCAATACGAGAGCGACCATAAAGTAATAGGCTGTTTCCTCAAGCATATCCGCTTGCCCGCCAAACACGATCTGATATTCCGGTGGAAGATTCATTTCTGCCACGCTCTTGTTCGCAAACTGGACAGCTTCGTTGAGGGAGACTTCATCGGGGTGAGCCATTAACGTCACGGTTCGCTGACGATTCAATCGATCGATCTGACTTGGCCCCTGCTTCTCTTCCATTTTTGCAAGGCTGCTCAGGAGAACTTGGCCGGCCGTGGGGGATGGAATGGCAAGCGATTGCACTTCTCTGGAGCCGGCTCGATATTGTTTTTCCGCCCGCAACCAAACGTCATACTGCTCTGTCCCCTCGCGGAAGCTGGAGACAATTTGGCCGCCGACCAAAACGCTGAGCGTGTTGGCAATCATCTGGACTGGTATCCCTAGGTCCATGGCACGCTCTCGGTCGATGTTTACCTGGATCTCCGGCTTGCGCATCGAAAGGGTCGAATCGATGTCGACTAGTCCCTTGAGTTGCCGCAGTTTCCCTTTTAAGGTGTCTGCATAGGTAGCAAGCTGCTCAACCTCTGGACCTTGTAAACTGATTTGAAAGATCCGACTATCACCGTTCGGCCCGCCACCTAGCGCCGACACATCCGACACGGAGGTCCGCAAGTCCGGGTATTCTTGCAGAATCAGCCTGGCACGCCGCATCAGATCAAACTGAGTGAATTTGCGTTCCTCCAGTTCGATCAATCGCAGATAGATCGAGCCCCGAGTCACGTCCCCTTGCCCTTTGGCAGTGCCGGATTGCCCGATGGAAGTAAAGCGATGAACCACGCCAGGAAGCTTGGCCAGCCGATTCTCAATCTCGGTCACAATTTGATTGGTCCGATCGAGTGTGTAGCCCTCGGGCGTGATAAAGCCAACTTGGAACTCACTTTGATCGTCCCGCGGTACGAGATTGACACCTAAGTTCATTGCAATCGGAACCGTCGATATCACGATCAGGACACATACACCGATGGTCATCCAACGATGGCGAAGCGACCAGCGCAAGCATGCGCCGTAAAACCGCTCAACGACAATGTACACCCAACCCGACTTGGAGCCTGAGTGTCCATCTTCTTTCTTTTCCAGCTTAAGGAATCGGGAGCAAAGCATGGGCGTCAAGGTAAACGACACGAACAGACTCATCAGAATCGAAAACGCAACCGTCAACCCGAAGCTGCTAAAGAAACGACCGACCATCCCGCCCATAAACGCGACAGGTACAAAGATCACGACCAGCGACAAACTGGTTGCAAGCACGGCCAAAGCAATTTCTTTGGTACCGATACTCGACGCCGTCATCGCGTCCAGACCGTTCTCTTCCATGTGCCGAAAGATGTTTTCGTGAACTACCACCGCGTCATCGATCACAATCCCGATCGCAAGAATGAGCCCCAGCATTGTAATGTTGTTGAGCGTAAAACCCATGTACTGCATGAACAGAAACGTGGGGATAATCGAGGTCGGGATAGCGAGCGTCGCGATCACGGTTGTACGCCAATCCCGAATGAACAAGAGAATGGTGATACCAACCAGAACAGCTGCCAGCATCAAGTGAAAACGCACTTCGTCCATCGAAACGCGTATGAAGCGAGATTGGTCTTGAGTGATTTCCACTTTAACATCGTTGGGCAACGCCTTGCGAATGCGATCAAGACGTTCTTGAACGGCGTCGGAGATGGCGACTGTGTTGGTACCGGATTGTTTTTGGACGAACAAACTGACGGCGTTTTGGCCATCGAGGCGACTCATGCCGCGCGGCTCCTCGATCGAGTCCTCGGCCATTCCAATGTCCCGGATGCGAATTGGATATTCATTTCGATTGGCAACGATCAAGTCATTGAATTTGTCGGCCGTGGTGATGCGTCCTAGCGTTCGCAAAACCATTTCGCGTTGACCTTGATCGACAATCCCGCCAGGTACCTCAAGGTTTTGGCTGACGAGCGCCTGCCGAACCTCCTCGATCGAAACGGAATACGCTTTAAGCTTGTCCGTATCGATTCGAACATTCACGGCTCGGCTACGACCACCGGCCATGAATACATTTCCGACGCCTGGAACCGTTTGCAGTAGTTCTTGGATTTGGCGTTTGGCGATTTCGGTGACTTCGCGAATGTCTCGGTTGCCTGATACACCGATCGTGATAATCGGGGCAGCATCAAGGTCAAACTTGTTCACCAAGGGTGTTTCCATTCCCTCGGGGAGTTGCCGAATCACCGACGAGATTTTGTCTCGGGCTTCTTGTGCCCCTACATCGCCATTCTTTTGAAGAACAAATCGGATGACGACTATTGCCGTCCCTTCGCGCGTGGTGGATCGAAGCTCGTCGATTCCAGAGATCGTGTTTAGGGCTTCTTCGAGTGGCTTGGTGACGGCGCTCTCCATCTCTTCGGCACTCGCTCCAGGTAGCGCAGCGGATACCGAGATCACTGGGAAGTCCACTTTGGGAAACAGGTCGACGCCCATTTCAAAGTAGGAAACGATTCCGAGCACAACAGGAATCGCTACCAAGACCCAAGTGAAAACGGGGCGACGAATGCATATGTCCGAAAAGTTCATCTTGCACCCGCTTCGGCTTGAGATGATGTTGCCGTTTCGGGCTCTTTTGAGTTCGAGCGAAGGGAAATCGAGCTTCCTTCGGATAGCAATTTCTGTCCGCTTGTTACCACGGAGCCATTTGCAGGTAAGGCTGGCTCAGCGATTTCAACCCACTCATCGGTTTGTTCGCCCAACTTCACTTTGAATTCCTTGGCGATGCCATTTTCGTTCAGAAAGACTTTATTGATACCAGCAAACGAATAAAGACCATGGATTGGGATCGTCGTGGCTTTGGCATCGCTGCCGACGAGAATCTTGGCTTTCGCGAAGCCTCCTGGTTTGAGAAAACCATCTTGGTTTGGCACGTTCACTTCGACCACAAAGGTTCTCGTCGTTCGGTCGATCGAGGGAGCAATTCGTTCGATCGTGCCTATGCTCGCCGTTTGCGATGCACCTGTTATTACATCGACAGTTTGCCCCACTATCACTCGCCTTGAGTAGGCTTCAGGAATGGATAGTCGCAGTTTGAGCGTCTTGCCTAGCACGAGTTTGAAGACCTCGGTTCCCGGTCGCACTAACGTTCCTTCGGAAACGAGTCGTTCGGAGATGGTATAAAAATGATCGGCTGGATTGGATAGAACGGTTGGCAATGGAGCTCGAATCGAAATGTCTTTGATGCGTTGGTCTGCAATGGCGAGTTCTGCATTGCGAAGCCTTGCAGTGGCGGCGGCGGAATTTGCCATGAGCAACTGGTTTTGCCATTCCGATTGCTGGACCAATACATCCGACTTCGCTTGTTCCCAGTCTTCTGCGGAAACCGAATTCGAAGCTTTGAGCGGTGTCATACGAGTCAATCGCGATTGAGCCAATTCGAATCGCAGTCTTGCTGAAACAACGGTCGGTAATTGCTGAAGATCCTCGGATTCGTCGGGAACTGATTTGAAGCCCCATTTGGCAAGTTCCGTTTGCACGTTGCGGTTGGCTTGATCGTAGGCTAGCTTGGCATCGGTTGGATCGAGCTCCAGTAATAGTTCGCCGGGCTTGACGACACTGGACAAGTCGTGATGGACCCGCAGTACGCGGCCCTCTTGTTTTGAGCTCAAGGTGATTTCTTCGAATCCGTTGAGCGTTCCAACAGCTTCAACATAGCGTTGGACATCGCGATAGACGATCGGTTCGGTGGTCACCACGATCGAGTCGTCTTTCAATACGAGGTCGGACTCGGGAAGTGACATGCGTTCGTGCTGGTTCGCTTGATTGTTTGCAAACCACCAGCCACCGCCAAACGATGCGACCAGCAACGTGCCCATAGTCGCCCAGGTCATGATGGACCAGCCTGTCTGCACGAAAGGCTTGGGAGTCGATGGAGCCGTCGGCGGATGCGGTTGCTTATCAAGGTGTTTGGTTGGGGTGACGACAGTTGGCTCAACAGCCGGGTCGCGTTCTAGTAGATTGGAAGTCATTTCTTTGCTCTTCATGAAGTCGATATGTTTGTGCGATTGGAATGGCGACGGTCAAGTCGGGGATTCCGCAGGCACAATGTGGTTTGCGTTCTTGGGGGGCTTGAGCGAATGGCTAGGGGAGAGTGCAAACTGTTCGACTTGCTTCCAGCCTTCACGAGATATCTTGCGAAACAGGACCAATAGGATTTGCTGCTCTTCCTCGGTCAAGGCAGCCAGCAACGCGCGATGAAACTGAAATTTGGCGAAGGTAGCGGAATCGAAAACCCGTTTTCCTTCCTCGGTTAACGCTACGTGGACAACGCGTCGATCCACTTCCGAGCGAGTTCGATGAGCCAGTCCTTTGTGCTCCAAGTTGTCCATGAGGGTGGTCATAGAGTTGACGGCCACGCCCAGGTGTTCGGCAACCGACCGCATCATTTGCGGCCCTGACTCGCCCAAATACTCGACCACGCGGAGATCCTGGTGTCCGAGATTCGCTTGAGGGCCACAGGCGGCGACCTCGTGAAGATGCATGAATTGCTTGAGAATATCGCGAACGATTAGTCCAAAATCGTTCGCTCGTTCATCCAAATGGCTCAATGTACTACACCTCGAGAATAGTTCGATTTAGGAACTATTCAAGAATAGTATAGTTCTTTGGCGAAGTCAATCTCGAATCCAGTAGCTGGATTCGTAAGAATTCAGCTCTTTTGAATAAGGTATTATGCCCAAAACCCCGACGGAGTCAGACTCAGTCCGATGGCAGTCAATGGCAGAAAGATCGAACGCAGAAAGATGATTTGCCGACATTTTTCTGCGTTCGATCTTACTGCCAATCCCCTTCTTTGTCGGCGAAGACTACGGGAATCCGATTCATGGTGGATATCTAAGTCGACGGACGGCAGAGCTCTAGGAACGAAACGAAAAGCCCATTTTTTGGCCACGAAAAGACACAAGACACACAAAAATGTTTGCTCTTCCAAGACTAAAGAAATGAGAGACTAAAAAAATGGGAACTCAAACTCGTTTTGCGTCGATGCGAGTGACTTTGACTTTCCTTTTGTGGCCTCTGTGGCTTTTCGTGGCTAAATACCGGCTGTTCCTTTATGTAATGTTCTAATGCTGAAGAGTGGAGTTACCATCGAACAAGATGGTTTCGTCTGCTTTCAATTCAATGCTCTTTGACAAAAGAAGCTTTTCCCCGACGAGGGATTCCCTTGCGAAGAGTTCGAAAACCCAAGTCCCTGGCATCAGTCCTTCAAAGGCTCTCTTTTCTCGCATCCAAGATTGGTCTTGCTCATCACCGGTGTAGCACCTTCCGGTCATTTGATTCCGCAGTTCAAAGCGAATGGGTTCAGCGGCGAATTGCGTGGAGGAAATGTCAATCTCGATGGTTCCGCCATCGTTCCATTGGACATCTCCGAGCTCAACCTGGAATCTCGGAAACTTCACGTCGCGAAAGAGAAACCAACCATGTGGTTGTTTTCGAGGAGGATATCGAATGGTCCCGCCCCCTCAACGATGCACTCCATTGGACTGTTCGCCCAACCTTCAAATACCACAACGCCCTTATGGCTAATAGTACATGTCAATTGTTCGTGCACAAAGTGGACCATCGTTGGTGCATTGAAGGAGAGTTCATGAGCGGAAACCTCTTTCGCTTGCGTGCGGTCCGTTTTAATATAATCGAATTGCGTATGAAGATTGCCTAGATAGGATCCTTTAGGGAGCTGAAGGTGATATCGTCCGTTTGGAAGATTCTTGTCACCATAGAGTCTGCGTCGAGAACCGTTTCGAGTTTCCTCCGGATTCCCTAGCCAGGCAATTGAGTGGACTCCATCGCTGCCAAGCAAATCTGCCTGAACGTATTGACGATCAATTCGATCGCGAACGTTGTCATCTTCGTTCCGGATTTCGATCTCTAGGATCGGCGCGTAGTCCGAATCCACCTCTGTCACCTTTCCACCGGAAACGAGAAACGGGGGATTTAAAACGAGAAACGGAGGATTATATACCGCAGATCGAAAGAGTTTTTTATGTGCGATGACTCGGTATTGACCAGCGAGAATATCATCGAGTTCAAACCGTCCCGAATGATCGCCTCGAAATAACTTTCGAGAATTTGAATTGAGTCGGCTTAGTACATAGATCTCAAAGGGATTGATCGAGCTCTTTGGAAACGGGGACGAGCCTGGGGACATGCGCCCTAATGGAAATTCCTTAACTATTCCTTGAATGCGTCCTGTCGGAGGCACAACGATGGGTTCGATTGCCACGTTCGTCGAATCCAATCGGATTTGCTTTTGCGTCAATAATTGATCATTGTAAAACACGAACAGACAATACGCGCCATTCTGTAGGTTTTCGAATGCAAAATCCCCGTCCGAGTTGGGTTGCTGGCGGTATTGATAGACGTGCGCGAGCGACGGAAACGATGATGGTTGTTCAATGATCTGTTGGCTCCACTCTCGCTCCTCATCGCTTAGGGTTCTCCAATAATTCTGGTACGTGTCCAATCGCCCATCAATGAGTACGAGCGTTGGTACCTTTCGATGGTCCTTCGTTAGCTCAAGTGATCCTGAGATTCGGAGGCCTCGCTTCAGTAGGACAGTCTGGTCCGCGGTATCTGGCATCGCCAATTCCGTTCTCTCCAAAAATCCACGTTGTTCCAAGGCGAATGAATCGGCCTGAACGATGTAGCCGGCAATCGGTTGCGGGCAATTGAGATTGAATCGACCTTTGGGCTCTTCGATTTCGAAAAGATACGATTCCACGAATGAAAATTTGAGGAAGACTCGTAAACCAAATTTGCGAACGGGACTACCTTGCTCGTCAACAACGCGTCCCGATAGAATGCACGGGCCATTGGTGAAGTCCGACTGCGAGTACCAGCTCTCCTCGCGAGTTGGTATTTCTCTCGCTGGGGTTTTAGTCGAATGGTCCATTGATGGGTTGAATCAGGGGCGACCAGCGTGGATTCATAATCATGCATCCCTTCTTGAAAGGGTTTCGCAGCGTCCTGGACTTGGAGGTTAAGCCGGCAGTTTTGCGGCACTTTTAAGGAGAGCGGAGTATCGCTTCGATGCTCAATCCATTCCGACCATTCCGGATTGAGGCCAGACTGCTGCGTGATGATCCAAGTTCGATAGCGAAAATGGGTCAATTGGATTCCAAACGCTTCATCGACAATTCGAACATTAACGTGTTCACGAAGGAAGCGTTGTCGTTCGCCCCAAAGTAACAACCCAACCGCGATCAACGTAGCCAACACAAAAAGGGTTCTTAAGCGAAAAGTAAACCGCATTGCTGATCAGTCTGAATCAATTCCCAAGGGCACTGGGCGACAATCAACGGCGTTAACCGACCAACCGTTCCGAAACACGAGTTGGTTGAACATGGCCGAAAAAAACGCAAGAAGCCAAAAAAAAAGAGTTGGATAAACGAATTTTCTCGACTTTTAATCCAGCTATTTCACGTAATCCTAGCTTGCGCTTTCTGAAGTTGCGAGGGATAGATTTGCTGGTAACTCACTTAGTCATTGCGAGAGTCTCCAATGGCTGGAAGTTGAGCCGCCGCAACTGTGGATGGCGGTCACTCGAATGCGATATCATCGCAATGTTCGAATGCGATTTCGGCCCAACGGGTCAGCCGTTCGAATAGCCAGGGCCAACGGCCTCATCATTACCCACATCTCGATTCAGCCTAAAATCAAATTCCGTTGAAATTAACCGAAATCGACGTGATTTCCTCCCCCTCTCCCCGTTTCGGCAACACTGTGAAGCATTTCTAACAACGAAAACAAAGGGCAACGTTTCAATCGTCGCGTCGGGGAGGTGCGAATTTTGGCTAGTCACTTTTGCCGACATTGACTTTTGATATTTGTCGTTTTGTCCGGCTCGGGCTTGTCCCGGGCTTGTCCCGACCGGACACCGCT